>JANOBD010000073.1:0-2268 GCA_031411495.1 Phycisphaerae bacterium | reverse complement strand
CGAGCGTTCGCAGTGCACCGGTGTGGGGCGGGATCGCTTTCTACAGCAGGGCGCGAACGTTAGACCGTCCGTCACGTCTCGCGTGATTTGTGCCCAAATTGAAGGTCCGGGGGTTAAGCCGTCCCAAAACGGCATCAATACCCGTGTGTTTTTGCGTTCGCGGCCACTGACGGTCATGCGATCGTTCAACCGCCAAAACCGCCGACCCCCCGCCACCAATAAATCCCGACCATCGGCCCGGCACGTTGCCGAGTCGCGGTCATTCTCACAACCGGCTGATGCCGGAAGGAACGTTTGTCATGGCTCTTACTGCTCCCCCGAAGCTGGATCTTCCCGAAGTCCCGACGCGCGTCGAAGAAACCGAAGCGTTTCAACTCGCGCTCGGCACCGCAACGCGTCTCGCCCAGCGGCGCAATCAACTTGAAGATCAAATCGAACAGGCGAAAGTCGACGCGCAGACCAGGCGTCACGACGAAGAGCAAGTCGCGGCGATCCTGCGCGGCGACTCTCCGACCATTAAACCGCGTGTCGATGTGTCGTCGCTCTATCGTGAACTGGACTTGACCGAAAAAGCGATCAAGGCCCATCAGTCGGCGATGTATGGCCACATCGCCAGCAAGGCGCAGCGTCACATCCGGGAGGTTCACAGGGATGAACACACCGCGATCATGGCGAAGCTCACCAAGGCCGCGCCGAAGTTCGCGGCCGTGCTTCGCGAGTTGAACGCGTTTCACCGCAAGCTCGACGGCTTCGCAGTTGGCGATCCTTTCCAACCGTTGCCCGACTGGCTCACGGTGCCGGGACTCGAAACGCTGATCAAGCAACTCGAAGCATTTCCCGCAACGCCGAACTATTCCGAGCCCCTTGCCGGCTAAATCACAACGTCGCAGGGCGCGCTCGTGTCACAGCGGGCGCGCCTTGCGGCAGGAGACAATATGGAATCCGAAACACCGAAACCGAAACGCGTCGAAGACGTGCCGATCTATCAGGCGGCGCAGGCCAAAGCGTCCGCACTGGCAGCGCGTCGGAACGACCTGCTATCGGCGATCGACGCGACGAATGCGGCGGCGCCGCAAGCCGAGTCCGAACTCATCACGGCCATCATCGCCGGCGATCCGTTGCCATCTCCCACGGCCGGTAGCCTGGGCGAGCTTCAACAGGAACTCGGATGGACCGAACAGGCGATCGGGCAATTTCAGACGATGATGCTCACGATCACGGAACAGGCGCAGCAGACCATCCGGCAGGCGCATGCGACCGAACACGAGCAATACATCAACGGCATCACGGCGGCATTGCCGCCGCTCATCCTGGCGTTGCGAAAGTTGGAATACCTCCACCGCGATCTAGGCGACGCGGCGACGGGCGATCCGTTCTTTCCGCTACCCCGATGGATGACCGTGCAGTCACTCCCGATCCTGATCAAACAACTACAGGCGTGGCCGTTAAACCCCGTTCTCGACAAGGGCCGCGCCAACCTCTCAGGACGGCCGGACGATCTGGTCGAACAGACGGACCCAAGATGAACATCAACCCCGGAAACAACATGAAGGAAACAGCAACCACTTATCGAACGCGGGCGGCGCTATGCGACATCGTCACCCGCGCTTTGAAGGATGAACGCGAGCGAATCGCGACCATCACCGATCCATTCGACCGCCGCATTGCCGAGGTTGAACTTGACCTGAAGCGCGACGCGATGCTCGCCCGCGCCCAACCCGTTCGCCATGCGACGAAGGACGACCAATGAAAACAGAGATCGAAAGACGATTCACGGTGAACCCGCCAGCGGCACCCGTGCGACTGATGCGCAGCACCAGCGGCGGCGCGATGGCCGTTGGTTATGCCAGCGTGTTTTACAACGCGAACAAACCCGGCACCGAATACCAGCTCGCTAAGGACGTGTTCGAACGCATCGCGCCGACCGCGTTTGATCGTGCGATCCGGGAAAAGCACAACGCTGCCGGATTGCTGAATCACAACACCGATTTGCTTCTGGGCCGCGTGTCCAGCGGCACGATGCGATTAAGCGTCGACAACGTCGGCTTGCGTTACGAAATCGATCTGGCGGACACGAGCGTCGGGCGCGATACGCGGATCCACCTGGAACGTGGCGACATCACCGGCTCATCGTTCGGATTCATCGCGCTCGATGACGTAGTTCGCAAAGAAGGAGACCGATACATCCGCGAAGTTCGCGATCTGCAACTCATCGACTGCTCACCCGTCGTTTTTGCCGCTTACGCCGGCGCGAGTGCCGGGATTGCG
>JANOBD010000072.1:0-28416 GCA_031411495.1 Phycisphaerae bacterium | reverse complement strand
CCCGCCCGCCGTGTGTCTGAAATGGCGGCAGGCGTTCGCACCGCGTCCTGCTGCAAGGGCTCAGTCACCGCAATATAGGTGGCAACCGGCAAAACCGCCCGTCCCGTGGGTGGATGGATTGTGCGGTCGAGGGAAGATACGCAATGAACCACATGGCGTGAACGAACGTCCCCGCCAGGCGTCGTGACCCGCCATTCCGCACCATGCTTTTGAACCTTTAGAGCTGGTGAGTTTTCAAACAGCGCGGCACCCCTTGCCGTGGCCTTGCCCGCCGGAGCTTCCGTTGGTGGTCATGAGCACCGAACCGTCGTTGGCGATGATGATATCTCCATAGCCCATGCCCGAACTGCTGGGAGCGACCTGTTGCGCGACCGGAGCGTTACTCGTTCCAACCCCGGTTGACTGCACGCCGAGCGCCGTTTGTCCCGACGGGCCGGTCGCCTGGATGCCGATGAAGTTGTTCACACCGGCGGCGATCGACGGGTTGTCCCACGCGCCGGTCCACTTGGTCACCTGCGTAAACGTCTGGCCGCCATTGGTGCTCCTGCAAAGCACGACGTTGGTCGCCGTGTTGAGATAGACGAGCCACAGGTTGCCGAAATTGTCGAACGTGACCCGCGCATCGCAGAACGTCGCATCGCCGGCGAGTGTCGTGATCAGGCTGTTGGTAAAGCTCGCGCCGCCATTGGTGCTGTAGCTGCTGCGAAGCCCGGTGCCGCCGCTGTTCGACACGGCGTAAACCTGCAGTGGGTTGGCGGGATTCACGGCGATATCGACTTCGTTTTCATTGTCGGTCGAGAAGCTCGCATTCACTGGCGCGAGAACCGTCTCGCCGACGAGCATCCGACGACTCTCGAGCGGCTCGACACCGCTCATGGCGAGGCGAAAGGGCAAGGACGCGCGCCGGCGGCGCCGCGAGAGAAGCCCAAGCATTCCCGCCGCCGCGGCGGCCGTCGTCGGTTCGGGCAGCATCACGCTGTAGACGCCAGTCGTCCCATCGGTGAACTCGGCCGTGAAGAACAGTGAATAACCCTGGATGTTGTCCTGGTTCCAGCGGATCGCGGAAAGGGATTTTCCGTCCAGCGTGTCGTACGTGCTCAACACGTAGCGCAGTACGCCGCCCACTTCCGTGTAGATGTATCGACCGCCCGCCTCGTCGACGGCGCCCGCGGCGAAGCTGTCTTCGCTGAGCCCAAAGCCATTGAACTCCTGCACATCGTGGCGAAGTCCCGGGAGCGGCAGATCGCTGTTGATCCAGTTCTTGTAGCTGCCTGCCTCATCAATGGTGAAGACGCCCATGTAGTGGTCGGGAGCGACGGGGTTGTCCTCTTCGATAAATCCACCGGTGAATCCGATCCATCGCTCGCCGGCGTGATCGAACAGGCGAAGCTTTTCAAACTCCATGAAGCGCATGTCGTCTTCGGGCGCGCCGATGATCGGCGCCGTCTTGTAGGTCGGCACGCGGATCGGATTGCCCGGCTGCGAAAGCATCACACCGGCCGGTCCGATGAGGGCGGGATTGTCCGCCTCGACAGCCGTCGGAATAAAGGCGCCGAGTCCGTTGCGATAGCCGACATCGGTGTAGCTGATCAACGAGATGGGCTCGGGAATCAGGAAGCGTGAACGCTCATCGGTGATCGTGATGGCGCTGGCGGCGGTATTGGAGGTGCTCTGCAGCAATGCGTCGGTGCCGTTGGCCAGATGGGCGGCAAACGCATAGCCGCTGGCGTCGCCGCCGACCTTGATGAATCCGGTGATCGCTTCGCCCGTGCCGCCGGGCATGACGTCCCCTGCCGAAATGAGCGTCGTCAGCGTCCCGCCGGTTTCACGGCGATAGAGTTTCTGGCCGGCAGCGGTGTTTGCCGCAAAGGTGACCTGGCCGTCGATCCATTCGCCGGCGCTGACGATCGAGAGGATCGTCTCGCCGCCGGCGGTGCTGCTGGAGCTATCCACCAGGGTGCTCATCGCTCCGCCCGCAAGACGCGTGTAGAGCCCCGATCGAGCCGTGCTGCTCGACGGGTCGGTGTACGCGCCAATGACCATAGCGTTCAAGTTCTCGACACCGCCAAGGCGTGTGGAGTTGAAGGAGACGTTCGAGAGGCCGGGCACGAGGGTGTCAGTCGCGGCGGACGATGCGATGCGATGAAACGCCGACGCGGAGAAGGGACCGTCAAACTCGCCAAGCGTGACGTTTTGAGCAATCGAGGTCGAAGCGAGCGAAACGATGGGCGCGCAAAGCGCCGTGAGCAACGCCATGCTGCGATGGCGAGCGATCCAATAACGAAGCATTTTGGTCTCTCCTTTTCCTGACGAAATGGTGCGGCAATTCGAAAACGGAATGGGAAACTCGCGCCGAAACGATCTGGCGTTCGGTGACAAGATCCTTACGTTGCCCGAGAACGCTAAACGGGAGCGGTGATTCGGTCAACATAAATCAACCCCACTCAAATTTTCACGCTGCCGGGGTTGGCTTTGTCAGTCGCACTGGCGAGTTCACGCATTCGCTCTTTTTCGGCTTGCATCTGGTCGACCGACCTCGTCGACAGCCGAGCGGCCCCGCGCGCTTCGCGACGGGCCATCCGGGTCCCCGCTTGCTCATGACGCTGCAGGCGTTGCCGCGCTTGGGGAACTTCGCCCGCGTATTGCGGGAGCCATTTCGACTGCGCAACCAGCATTTCATCGGTCATCTGCCACACCTCTTCCGGCTCGCACACCGCTCCCACCAGTGGATCGTGCAGCATCGCCTGTCGAAGCAGGTGAAGATCGCCTTTCACCGCCGCCTCCATCCCCATCCTCTGGACGTGCGTGCTGACGCTGCATGTCGCCGCGCACGCCAGGGGGAGCTCACCCACGACCGGCATGTGCAGGCCGTTGCGATCGACATAACCCGGAATCTCGATACAGCACCCCTCCATCAGGTTCGTGATGTGCCCGCGATTGAGAATGTTGAAATGTCCGCGATAGGTTCGGCCGGTCTCGCGCGCCTCGATGATGTAGCTGCCGTGCTCGTTGCTGCGGGCGTAGTTCTTGTTCTCGCCGTGGAGGATTTTCGACGGCTCGTTCATCCAGTTCGGAAAGTCGGTTTCGAACCAGTTCCGACCTTCGGTGCAGACGCGCAGATACCCGCCGGTTTCGCCGTCGATCCAGTTATCCAGATCGATCCAGTTCACGATGTTCTCGACGCGCTTGCGGTACCACGGCACGTACTCGCTGAGGTGGCCGTTGGATTCGGTCGAGTAGTAGCCGAATCGTTTGAGCACATCGATTCGCACTTTCTCGCGCTTCGCATGCTCGGGCACCTCGCCGAAAATCTCAGGCAGGATCGGCACGATGTCGTGTCCGCGGAAGTTGACCTTGATGTACCACGTCTGGTGGTTGATCCCCGCGCAGACGATCTGCACATCGTCCATCTTGAGCGATTTATCCGCGCCGATGTGTCCGTTCTTCTTCGCCCAGAGTTCGACCGCCTTGGTGATCTGCCAGTGGCCGTGCTGAACGCCGTGACACAAGCCGACCGTGAACACGCCGCCGTACTGGTTGCAGGCCCAGGTGTTCATCGCCATCGGGTTACTGTAGTTGAGCATCCACGCGTTGGGCTTGGCGACGTCGCGGATGTCTCTGCAGAACTCGAGCAGCGCGGGGATGGTCCGCTGCGCGTACATGATCCCGCCGGCACAGATCGTGTCGCCGACGCACTGGTCGATGCCGTATTTGAGCGGGATCTCGATGTCGGTCTGAAACGCCTCGAGCCCGCCCTGCCGGATGGCGCAGACGACGTAATCGGCGCCTTCGAGCATCTTTCTTCGATCGGTCGAGCGCTCGAGCTTTGTCGGCAGCTTGTTCTCGGCGACGTCCTTGGCGCAGAGTTGATACGACATGCCGAGGTTGTGCTCGGAGATGTCGGTGAGGGCGTAAGTGATGTCGGCAAACTCGGGCACGCAGAGAAGGTCCTGCATGAGCGTCCGCGTCCAGCCGACGGCACCGGCGCCGATGACGGTGATCTTAATGGGCATCCATGGGATATTAATCGCGACTGCTTCCGTGAGAAGCGCCGACTACGCCCTGCTCGCGCTCAGCCACTTTCCGAGCGCGTTGAAACTTGTCTGAAGGAGAATGAACACCAGCATCAGGCAGCCGATGAAGATGCGGGTGGTCTCGGCGTTGAGCCGTTTCTCCACCGGAATGAACCCTTGGATGAGGGCGAGCACCAGGACGCCGAGCAGAGTGCCGATGACGAAGCCCCGGCCGCCGGTGAGGAGCGTGCCGCCGATGACGACGGCCGCGATCGCGTCGAGTTCTGTCCCGACCTTGTCGGCGGGGTTGCCGGCGTTGGAGTCGAAGCTCGCCACCACGCCCGCGAGCGCGGCCATGAAGCCGCTCACCGCGTAGACCGCGATCTTCACGCGCGGCACGCGTACACCGAGCAGCTTGGCAGAGTTCTCATCGCCGCCGACGGCATAGATGCTGCGTCCGAAGGCGGTGAAGTGAAGCACGACCACCGCGACGCCGTACGATGTCACCATCAACAGCGCAGTGAGATACAGACGAATCGGCAGGTCGGGCAGCGCACGATTGCTGCGCGGATTGACTCGACCGGTCTGCGTCCAGACCTGCACCGCATGGTCTCGCACCCATTCGTAAAACGGATGTGAGACGGGCAGGCTCGCGGAGCCCGAACTTGCCGGCGAGCAGAAATCGAGCACGACGAACGCCATCGCCCGCGCGAGGAACATTCCCGCGAGCGTGATCATGAACGCGGGCAACTCATAGGTCGAAATCAGGAAGCCCATCGCGAGGCCGAACAGCGTTCCGACGATCAGCGTAATGATCGCCGCACTGATCGGATGAAGCCCGCCGCCGTGGATAAGCGTTGCAGGATCAAGTGATGGATTCTTCGCGATCTGCTGAGCGATGCTGGGATGCACTAGGATTGCCATCAGCACCGTGGCGAACGCGATCGCGGAACCGACCGAGAGATCGATGCCGCCGCTGAGGATGACGAAGGTCATCCCGATCGCAACGATTCCCAGGTATGCGTTGTTGTTGAAGAGGTTGGCGACTGCCTGAGGGTTGAGATAGCCGTCGTACCTCATGCCGCCGAAGGTGGCGAGCGCGATCACGACGAAAAACGTCGCGACAAGCGGCAGATACGCAGGATTGAGCCACGACACGCGGGCCTTACCCCCGGCATGCGGAAGCATGGGAGCTACGTCCGTCATCAGCCGGCCCTCCGCTTCGAGGCGAACGGCTTGAGCAAAGCCTCTCGGAACTTCACCGACTGCAACAGCGACACCATGATGATCACGATCGCGATCGGCAACGGAAGATAAGCGGGCTTGATGTCGTGGCCGGCAATCTTGGTCGAGAGAAGCGTCGTGTTGAGCGCCTGGTAGAGCAGCGCACCGATGATGGAGCCGACGAGCGTGAACCGCCCGCCGGTCAATGCGGTGCCGCCCACGACGACGGCAAAGATCGCGTAAAGCTCCATGCCGATGCCGCTGTTGATCGGATCGGCAGCAGACGTTTTCGACGCGTCGATCAGGCCCGCGATCGCTGCACAGATGGCGCTAAAGACGTAGGCGCTGACCGTGATCAGCTTCACGCGAAGTCCGGCATAGCGGGCCGCTGACGGACTGTCGCCGACCGTTTCCAGTGCGAGGCCAAGCCCTGTCAATCGGGTCGACGCGGCACACAAGCCGAAGACGACCACGACGATCGCCACACCCAGTGGCAGTAGCAGGAAGTAGCCGTTGCCCATCGCCATGTACAACGCAGAGGCTTTCACATCCGGCTTGAACGGGCCGGTGATCATCTGCGCGACGCCGCGGCCGGCGACCATGACAATGAGCGTCGCGATGATCGGCTGAATCCGCACGACCGCGATGAGGAAGCCGTTGAACAATCCGATAAGCCCCGCCGCCGAGCAGGCGATGATGACGGACGGCCAGAAGTTCCAGCCGAGACCGCTCACGACATTGGGCGTCATCGTCGGCGGGATGACGAGCATGGCGGCCAGCGCGCTGCCGATCGCCATCGTCGATCCGACCGACAGATCGACGCCGCCGGTCGCAATCACCAACGTCATGCCGATCGCGAGGACGGCGACAATCGTGCCGTTCGACAGCACGTCGATCAACGACCCATACAGCCGATCGCCGACGACGGTGACGTTGAAAAAGCCGGGCGTGAAAATCGCGTTGTACGCAAGGAGCAATGCCAGCGCCAGCAGCGGCCAGAGGACGCGCATGCCCAGGATCTTCTGCGCCATCGAGATCGGCCGGAACGAGTTCGCAGGTGAAAGGCTGTTCGGAGGCGTTTGGCTCATCGCGTGCCCGCCTCCGCCGCGTTCGGTTCGTGCATTGCGATCGTTTTCATGATGCCGGCGATCTCCACGTCGTTTCCTTCGAGCACGCCCACCTGCTTGCGATCGCGCAACACGACGACGCGGGCGCAGGTGCGGACGACTTCTTCCAGTTCGCTGCTGATGAAGAGCACACTCATCCCCTGCTGACACAGTTCGCCGACGAGTTTCTCGATCTCGGCCTTGGCGCCGACATCGATGCCGCGCGTCGGCTCGTCGAGAATCAACAAGCGTGGTTTGGTCACCAGCCAGCGGGCGAGCAGGACTTTCTGCTGATTGCCGCCGGAGAGGTTCTTGATCGGCTGATCGGCATGCGGCGTCTTGATGTTCAGCTTCTTGATGTATTCGTTTGCGATCGCGTATTGCTGGCGCGTGCTGATCTTCTTCAGCAAACCGTGCCGGCTCTGCAGGCCCAGCACCATGTTCTCACGCACGCTCAGGTTCGGAACGATGCCGTCGATCTTGCGGTCTTCCGGCGTCATGCCGAAGCCGGCGAGGATCATTTTCCGCGGCGAGGTGGGCGAGATTTCTTCGCCGTCGAGCGTCAGCGTGCCGGCGTCCGCGCGATCGATGCCGTAGATGAGCCGCGCCGTTTCCGTCCGACCCGAACCGAGCAATCCCGCGAGCCCGACAGCCTCGCCGGGACGAATCGGGAACGAGGTCGCCCCCACCTTGCCGGCCTTGGCCAGGCCCTTCACTTCGATGCCGCCGCCCGTTTTCGCAGACGATGCGGACGTCGCCGGACGGTACTGGTTCATCGCCGCGACTTCTTCGATATTCCGGCCCATCATCCTCGAGACCAGTTCCAGCCGCGGCAGGTCTCTCTTGAGATACTCCCCCACGAATCTCCCGTTGCGCAGCACGGTGATGCGATCGCTGATCCGGTACACCTGGTCCATGAAGTGCGTGACGAAAATGATCCCAACGCCCTGTTCGCGCAGCCGCTGCATCACCAAGAAGAGCTGATCGACCTCGGCCGCATCGAGCGAACTCGTCGGCTCATCGAGCACGAGCACTTTCGTTGCGACGCGTCGGTCGTCCGTCATCACGGCTCGTGCAATCGCCACCATCTGCTGGATCGCGATCGAATAGCTGTTCGTCGGCCGGGAGACATCGATGTTGATGCCCAGCCGCTGCATCGCCTCGCGGCCCATCGCCCGCACCTTCCCCCAGCAGATGAATCCGCCGACTTTCGGGAAGCGGCCGATGAGCAGGTTCTCCGCAACCGTCAGGTACGGGACGAGATTCACTTCCTGGTAGACCGTTCGGATGCCGGCATCGTCGGCATCTTTCGGCGAGCGCGGGTAGATCGGCTCTCCGTCGAGCGTAACGGTGCCACCGTCGCGCGGATAGACGCCGGTGATGACCTTGATCAGCGTGCTCTTGCCGGCGCCGTTCTCGCCCATGAGCGCGTGAATCTCGCCGCGGCGAAGCGTGAAAGAGACGTCATCCAACGCGTTTACGCCGGTGAATCGCTTATGAATCCCGGCGGCTTGTAGGATAGTCGAATCGGTCGGCATGAGTCTTCGCGGATGAGGGCGATCAGGAAGAGCCACCACGAATGGGACGAGCGACGCGCATGTAGATCAAACGACGCGTCAACTCGTGCTCATTCGTGGCCAGTTCGAGGTCAATAAGCGCGGGTGGGCAGCGCCGCGGCCGCCTTCTCCTGCGGGAAGACGCCTTCTTCCACCGTCACACGTTTCGGCACCGATTCGCCTTTGGATACCTTCTCGATGAGGTCGAAGAGCTGCGCACCGATCATGGGGTTGCACTCCACGCTGCAGTTGAGTTTCCCCTCGGTCATCGCGACGAACGCGTCGCGGACGCCGTCGATCGAAACGATCTTGATGTCGACGCCTGGCTTTTTGCCCGCGGCTTCGATGGCCTGGATCGCGCCCAGCGCCATGTCATCGTTATGGGCAAACACGAGGTTGATGCTGGCGCCTTCCGGGCTCTTGAGGAACGCTTCCATGACTTCGCGTCCCTTGGCGCGCTCGAAGTTGCCGGTCTGGCTCTTGATGATCTTCATGCCGGGCTGGCTGGCGATCGCTTCTTCAAAACCTTTCTTGCGATCGATCGCGGGAGCGGCGCCGGGGGTGCCCTGCAATTCGGCGATGACCGCGTTGCCCTTCATCGCGTCGATTGCCCACTTCCCGGCGCGCCGGCCTTCTTCGATAAAGTCGGCGCCGAGGAATGTGGCGTACAGCGAATCATCCGTCGTTGCGACGCGGCGATCGCTCAGAACGACCGGGATTCCCGCCTCCTTCGCTTCCTTCAAGACCGGTTCCCAGCCCGTTTCGACGACCGGCGAGAACGAGATCACATCCACCTTCTGTGCGATGAACGACCGGATGGCCTGGATCTGGTTTTCCTGCTTGCCTTGAGCATCGGCGAACTGCAGGTTGATTCCGCGCTTGGCGGCCTCGTCCTTGATCGACTGCGTGTTGGCGGTACGCCAGGCACTTTCGGCGCCCACCTGCGAGAATCCCACCGTCAGCTTCTGGCTCTGCGCCGCGCCGGTCGAGCCGCCCTTTGCAGGCGTCGCCGCAGGTTCGGCTTTGTCGCAACCCGCTACCGCGATGGCGATACTCATCGCCACCGCACCCGCCCACCGACGCATCTGAATCGACTTCATATTATCCTCCGACATGGATCTGGTTCTATTTCGAATCGTACCGGGACCTCGTCCCACAGGCGATTATGCGCCAAATCGCCCCCGGCGATAAATCTGCGTCCTGCACACGCCATTATGTGCAGCCTGCGCATCCGCTCGCCAACCCCCGCCGCGACGCATCGACGCTCACGGTTCGCGATGGCTGGCGAATCATACCGAGTTGCCGCATCGTTCCGAACCCGTCGTGAAATATCGAAGGCGGGTTGCGTCCCATCGTGGGCGATCGACCGTCGAGACATAAGCGCCGCGGCGAATTGCCTTCTTCCGTCGGCGGATTTACAACCGTTTCCGATGCCGGATGACCTTGAAGCCCTTCGCAGACAGATCGACGCCGTCGACGAACAGCTCGTCCGTCTGCTCAACGAGCGCGCCAAGATCGTCATCGAAGTCGGCAAGGTGAAGCAGAAGGACAACTCGCCCGTCTACGCGCCCGATCGCGAGAAGGCGGTTCTGGAAAAGGTGGGCAAGCTCAACCAGGGCCCGCTGCCGGATTCATGCCTGCGCGCCGTCTATCGCGAATTAATGTCCGGCTCCTTCGCGCTCGAGCGCCCGCTGCGCATCGGCTTCCTCGGCCCGCTCGGCACGTTCTCTCACCAGGCATCCGTCCTGAAGTTCGGATCAAGCGTCGACTACGTCCCGCTCGCCGACATCAACTCCGTCTTCCAGGAAGTCGTCCGCGGCCACATCGATTACGGCCTCGTGCCGGTCGAGAACTCGCTGCACGGCGGCGTGATCGACACGCTCGATGCGTTCCTCGAATCGTCCGCGCGCATCTGTGCGGAAGTGCTGGTGACGATCCACCACCAGCTCCTCGCGAGTGAGCCGTGGGACAAGATCACGCGGATCTGCTCCAAGCCGGAAGTGTTCGCGCAGTGTAGAAAGTTCCTGGAAGCGACCGCGAAGGGCCGCGAGGTTCAGCCCGTCGCCAGCACCAGCAAGGCCGCCGAGATGGCCAGCAAAGAACCCGGCACCGCCGCGATCGCGAGCAGCATCGCGGGCACGATGTACGGATTGAACACGCTCTTCGAGCGGATCGAAGACAACCCCGACAACACGACGCGGTTCTGGGTCGTCTCGCGCGAAGCCGCGAAAAAGACCGGCGACGACAAGACCGCCCTCCTCTTCACCACCAGCCACAAGCCCGGCGCGCTCGCCGAGGTGCTGGATGTGTTCAAGAGCGCCGGCATCAACCTGACCGACATCGAGAAGCGGCCCAGCCGCAAGGTGAACTGGGAATATTACTTCTTCATCGACACGCAAGGCCACGCCGACGATGCGACGATGCAGAAAGCGATCGCCGAGGCGCGGCAACACTGCCTGCAGCTGACCGTGCTGGGCAGCTATCCGCGGGCGGTCGAGATCGTGTAAGAGGAACGCCCGGGAGTCTCCCGCCCGATTCGACTTACGCCGCCAGCCTTCGCCACGTCGTACTTCCCGATCGGCAGCGCGGTTCCCTGCGCGTTGACCTGTTCCAGCCACCGGTCGCGGAGTTCGCGGGCCCTAGCGATCAGTTGCGGGTCCGCTTTCGCCGCCGAACGCCGAGTAGACAAAACGCCTTCCCAATCCTCCGCTCAGCCGCGTCCTCAAGGCACGCGAAATTCATCGAAGCCGTTACCACCCGACTTAACGAAACAGACGGAAGGAAATCGGCCCGCGTCGAATGGGACGTGAAAGTGCGTTTCTAGAGCTGATATCGCGGACCGCGCTTCAGGAAACGAATTTTCGCGCACAGAAAACTGACTTTTGCGTGCGCGAAACTCAGTTTCGCGCACAGAAAAGTTTGTTTCGCGCCTGCAAAAATGACTTTCGCGCCTGCAAAAATGACTTTCGCGCCCGCAAAAATGACTTTCGCGCCCGCAAAAATGACTTTCGCGCGGACAAAAGTCGGTTTCGCGCGGAGGCAAATCGCTTTCGCGCGGGCAAAGGCGAGCCGCCCTGATGCACGCCGCCCTCACCCCTTCGAGTACGACGCTGTGCCACCCGCCGGGTCAAAGCGGGTCGGAGGAAAAACCCGGCAAAACCGAGTCCGCGGGCCGATAGGCTGCGCCCGATTTGCGCCCGATATTGTGCGCGATGAGCGGAATGGCCGGATTTTACGGGGTCCCCGGAGAGGCGCTGTGCACGCGCCCCCGAGTGACCGTGCCCTGCTGCGCAGATGAGCATCCCAATTCGCGCACGCCGACCGGGATACCATGCCGGCCGGTGCAGCGCGTTTGTGCTTGCCACCAAACGACTTTCGGCGAGAATCGGCCGAATCGTCCGGAACGCTATGTGGCGCTGCCGGTCAGGTTATTGATAAGTTATTTCACGCCGGCCATCCGGCATGAGGTGCGTCTTCGGTCAGAACGCTGCTGGCTATCAGGTCGTCGGACTACTCATGATCGTGTTGGCGGTTTTCGTTCTCGCGTTCGTGTCGGTTCCTGTCGCGCGCGTGTTTGCTTGGGGCGCGATCCCGGTTGGCGCGTTCTCATACGTCATCATGGGACACGCGCCGATCTACGGATGGTTTTTGTGGTGGCATGCCCTGCGGGGCGGCGGCCCGAAGGCGTGAAATAACCCGCCGCTGGAGCGGACCGCGGCGGCGGTATACTTCACTTGCGGCCGAGCGTCGCGCGTGCGCCGCCGCGGCCGCTCAACGGCATTACGTTATTCGCTCGAAGCCAACGTGACGCAACCGGATCACAAACCTCAAGTGATTGAGTATCGAACGCGCGGTTCAGCCGCTCGCCATCGACCGATCGCGCGCGGCGTTTGGGTCTTCCTATTCGTCGCCTCGCTCGTCGGGCTTTGGTACGAGATCGATTACATCTCGGCGTGGTTTAGATCGCGACAGTGGAAGGTAGCTGTCTCAAATGAAATGCTCGTCCAAGACATCATAATGGCGTCCCTCTGCATCGTTCTGGGGACGGTCTCTGTTTTATTTTTCTTTCGATCCCGCGGGGCGAAGCGGTCCTTGTGAGTCCAACACGGTTCGGTGCCCGGCCGGCCGTTCAATGCTGATCCGTTATCGAGCGAGGCGAGCCCGCCCGTTGCAATCTTGGCCCGGCCGTCTACCGTGACGCGTCGGAGGGCGTTCATGCCGATCGTGTTACTGCTTGCCTTGCTGCTCCAGGCTCAATCAACGACTCCGGCCGCCCCCGGCGGGTCTTCTCCCAAAGGCGACTCGCCGCCACCCACCACCCGCCCCGCGCACGATCGCGACCCGTGGGTCTTCCGCTGCGTCCTCGACGACAATGCCCGCATGCTCGTCATCAGCCTCGGCGACCACTGGTGGATGGCGTTCGATACCGTCCACTGCAGCGTCTACAAAATCTGGAACGGCGAGATCGAATTGACCGGCGCGGTCTACGACACCAAGCACGGCCCGCAGCCGCACGCGAAGGGAACGTTCCTGCTGGATGGCAAATCGCCAATCCGCTTCGAGGTCGGAGCCTCACCGGACATGACACCGGCCATCCGCTGGCTCGGCTATTCTCTCCACGACGATCACGTCACGTTGAAATGGAACTCGGGAACCGTCGGGTTCGAACTGACGCCGATCCGCGATGGCGAAATGCTCAGGATCGATCTCAAGACTTCGTCGGAAAGCGCCGGGCAGCCGATCACCGCATCTCTGCCGGCGGATGTCGCGATGCTCATGGAGCCGAGCTTCGATGGTGAAGCCGGCGCGACCCGGAGGATGACATCGCTTCCCCACAACGGCGAGACCGCATTCAGGTGCAATCTCACGAAAATGCCCGTGAAGCACGAGTCCGACACCAAGGAGGAAGGCAAGTGAATCCGACGCGAATCCATCGCCGCTGCCCGATGCTGCAGACATTCGTCCTCGCGACGGTTTCGTCCTGTTCCCTGCTCTTGGCCGACCCGCCACCCGAAAACGCCCGCCAGCCCGGCCTCACGCTTTACGTGTACGATGTCGAGCCGATGTCGCGCCTTCAGCAACTCGTCGCCGGGCAGACGCCCAACGTCTCGACGAACATCCCGACGATCGATCTGAAAACCCCCGGCGGCTTCGGCGGATTGAAAGAACACTTCCTCGCCGAGGCGCTGGGCTATCTTCACATCGACGCCGACGGAGAATACCGCTTCCAGCTCCGCAGCGACGACGGCAGCGAACTCCTGCTCGACGGCCGCCCGGTCATCGACAACGACGGCCTCCACTCGGCGAATGACGCCAGGGAGGCGAAGGTGAAACTCTCCGCCGGCGATCACGAGATCCGCGTGCGCCAGTTCAATCGCGCCGTCGACGGACAGATGACCCTGAAGTGGGCGCCGCCCGGCACCGATGACTTCGTCCTCATCCCGCCGGAGAAATACTTCACCGCCGCCGATGTGGTGCACGTCACCTCGCCGGGCAAGAAGGCGCTCATCGCACCGGTGATGAACACGCGTCCCGGCGACGGCGAACCGGAGAAGGATATCCACCCGTCCTTCACGCTAAGCACCGTCGCGGATGGAGACTTCCAGCCCAAGGTCGGCGGCATCGATTTCCTTCCGGATGGAAAAATGGTCCTCTGCACCTGGGACCCGCAAGGCGATGTGTACCTCATCGATCCCTCCACGCGCGTGCCGAAGCGATTCGCGACCGGGCTGGCCGAGCCACTGGGCATCAAGGTCGTCGACGGCGAGATCTACGTCCTGCAGAAACAGGAATTGACGGAGCTGATCGATCACGATCACGACGGCGTGGCGGATGAATACAAATGCATCTCCAGCGGCTGGCCGGTGACGGCGAACTTCCACGAGTTCGCGTTCGGGCTCATCTACAAGGACGGCTACTTCTACGCCGGCCTCGCGGTGGCGCTGGATCCGGGCGGCCGGTCGCACGTGCCGCAGATCGATCACGATCCGCAGACGAGCGTCGGCCGAGGACAGATCATCCGCATCGAGCGCGCGACCGGGCAAGTCGAGTGTGTCGCTCAAGGGCTTCGCACCCCCAACGGCATCGGACTCATGAGTAGCGGCGAGATCTACGTCACCGACAACCAGGGCGACTGGCTCCCCTCGAGCAAGCTGCTTCACATCAAGCCGGGCAACTTCTATGGGAGCCACACCAAACCGGATCATGAATGGGCGTCGAAGCCAGTGACGCCGCCGATCGCGTGGCTGCCGCAGGGCGAGATCGGCAATTCGCCGTCGCAGCCGGCCGAGTGTCTGTTCGGCCCGTGGAAAGGACAGATCCTGCACGGCGACGTGACGCACGGCGGCCTGAAGCGCACGTTCATCGAAACGATCCACACGCCAACGGGAGACGTGGAGCAAGGCTGCGTCTTCCGCTTCTCGCAAGGCTTGAACGCCGGCGTGAATCGATTGATCGCCACCAGCGGCGGCGAACTCTATCTCGGCGAGATCGGCGGCCCAGGCAACTGGGGGCAGGAGGACAAGGCCCGTTTCGGCCTGCAGAAACTGACCTACAACGGCGCGCCGAGTTTTGAGATCCTGGCCGTGCGCGCGAAGTCGAACGGCTTCGAACTGGAGTTCACACAGCCGCTCCTCAGCACTGAAGGCGCGGAGCCGACACACTACCTCGTCGAGCAGTGGCGCTACCAACCCGCCGACACCTACGGCGGCGAGAAGCTCGATCAGAAAACGCTCGCCGTCAGATCGGCGACCGTGCCGAACGATCGAAAGCGCGTCTTCCTGGAGATTCCCGGCATCGAGGTGGGACACGTGGTTCACATCCGCGTCGCCGACCGGATTCACAACGCGGATGACAAGCCTCTCTGGGCGACCGAAGCGTGGTACACGCTGAACGCGATCCCGCAGGACGCGCCCGGCGAAGTCGGACCGACGCGGACGCACAACCAACTGACCGAAACGCAGCGCGCCGCGGGTTGGAAACTGCTGTTCGATGGTTCATCCTTGTCAAATTGGCGCAGCAGCGAGAAGGCCGAGCCGCCCGCAGGTTGGAAGGCGATCGACGGCGAGCTTCGCCGGGTGGAAGGCGGCGGCGATCTCGTCACGAGCGAGGAGTACGACAACTTCGAATTGACGCTCGACTGGAAGATCAGCGCCGGCGGCAACAGCGGCGTGATCTGGCGCGCCGGGCTCGACGAAATGCCGACCTGGCGCACCGGCCCGGAGATGCAGATCCTCGACAATGCGCGCCACAACGACGGCCGCAATCCGCTGACCAGCGCCGGCTCGTGCTATGCGCTCATCGCGCCGGATCGCGACGTCTCGCTCGCGCCCGACCGCTGGAACACGGCGCGGATCGTCGCCGATGGATCGAAGATCGAATACTGGCTCAACAACGTGCGGACAGCGAGCTTCGACATGGGATCACCAGAATGGAAAACGCTGCTGGCCCAGAGCAAGTTCGCCGAGATGGCGAACTTCGGGAAGCTCAGGTCCGGGCACATTGTCCTGCAGGATCACGGCGACGCGGTGGCGTTCCGCAACGTCCGAATCCGCCGCCTACCGCCAAAAACGCCTTGAAAACGGCGGTGAATCGGAGGGAACGAATCAGGTGGCTTGCAAGCGATCGTCCATCGAGTATGTTTTCCCGACTCGGAATCGAGAACCGGGCGTGCGCGGTTTTCGAGACGATCCGGGGTGTAGCTCAGCTTGGCTAGAGCGCTTCGTTCGGGACGAAGAGGCCGCAGGTTCAAATCCTGTCACCCCGATTTTCAGGCACGTATCCTGTTCGTTCTTTGCTGCCCCGGCGACCGGCGGTAGCATCGGGCGATGTCGCCACCGAATCCGGATTCCCCCGACGCCGCACGGTTAATGCAGGCCGCTGCGGGCGGGGATCGGGTGGCGGCGGATCAGCTGTTGCCGCTCGTTTATGAACAGCTTCGCCAGGCGGCGCAGCTCAATCTCTCCAATGAGCGACCCGGCCACACGCTCACCGCGACAGCGCTCGTTCATGAAGCGTACTTGAAGTTAGTGAGTCCGCGCGAGGTTCCCTGGGCGGGGCAGGCACACTTTTACGCGGCGGCGGCAGAGGCGATGCGACGCGTGCTTCTGGACCATGCCAGATCTCGCGGGCGCGAAAAGCGCGGCGGGATTGACGGTCGACCCGCGCGGCGCGTGGACTTCGCTTCCGTCGCCGATCTCGCCGTCGCCGACAACTCCGACGAAATCCTGTCGTTCGATGCGGCGCTGCGTCGCTTGGAGGTCGAGTCGGCCGATGCGGCGCGCGTCGTGCACCTCCGGTTCTTCGCCGGGCTGAGCGTCGAGCAGACCGCGGCCGCGATGGCGGTTTCAGACCGAACGGTGAATCGGCTCTGGACGTTCGCGCGGGCATGGCTGCATCGCGCGATCGGCGAACCGGGAGATTGACCCCATGTCCAACTCCGAGCGTGTGCAAAATCTCTTCGCCGCTGCAAGCGAGTTGCCTCCCGAGCAACGCGCGGCGTTTCTCGAGGCTGCCTGTAAAGGCGACCCGGCGCTGCGCGACGAAGTCGAATCGCTCTTGAGGTCTCACGAGCAGGCCGGGCAGTTCATGGGCGCCCCGACGGCGGGTGTCCCCGAGAGTTCGCGATCCACCATTTTGAGCAGCGCGACGAAAACTTCTCTCACGGCGCTCCGTGAAGGCCCCGGCACGCGGATCGGCCCGTACAAATTGCTCCAACAGATCGGTGAAGGCGGCTTCGGATCGGTTTTCATGGCCGAGCAGGACAAGCCGGTCAGCCGTAAAGTCGCGCTCAAGATCATCAAGCTCGGCATGGACACGCGCCAGGTCGTCGCCCGTTTCGAGCAGGAACGCCAGGCGCTGGCGATGATGGACCACGCCAACATCGCGCGCGTCTTCGACGCCGGCGCAACCGAATCCGGCCGGCCCTTCTTCGTGATGGAACTCGTCAAAGGCGATCCGATCGTCGAGTACTGCGACAAGAACAACCTGAATATTCCCGATCGCCTCGAACTCTTCGCGCAGGTCTGCCAGGCCGTCCAGCACGCGCACACCAAGGGGATCATTCATCGCGACATCAAGCCATCGAACATCCTTGTCAGTACGCAGGACGGGCGGCCACACACCAAGGTGATCGACTTTGGCATCGCCAAGGCGACGTCGAGCAAGCTGACCGAGATGACGCTCTTCACCGAGCACAAGCAGCTCATCGGCACGCCGGAGTACATGAGTCCCGAGCAGGCCGAGGGGAACCTCGACATCGACACGCGGACGGACGTCTACTCGCTGGGCGTGCTGCTGTACGAACTGCTCACGGGGACGACGCCGTTCACGAGCAAGCAGCTGCGGTCTGCCGCGTATGCCGAGATCCAGCGGATCATCCGCGAGGTCGAGCCGCCCAAACCCAGCACGCGCCTGAGCAGCAACACCGACACGATCGCCAGCGTCGCCGCGCAGCGCCGCATCGAGCCGCGCAAGCTGGGCACACTCGTCCGCGGCGAGCTCGACTGGATCGTGATGAAGTCGCTGGAGAAAGACCGCCAGCGACGCTACGAGACGGCGAACGGGCTGGCGATGGACCTCCGCCGCTACCTCGCGGGCGAAGCCGTCGTCGCCGCGCCGCCGAGCACGACATACCGAATCAGGAAATTTGTCCTTCGAAATCGCGTGATGGTGACGGCGGGCAGTGCCGTCGCGCTCGCGCTCGTGCTCGGCCTCGCGGGAACGGCGTGGCAAGCCGATCGCGCCGCAGCGCAGCGCGATGATGCGATTGCCGCGCGCGAAGGCGAAAAGCAGCAGCGCCTCACCGCCGAGGTCGAGCGAAACAAAGCGCAGGCTGAACGGACAAAGGCTGAAAAGATCGCCGAGTTCATGTCCGAAACGCTCAACGGCGCCGGCCCGAGCGTCGCCAAGGGTCGCGACATCACCATGCTGAAGGAGATGATGGACGCCGCAGCCGCACGCATCGATAAGGGCGACCTCAAGGCTGTCCCCGAGGCCGAACTCAGCCTGCGCAGCACGATCGGCAAGACCTACGGCGACCTCTCGCTATACGACGCGTCGCAACGCATGCTTGAGCCCGCCGTCGCGCTCGCTCGCACCATGTTCCCCGGCGATCGCATCGAGACCGCCGAGGCCATCACCAACTTCTCCGCGCTGTGCATCGATCGGGGCGATCTGCCACGTGCCGAAACGCTCGCCGTCGAATCGCTCGAAATACGCAAGCGACTTTTTTCCGGTGACGACTACCACGTGACAGTCGGCCTGAACAATGTCGCTTCCGTGCGCAAACAGCGCGGAAACCTCGATAGCGCCGAAGCGCTTTACCGTGAATCGCTGGCGATGAGCCGGCGGCTCTACAAGGGCGATCACACCGAGATCGCCGCCGCACTAAACAACATCGGCAGCATCCTCTACGAGCGTGGCGATGAGAAAGGCGCGATCCCCTACTTCCAGGAAGCGGTCGACATCTGGAAGCGCCTCTACCCCGGCGATTCGCCCAAGGTCGCTACCGGCCTGAGCAACCTCGCGGTCATGTTCAACGGCATCGGCGACCTCGCCCGCGCCGAGGCCATGTCCCGCGAATCGCTCGAGATGAAGCGCCGACTCCTGCCGGGCGACCACACCGCCATCGCCACCGGTCTGAACAACCTGTCGCAGCTCCTGCAGGAACGCGGAAACTTCACCGATGCCGAGGCGATGGCCCGCGAGGCACTCGCCATGCGCAAGCGCCTCTTCCCCGGCGATCACCAGGACGTGGCCATCAGTCTGAACACCCTGGGCTTCCTGCTCGCGGCCACCGGCAAATCGGAAGAGGCCGAGTCGCTCTACCGGCAGTCGCTGGCGATGCGCCGTCGGCTCTTTCCGGGAGACCACGCCGATGTCGCCGGCACGTTGAGCAACCTCGCCACGTTCTACATGGCACATGACAATCTGGCCGCCGCCGAGCCGCTGGCGCGTGAGGCGCTGGACATGTGGAAGCGCCTCTTCCCTGGCGATTCCCCGCTGGTCGCCAACGGCCTGAACAACCTCGGCAGCATCCTCCAGCGCCGCGGGGACCTGGTCCGTGCCGAGTCGATCCTGCAGGAAGCGCTCGACATGCGCACGCGGGTTCTCGGCACGGATCATCCGCGTACCTACATCTCGATGTACAAGCTGGCATCGGTTCTCGTCGAGCGGGATCAATATGCGCGTGCCGCCGCGCTGATCGAAGCCGCCATCCCCGGCGCCGCCGCTAAGATCGGCCCCGCCGCCACCACGACGATCAACGCCATGCAACTGGCGGCGGATCTGTACGAATCGTGGGACAAAGCCGAGCCGGGCAAGGGTTACGACACAAAAGCCGCCGAGTGGAAGGCGAAGCTCGAACAGTTGCTCGCAACGACACGAGCCACAACGACGCAGCCGGCTGCGACGCAGCCGAAGTGAAGACGATCTCCGTGGGCCCGCATCACGATGACAACGACGCAAGCCGCCTGTGCCGGTCGCGTGAATCACGCCGGCCTCGTCCCGGAAAACGATTCGATTCACGTACCCTCGCCGGATGCAGCGCGACTTCTCGAACGCGCGGGCATTCGTTACCTTCTGCTTGATGAAGAGCGCCTCAGACGAAACGGTCAGCAAACTCCTGAGCATCTCCGCGATGACGGTCGACTGGATACGCTCGGGCGTGAAGGACATTCCCGAATCCCGCATGTGCGAACAGCCCGGAACGGTCGTCAATCACCCGGCATGGATGCTGGCGCACCTGGGCGCGTATGACGGGCAGTTGCTGAAGATGCTCGACGATACAAGCGTGCCGACCGCCGACGCGGAGCTGGAACAGTTTGGCTACGGCACCACGCCCGTCGCCGACCACACCGCCTATCCGACGAAGAGCGAACTCCTGTCCCGCCTCACCGAAAGGCACGCGCGACTCATGAAGGTAATCGCCGAGAAGCATGCCGACTACTTTCCGCGGCCCGCGCCGGAGAAGTTCGGCGGCATCACGCCCACCATCGGCCACGTGGCCATCATTATGTTGACCTCGCACCTGTCGTACCATCACGGCCAACTCAAACAATGGCGCCGCGCCGCCGGGCTCGCGGCAGACGTGTAGCGCGGCACGCCCTTTCCTGCGGCGCCCGCGTCGGGCCGATGGTCTTTATTTCCGCATGATCGTCGACGCCTTGTACTGCCGGCCCGGCCGCACGCCGATCATCGCGCTTTGCGCGTCCGGGTAGTCGGCGTCGCTGTAGATAACCCTGGTCGCGCCGAGGGTGATCTCGTCGCCATTCTTCAACGGCGTCGCGTTCACGATTCGAACGCCGTTGATCAGCACGCCGTTGGCGCTGCCAGCGTCGATGGCCACGTGCTTCCCGTTGCCCTCGGCGCGGACTTGCAGGTGATGCCGCGAGATGAGCGGATCGATGATCTGGAATGTGCATTCCTCATCCCGGCCGATATCGACGAGATTGTGTGCCGAGAGCGCGAACAGTGCGCCGGTTGCCGGCCCTTCTGTAACGACGAGACATGCCATGATCGTGTTCCTCCTGCGAGGGGTTTCGCAGCCGTGCGGATGATACCGCGTTCATTGCGGCGGTGTGTATCGGCGACGCGTTATGATCGTCTGAAGTACCTGGGCATCGTGATACAAAAACCCCATCGATGCGCCGCCCGACCCGCGAGGAATCCACTCGCATCGACTCGGCTGAAGTGATCGATACGCACCGTGGTCGCAAGAGAGCGAATTTCCTGTGCCGCTCCGTAACAGGTCGCAGACGTTTCTTGACGTCGAAGTCACACCGCCCGCAAGCTCGCATGATTTGTCCGGCGGGAGTGGTGCGCGCCGGACTCGTTCTTTGACATACAAAGATCAACCAATTCCCGGCCACGTCGGGACGTTGGGCATCAATCCACCACGATCCACCACGTTAACACGGGATGGAGGTGCGAGATGGGGCGATGCGGGTTCCCGTGGTGTCCCACAACGTCCCACTTTGGCGAGAAAACGGTTGCCCAAACTCACAGTGCATCGCGTGCCCTGCCGCTCCTGGGTTTTTTCGGAGATTTCGGTCGAATCCTGTCGCACGTGGCGAACCCGCGTCGCTTGGTGGCTGAACCCGCGAATGGCGCGGGCGAATCAGGTGGAATGTAAAACTGGAGATCGTGATGAAATGGACGAAATCGTACGCGGCGGCATTGTGCATGGGTGTTCTGGCTTCGGCGGTTTCGGCATGGGCCTCGGGTCCGACCGATCCGAATACGACCGCTCGCACGCTCGTCGAATCGGCAGCGAACATCAAAAAAGGCGACAAGGTGATGATCTCCGGCCGCGCGACCGACATGCCGCTGCTGGAGAGCGTCGCCGTGGAAGTGCGGAAGAAGGGCGCCTTCCCGATCCTGACTGTCGGCTCGGACCAACTGGCCCGGCGGATGTTCGATGAAGTGCCGGCTTCGCTCGATAGCCAGGCTGATGCGCTGGGCCTCGCGCTGGCGGGAATCGTGGACGCGCAGATCACAATCGATTCGATGGAAAACCCGGCACTGTTTGCGGACGCATCGCCAGAGCGAATGACCGCGCGAGGCAACGCTGGCATGCCGGTCTTCGAGGCGATGATGAAGCGAGGTGTCCGGCAAGTGGCGCTCGGCAACGGGCTGTTCCCCACCGAAGCGACCGCCAAGCAGTACGGCATGTCGGTGGATGAACTCTCGCAAACGTTCTGGGCCGGTGTGAACGTCGACTACGCGGCGCTTCAGTCGAGCGGCGCGAAAGTCAAAGCGGCAATCGAGAAAGGAAAGCAGGTGCACATCACCAACCCGAACGGAACCGACCTGACCTTCGGCATCGAGCACCGGCCCGTGCTGGTGTCCGACGGCGTGATCTCGGATGAAGATCGGGCCAAGGGCGGCGCGGCGTGCATGGTGTGGCTGCCCGCCGGCGAAGTCTATTCGACTCCGACCCAGGGCTCGGCCAACGGGAAGATCGTCATCGATCGCGTGATGTTCATGGGCAAAGACGTCACTGGCGTGACCCTCGACATCAGGAACGGAAAAGTGACGTCGATGAGCGGCGGCGCGGGCTTCGAGGCGATCAAGGCGCAGTACGACGCGGCCGGTGCGGGCAAGGAAGAGTTCGCGGGCTTCGATCTCGGCATCAACCCGGCCGTGAAGCCGTCGCCGAAGTTGTTGACCTGGGTCGCCTCCGGCATGGTGTCACTGAGCATCGGCGGCAACACGTGGGCGGGTGGCGAGAACGACGCGCCATACTCGTTCACGGGATTTCTGCCGGGCAGCACCGTGACGATCGATGGCAAGACGCTCGTCGAGAGTGGAACGCTCAAACAGTGAATGTCGGCGACATCTGAGAAGTGCGTCCGCTTGTAAAACATTCGGAAGCGCTTCCATCGGTGTGCAGTACACTCGGTCCGCGTCGTGAACGGCTGGGCCACTCGAATATGCCAGGCCGCTCATGGACGCCGCACTCGGGTTCACACGTCGCCGGTTGATCACCTTTCGCGCAGAAATTGGAGCAGTCATGAAAGCGTTGAGTATCCCCCTGGTCCTGGTCGTAATGCTTCTCGTCGTGCCAGTCGCGGGCGCAGACGACTCGATGGGCCATTCCAAACACGGCAGCGCGTTCGACACCGGGCTTCGACAGAAGCCGTGGCACATGGACGGCATCGGCAGCGCGCACTTCCCGATCACCAGCAAGGTCCCCGAGGTTCAGGAATGGTTTGACCAGGGGAATGCGCTGCTGCAATCGTTCTGGTACGAGGAAGCCGAGCGTTCGTTTCGCTGGTGTCTGAAGCTCGACCCCGATTGCGCGATGGCCTACTGGGGACTGGCCCGCTGCGGGATCAGTTGGTCGACCGGGCTCGGCGACTTTCCCGAGGTCAAGCGCTACAAGGACTTCCTCAAGGAAGCCGTTCGACGCAAGGACGCCGTGAGCGACCGGGAGCGTCTGTACATCGAAGCCTGGGACGCCGCGATGAGCGTCGAACCGACGGCCCGCGTGAAGATCCTCAATCAGAAGCTCCAGGAACTGGTACTGAAGTACCCCGACGATCTGGAAGCCGAGACGCTGCTTGCGATGTTCTCGATTCAGTCTGGCAACGCGCTGGGGACGGAAATGATCGTTCGAGATATTCTGCAGAAAGCGCCGGATCACCCCGGCGCGCACCACACGCGCATCCATAACTGGGACGGCGTCCTCGCCGAGCAGGCGATCGCCAGTTGCCAGGCGTACGGCCAGATCGTTCCCGGCATCGGCCATGCCAATCACATGCCCGGGCACAACTACTCGAAGATCGGCATGTGGCACGAGGCCGCCCGCTCAATGGACGCCGCCACGCGCGTCGAACTGCGCTACATGAACGAGCGACTGGCGCTGCCGTTTGAGACGTGGAACTTCGCGCACAACCGCAACTACCTCTGCTACATCCACGAGCAGCTCGGCATGGCCGGCGCGTCGCTGCAGGGCGCCGCCGATCTGATGGCGGCACCGCACGACCCGCGGAGCAACAAGGAGCAGGAG
This sequence comes from Phycisphaerae bacterium, assembly GCA_031411495.1. Taxonomy (GTDB): domain Bacteria; phylum Planctomycetota; class Phycisphaerae; order Tepidisphaerales; family Tepidisphaeraceae; genus JANOBD01. The sequence continues at coordinate 5,006 of JANOBD010000072.1, read as the reverse complement.
TACGGCACCTTCTCCGAAGGGCTGACCGCACAGGTTCGTGCACTCATCAAGTTCGAGAAGTGGGATGACATCCTCAAGCCCGGGATCATCCAGTGGCGAGAAGGCGATGCCGACAAGCTGCAGCGGGCGTACGTGGAGACGCTCGCGTACATCGGGCAGGGCAAGACCGTTGACGCCCGCGCCAGCCTCGCCGAGGTGAAAGAGCAGATTCAGGCGCTGGCCCAAAAGACAAAGACGGATGCAGTGAGCACGGACAAAACCATCCAGGAGCATCTCGCCGACGACGCGACCATGGCGTTGAGTATTGCGGAAGGACTGTTGTGCGCCGCTGAAGGGAATCTGCTCGACGCGACGCGCTTCCTGACCGACGCCGCGGCCATCGAGAAGAAGCAGCGAGACGCCGACCAGTACATCAACGATCCGCCAAACGCGGCGTGGCCGATCAATCGCCTGCTCGGCGATGTCTATCTCCGCGCCGGTGAGTTCAGGCTCGCGATCGAGGCTTACGAGCGTTCGCTCAAACAGGAACGCAACGACGCGTTCTCGCTCGCCGGCCTGGCTCTGGCCCATTTCAAAGCCGGCAACCGTGAGAAGGCGACGGAATACGCTGGCCGATTCGCGTATGTCTGGTCGAATTGCGATCCCGGATTGCGATGGAAAGCGGAAATCGATGCCCTGGGACTCGACGCCGCTCCGATCGCGCAAACGCCGGCACCGGAAAGGCCGTACACGCTCGATGCGCAATCGAACCTCGGCCCGCTGAACTGGGAACCCTTCGCCGCGCCAGAGCTGAATTGCCTCGACACCGACGGCAAGACCGTCGGCCTCGAGGACTTCCGCGGCAAGAACGTCCTGCTCGTGTTCTATCTCGGGGACGAATGTGTGCACTGCGTCGAGCAACTGGTTGCGATCAACAACCGCGCGACCGATTGGGCCGCCGAGAACGCCGTCGTGCTCGCAGTCAGCAGCGCCACCCCGGAGAAAAACAAAGCCTCGGAGAAGCTGAGCAAACTGTCGACCCGGCTTATTTCGGACCGCGACCACGACAACGCCCGCCGGTTCACGTCTTACGATGACTTTGAAGAGATGGAGTTGCACTCGACGATCCTGATCGACACGAAGGGCCGGGTGCACTGGAAGCGCACCGGCGGCGATCCGTTCACCGATACGGATTTCCTGTTGAAGTCGCTGAAGCGGATGAACGGCGCGCCCGCGACGACGCAACCTTCAACTTAACCGCACCGAATTGACCGGAGGCGTGTGAGGGTGTCACGCCTTCGCAATCTTTCGGAAGGGATCGTGAACCTCATCCGCCGGCGATCGCGCCGAGGATGATGAACGGTTCACGTCCTTCGACAACAGCGGCCGGCAACGGGTCGTCGGGTGGTATGTGGCTGAGGTCTTCTTCGCATGCGTAGAAGCGGACGAGCGCCCGCCGCTTGAGTGATCCGTACTCGCGAACCGTGCCGCGAAGGGAGTGAAACTGGTTTTCGAGCGCGTCCAGCACGGATCGAATCGTGATCGGCGCTTCAACGTCGAGCGAAACCTCGCGCTCGCATTTCGCGAGCACGGTGAGATGGTACGGGAGAATGACGCGAACGGCGGGCATTGCAGGTCGAGCCTCAATCTACACCATCGAATGCGCGTTGGAGTTCGCCGATATCGAGCTTGACCATGCCCATCATCGCGTCCATGGCGCGCTTGGCCTTCGCTTTTTCAGAACTTTTGAGCATCTGGCCGAGTTGGATGGGAATGATTTGCCATGAAACCCCGAACTTGTCGGTCAGCCAGCCGCACTGCATCGGCTTGCCGCCATCGAGGAGCGCATTCCAGAGCCGGTCCACTTCTTCCTGCGTGTCGCACTTGGTGAAGAAGGAGATCGCCGGCGTCATCTGGTAGTACGGCCCGCCGTTGAGGGCGATGAACTCCTGCCCTTCGAGCTGAAACGTCACGGTGAGCGGCTTTCCGCCTGGCCCGGGAAGCGATTCGAGAATGGAGGAGTTCTTGAAGATCGAGACGTAGAACTTCGCCGCAGCTTCGGCATTGTCATTGAGCCAGAGGAAGGGAGTGATTTCCTGCACGTGGCTCCAGATTGAAGGTCCGTGATATTTGGCGCGCCGATGAACGAAAGGATCGGCGCGCCCGAACGCCGGGGAAACCGCGATCACTTGAGCGTCTGTACTTCGACCGACAACACCGCAGGAAGGTCGCGCGCGATTGCGCTCCAGGTATTGCCGCCATCCGGCGAACAATAGACCTGCCCGCCGGTCGTGCCGAAGTAGACGCCGCACTGGTCGAGCTTGTCCACGCACATCGCGTCGCGCAGGACGTTCACGAAACAGTTCTCCTGCGGGAGGCCGTTGGTGAGCGCCTCCCACTCGTTGCCGCCGGTCTTGCTGCGGTAGACGCGCAGCTTTCCTTCCGGCGGATAGTGTTCGCTGTCGCTCTTGATCGGCACGACGTAGATCGTCTCGGGCTCGTGCGCGTGAACGTCGATCGGAAAGCCGAAGTCGCTCGGCAGGTTGCCGGAAACTTCGTACCAGCTGTCGCCGGCATCGTCGGAGCGCATCACATCCCAGTGCTTCTGCATGTAGAGCGTCTCGGGCTTCTTGCCGTGCTGAGCGATGCGGTGAACGCAGTGGCCGATCTCGGCGTTGGGATCGGGAATGTATTGTGATTTGAGGCCACGGTTGATCGGCTTCCAGTTCGCACCGCCGTCGTCGCTCCGAAAGGCGCCGGCAGCCGAGATCGCGATGAACAGCCGCTTCTGGTTACTCGGGTCGATGATGATCGTGTGCAGCCCGAGTCCGCCGGCGCCGGGCGACCATTCATTGCCGCGCTGCGCACGGAGACCGGGCAGTTCCTTCCAGTTCTTCCCGCCATCGGTGGTCTTGAAGATGGCCGCATCTTCGACGCCGGCATAGGCGACATCCGGATTCGTCAGGCACGGCTCGATGTGCCAGACGCGTTTGAACTCCCACTTCCGCGGGGTCCCGTCGTAATGTTGATGCGTGCCGGGATCCCCTTCGTATTGGAACTTGTTGCTTTGGGCTTTGGGCATGCCGTCGGGACCGGTCTTGGGCTCGTTCGGATCGACACCCGGCTGCTCCCAGGTCTTGCCGCCATCGCTGGAGCGTTGGATGATCTGCCCGAACCAGCCACTCGTCTGCGAGACGTAGATCCGGTTCGGATCCACCGGCGAGCCCTTCATGTGATAGATCTCCCAACCGGCGAAATGCGGGCCGGTAATGTTCCACTTCTTTCGGCCGGCGTCCGACTCGCAGAGGAACGCACCCTTTTTCGTACCAACGAGAACTCGTACGCCTGCCATCGCTGCCTCCCGCATTGAAGAAATTTCGATCGTCTGCTGCCGCGTTCGCGGCAAAGTGCGCTCGCGAAAACGCACCCATGCCTGCGGCCTTCCCGGCCGATGCAATTCCTACATTTCACCTTTCGCGACCGCAGGCCAATCATTTTGGAACGATCGATACAAATATCGATGACCGCGCGACACTTCAAGGGTATTATTTGCTGTGTTCAGAAATTCGTTGAGGACAAAAACATTGAAGCGCGGCCGGCCACGTTCCTTTGATCCAGAGAAATCGCTCGATGCCGCGATGATGCTCTTCTGGCAGCATGGGTACGAAGGCACTTCGCTCTCGGCACTTACACGCGCGATGAAAATCAGCGGACCGAGCCTCTACAACGCCTTTGGCGACAAGAAGACGCTGTTCCACAAGACGCTCGAACGCTACCTTCAGAAAAAAGCGGTGTACCTTCCGACGGCACTTCGCGAGCCGACGATCGAGCTTGTCTTGAGAAAACTCTTCGCCGGTGCGATCGACCTCGCCATGGACCCGCGCCATCCCGATGGGTGTCTCCTCGTCCACGGCGCGCTCGCGACCGGGCCGAACTGTAGCGCGGTCCGGAAGTCGCTGGCGATGCGGCGTGCCGGCGCCGAGGCGGCACTCGCCCGACGAATGGAGCACGCGGTCGCAACCGGCGATCTGCCAGGGAACTACGCCGCCCAGAACGCCGCCAGGTTTGTGATCACCGTCGTCTGGGGAATGTCGGTTCAATCGGCAGGCGGCGCGACGCGCGAACAACTGGAATCCGTCGGCGCAATGGCCATGCGCGTGCTCCCCTGAGCGTATCCTGCGTTCGTTCCGGCGGACAAACTTGAGTTGCGCCGCCACTCGGCGAGAATGCACGGTTTCGGGAGTGTCGATGAACGATCTCAACGAAGACCAGCGGAAAGCCCTCAAGGCATTTAAGAAACGGCTGAAAGCGAGCCAGCTCGAGGAAGACTCGCGCCTCGGTCACGGGCCGATGAGCTCCGACAAGAGCAAGATCGTCTCCATGCAGCCTCCTTCCGGTTTCGGGCGGACGGTGTGGGAGGAACTGGCCACGCTCGGCTATCTGCGTCGCGATACCGGCGGATTTTACGAACTCGTGAGTTGGAAACAGGACGCCAAGTAAGCTGTCAGCGGCGATCGCGACCTCCGGCAACTAGCCGATCTTTACACGCCATTTTGACCGGCGTAAGGTGAAAACTCATGTCCGATACAACGACGCCGATTCCCGCCGCGCAAGCCACGACCCACGAGTCGTTCCTGCCCCAGTCGACCGTACTGATCGTCGATGACAACCCGCAAAACGTCGAACTGCTCCAGGCGTTCCTGGAAACGTTGCCAGTGAAGCTGCACACCGCCGGCGACGGCATCGAAGCGCTGGAGGCCGTCGAGCAACACCATCCGGATCTGATCCTCCTCGACATCATGATGCCGCGCATGAGCGGGTACCAGGTTTGTCGAAAACTCAAAGGTGACGAGAAGACGCGCGACATCCAGATCCTGATGGTCACCGCGCTGAACGAACTCGGCGACGTCGAACAGGCGGCCGAGTGTGGCACGGACGACTTCATCAGCAAGCCGGTGAACAAGTTCGAGCTGCTGACGCGCGTGAAGTCGCTGCTGCGCGTCCGCCACCTCAAGAGCGAACTCGAA
>JANOBD010000071.1:0-118091 GCA_031411495.1 Phycisphaerae bacterium | reverse complement strand
CCGGCATCAGTACCAGGCTATAGTAAAGGTGCATGGGGTCTTTCCGTCTTGCTACGGGAAGGCGGTATCTTCACCGCCACTTCAATTTCACCGAGTCTGCGGTCGAGACAGCGACCAAGTCGTTACGCCGTTCATGCACGTCGGAACTTACCCGACAAGGAACTTCGCTACCTTAGGACCGTCATAGTTACGGCCGCCGTTTACCGGGGCTTAAGTCGCTAGCTTCGGGGATAAATCCCCTAACCAGCTTCCTTGACCTTCCGGCACCGAGCAGGCGTCACTCCGTATACATCCTCTTACGAGTTAGCACGGAGCTGTGTTTTTGATAAACAGTCGCCCAGTCTGCTTCTCTGCGCCCCACTTGCGTGGGGTCCACTTCTCCCGAAGTTACGTGGTTAGATTGCCTAGTTCCTTAACCGCAGTTCTCTCGAGCGCCTTAGGATACTCTCCTCGCGTACCTGTGTCAGTTTTAGTACGGACGTCGTCTTGCCCTCAACGCTTTTCTTGGATCTCTCGCCCCATGCAGCAATAGCTAATAGAACTGCATGGCTTGAAAAACCGCACGTTGATTTGATCTCCACGACGGTAACGGAATATTAACCGTTTGTGCATCGTCTACGCCTGTCGGCCTCGACTTAGCTCCCGACTAACCCTGGGCGGATTTACCTTCCCCAGGAAACCTTACGCTTTCGGCGTGCAGGATTTTCACCTGCATTATCGTTACTCATGCCGGCATTCTCACTTGTACACGCTCCAGCCAACCTCACAGTTGACCTTCAATGCGGAGTACAACGCTCTGCTACCACACTTTCGTATTCGCAGCTTCGGTGTATTGCTTATTCCCGATCATTTACGGCGCTACTCTACTCGACCAGTAAGCTATTACGCACTTTTTAAATGGTGGCTGCTTCTAAGCCAACATCCTGGTTGTCTCAGTAGAATAACTTCCTCACGAACTAAGCTATACTTTGGGACCTTAGCTGGCGATCTAGGTTGTTTCCATTTTGACGACGAACATTATCGCTCGCCGACTCACTGCCAGGATAGTCTCTATGGTATTCGGAGTTTGATTGGGATGAGTAGCCGGGTAGGCCCTCATTCCCATTCAGTAGCTCTACCCCCATAGAGTAGTTGCTCGAGGCTGCCCCTAAAGGCATTTCGCAGAGAACCAGATATCTCCCAGTTTGATTAGACTTTCACTCCTCCCCACAGCTCATACCAGAACTTTTCAACGTTCACGGTTTCAAGCCTCCCGCTCCTTTTACGGAGCGTTCACTCTGGCCATGGGTAGATCACTAGGTTTCGGGCCGCACGCCTGCGACTTAACGCCATCTTAAGGCTCGCTTTCACTACGGCTCCGGAGCTTAACTCCTTAGCCTTGCCACAAACGTGCACTCGCCGGCCCATTATGCAAAAGGTACGCCGTCACCCATAAAGGGCTCCGACCGCTTGTAAGTACATGGTTTCAGGTTCTTTTGACTCAGCTAACAGCTGTTCTTTTCACCTTTCAATCGCCCTACTACTTCACTATCGGTCATCGAGGAATATTTAGCCTTGCGCGGTGGTCCGCGCAGCTTCATACGGAGTTCCACGAGCTCCGTACTACTCTGGTACGCCTCTCAACGCCTATTCATTCCGTCGCCTACGGGACTTTCACCCTCTTTGGTCCACCATTCCAGATGGTTCGACTAGAACTAATTCAGCTCAAGGCGCCCGCAACCCCGGGACGAATCCCGGTTTGGGCTATTCCGATTTCGCTCGCCGCTACTTACGGAATCGATGTCTCTTTCTTTTCCTGCAGGTACTTAGATGTTTCAGTTCCCTGCGTTCGCTCCTCATGGCTATACATTCACCATGAAGTCACCCGAAGGTGGGGTTTCCCCATTCGGAAATCTCGGGATCATTGCTTATTTGCCAGCTACTCCGAGCGTTTCGTCGGCTATCACGTCCTTCATCGCTTCTCGATGCCAAGGCATCCACCATGTACCCTTAGTAACTTGATCACATTTATCGATCACCCTCATTCCATGGGCAACAGAACGATTACGCTCCAACCCGGTTTCCCGAGCCAGATCACGATCGATAACGGATACGAATGACTGGTTCAAATCATTCGCTTTTCGCCGAAAAGGTGCTCAATGACACGCGTGACCAACTGGACTTTCGACCAGCTTTCACTTCGCGTCACTCAGTGATAGATGCTCTCAGGCCATGTCATCACAACACGCCCGAAAAGCATCACCTTTCCATTCTTGACAGAACTATTCACTTTTCAAAGAACTCCCGATTCGGCTTTCGCCTCTTCGAGTCCGCCAACCGCGGAGGTGAAGGCTCTCGAAAGAACCTTCGCGTCCATTTTTGGCTTTGCACTACCGTTCACTACCGATTCAGACCAACAAGCAACCCGCGACTCACTCAGCAAGTCGCATTCGACGCCGGATCGTCCGGCCACTTCAATTTGTTTGAAGGGAACCGGAAAACTACCAGGCGGGGTTCAAATCGATTGCTTTCATCAACCTCTTTCGTCACTCGCATCGTTGAGCTTTCTCAACTGCGGGTCGTACAACTTATGCTTATCGTGGCGACTGTCAAGGCCGGCGGACAACTTTTTTCGCCACTCGCCTCGCGTCACCAACCGTTGCCGATCAGTGACGCGGGGCGGGATATTAGCGGCACTCTGACCGCTTGCAAGTCTCGTGATCACAAATCGACAGGTGTAGAACCGGAAATCACCTTGACACCGGACATAACGTCAACTTCAAAAGACACTTAGAATTGCGACAAAAATCGCAGGTCATTCTCGACCAGCGAGCGAATGTCCGAGATTGCGTATTTTCGCATGGCGATCCGCTCGACCCCAAATCCGAACGCCCAGCCGCTGAAGTCGTCAGGGCTGATTCCACAGTTGCGCAGCACGTTCGGGTGGACCATCCCGCACCCGCCGAGTTCGATCCATTTCTGCTTGTCTTCGAACCACACATCCACCTCCGCGCTCGGTTCGGTGAACGGGAAAAAGCTGGGTCGGAACCGGACCTGGGTCGATTCGCCGAAATATCCCTTCACGAACTGCAGCACGGTGCTCTTGAGGTCGACCATCGTCACGTCCCGGTCGATTACCAATGCTTCAAGCTGATGGAACATCGGCAGATGCGTCGCGTCGGTCGTGTCGGGACGATAGACCCGCCCGGGGATGACCACCCGGATGGGCGGCTTTTGGGTTTCCATAATGCGGATCTGGACGGTGCTGGTCTGCGTGCGCAACAGCGTGCCCAGGCCCTTGCCCCAGTCGCCCTGCCCTGCCAGGTAGAAATTGTCGTTCGGATCGCGGGCCGGGTGGGATTCGGGAATGTTGAGCGCAACGAAGTTGTGCCAATCGTCTTCCAGCTCGGGGCCTGTCGCAGTGGCGAACCCGAGCCGACCGAAGAGTTCGAGCAATTCATCGACGACTTTGTTGATGACGTGAGGCCGACCGGTCGCGATCTTCTTCGCGCCTTCGGTTACGTCGATCGCGTCCTTATCTGCCGTAACATTCGATGAAATCGACTTGTTTTTGGCTTCGAAGGCTTCCTTGAGCGAGGCATTTACGCCGTTGATTTTCTGTCCCAGCGTCGGCTTCTCCGAGGGTGCGGCCTTGCCCAGGAGCTTCATTGCGTCCTTCATCTTGCCTTTGGTGCCGAGGTATTTGATCCGCCATTGTTCGAGCGCATCAGGCGAACCAACGGCTTCGAGTTCCGCGAGCGCTTCGGTCTGCAGCGCGACGATTTCATCCGAGACATCTGCCATGGCGGCGGATTGTCGTGTCCGCCGTCGCCGAATCAAATCCGATTTATCATGGGGATCGCCCGGCGCCGTCAGCGCGCATTCGCCGAGCCGGGATGCCGCTCCACCACGAATGTCAGAGGCGAGCGGTCGACGACGCTCATGTCGCCCATTCGCTGCTTGGCCGACTCGGGAAACTCGGTCACCAGTCGGAACCGGTTCATCCGAGAAAGCTCGTAAATGCCGATCGTTTTCGGGAATTCGTAGAAACGGTTCATGATGCGAACCATTTCGCGTTCGAACGGGATCGAGCGGTCAAGATCCGGATGCGTAAGCCACGGGTCGTCAAGGAAAACGATTCGGTCGCGCTGCCCGGGTCGGACGGCCCAGATCGGCAGAAGATGGCCGCGCCAGTCGACGACGATCGGCAGATCATCGATCGGCACTTGCGCAAGAACGCCCATCCCGGAGCGGGGATCAGGATCTTCGATCCTGGCACGCAGTGCGAGCGATCCGCTGACGAAGAGCACCGCGAGCGCCCCGATCGAGCCGAGTTGCACCCGCCTCGGAATCGGCCCGACACATGCGCATACCAGCGCGCTCACAGCGGCGACTGAAGGGATCATGTACCGCGCGACGAGCACCGGCTGGACGAGCCGGTCGAACGCGATCATCACCACCGGCAAGAGCGCGAGGGACCACAATTGTGTCGATGGAGCCGGGGTATCTTCGCACTCACTCGAGCGATGGACAATCGGCGTCAACGCGAGAATTGCGCCGAGGATGAATGCAGCGCCCGTTGGCACCAAGAGCGAAATAGACGTCGTCAGATTCTCCAGGAAGTGATTGGGACCCACGTGCCACCGGCGCCGGCGAGCGCCTGGCGCTGCGTGACCAGCAGGGGCAGCAGGCAGAGCGTCGTCGCCGCCCCGAGTGCCGTCGGCCATACCGAGTCGATCGCGCGGCAAATCCCGGACGAGCGTGCCCGGCACAGCGCGAACATCGCGATGCAACCGACCACCAGACTGCCAAAGTAGTGCGTGCCGCACAGCGCGATCGACGAAGCGCCTACTGCCATGGCATTCGCGACGGTCGGCCGATCGAACCGGCGATCAACGAAGTAACAGGTCCAGACGGCCGCGGTGAGGAAGTAGCCGTAGAATCGCACCTCCGTAGTGTGCGAGAGAACGATCGGCAGCGCGACCATTGCGAGCGTCCCGGCGACACTCGGCAACTTCAGCGCGAAACGACGAAGCGAGTCGTACACGCCGAGCACGCCGAGCGACATCGCGACCGCGCTCACGACGCGGTAGGTCAGCGGCGAATGTCCGAACGCATTGCCTGCGCATCGGTAGATCCAATGGAGGATCGGCGCATTGGTGTCGACTCCGCCGGCGAGCGCGGCCATCGCGTGCGAAAAATCGGCATCGGAGGCAATCAGCCAGCTGAGCGTCTCGTCGGCCCAGAATGGCCGGGTGAATAATCGCGGGCCGCTCAGGATCAGCAGCGCGGCCGGATAGAGGATCACACAGGTGATCGCCGCCAGCAGCCACTCGCATGCAGACATTCCCGGAACATTGCGTAGATCGGATACAGATCGCACGCGCCATTCATCGGATGAACCTCGATCTCGATTCAGTACGCGCGAATCTGACCCGTGACCCGGGTCACCAGAAAATCTGGCTTGCCGAGAGTCACTCTGCGCGAGCGGACTCGCGGCTCTACCTCTCATTCGATAGAGTTGGAAAGTCCTGCAAACCCGGGGAGGCCGATGGATTTCTCACAACTGCCCAAGATGTCGGACACGCCCAAGCCGCCTGCGCCTGAGACGGAGGAGCCGACGCCGCGTAAGTCTGAAGAGTCGCGACAAGTGATCTATGCACCTTCAGACGGCGGGCTCGGGTTCGGCATTGCATCCGTCTGGATTTCGCTCATCCTCGGCGTCATCCTGCTCATGCTCGGCGGAAACTTCGGACGATGGGCCGTGGCGAATCTCTCGGGCAAAGAGTTCGCTACGGGCTGGCTGCAGCCCGATGGCGTCACGCCCGTGAAGTACTTCGAGTTGCAGACGATCATGGGCCATCCTGAGTCGGCAGGCGGCACCGCGTGGAGCGAGACGGGTCTGTTCCTGATGGGCATCGCCCTGCTCTTCGACGCCGCCCTCATGTTCGCGTTCTACCGTCGCGGCGTGCCGACGCGAAACCTCGTCATCGTCGCGATCTTTTTCACCGGCATCGCTCTCGCGCTGAATGTGTTCGTCGCGTTCAAGCTCTTCGCAATGGGCATCATGCCGCTCATCACGATGTGCGCGGTGCTGGTCGGCGGGATGATCCTGTTTGATCACGTGCCGCTCCTGGGAAAGAAGACGACAGGCAGTCGGTAGTAGGCAGTGGGCAGTGGGAAGATGAGAACGCGGCTAGCGGCGCTCCTTGTGCCTCTTCATTCGAACCGCAACGACTCCACCGGCCGTTTCATCGCCGCGAAGGTCGCCGGGATGATCGCGCCGACGATTGACGCCGCCACCGCCACCAGCCAGATGATCACCGCCGCCTTCCAGCTGATCACATCGGGCAGGCGGTCGATCTGGTAGATCTCCGAGTTGTAAATCTGCCGGCCCGTGACCTTGGTGATTCCGTCCTGGATCTCGTTGATGTATTTGACGAACAGCCAGCCGATCACGACGCCGATTCCCCCGCCCACGAAGCCGATCGCGGCGCCGTAGGTGAGGAAGATCTGTGCGATGTGCCATTCGCTGGCGCCAATGCTTTTCAGGATGCCGATGTCGCGCGTCTTCTCGGCCACGATGGTGTAGAAGATGCAGAAAATCATCAGCACCTGCACGAGGCTGATGATGCCGAACAGCGTCATCATGATGGTGATTTCATTCTCGACCGCGTTGAGGAATTGCGATTGCGATTCCTCCCATGTCTTCACAGTGATCGGCGCGAAACTCGTCTCCGATTGTCCCGAAACGGTGTCGACGATCTTCTGAATCTTCGCCTTGGCCGCCTGCAGATCGGCCCCGGACTTGAGTTTGAACTGCACCTCCGTGGTTCGAGCGGGATCAGCAACAGTTTTCTTTGTTGTCGGGCTCTTCGGGTTTCGAGGATCGGTCAACTCCTCCACTTCGTACGGGTTGTAGGCGAGATTCAAGTCGGCCTGGAGCTGGTCAAACGGCACGTACACGTTGTTGTCGTGCTGAAACGCCTGCGTGTGCGACCCGTCGACGACAAAATATGCCGTCGTCCGCGCGTTGATGCTCGACTTCTCGGCCCCCACCTCTTCGTTCTGCGGCATCACCGTGAGCTTGGCCCAGCAGCCCACCAGGAACTCTTCCCATTTCATCTTCTTGGTCTTCGGATCCTTTTTCACGCCGATGACGGCCGACCCGATGATGATTCCCGGCCGGCGCAGCGCCTGCTTGTCCCGCGGCGCGAGCGCCTGGTAGTCGATCTCCGGCCATAGCGAAAACGACGGCGCGCGATTGTCCGTGCCCGGCGGGCGCGCGCCTTCTTCGCCGTTCTGAATCCACAGCGATTTTTTAAAATTGGTGACCTTGTCGATCTCCTCGATCGGGAGGCCGACGACCGAGACGTAGTTGTTCCAGTCGCCCGGCATCGTCAGCAGCGCTGCCGTGCGGATGATCGGGATCCCCGTCTCCACATCAGGGAGTTCCTTTGCTTTGGCGATGATCTCTTCATAGCCGGAAAAGCCGCTGGAGGATTGCCGCGAGACAATGATGTCGCCGCTCATCGTCTTGAACGAGTCCTTGAAGTTTTTGAGCCAGCCCGACATCACGCTGAGCACGATCAGCACGAGCGCAACGCAGAGAACCGTCGCGAAGAAGCTGACCCACGCCAGCCGACGCTTCAGGAGATACTTGCCGATGAGCAGTGCGATAATTGCCCGCGCGAAGGGAAGCGCTAGAACGATCAGTGGCAAAAGGAGGACGGCGAGCACGAACGCGATGAGTGAGTAGTTCAATACCAAGGCCGCTGCCTCCGTGCGTTGTGTTGGTGGTGTCGTAAAGCACGTGTGTCATCCAGAGGGAGCCTTAGAGGCCGAAGGATCTCGGGTCTGCGCGACGCGAATAGGGCAAAAGCGTGGTAGGAAAGATTTGATCCTTCCCAAGGCGTCAATGGCCATTGCACGCGTATTGTGACCCGAGATCCTTCGCTCGCCTGGGCTCCCTCTGGATGACAAACAAAACCTTCCCTAGCTCTGCGACCGCATCAGCGGGAACAGGATCACGTCCCGAATGCTCGGCGCGCCGGTCAGCATCATCACGAGCCGATCGATCCCCAGCCCGATCCCGCCCGCGGGCGGCATGCCGTACTTGAGCGCGGTCAGGAAATCTTCATCGACGGCCTGCTGCTCTTCACGATCGCCGACCTGGTGCCGGAAATGCTCCGCCTGTACGTCCGGGTCGTTCAGCTCGGTGTAACCGGGCGAAATCTCCTGGCCGTTGATGGCGAGCTCGTACACGTCCGCGAAGTAGTCATCGTCCTTGCACCGCTTGGCGAGCGGGATGATGACACCGGGGACGCGAGTGACGTACGTTGGGTTGATGAGTGTCGGTTCGATAAGCTTCTCGTACAGCTCCGTGAGCTGCTCTGCGGGCTCGGCATGGTACTTCAGGTCCTTGCCAGGGTTCGCTTCGCGGATACGCACGAGCTCCGCCTGATCGATCGGCAGCTTGTTGAAGCGCCAGCCCGTCTTCTCCTGAACAAGATCGGCCATCGCGCGACGCGGCCACGGCCGCTGGCCGAGGTCGATCCGCTTCGTCACGTCACCGGCATCGTTCTTGTGTTCAATGACCAGTCCGCCGATGACCTTCTGCGCGACCGTGCAGATCATCTCCTCGACCAGTTCGCTCATCTTCTCCCAACTCCAGTACGCGGCGTACGCTTCGAGCATGGTGAACTCGGGGTTGTGGCGCGGGGAGATGCCCTCATTGCGGAAGTTTCGGTTGATCTCGAAGACTTTTCCGAATCCGCCGACGAGAAGACGCTTGAGGTAGAGCTCGGGAGCGATGCGCATGAAGAGCTTCATGTCGAGCGCGTTGTGGTGCGTCACGAACGGGCGGGCCGCCGCGCCGCCGTGAATCGGCTGGAGCATCGGCGTCTCGACTTCATCAAATCCCTGCGCGCGGAGAAAGCTCCGCATCTCATCCACGATGCGGATGCGCAGCTTCATCGTCTTCATCACTTCGGGGTTGTAGGCGAGGTCGGCGTAGCGCTGGCGGTAGCGGGCCTCCTGGTCGGTAAGCCCTTCCCACTTCGCAGGCGGCGGGTTGAGGGTCTTGCAGGAGATGGAGAGCGAGCTCGCCCAAATCGTGGTTTCGCCGGTCTTGGTTACACCAAGCGGACCTTCCACTGAAATCAGATCGCCGAGATCGAGCAGCCGATCGAGATTCCAGTCGAGTTCCGGAACGCGCTTCTTGTCGATCGCGACTTGAATGCGGCCAGTCTCGTCCTGAATAAACATAAAGACGAGCTTGCCGAAATCTTTTCGGAAGGTGATGCGGCCCGCAGCTTTCACGATCGGGCCGCCGTCGTGTCCGTGTTCAGGTTTGTACTGAGATCGCGCATCTGCGATCGCGATCAAGCCATCGATACGTTGTCCGAACGGGTCGATGCCAAGCGCGCGAATCTTTTCGAGCTTGGCGCGTCGGTCGGCTTCCAATTGGTTGGGGGCAGGTTCACTCATTGCTGTCATCACTCGTCCAATTTCGTCTTGTCGATCATTGAAGCCTACAATCTTGCTTCACTGCGGATTGTTGGGTTTCCATCCGGTAAACCCTGACGGAGACAAGAATTTTCTTGAGATCGGATTGGGCGGCCGATACGGTTCGGCACCGCCGCGTCCGCATGAATCGGCCGTCACCACGCGACCGATAACGTCTGGGAATTTACGCATTCAACTCGCGCCGCGAAACCGATGACGAAGTGCTCGCAAAAGTTGCGTTCACTACTACATCAATTTCAACGGCGTGCCGATGATAAGGGCGTGCCTGTGAAAGTAAAAACGCCAGGGCTGGGCGTTGCCAATCTCGTTGTTGCCTTGGTCATGGCTTTTCTCGCTTCGCAGGCGCGGGCCGACTACGCGCCTTCGCTGCCCATTTACCCCACCGCTCACTACACGCTTCACACGGACGTCGAGCCGGCCTTCGCTCGCGATCTGGGCGAGCGGCTGGATGCGATGTACGAGGAGTACGCCCGCCGGCTCGGGGCGTTCGGCAGCGACAGCTCCGAGCAGCTCAACGTCTGGATCTTCGATAAGAAGCTCGACTACATGAAGTTCATCGACGACCGCCTGCCCAACACCGGCGGCGTCTTCATCCCCGCAAAAAACTGCCTGGCCGCGTACCTCGAAACGCAAGGCCGCGACGCGCTTCGCCGGACACTGCAACACGAGGCATTTCACCAGTTCGCCAATCGCCTGATCGGTCCGAATTTACCCGTCTGGGTGAACGAAGGCATCGCGCAGCTGTTCGAAGAAGGCATCTACACCGGCAAGCGTTTCATCGTCGAGCAGGTCCCGCCGCGTCGACTCCGGCAACTGCAGGACGACATGAGCAACCGTCGCCTCATGCCCTTCGAAGACTTCGTCTACATGGATCACAAGACCTGGGCGAGCAACATGCGCGACCGGGACCGCGGCAGTTCGCAATACAACCAGGCGTGGGCGATGGTCCATTTCCTCGTCTACGCGTGCGACGCCACCACCGGCAAGGCGCTCTATCGCGATCGGTTTTTCAAGATGCTGACGCAGATCAAGTTCGGCATCGATGCGAAGGACGCGTTCCGCGCCAACTTCGGCGAGAACTTCGCGGCTTTCCAGGATCGCTTCCTCGCCTACGCCCGCTCGCTCACCGCCACGCAAGAGTCGAACTTCGTCGAGAACGCCGAAGTGCTTTCCGACCTGATGGTCGAAATCAACAACTCCGAGAAGCGTACCTTTCGCTCGCTGCCGGACTTCCGCACGCATCTCGAACGCGGCGGCTACCAGCTCAAGTATTCCAAGGGCCAGCTCCGCTGGACGACGAACCCGGACATCGACATCTACTTCAAAGACCTCTCCGGCCACGAACTGGACGCAAACCAGGCGGGCCTGGTCGCCAACCCGAGCGCGCCGCTGCCCGACCTGGTGCTTCGCCCCGGCGGCGGACTCGAATATCGCGCCCGCTTCTATGTCGACGACGACGGCAAACCGGATCGCGAGATCATCGTCCGGTCGTATTGAGTGAGTTGCTAGTGACGAGTGGCTGATGGTTAGATCGTGTAGCCGGCGAGCCTGCTCGCCCTTATTCCACGCGCAGCGCCTCACCCATCCCGCCACCTTCCTCTATCATTTCCGCGTGAATCAAACCGGTTACATCGCGCTGGGATCAAACCTCGGCGACCGCGCGCGCAACCTCTCCGACGCAATCGATCGTCTGAACGCGGTTCCAGAAGTCAGCGTGAAGAAGGTCGCGACAGCTATTGAGACCGATCCGGTTGACTGCCCGCCAGACGCGGCGCGATTTCTCAATTCTGCAATCGAAGTTGAGACGACCCTTCCCGTCGGCGTGTTGTTCAAAGAGCTTCAAGGGATAGAGTTGGAATTGGGCAGAACTCGGGCAGTACGAAATGCGCCTCGCGTGATCGACATGGACCTCCTTCTGTATGGCACGCTGATCTGCAAGGAACACCGACTGACGATTCCGCATCCGCGGATGCATGAGCGCGCCTTCGTCCTGATCCCGCTCGCGGAGATTGCTCCGGACGTTGTTCATCCGGTCCTACTTAAGACGATCCGGGAACTGCGCGACGCGTTGACCGATTGACCGTTCGACTCGGAATTCTGAAATCGGCACGCACATACGAAGCGTATGGATCATGCTTCACTTCTGCTACCATCCGCCCCGGACATGTGGACTCGACTTTTCGTTTTCATCGCGGCCGCCGTTTATCTCGTCATCGCCGGTTGTACGTTCCTCGCGCGGCCGGAACACACGGACGATCCTTCGACTCAACCCTCCAATGCCCTCGCACCCACCACCCGCGCCGGCCGCGAGGGGTTGCCTTACCGCTGCATCGGCATGCAGATCCAGCGGATGGACTGGATGGAGAAGTACAGGAAGTCGATCGACGAAATCGCTGCTGTCGGCGCGGATACGGTGAAGTTCGTCATCGACACGCGCCAGGAGAACGGCAGCAGCTCGCGCATCTATCTCGACATGCGGATGACGCCGACGCCGGAGATGCTGGCCGACCTCATCAAGCACGCGAAGTCGAAAAACCTACGCGTCATCATCATGCCGATCGTGTTGCTCGATAAGCCGCGTGGCGGCGAGTGGCGCGGGCAGATCAAACCCGAATCGTGGTCGAACTGGTGGGAGAGCTATCGCGAAATGCTCACCCACTTCGCGTGGATCGCGCAGGGCAACGGCGCGGATGTGCTGGTCATCGGCTCCGAACTCGTCAGCACCGAACCCAAGACCGATGAGTGGCGCGAGACGATCCGCAAAGTCCGCGAGGTCTTCCATGGCAAGCTCACCTACTCCGCCAACTGGGACCACTACTCCGGCATCGAGTTCTGGGATCAGCTCGACATGATCGGCATGAACAGCTACTGGACGCTCGGCGAAGACAAAAACGCCAGCGTCGAAGAGATCAAGCAGCACTGGTCGAAGATCAAAAAGGACGTGCTGGGCTTCGTCGCGAAGAAGGACAAGCCGCTGATGTTCCTCGAGGCCGGCTGGTGCAGCATGAGCAACGCCGCCCGCGACCCATGGGACTACACGACCGGCGACCCGGTGGATAACGAACTTCAGAAGCGACTCTACGAAGGCTTTTTCGAGAGCTGGTACGGCGACCCGCAGCTCGGGGGTTTTAGCATCTGGGAATGGAGCCCGACGCCGGACGCGACGGACGGCGCCGCGCTGGAAGAAATCGAGCGCGGCTACACACCCGAGGGCAAACCGGCCGAGAAGGTGTTGAAGGAGTGGCTCGCGAAGCCGTCGTGGGTGGTCAGGTAGAACGTGGCACGGGCGCCCCGACCCGTGGATAGATTCATGGGTGAGACGCTCATGCCACTTTGAGAATTGCCTTTACAACCGCGCTACTTTTGCCGATAAATCCTCGCATGCCCCACGCGGCCAAGTTCAATTCGGACGCCAATATCAAGGCACGTCGCGACTCCTGAACCTTCAGTGAGCCTTCGTGCCCGCTCTCGTTTCCCTTCACAACTGATTTCTGCAAAATACCTGTCCCCGTGGCATGGGCGTCTCGCCCATGCTCTTAGATTTCACGGGCGAGACGCCCGTGCCACTTTTTCGAGAATCAAATGTCCGACTACATCCAAACCAAGTTCCGTTCCGCCACCTGCGGCCAGATCCGCATTTCCGACGTTGGCAAAACCGTTACCCTTTCCGGCTGGGTTCACAACTACCGCGACTACGGCGGCATGGTCTTCATCGACATCCGCGACCGCGACGGCCTCACCCAACTCGTCTTCACGCCCGATGCGTGCGGGCCGGAAACGATCGAACTCGCCCGGAAGCTGCGCAGCGAGTGGGTCATCTCCGTCACCGGCGAAGTCGCCGACCGTGGGACGGATGACAAGGGCAAATCCCTCGAAAACCCCAAGCTCGCCACCGGCAAGGTCGAAGTGCGGGTGAAGGATCTCAAGGTCCTGAGCGAGAGCCCGACGCCCCCCTTCCTGCCGGACGATCACGAGCAGACCGGCGAAGAGCGTCGACTCCAATACCGCTACCTCGACCTGCGCCGCCCGAGCATGCAGGACACGATGCGCACGCGCTACCGCGTGACCAAGATCATGCGCGACTACCTCGGCGACCTGGGCTTCTGGGAAATCGAAACGCCCATGCTGACCAAGAGCACGCCCGAAGGCGCGCGCGATTTCATCGTCCCTTCGCGTCATCAGCCCGGCACGTTCTACGCACTGCCGCAGAGCCCGCAGCTGTTCAAGCAATTGTTGATGGTCGGCGGCTGCGACAAGTACATGCAGATCGTCCGCTGCTTCCGCGATGAAGACCCACGCGCCGACCGGCAGGCCGAGTTCACGCAGCTCGACGTCGAGATGTCGTTCATCGACCGCGAAGACATCATCAAGGTGATGGAAGGCCTGATCGCGAAGATCTGGAAAGACATCAAGGGCCACGACGTCAAGCTGCCGATCGACCACATGAGCTACGACGAAGCGATGAACAGCTACGGCTCGGACCGGCCCGACCTGCGGTTCGGCATGAAGCTCATCGACATCACCGACCTCGCCAAGAAGACTGACTTCAAGGTCTTCACCGGCGCGGAGATGATCAAGGCCATCGTCGTCCCCGGCGGCGGTGTGATGTCGCGCGCGCAGACCGACGCCCTCGCGGTCTGGTCGAAGGACTATGGCGCGAAGGGCCTGGCCGTGACGAAAGTCGTCGGCGGCAAGCTCGACACCGGCATCGCCAAGTTCGTGGCGGGCATCGAAGGCGATCTCCTCGCACGCCTCGGCGCCAAGGAAGGCGACCTGCTCTGCTTCGCGGCCGACAAGCCCAAGGTTGTCCACAAAGTGCTCGGCGAACTCCGCCAGAAGATGTTCCGCGACCTGAAGATGACGCCGGACAAGGAACTGGCGTTCGTCTGGGTCGTCGACTTCCCGAGCTTCGAGTTCGATGAAGAAGACAAGCGGTTCGTCGCCCTGCACCATCCATTCACATCGCCGAAGGACGAGTACATGGATCAACTCGATTCGACCGACCGGGCGGCAATTGAAAAGATCCAGGCCAAGGCTTACGACATCGTCCTCAACGGCTACGAGATCGGGGGCGGCTCGATCCGTATCCACCGGATGGATCACCAGAGCAAGGTCTTCAAGCTCCTGGGCATCGGCCCGGAAGATCAGCGAGCCAAGTTCGGCTTCCTGCTCGATGCGCTCACCTACGGCGCTCCGCCGCACGGCGGCATCGCGCTGGGGCTGGATCGACTGGTGATGCTCCTGCGCGGCATCGAGAACATCCGCGACGTCATCGCGTTCCCGAAGACGCAGAGCGGCTCGGACATCATGTCTGGGGCGCCGAGCGCCATCGAAGAACGCCAGCTTCGCGACACCCACATCAAGCTCAACCTGCCGCCGGCGAAGGAAGCGGCACCCAAGGCCTGATCGGGTGATCGTGACTTCGACAACAAACGAAGGCTCGCGCACCGTGCGCGAGCCTTCGCTTTTGAGCATCGACAGGGAGTTTCGGCAGATTTCGTTAACAGATTTTCGGCAGCGCCGGCAGGTGCAGATCACTCTTCCGGCCGCCCGCGTCGCGATAATCGTCGATCGCTTCTCTCAGGATCAGCTTGTCGGTATTAAACACTGACCGCATGGTGCGCTGCGCGGTTTTCACTGCGAGTTCATCAGCGCGGAGCTGAGACCGCGCCGCTTCGCGAGCGGCGTCGATCGCGTCATGATCAGTCCTGAGTTCGTGGTCCCAGAACGCACGCGCATCCTCAACCGCGACGGTTGCAGCCGTTCGCGCGGCGTTGTAGGTGTTGCGATCCTCTTCGAGCTTCACTAGGTCGGCGGCGCGCTCTTCATCGGTCTCGCCTTCGGTGTCGGTCATGACGTCCAGCTGATCGGCCGCCACGATCGGTCGCCAGATGTCCCGAACGGATTTAAGGTCCATTCGCTTCTGCGCGAGATCTGCGTTGCGCGCCTGTCTGTCGGCCCGTAACTCCGACTGCAGCGGCGCGAGCGTCGCCGACACGCCCGCGCGATGCGTCGCTAGCATCGCCCGCGCCGATTCAACCGCCGATTTGTTGGCCGCGTAATGTGCCTGCAATGTCGTCAGCGACGACATGACATTCGCCCTAGCAGCTTCGAGCGCAGCGGGGTCGACGACGACCGATGTGCCGTGGAGAAGGGTGCGGGACTCGAGAACGCAGAATGTGACTTGATGCATGAAGGTAGTTCCTTTCAGTCTGGGACACATCGATATCCAATTCGCCGTTGAACCAGACAAGCTGCCCGCTGGAAGGCAAAGTTTGCGGGCCATGCCTGGGAAACCACGCATCCGGACGCGATTCCCGTGCGCGCAGACGGACGAGCCCGCGAGGCGCAGGCTCGTCCGCATATGTTTTGACCTTGTCGAGTCAGATCACTTCTTCACGCTTTCAAGCCCGGGCAGCTTGATCTTGAGCGCGTCGACGTTGCCACCGTGCGAGCGGTACGTCGCGAAATCGGCCAGGACGATGGCGCGATCGCTGTTGAAGGTGGTCTGCATCGCCTTCTCGGCGGCGCTGACGGCGGCGGCATCCGCCTTGAGCTGTTCCAGCGCGGCCGCCTTGGCGGCGTCGATCGCGGCCTTGTCGGAAGTTACCATTTCGGTCAACGAGGCACGGTCGGCCTTGGTCTTGTCCGTGATCGCGGTGTAGTCGGCCATCAACTGCACGCGATACGCCGCCAGCCGCTCCGCGTCCGATGCGCGTTCCTCTTCGGTTTCGCCCGGGGTGTCCGTCTTCACATCCTTTTCCAGCGGACCGACGATCGGTCCCCACTTTGCCCGGAAGGCGGCCAGCGCCTTCTCCTGGTTGCCCTGCAGCGCGGCGAGCGCCTTGTTGTCGGTACACTTCTTCGTCGTCAGCGTTTTAAGCAGCGCATCGGACGCTTTCTTGTGGGCGTCGCGTGCGGCCCGGGCGGCCGCCAGCGCGGCACTGTTCGCCTTGTAATCCGATGTCATCGTCAGCAGGTCCGCCTGGATCTTGGCGCGATCTGCTTCCAGCACCGTCGGATCCACCGTCGGATTTGGCGGCTCGGAGTGGACGGCGGTCATCAGAACTCGGGACTCAAGACCATCGAAAGAAACGATTTTCATGTTCAACCTCGGCTCCTTAAAGGACCGGGTTCGATATCGGATTGCGACAAACAGTCGACAAGTCTGGCCTGAAAGATTTCTGGATGGGCGGGCGAGTGGGGATATCAATCCCCGATAACCGCGTTGGGTCCGCTTGGAAGGTCCGATCACGCGCGTGAAGAATGGAGGTGATACCGGTTGAAGTGATTCCCGAGAAATCGAAGGTCCGATTGAATTGTTGCCGCCGAAGCCCACAATCGCCCTTCGATGATTCGAACCAAGATCATCGCCACCATGGGTCCCGCGGTGGCGGATGAAAAAACGCTCTATTCGATCTTTGAGGCCGGCGTCGACATTTGCCGGCTGAACTTCTCGCACGGCGACCTAGCCAAACACGCCGAGATGCTCGCGCTCATCCGCGAGACGTCCAAACGCTTTACCCACCCCATTGCCGTCCTGGGCGACCTGTGCGGCCCAAAGATCCGCCTGGGACAGATCGCCGACGAAAACGGCACCGGCGGCATGCCGGTCGCCGTCGGGGACGAGATCATCGTCCAACGCGAACCGATCGTCGGCACCAATAAGCGCGTCTCGACCATCCTGGAAACGTTTGTCGACGACGTCCAAATCGGCAACCGCGTCCTCATCGAAGACGGCATGCTCCGGTTCGTCGTCACGGAGAAAACGTCCCGCGAAGTGAAGATGAGCTGTACCCTCGGCGGCATCCTGAAGAGTTCCAAGGGCATTAACCTTCCCAACACGATCATCAATGTGCCCTCGATCACCGATCGCGACTTCGAGTGCGTCGACTGGGCCGCCGCCAATGATCTCGACTACCTCGCCCTTTCCTTCGTTCGCCGCGCCGATGATCTCAAGCTTCTGCGCGGCCATCTTCAATACAAAAAAGCGACGGACATCCAGCTCATCGCCAAGATCGAAAAGGCCGAGGCGATCGCCGACATCGGCAACATCCTTGCGGCATCAGATGGCTTGATGGTCGCGCGCGGCGACCTCGGCGTGGAGATGGACGTCGCGCAGGTGCCAATCATCCAGAAGGATCTCATTCGTCGCTGCCAGGCCGCCGGAAAGCCGGTCATCGTTGCGACGCAGATGCTCCAGAGCATGGTGGAGCAAGGCACGCCGACCCGCGCGGAAGTGAGCGACGTCGCCAACGCGATATTCGACGGCACCGACGCCGTGATGCTCAGTGCCGAGACAAGCGTCGGCAAGTTCCCGCTCGGCGCGGTACACACGATGGCGCACGTCGCCGAGACGACCGAACAATATCTCGACTCGGTCGTTCCCCCGGATGCGGAACCGCCGAATGTCCATGGGGATCTCGCCGCACAGGCGCTCGCGCGCGGCGCGTGGCGCATCGCGCAGGACTCAAAAGTGAAGCTGGTCGTCATCTGGAGCCAGCGCGGCACGACGGCACGGCTTTTCTCCAAGCACCACTTTCACTGTCCGATCGTCGCCCTGTCCTCCGACACCAAGACCCTGCGTCGCATGGCGATTCATTACGGCGTCGTCCCGCACGAAATGGGGCGCACGCACGACCTGAACGAACTGATCGCCGGCGTCGACAAACTCGTGCTTCAGCACAGTTACGCGAGTATTGAAGATCGAATCCTCATCGTCGCCGGCTGGTCAAGCGCGATGCCGGACACGATGAACAGCGTGATCCTTCACACCGTCGGCCAGCGCTGGAGCGCTCTGAGCCCGACGTCGACCGAGCGATCGTGATCGAAATGGAGTTCTCATGGGACACTTACACCTCGCAAGTTTCATCGCTATGGCTGGCCTGATCGGTGGCTGTTCCAGCCAGCCGATTCGCTCGGCGACCACACAGCCCTCGGGCGTGAGCATCGTCGGCGGCGATTTCGAATCGCTGATGAAAGTGACCGAAGCGGTTTCACGTGAACTGCTCTTCCCGCCTTCGGTCCGCGACTATCGCACCGGCCTCTATCGCAGCGAGCCGACGATCAGCGCCCAGTGGTTCGAGGTCTGGCGATCCGAATTGAGGACGTCGACCGACAAGCTCGAAAGCTCCCTGGGAAAGATTCGCCGAACGCTTACCGTCCGAATCGAGAAGGATGCGGACGGGCGCTTTGTCGCCAGGCCTGAAGTGCTGGTCGAGCGCTTCAGCCTGTCCGAGCGCCGCCTGACGACGGCCGCCGGATATCGCTCCATCTACCGCGACCGTTACACGCCCACCGGCAACACGCTCAGCGATGCCGGCGTCGTCGCCCCCGATTCATATTGGTTTCCGGTCGGCAACGATCCGAACCTCGAACGCTACGTCGCCAGGAAGATCGAAGAGAAACTCGCCAGACGCGCGTGAGTCGCCCGGCCGAGCCGCGAAGCATCGTCCCCGCGACGGACCAAGCGCACCTTCCGATCGACCGGCTCGGCAATGGCCCCGAACGCAAAGGCATCGCCGCGCCCGGAGCGCTGCCCCCGATGGCCATGACGGCGGTTCAGGCGTGCGCGTGAAATCGAAGACGCTCGCAACCATCGGGTTGCGAGCGTCGGATCAATCATCAATACGCCGGTTTGAGATCAGGTCGAGGCCGGCCTGGCGATCGGCACCTGCTGCGTCGCGTTGCCGCGAACGCCTAACAACAGCAGCGGGCTTGCGATCGCGATCGAACTGTAGGTGCCGGTAATCATGCCGACAAACATGGTGAACGTGAACCCGTGGATCGCGGCGCCGCCGGTGATGTACATGACCAGCAACGTGACGATGGTCGTGCCGCCGGTAAGCAGCGTTCGGCTAAGGGTCTGGTTGATCGAATCGTTGACGACTTGGCGATCGACATGGCCGATCTTGTCGCGGTTTTCGCGGATACGGTCGAACACGACGACGGTATCGCTCATCGACGAACCGATGATCGTCAGGATGGCCGATACGAGCGTGAGGTTCATGCGGAACGGTTCGAGCATCAGCCACTGGCCGACGACGGTCGCCGAAACGAGGTGCGCAATACCGATGGCCGCAAGCACGACGAGCACGTCGTGAACCAAGGCCACAACCGTCGCCGAACCGTACTTCAAATCGCCGAAGCGCACCCATACGTAGATCACGATGACCGTGACCGAAACGATGAGCGCGATGATGGCGTTGGTCGACGCCTCACCGGCGATCGACTGGTTGATGGAGCTGACGCGACTGAACTCCGCGGGCTTGCCGATCGCATCGTTGATGCGCTGCCAGGTCGGATTGGCAACGTTCGAGGTCCAATCCTGAACGGCATTGGCGTCCGAACCGGAGTAGAGGAACTGTGAATCGCTCGCAAGCACGACGACGCCGGTGCCGTCCGGCAGCGGCTCGACATTGAACTTCTTGAACGACGCACCGGCCGCAATCCGTTGTTGATCCAACCGCGCCGTGATGTCGCTGATTTCCAGGTGCGGCGTGAGATTGCGGACGATGACCGCGACGCCGCCGACATGATCGGCGATCTTGGCCGGAACAAAGCCGCCGATTTCCTGGTTGTCGGATTCGATCGGCACGACGGTTGTGCCGCGTACCGAGGCGAGCGGCGCGCCGGCGTTGTCAAACGTGGCCGCCTGGGCGACGTTCAGCTTGCCGCGCAGGGCATCGCCCAGCGCCGTTCGAACCTTGGTCGGGTCGGTCGAGACGGTAATGACTTCGTAGGTGGAGTAGCCGGTCTTTCCGTCGGCCGTCTTCACCGAATCGCCCACGGATTGGACGTTGGGCGCGTCCAGGCTGCCTTTGGCTTGAACCGACTTGTCTTCGATCAGCTTGCGGACTTCCTCCTGCGGCGTCGGCTGCTTGAGGTCGAACTGCACGACGGTTCCGCCGGCGAACTCGATGTCCAGAACTTCGCCAGCCTTGAACTTCCAGATAAAGATCGACAGGCCGATGAGAATGAAGATCGCGCTGCCGCCGAGGAACATGAAGGTCTTGCCCATCCAGTCGAACTTGGGACGGAGCATGTTGTCCCACCAGGGCAGCGAGAGCGGGACACTGCCGAGCCGCTCGACGTTCATCTTGTCGATCAGGAACGCGAATATGGTCTTGGTGACAAAGAGCGAGGTGAAGAGCGAACTGATGATGCCCAGCAGCAGCGTCAGACCGAATCCCTTGACGTCTTCCGTGCCGATGAGGAAGAGGATGACGCCGGTGATGGCGGCCGTCACATTCGAGTCAAGAATCGCGCTGAAGGCGCGATCGTAAGCGTTGATCATTGCCACGCGGAGCGAGAGCCCGCGCTGCTGTTCTTCACGCAGACGCTCGAAAATTAGCACGTTCGAGTCCACCGCCATGCCGATCGTGAGAATGATGCCCGCCACCGATGGCAACGTGAACGTCGCCTGCAGCGCGCTCATGCCCGCCAGGATGAGCGCGATGTTGAGCAGCACCGCGATCATCGCGACCACGCCGCTCAGGTAGTAATAGCTGATCAGGAACAGCGCGACGACGATGACGCCGAAAATGCACGCGACGAACCCTGCCCTGAGGTTGTCGGCGCCGAGCTGCGGTCCGACCGTTCGCTCGACGAGCGGCTCATCATTGAGCTGCGCGGGCAGTGCGCCGGCGCTGAGTGTCTTTTCGAGATAATCGAGTTCGGCGTTCGTAAAGCCGCCGTGGCCGCCACTGATGGTGCCCGTCGCACCGATCTGATCGTTGATGCGTGCGTTGGAGATGACCTTGCCATCGAGCACGGCCGCGAGGTCGAACGGGCCGCCCGGCGATTCGGGACGATGGCGCCCGGTCAGATCCGAGAAGAGCAGCGCGCCCGTCGGATCGAACGTGAACATGATCAGCATTTCGCCGTTCTGGCCCTGGGTCTTGCGCGCTTCCTTCAGCACCCACTTCGGGGCACCTTCGCGGTTGCGCAGTGACTTGTCAGAGCGCATCCAGACGAGCACGTACTCCTTGTTATCGTACTTGCGCCAGACGGTGTTACCGCCGATCGCGCCGGGACGGTCATTGACCATCCAGGCCATGTCGTCGCCGGGCCGGCTTCGCGGGCCGTCCTTGGCGAGGCGCTCGACCATCCGGCTGATGTCTTCCGCGGGTGCGTCGCCGGGCTTGACAGTGATATGAAACGTCAGCACGCCCGAACCCTTAAGCAGGTTCTTCAACTCGGCGGTGTCGCCGACGGCGTTCTTGACCTTGTCAAACTCGTCAGCGGCTTTCACATACGCGTCCACCGCCGTCTGCAGCTTGACGTTTTTCGGGTCGTGGCCACGAAGTTGCTCCAGCTTTGCCTCGCGCTCCTGCTTACTCGTCAGGTGAAGCGCACTCTCGACATCTGCCACTTCGACATTCAGCGGCGCGATCTGGGTGATGAGCTGATCGATCTGCACCCGCGCGGCAGCGTCACCGGCGGCATCCTGCGCGGTCCGCGCCTGTTCGAGCTTGGTCTGCGCTTCGAGCAGCCTGGTGAAGAGCTCCATCCGCCGCGGCGAGCCTTCGGCAAGCTGCTCGAGCGACTGGGTCCGCTGGGCGAGCGGCAATTTCAGGATCGCCTGAACCTGCAGCGTGCGCACGTTGTTGGCGTCTAGCGCCTTTTCGGCGTCGGCCAGTGCCTTGCGTTTGGGCTTGGCTTCTACGCTTTCATCGGTCGCCGGAAGCTGGATTTCGATCTTGTCGTTACCGCTGGCGCGCCAGACGAGATTCTTCACGCCTTCCGGGTCGACACGTTCACGCAGCGCGGCAATCGTTTTTTCGAGGACTTCCGTACTGGGTGAGGTGCCTTCTGGAAACTTGAGTTCGTACAGCAGGCTCGACCCACCAACCATGTCGATGCCCGGACGAATGTTGGGCTTGAGGCTGCGATGGCCGTCCTTATTTGGCGACAACGCGTATGGGAAGAGGATGTACAGGCACGACAGCAATACGGCGAGAATCAGCAGTACGCGGCCAGTCAGTTGCTTGGGCATTCTTTATCAGTGGGCAGTGGGCCGTGGGCGGTGGGCGGTGGAAACCGGCCGTTCGCGGATACGTGCGCTGCTCAACTCCTCAAAACAGTCTCGATGGTCTCTTCGAGCAATGACGGTGACGCGGGGCCTGCCCACTGCCTGCCGTTTACTGCCCACTACTTCACTTCGTCCTTCGTTTCCTTCTCGACGGCCTGAACGGCGTCACGGGCGTACCAGATCTTGGTATTCGAGCTTTCGTCGACCTTCACCTGGACCTTGTTGTCCTTCACTTCGACGACCGCTCCAAACTCGCCGCCGATGAGGCGGATCTTGTCGCCGCGCTTCAGGTTGGAGAGCAGCGCGTTTCGCTCGCGTTCCTGCTTTCGCTTGGAGCCGTTCATGATCCACATGAGAACCATGAAGCCGACGATGATCGGCGCGAGATTGATCAGTAGCGGGACGATCCCGCCTTGTCCTGGCGCGGGGGTGCCCGGCGCGCCGGTGGTTGCGGCAGTGGCAATGTAGTGAAACAGAGACAACGGAACTTCCTTTCCAAAACAGCGGAGAGTGTAAAGTCGAGAGTGGAGAGTTATTTAAACTCTCCACTCTCGACTCTCAACTCTCCACTGCGTTCCCGACCGTGCCCGGCCCGAGCGAACAGCGCGCGTCGGATCGGCGAAACGACTCGAAACGATCCTCCGCCAGCGCCTGCCGAACGTCGGCCATCAGTCGCTGGTAGAACCGCACATTATGCAGGGAAAGCAGGATCGGTCCAAGCATCTCGCCCGCCATGAAATAATGCCGGATCGCGCCGCGCGAAAACTGCCGGCAGCACGGACAATCACACGCTTCATCCACCGGCGAGCGATCGGTTGCGTATTTCGCGTTTCTGAGCCGAATCTGCCCCCTGCTCGTCCACGCGTTCGCGCTCCTGCCGTTCCGCGTCGGCAGCACGCAATCGAACATGTCGATACCCCGCGCGACCGATTCCACCAGATCTCGTGGGTAGCCCACGCCCATCAGGTAGCGTGGCTTGTCCTTCGGCAGCAGCGGCGTCGTGACGTCCAGCACGGCCAGCATCGCCTCAAACCCCTCGCCCACCGCCAATCCGCCGACCGCGTAACCGGGGAAATCGAGCTTCACCAGCTCTGCCGCGCACATCGCCCGAAGCTGCGGGTCGAGCCCGCCCTGCACGATGCCGAACAGGCTCTGATCGTTTTCTCGTCCGTGCGATTCCTTGCAGATCGCCGCCCAGCGGATCGTCCGCTCGATCGCGCCCCGCTGGACTTCCATCGGCGCCGTCGACTCCGGGCATTCATCAAAGCACATGATGATGTCCGCCCCGAGATCGTTTTGGATCTGGATCGACCGCTGCGGCGTGAGGTGGATCATCGCCCCGTCGATCTGGCTCTTGAACGTCACGCCGTCGTCGTTGATCTTGTTGAGCTCCGAGAGCGAATAGACCTGAAACCCGCCGGAGTCGGTGAGGATCGAGCCGCGCCATCCCATGAACGCGTGGAGATACCCCAGATCGCGGACGACCTTCTCCCCCGGCCGGAGCATGAGGTGGTAGGTGTTCGCGAGGATGCACTGCGACCCCGTGTCTTTCACCAGATCGGGCAACAGCCCCTTGATCGTCCCCTGCGTCCCCACCGGCATGAACGCGGGCGTATCAAAGTGCCCATGGCGCGTGGTCACCCGCCCAAGCCGCGCTGCACTGGTCGGGTCGGTTTTGAAACACTGGTATCGAAGCGGTCGGTCCATCGGAAACGGCGAGTTGTAACCGGTTTTTCCGGTCTCAGGTAGACCCGCGCATCGTCGAAAGACCCTGGACCGTCCCAAACCATCTAGCCGCGACGCGAGGGTGTGATGAACCCGGCGCCAGCGACGGGGCTAGATAGATCCCATCAGTAAGCCTTCACCAGCATCGCACCCGGATACGACTTCTTCAAAATCGCGTCGTACTTCATCCCGCGTTTACTCCAGCCGGCGGCGCACCACTGGCACAGGCCGACGCCGTGACCCCAGCCGCGCCCTTCCGTGAACCGGATGCTGTCCGCCGTCGCGATCGGCGTGAAGAAGCTGCTGTAAATCTGCACGTCCTTCGGCCCGTCGGCGTTGCAGGCGTTGCGCATCTGCTCGGCATCCATCGTGTACCGTTTGCCGGTCTCGTCCGTCACGGCGAAGCGGTTGGGACGGCCCACCGCGTTGCGGCCGAGAACGTCGATCGATTTCACTTTCGCCATCGACGCGATGCTCATCTTGTTCCGATCGCCCCAGACCTTGATTCGCCTCGTCAGTTCGTCCTTCTTGATCGCGACCTCGGCCCAGCGATAGCGCGGCGCATCGATGCAGCCGTCGCTCACGCGTTCGCGAAGCGTGGGCGTTGAATCGTCAAAGACATCCGCGCCACTGGCCGTCAGTCCACCACAGGTCGCGCTGAAGTAGGTGCAGAAGATTTTCTCATCGCCTTTGGGGCCCTGCGCCAGGACGACGCCGCGCGTCTCGTCGACGGCCTGGCTCGACGCCGACTGCTCGTCGTCGACACCGCCATAGGCCTGCGAGCGGACGTCGGCGTAGACGTCAAAGGCCCGGTCGTTGCCGGCGCGTGTCCGCAACTGGTAGATCGCATACGTTCGCGCCGCGATCGCCTGCGCTTTGAGCGCATCGATCGGCCAGGTCGACGGCGACTCGCGCGGGACGACGCCGGAGATGTAATCTTCGATCCCGATCACATTGATCACGTCGAACGTGTCATCACCCGCCGGGACCAGCAGGACGCTTCCGCGAAAGCGTCGGCCGGCGATGGAGATCGGATCATCCGATTTCGATTCCACGGAGGTCGGCTTACGAATGTTGGCCGCGAAAATCGTTCGACGCGTCCCGTCAACGACCAGATCCACGGTGGCTGCTTTGGCGAGCAGCCGGACGCGAACCGTCGGCTCGCCGTCGGTGCGAGAATGACGGGCTTTCGGGGAGACGAGGCAGCCGGCGACGGCGACAAAACCGATGAGCAGCCCCAGCCCGATCGCGCGAACGGGGAGCTTCCGTGCTTGCTTGCGTCGCGTCCGTGCGATGCCCATGACCTTCGGATGCTAACCGAATGCCGATCACTTGCCGAGTGGACTTCGTCAGATGGCGTATCACCGATTTCGAGCCGGCGTTTCGCGGTCGTCTGCACGTCGATTCTGGGTGAGGGCACGACCGAGATTTCGCGTTTTCATGTTCAAAGTGCGTGGTATAGTCCGGTAACTCCTTTCGAAAGAGATCATGAAAACTGCATTTCCTCTTCGTGGTCGGGCAGTGCGTCGTTTGCCTTCTACCCGGGCGGATCGTCGGCGGTTGTTCGCGATCGATGCCTGCGAACCGCGTCGTTTGCTTTCGACCGTCCTGAACGCCGACGGCAGCGTGTACGGCAACATGCTAACGACCCCCGCGATCAAGGCGGTCGAAGCGCCGTCGGGCGGGGGCGCGGAAGTCGCCGGATTCCAGATCGAAATCGCCTTCGCTGGCGGGCTGACCGCCGCTCAACAAGCTGCATTCTCCAACGCCGCCGCCCGCTGGCAGTCGGTCATCACCGGCGATATTCCCGACATCGGCGCCAGCCCCTCCCAATGGGGGGCTGCCGTTGATGACATCCGCATCACCGCGCAGGGCCAGGCCATCGACGGCGTTGGCGGCATCCTCGGGCAGGCCGGTCCGCAGTTCATCCGACTCCCGTCGAACCTTCCCATCAGCGGCGAGATGACGTTCGACACGGCGGACCTTGCTAACATGCAGGCCAATGGAACCCTCGGTGATGTCATCCTCCATGAGATGGGTCATGTTCTGGGTCTTGGCACCATCTGGAGCCTCGACGGCCTGATCACCGGCGCCGGAACCTCCAATCCTGTTTACACCGGTACGAACGGCGTGGCCGAATTCCGTCGCATGGCCGGGAATCTCGCGCTTACGAGCGTTCCGGTTGAGAACACCGGCGGCGCGGGCACGGCCGACGGGCACTGGCGCGAAACGACCTTTGGCAACGAGTTGATGACCGGCTTCATCGCCGGCGCGAGCAACCCGCTGAGCCGGCTCACCGCCGCTCAATTCATCGACCTCGGCTATCCTCTAGTAAATGTCGACGCGGCAGACCTCTACACCACCACGAATCCGCTGCCGACGGTCGGCACCCTCTCGCCGAACGTCGGATCCTCAGCCACGGGTGTACCGATCACCCTCTCGCTCTCTTCCGCGGCGGACAACGGCTCGGTCGCTTCTGTTTCGTTTTATCGAGAAACGAACGGGATTGCCGGCCTGCAGGCAGGCACCACGAGCACGGTAACCGCCGACACGCTTGTCGGCAGCGACACGACATCGCCTTACAGCGCGACGGTCGCCACCACGGGACTCGCTTCGGGAACCTACACCTATTACGCCCGCGCCGCCGACAACTTCGGTGCGCTCTCCGCGGTCGCGACCACGACGCACATCATCGCCAGCGCCGTGAGCCCGCCGAGCACGCCGGATCTCGCAGCGTCCAGCGATCTCGGGGTGAGCAGTGTCGACAACATCACCGCCGACAACACGCCCACATTCCTTGGAACCGCAACTGCTTTTGCGACGGTGAACCTGCTCGTGGACAACGCCGTCGTCGCTTCAGGTGCTGCAGACTTTGCCGGCAATTGGTCGATCACCGCGCCGGGGATAGCCAACGGAACGCACTCCGTTACCGCAACAGCAACGGTCGCAGCGGTCACTTCAGCGCCGTCTGCCGCCCTTTCGGTCGTCATCGATACGGTCGCACCAACGCTCACATCGACGTTCATTCGCTCGCCTGCCCAGGCGATCGATGCGACCTTCAGCGAGCCGATCTCGTCCCCCGGCACGCCCGGCCCGTTCACACTGACGAACACGACAACCGGACAAAGCTTCATCAACACCACGTTCGCCGGCATTCAGCCCAGCGGCGCGTACCGGTACAACGTTTCGCCAGCCAATTCACTGTCCGATGGCGTCTACACCGGCATTTTCAACACCGGCGGCGCAACCGATGTCGCGGGGAACGCGGTCGTGGCCTCGAGTCCCACGATCACCTTCCGGTTCCTTCGTGCCGACTTCAACGGCGATTTCACCGTGAACTTCGATGACCTGCTGATCATCGCCCAGAACTACGGCGCATCCTCGGCAATCAACGCCAGCGGCGACGCCAACTACGACGGCGTCGTCGATTTCAGCGACCTCCTCATCACCGCGCAGACCTACGGGACCTCACTGAGTGCGTCGGCAACGAACACCACGGAGATCTCTACCCGGAAAACGCGCGTCGCGAACGACGTCCTGTGAGGATCGAGCCGGCCGGTCGATCTCTCGATTGGTCGGTCCATTCCGGGCGCGTCGACCGTGTCGGCTCAGTGATCGTGGTCGGCCGTTGGATCGGCAATGCCGCAGCCGAGCAGTCCGTTGTTGTGCGCGGCGATGATTCTCGCCGCGTACTCTGCGCTCGCGGATCGGCCGGCGCGCGATTGCGTTGCGGCGCACTCGGTGCCAAACTTCGGCTTCGCGAAACTCAAGTGGGTGTCGCCGCGCGCGAGGATGTGGTATCGATTCGCGCTGCCATCCGCATCGAGCGATCCGTCCTCTTCGACGCCCCACTGCGTAAACGATCGCGCGTTGCAGTAATGACTGACAAAGCTCCGCCGGAAACGGTCGGCGGTGATGTTGCGCTTGCTGCGATGCAGCACGTGGCCGTTGAAAAACACGACGTCGCCGGGATCGGCACAGACCAGGACCTGATCGTATTCGCCCGCAACCCGCGCGAGCGCGTTCTTCGAATCGTCGGTGTCGCTCACGCCCTTGATGTAGCGGATGTCGTGCACGAGTTTGTCGCCGAAGCCGTAGATCTCCGGACAAGGCGGGTAGACGGGTTCGTGCCCGCTGCCCTTGGCGAACCACATCGCTCCGTTGTATTCGTCGCACGCGTCGATCGCGATCCATGCGCCACACAGCGTATCGGGCGAAGTGGGAATGTAGTACGCATCCTGATGCCAGCCTTGGCCTTCGCTTCCGGGTGGCTTGAGAAAAAGCATCGTCTGCAGCGCCAGCACATCCGGCCCGATCAATACCTCGAGCACGTCCAGCACGCCAGGATGCAGCATGTACCGCTCGTGCAACTCGAGCCGGCGGTGAAGCATGTGGATGCGGAGGAAGAAGTGAGCCTTCTCCTGAGGCGTGAGATGCTCGGGCGGCGCGCCGAAATCGGTCACCTGCACGCCGTCGCCATGGCGCCGGGCCGTCGCGCCGGTTCGCTGCTCGGGCAGCCGCCCCTGCATAAGGTCTTCGGTGTGAGTGCGCAGCTCATCCACCTCAGACTTCGATAGGACGCCTTTCACCACAAGGAATCCGTCGCGGCGAAAACACCGGTACTGTTGAATTGTCACGCCGACGCGCTCGCGTACACATTGGCCAGTCCGTTCCGTCATCCACCGTCCTCCGCTTTCGATGATTCTACCGACGCGAGAGCGGCAGTGACGAACATTCGTCGCGATCAATGGCGGAATTCGGGCAGTGGTATCGATTGAACCCTCAACTTCGCATGCGTCTTCGCGGGTGTTGATGATCACCGTTGAAACGGCAATACGCCGGATCGATCGGCCGATGCGTCACTGTTTGAGACGCAGACGGCGGCCGCGACGATGAAGAGTTTAGTCGACCAAGCCCTTTCAGAGTTCGAAGCGATGATCAAGGTGTCGACGCCGCAGCGGCCATACGATCATGCAAAGCAGGCCGACTGTAGACGGTTCGGGAACCAGCGATTGGGCAAGAACCCAGTCGGATGTGAAGGATGATTGCGTTCCTGCGTCAATGTGCGTCGATCCGTCGGCAAGAAGCGCCGTGCCGTAATGCTGTGCCAGCGCCAGGAGGTCGTTGAAGTCGACCGTTCCGTCGTAATCGAAGTCGCCGTCTGTCCAGAAAACCGAAGCCGATTCCTCGTAGTGTTGTGCCAGGCGCAGCAGGTCGCTGAACTCGACCTGACGATCCATATCGGCATCGCCGAGCAGCGTATATCGAACCAGCACGGTGCTCGCGTCCACAGCGACGCCGCCGAAATCGGAGACGCCCAGCGTAGACGCTTCGGCGATTCCAAGAGCAAGCCCGTTGGCACTGTCGATCATTGAGCTTGTCAAGCCCGCGCCGTTCCATGTGCCGCCGTTTCGCGCGGCGCTTGCGAGCGCGGTGATCTGCGCGATCGGAGACGCGCCGGCGTAGTCGATGACGAGACTGTTGTCTGTCAGGTCGAGCGTGGCCGGCGATGTGAGCGAGAGCGTCCTCACGATGCTCGTCCCCGCAGCCAACCCATTCGGAAGAATGCGCGTCGTGCCCTGCGCAATCGCCAGGTCATCCACGCGGAGGTTGCCAGCTTCGAGCATGCCTTGGCCGGAGTTCGTCAGCGCGATCCCGGCAACGCCAGTGATGCCACTGGCGAGAGTAAGTCGACTGCCGGCAGCAACGGAAATCGCCGTGTTCTGTTTCAAGTCAACAGGCGCGAGAATGGCGTGGCTGCCTGAGAGAACAGTGATACTGCAGTTGCCCGAAGGCGAATTGAGAATGAGTCTTTGTCCGGCGGCGCCAGAAAGCGTGTAGGAGTTGGCGTTGTCGAAGGCGATGCCGCCTACGGTGCGCGTCGCCTGGAGATTGACGGTCGCCGGCGCGCTGATTGCACCGCCGAACCGGGCGAGTTGTCCCTCAGCCATGGGAACATCATCTTCCCAGTTGGCGACGTCGCCCCAATCGCCGCCGGTGGCGTGGGTCCAGCGGTACTGGAGAACATTGCTCACCACCGAGCCGAATGACTTGCCGAAGCGAAGTTCGTCCAGAATCCAGTTTGTGCCGGTTCCTCCGCGAACGAAAATGCGATCGATCGAAGCGGCGGCATTACTGCCTGAAGTTCCCGCGAGGCTCCAGCCCAACCCATCGTCGACAGCCGGGATCGCATCTCCGCTGCGGAAGAGTTTGACGTAGATCCGGTCACGGTTTCCGCCCCAAGAGGAATCCTGGGGCTCGATCTTCACACAGAGGTAATAGACGTCGTTCTTGATCAGCGTGTCCACGGGTGTGGTGCCGCTCTGACCGGGCAAGTCGTAGTAGAGGCTTTCGTTTCCGCGTATTCCAAAGCCGATCTGCTTGACGGTTCCCGAAAGCAGCGAGATATCCAATGCCTCGGCCACGCCTTCGAGGTCGGTGCCGACATCGTCCTGACGAATGAGCATTGAGAGATAGGAGGCCTGGTTGCTGTTGAGATCAATTGGGGCGGGCAGCGCCCGCGCCATCACGCCGCCTGAGCCGTTGGCGCTAAAGGCGCGTCGTTGTCCGTCAATGGGAAACGGGAATCCGATGTACGACAGGTCGCTGTTTTCGATGCGTGTCGTCGGTGCGCCGGAGAGATTGGCGGCACCAGTCCAGCCGGCGTTCCATAGAAGTCCGCCGTTCTTTGTGCCAAGGGTGTTCGTGTTGTATCGAAAGCCCTCGTACGCCTGGAGTTTTGCTGGCGGCTCGATCCACTCGCGATTGAGTCGAAGGAATGTCAGGCTGCGCGCTTCGTTGGTTTCAAAAAGCACGCCGATACTCTTGTCGGGCAGGATTGTGATATCTGAGTAGCCTGAATAGCCGTCATAGAGCAGTCGCTCGTTAACATAGCTGACGGCTTCATCATAGCTGGCGCGGATGACCAGATCCTGCCGATCGGTCGGACCCCTGGGCCCGGTGTAAAGGATTCGATTCCGATCGTCGCCGTTGCTCGCAAGCGAGAAGCGTTCGATCGCGGCCTGGGAACTGGGTGCCGACTGACCCGCGGTGAGCGTCGACCAGGTGATCCCGCCGTTGGTGCTGGTGAAGTTCGCCCTTGGATTGCTGATCGTATTGGGCCGCGCGTCCATGAGTACTTTTCCATCAGCGAGTTGGACGAGTTGGTTCTCTCCCGAGAGATTACCACCCGGCGTGAGCGCGCCGCGCGCCCATGTGGCGCCGTGATCGGTACTGAACACAGCGTAACCGGCCCACCCATTCACCCATCGCGCGCTGGGTACGAGCAGGCGACCATTGCTCGCCTGGATTCCGCTTCCCGGGCCAAAGGAGACGGCGTTCCAGTTGCTGTAGTCCTTGACGGCTGTGGTGATGTTGGTCGGCGAGGACCAGGTGAGTCCATCGTCGTCGGACTGCCTGACCCATGCGGTGTTATTGTTCGTGCCGGGCGCCGAATCGACGGTGCCGTGAAAGCCTTCCCAGCGATTGTAAAGAAGAAAGAGCCGACCGGTTGTGTTGTCGCGGACGGTCGTGGGGTTGCTGCTGGAACCGCCAGTCCATGTGTCTACGACCTGCATCGGCGACCACGTCGCGCCGCCGTCGGTGCTGCGACGAAGCACAATATCCAAATCGCTCGTGCCGATCCCAGGATCATCAAACGAGCGTCCTTCGGCGATGGCGATGAGTGTGCCCGAGGGCGTTGCGGTGATGGACGGCGAGCGGAAGTTCGGATACCCGACACCACCGACAAACACCTCTGAGGGGGTCCAGAGGCGCGGCGCAGCGATGAGGCCGTGTGGCACCGACAGCGACGCGACGAACGCCAACACACGGGTAATCGAACTCCTGGTTCTCATGCAGACGTTACCTCGCACGGCGGCGTCGAATCAGGCCAGCGGAAACGAGCACTGAGGCGAGCGCGGTCGGCTCGGGCACCAAGCTTTGGACAAGGATCCAGTCCCGCGAAAACTGCTGCGTGTCGGGTGACGCGCCTACCGCGTTGAGCAAGGTCAGTCCGTAATTCTGGGCAAGGGCCAGCAGGTCGTCGAAGTTCACGATGCCATCGTAGTTGCCATCGCCTTGTGTCCAGCGTTTGCCGCTACCAGCGTTGTAGTTCTGCGCGAGCAGGAGCAGGTCGTCAAAGCTGACCGTACCGTCCAGATTGGCATCTCCAACGAGCGTCCAGCGCATGAGCACGGAGGTCGGATCGACCGAAACGCCGCCCCAGGTGACGACGCCGAGGTTTGCTTGCTCAGCGATACCGACGGCGTGGCCATTGGCGTGGGCCAGGCTCGAGCCGATGCCCGGTCCGTCCCAGGTGCCGCCGTTACACCCGGTGGTCAGCCATGTGGTGAGTTCGACCAACGGTGATTCGCCGGTGTCGTAGTCGACGCTGTAAAAATCGTTGGTCAGATCCAGCTTCGCCGTGCCCGGGCTCACATGAAGAAATTTGGTCTGGAACGGGCCGCCCGAATTGGAAAGTTGGATGGTTCCGCCATCGACGGTGAGTCGGTAACCGAGAAGGGAGCCCAGAAGAAGCTTCCCATCACCGTTCTTGGTAAAGGTCGCATTGGGGCCGGTTTCGTTCGAGGCGCTGGTCATTTGGAGCTCGGCACCAGCGGCGACGGTGACGACGAGCGGTGAAGTGTTTCGTGCCGGTGCCGAAATCGTGTGGCTGCCCTGGGCGACTTCAATTGATGCGGATCCGGCAATGCTGAACGTGAGCGCGCTTGAACCGGCAACGGTGTATCGCTGGGGGCTGTCGAAGACCAGATGCCCGATCGTCTGGGCTGCGTCAAGTATAACGGTGCGCGGGGCCGAGATTGCCGTGCCGAAGCGGGCGGTGCTCGATCCCGTGAGCGAGTTGGGGACGCCGTTGCTCCAGTTGATCGCGTTGGACCAATTGCCGTTCGCGTTAACGACCCATTCCGATGGAGGAACGACGGGCTGGTTCGTGTTGGTGACGCGAATGTTGTACCACTCGGCGGCGGCGTCGGAACTCCCCGGGCCGCCGGTCGTGCCGTCGCCAAAGCTGATGCGGTCCTGGAGGAATTCCCATCCGGCGCGGCTGCGGGCAATGCTGCCGTCGACGATCGTCGACTTGATCACGCCATCGAGATAGAAGTCAAAGACACTCGAGGTGCCGCTGCCGCGATGGCCAATGAAAACGCTATGGGCAACCGACCAGTCAATGCCGGTGATGGCGGGCGAGAAGCTGCCTCGCCCGTAGACGATGTCGCCGGTGCCGCTTGAGTTTGAGCCGCTAAACTGATAGATCGTGACGTTGTAGTTGAACTGGTCGTCGCTCCACGCGAGGTAGAGTTCGGGCCAGGCGTAGCCGAGGAATGCGACATCATTGAGCGGACGGACTTTGAACTCGATGCCGTAGGGCGCGCCGCCGCGCATAAAGCTACCAGCGGGAATCCCGCCATCCGCCGCGGTTGGCGAGTAGTATTCGCCGGAGTCGTTGCTCGCGACAAACGTCGTGTCCTGAAGAAGGAATGTGCCGGTATTGAACATCGGAAAGCCGCTTCGAGTCCAAGCGGGTGTCAGTTCGTCGGGTTCGTTGTCGAAGCCCGCGGTGACGGCGTCGAACTCTAGAAGCGTGGCCGCCGAAGTGAGTGACGTGCATATCGCGACCATCGAAGCCGCCATTCCTGGTACGCGGCCGTTTGTTTTTCGCATAACTCAACTCCCTCATGAGGATCGAACGAAATGGAACTTGCTCGATGGGTCGGGCTGCGTTTGCACATCCATCACGGCCCAAATTTCTGCAGAAATCAATGGAATTCCATCCAATCGTGCGCAAGAGTAACCATGCACTGCCGAAAACGTCAAGCATTTTGTTCACAGGATAAACAAAGTCGCTCTTGACCGCCCCATCGGTCGGTATACTCAGCGCAGATGGCCACCACCCTTCAGACCCTGAGCCGACTTGTCGAATCACTTGAACCAATTCGCTGGGTTTTCGCAGGCGACAGCATCACCCATGGCGCGCTGCACACGATGGGGTGGCGGGATTATGTCGAACTTTTCGGCGAGCGGGTTCGCTGGGAAATGGGCCGCGGTCGCGATTGCGTTATTAAGACCGGCGTCAGCGGATGGCGGATCAATACGCTCGCGGACGACCTGGACTGGAGCCTCCTTCAGCACCGGCCTCACGTTGCGGTCCTGAACTTCGGAATGAATGACTGTGCTCAGGGGTCAGCCGGGGTGGGCGAGTTCATCCGTGTTTATCTGGATGTGCTAGATCGTCTGGCGGCGTCGGGATGCTCCCAAATCGTCGTCCAAACGCCCAATCGGATCATGAACAATGACTCGCTTCGCTATTCGGCCCTTCCCGAATACGCCTCCGCTGTCCACGATATCGCTGCGAAATCAGGAGCACTCCTTGTCGATCATTTTTCAGACTGGGAACCATGGGAGCGAGACGGAACCCTGCCGTTTCTTCTGAGTGATCCCATCCACCCGAACGAGCTTGGCCACCGTTTAATGAACCGTTCGACACTCATTGCACTCTCCCTGTGGGACCCGACGTCACGGACGGGTCGGCTCTTTATTTCGTAAGCCGAATAAAATGGTTGACAGCCATATATGAATCGCCGTATTCTTGACATCACTGGAATTCCACTGCCGCTTCGCCAGCCTTGGGACTTGTTTCCAGCGTCCAGGGACGGCGGGCGTTTACGAGGGAAGTCACAATGGTCACAGGTCGAAACATGTTGTCGTGCGCCGTCGGATCCGTCCTGCTTCTTTCCGCGGCAACCCAGGCTGCCGTCCTGGTCAGTTATGAGTCCAGTAGCGGCTTGACTCCCGATGCGGTGTCTCCCGCTTGGACAAGATTCGGCACGCCGATGTCGATTTCCGGCGGCGCTTTGGTTCAGGATAACACTGCCGACGACCCTGTTACTTCCAGCGGCGAATACCTCTCGCCTAGTGCGGGGAGTGTGATGCACCTCGCCTCGGGTCAGTACGGAATCGAAGTGCGCGTCCAGCCGCTCACCGATGTTCCCTTCCTCGGCGGTTCCCATTACGCGAACGCGTACGTCTTCTGGAGTGACGACTCCTTTGCCTACAACATCACCATCGATAAAGACACTGACGACAGCGGCTCAGGAACCTCGGGCGGGATCAAATACGGGGATAACTCACTTGCGGATGCTGTCACTGGCATCGACTGGTCCGTCCCGCACACGATCTATATGGGATACACCGGCACAGCGCCCTTCGGATCGTTCAATGTATACGTAGACGGCGCGCTGGCGTCGAACGTGTCTGCCGGCAGCATCGCGCGCTCAGGCGGGTTCCCGTTTGCTCAGAATGCCGTGGATTTCGGTGACGGCACGAGCGGGCAAGGACTCGACGTCGCGGTCAACTGGTACTCGGTGAAGATCTACGACACCGCCACGCCGCCAGTTGTGCCGGAGCCCACATCATTGGCTTTGCTCGGGTTTGGCGCCGCCACCTTGCGACGCCGACGCGCTTGAGCCATCGCCGTCATCCGATCAGGTCTGCAACTTGATTGGACACGAACAAAGCGACCGAGGCGTGACATCAAATCATGGTCACGCAGTACCTCGCTGCCGTTCGGTCCGCGCGATCCCGTTGGCATATGGATATCAAAGGATTGGCTTCCATGTCAGAAACCACTGATCGCCCCAATCCGCTTATTACGCTTGGCGAGCAGGCATACAACCAGATGCACCAGATGATTCTTGTCGGCGAACTTTCCGCCGGCGAGTGGGTCCGCAAACGGCGCATTGCCGCCAAGCTGAACATGAGTCCGACTCCAGTGGTCGAGGCGATGCGTCGTCTGGAACACGAGGGACTCATGCACACCGAACGCATGTGGGGCACTCGGGTACGAGTACTCACGGTGCCGGAGCTCTTTGAGCTTTCCGGCATGCGCATCGTGCTCGAGGGCTTTGTCGCTCGTTGCGCTGCTGACCGACTCTCCGATGATCAGATCGTCGCGCTACGACTTAATGCCCAACAAAT
This sequence comes from Phycisphaerae bacterium, assembly GCA_031411495.1. Taxonomy (GTDB): domain Bacteria; phylum Planctomycetota; class Phycisphaerae; order Tepidisphaerales; family Tepidisphaeraceae; genus JANOBD01. The sequence continues at coordinate 81,829 of JANOBD010000071.1, read as the reverse complement.
CGATGACGTCGATCTGAAGTATGTCAGCGACCCGTCGGAGGGCGAGAAACTCATCGCCGCCGCCGATGTCGATTTTCATCTCGGCCTGGTGCGGGAGACGCGTCTCCCGCTCGTGCTTCGCGAACTTCAGCAACTGCGTGCACTCCAGGCGATTTGCCGGATGTGGGTCACGCCTGGCAAGCCCACCAGCGTGACGCACCTGGACATTGTCAATGCAATCGCTTCGCGCGACGGCCCGCGCGCCGAGGCGACGATCCGAAAGCATATTCAGGACAGCGTCGACAGCTTTATCCCGGGACTGCGCGCGCGATTTGGCGACGGACCGATCCTTTTCGAGCCCTCTGGCGAGACTGACGGCTCGATCTCCATGGACACCAACCAGGACTCTAGATGCGACTAAAAACTGCTACATTGCTTTTGCTCGGGCTTGTCTCTGCAGCACAAGGCGCTTCGGGACGGATTGGACTTTACGGAACCGTCCGCGAAAGTGAGGCGGAGACGGTCGCCTACATTCAGAAATGTCGCGAATCGGGCGTCGGCACCCTGCTCCCATCGCTTTCGGGCGGTGGCACTGTCGTCTGGAAAACCGACAAGGCTCAGTACTACCCGTCGCTGAAAGAGAAACTCGATGGCGGATACGATGCCCTTGAGTGTCTGATCCGCCACGCCCACGCCGCGGGTATCAAAGTGATCCCGTCCGTCGCGATCGGCCCAGGCGGACTCATCCTTGAAAAGCACCCGGAATGGGAAACGCGCGATCGCAACGGCGAGCCCTCGGGCAAAACCACCACCGCTTCGATCACATTTGCCTACCTCGAGGCGCGCGCCGCGAAAATCGCTTTGCTGATGGACCTTGTACGCGGATACGACGTCGACGGGGTGCTGCTCGATTACTGCCGGTATCCCGAAAACGGCAAGACACCCGAAGCCAAAAGTGGCTTTTACGGCTATGACGCGCCGTTCCTCGATCGGTGCAAGTCGGAATACGGATTCGATCCGCGCGTCGTTCCGCTCGATTCAGAAGAATGGAAGAAATTCAACCGGATGCGGATCGAGTCGGTGAGCGCGTTCGTGAGAGAGTTTCGCGATGCAACACGCGCCTCTGGCAAGACCATTCAGATCGCCGGCTTCGGTGATACCGATCCTGACCTCGAGGCGCAAACGTGCGCCCGCGACTGGGCGGGCTGGGGACGCGCCGGTCTGATCGACGACTTTTATCTTGCCACCTATGTCGAACAGGGCGAGAAATTGAACGCTGTGACCGAAAGGGCGCGCAAGGCGCTCGGCCCGAAAGTGCGCCTTCACGCGGCACTCACGCCGTTCAATAACTTCGTAAAGACCAACGACCAAATGGTTGATCACGCGCAGCGGCTTCTGGCCAGCGGCGCAGAAGAACTGTGGGTCTATCGAGATGATTACCTGGAAAAGCTCGACCTGTGGGCTGGAGTGAAGTCGGCAAACGAACTCGTCAACGCAAAACCCAAGCCCTAGTAGTATCGCCGGAATCCACCGGAATCGTCGACCACTTTGATCATCTCCTTGAAATAACGGAACGTGACATGGCCATCGGCGAATACCGCATTCCCGCCGACAGGCGTCCGTGCGCCGCGTGATGATGCATTGGCTGGCCCGCCACCCTCGTAGTGATGGGCGTAGCCGAACGTGGGGAATGTGAAGTATACCGGCGGTCCGTAGTAGACGGTTTCGTCAAAGAGCAATGGCCGCTCCGCACTGAACTTCTCGTTATTCTTGATGGGCGGAGTGAGCTTGGTTCTCAGCGCCAGACTCCAGACCAGCGCGTTGGGCTGTGATGCGTAGATTGAATACCCAAGCGTAACGCTCGTCGGGCTATCTGGATCGCCGGGAAACGTGCGATAGGTATTCCACGACGACGCGGCGTCGATATTCCAAATCGACTCGTAGTTGGGACAGAAGAATATCCGGCCGTCATTAATCTTGTACTTGTCGACGAAATAAGAACGGTAGTTGTAGTACTTGGGTCGTGTATCAGCAGGCAGCAGCGTCCAATTTCCAAAGCCTCCGACGGAGGCACCGGTCGCCTGGCTGTATATGTTCATGTCGGGGTAGAAGCCGCGCTGCTCGGTAGCATACATGATCCAGTAGGTGCCGAGCTGCCGGAGGTTCGAAGCGCATTGGACGCGCGCCGCCTGACGGCGCGCCTTCTGCAGCGAGGGCAGCAGAATAGCAACGAGGACACCGATGATGCCGATCACCACCAGCAACTCGACGAGGGTAAAGGCGGTTCGAGAATGGGCTCGCATGCGTCGCTCCCTCGCTGCGAACGATCTCGCGGCGGTTACGTGACGAAAGTCTTCAAGATTCAACGCGTCCATTATATTTGTCGCCCGAATTAAGTCGACTGAAAACGTGGAATTCCATGGAAAATGTATGTAGTCAGACGGTCGTGGCCGGTGCGAAATTGCTTCATCGCGGTTCAGGATTCTGCCAAGGAAGCTTGCCCGTCAGCTTACTCGAAATCGACGGAACGGGGCTGATTGCCGTGCACTCTTGTGGACTCCGCATTGCTTGGACATGGTCGGACGCCGAGGAAGCCGCCGCTCGAACGATCGCCAGAGAAACCTGGCATTTTGACCTTTTTCGACGAATCGGGTATGGTTCCTGACCCCTCCGGAGAGGTGGCAGAGTGGTTGAATGCGCCGGTTTCGAAAACCGATGCCGCGTCACCGGATCCCTCGATAAAACCGAACGATTTGAACACCCCGCAAAACGGCTTGCCCCACAGTTTGCCAAGCGATCTTGTGGAGATCATCTACGCGTGGTCGAACCTGCCGGTTCCATTGAAGGCAGCCGTGACTGCGATTGTGCGGTCGAACTTGAGCGTGTCGGAGTAGCTTCAGCTAAAAACCACGTAGACAACCTTCGGTTCCGTAGGGCAAGGCATGGCGCAAAATCACTCGGTAAACACGGGCGATTTTTCGAGTTTTTCGAGCGATTTTGAGAGTGGCCACTGAGTGACCATTCACGGAAACAATGACTTACAACCTGCTCTATCACGTGGCGACTGACCCTTTTTGTGACCCCGTGACGCACTCATCTTGTCCTTAAATGCGAGTGAAGGCGACGGCGAGGCCAGCACTATGACGATGGCGCTGGAACCTAATAGTGCTTGGCATTCTAAAGTTATCAGGGTTTACACGGTATCGCGCGGCGGCGGGCACTGCGATAGTTGCGGTCGTCCATTGATGAGTAAGGCGACAGAACAACGTGCAGCGGATTTCATAACGCGGCTGAGATCAACTGCGTGCGATGACGGTGCCTGCAACAATGCGAGGTTAATGTGAAAGGTCGCGCGGTCACCTCACAGCTTTCGCGTAGCACCCTGTTCACGTCAATTGGCTTTCTCGTCGCAACGCTCTACTTCGCGAAGGACGTGTTGATCCCGATCGCGTTGTCCGTGCTGCTCGCATTTCTACTCGCGCCATTGGCCAGCCGTCTCGAACGGGGCCGTTTCGGACGGATCGGCTCAGTGCTCACCGTCGTCCTTATCACATTTCTGGGCATCGCGGTGCTCGGGTGGACTGTCGGATCACAAGTGCTGCGCCTGGCGAATGATCTGCCTCGCTATGAGGACGAGATCCTTCGAAAGGTTCACGTGCTTCGACAGGCTAGCTCGCCAGAGGGCGGCCTGAGCGGGCGATTGAAGAATCTCGGCGAAGAAATTGGCAAGGAAGCCGCGAAGGACGCTGTCGCAATCACGCCAGCGACGACGCAAGCGGGAGCAGCGAAGCCTGTCACCTCAGTGACGCCCGCCGATGTCGTGGCCGTGGACGAAACGACGCCGGTGTCTCCGCACGGAACGCCGGACAACCCGCTCTACACCATTCCGCTCGCCGTGCCGGCGTCTCCCGTGCAGACGTTGTCCAACTACCTCGGACTGGCCCTGGGGACCCTTGGCACCGCGGCACTCGTGCTGGTGTTGGTCATCTTCATTCTACTTGAACGTGAAGATCTGCGCGATCGCATTCTGCGCGTGGTCAGTCGCGGCAAATACACCGTCTCGACCAAAGCGGTGAACGATGGCGCAAGCCGGATCAGCCGCTACCTCGTGGCTCAATCCATCGTGAACGGCTCCTATGGGTTGACGATCGGGATCGGGCTGTGGGTGATCGGTTTTGTCTGGGGCAACGGAACCACCTTTCCCAGTTTCGTCCTGTGGGGATTCCTTTGTGCCGCCCTGCGCTTTGTGCCGTACGTCGGCCCGTGGGTGGCGGCGCTGTTCCCGGTGGCGGTGTCGCTCGCGGTGTATCCCGGCTTCAGCGTGTTTATCGCGGTCGCCGCGCTCATCATCGTCACAGAAATCATCAGCAACAACGTCGTCGAGCCGTGGCTTTACGGATCGAGCACGGGGCTCTCGACGGTGGCGCTGCTGATCGCCGCGGTGTTCTGGACCTGGCTCTGGGGGCCAATCGGCCTGATGCTTTCCACCCCGCTGACAGTCTGCATCGTCGTCGCGGGCAAGTACGTTCCGGAACTGAAGTTTCTCGACGTGTTGCTGGGAGACCGGCCGGCATTGCACCCGTCGGTCGCGTATTACCAGCGGCTACTTGCTGGGGATGAAGTAGAGGCGAACTCCCTGGTCCGCTCGCATCTTGCGACGATGAAGATCGAAGGCGTGGCCGATCGGATTATACTTCCGGCTTTGCGGCGGATGCGCCGGGACCGGGAAGAAGGCGGCCTTACTGCGGAGACCGAAGGCCGGATCCTCGACGCGACGCGTCGCCTGATCGATGACTTAGGCAAAAACTTGGACGACAAGGACGAGCCTGTCGATGGCAACTCCCCGCCGGTAGACGTCGCGCCCGTGCAGAACTCGATGCTCGTCGTGGGCTGCCCGGCGCATCATCGCACCGAGGAACTGAGCCTGACGTTGCTGGGTCTGGCGCTGCGTAGCGAGGGAATCCGGTTCGAGGCAACATCGACTCGGATGCTTCCCAAAGAAATCGAGCAGCTCATCGGAACAACCCAGCCCACCGCCATTTTCATCGCGGTGCAGCCACCGAAAGGTCTCGTCCAGACACGCTACCTTTCGCGCCGCCTGCGCAAACGCTTCAAAGACATTCCGATCCTAGTCGGCTACTGGGGCCGTCCTCGTAACTTCGATCAACTGCTGGTGCGCCTCCGCAAGGCCGGCGCGAGCTATGTCTTGACGTCGATCCAGCAGAGCCGCTCGCAAATTGCCGCCCTTCATGCGACGAGATCCGCAAAGCGCGAGGCTGAGGCAGTGGTTGCAGTGCAGTAGGTTCTGATTTGTCTTTAGGCAAGGACTTAGTTTGAACGACACCACATTGAAGACCACTGACGTCGATCGTCTCGAGGCGCTGCGAAAAACGGGTTTGCTCGATTCGGAAGTAGAACCGGCGTTCGATCGGTTCACGCGGCTCGCGTCGCAGTACCTCAAGACGCCGGTGGCACTGGTCTCCCTCGTGGATCAGGATCGGCAGTTCTTCAAGAGTCATATCGGACTCCCCGAGCCTTGGGCAAGCCAGCGGCAGACGCCGCTCTCGCACTCGTTCTGCAAGCATGTCGTTTCAAGCGGCAAGCCGCTGATCATCCCCAACGCGCTGAAGGACCCGCTTGTCCGCGACAATGAAGCGATACGCGACTTGGGCGTCGTTGCCTACGCGGGGGTGCCCTTGGCGACAGTCGAGGGAAACGTTCTCGGATCGCTCTGCGCGATCGACACCCAGCCGCACGAGTGGACCGAGGAGGATGTTGCTTTCCTGAAGGACCTTGCCGCCGCGGTGATGGCTGAGATCGACCTCCGCATTGCCCTCACGGACGCGCGGGAGCAGGCGGCACGGGTCCGGCAAGCCAACCAAAAACTCGCACTGCAGCACGTCGTGAGCGTGGCATTGGTCGGCGCTCTGACACTGCGCGACGGTGCGTCGAGGCTGTTGCCCGCGATCGGGGAGGCACTGGAATGGAAGTTTGGAGCCCTATGGCAGGTGACAGGCGTTCGTACCGACCGCAAGCTGCGTTGCGTGGCAGTCTGGCACGATCCCAACCTTCGGCCAAACGCGTTTCTGCAGGAAACTGAACGGATGACGTTCGTCCGCGGCCAAGGCCTGCCAGGCATGGTGTGGGACGCGAAGGAACCGATCTGGTTGGCGGATGTTACCAAGGAATCCAACTTCCCGCGATCTGGATCAGCCGCAGCGGCGGGTTTTCACAGCGCGGTTGCCTTTCCGGTGATGCGCGGTGAACACCTTCTTGGGGTAATCGAATACTTCAACTCCAGCATCGTCCGTCCGGACGAAGCAATGACCGCAACCATCGCTACGCTGGGCAACCAGATCGCTCAATTCCTCGAGCGGACCGAGGCTCAGGACGCACTGCAGAAGAGCGAGCTGCTCCAGAAGGCCATCCTGCAAACTTCGCTGGACTGCATCATCTCGATCAACAGCGACGGGAACGTCATCGAATGGAATCCCGCGGCCGAAAAAACGTTCGGCTATTCTCGCGACGAGACGATCGACCGCGAACTGGCTTCGTTGATCGTCCCGCCGTCGCTGCGCGACAACCACCGCAACGGCATGGCGACGTACTTCAAGACTGGGCTGGGTCCGGTGCTCGACAAGCGGATCGAAATTACCGCGATGCATGCCGACAAGCATGAGTTTCCGGTCGAGCTGGCGATCACGCCCATCCAAGTGCAGGGCACGACGGTGTTCACCGCTTTTGTCAGAGACATCACCGAGCGCAAACGGGCTGAATCCGCTTTGAAGCTCGCGAACACCGCGATGGAGTCGACATCGGTCGGCGTAGTTCTTGCCGATGCCACGCAGCCCGACATGCCGCTGATTTATGTCAACTCCGCTTTCGAACAGATGACCGGCTACCCGCCCGGCGAGGTGCTTGGACGCAACTGCCGCTTTCTGCAAGGTCCAACGACCGATCAGGCCCAGCTAGACAAAATCCGCGAGGCGGTGCGCACCAATACCGAATGCGCTGTGATCCTGGAGAACTTCCGCAAGGACGGAACGCGGTTCTGGAACGCGCTGCGAATCTCGCCGGTCCGCAACGACGCGGGGATTGTCACGCACTTCGTCGGGGTACTGGACGACATCACCCACCAGAAGGAGAGTGAGGCGGAATTGCTGCGCCTGGCGAACGACAATCGCCTGCTGCTGGAATCGACCGGCGAAGGTATTTTCGGCGTCGATCTCAAGGGGAATTGCACGTTTTTGAATGCAGCGGGCGGCAGGATGCTCGGCCTGGCACCGGCGGACATGCTTGGCCGCAACATGCACACGTTGACCCATCACGCCTACGAGGATGGCACCCCATATCCTGCCGAGCGTTGCCCGATCTATGAGGCGTTCCGGTCTGACAAGGGGTGTCGCGTCGAAGACGAGGTCTTCTGGCGGGCCGATGGGTCCTGCTTCCCGGTCGAGTATTCGGCCTATCCGATTCGCAACGACGGCCACGTAGAAGGCGCGGTGGTAACCTTCAGTGACATCACGCTGCGCAAGCAGGTCGAAGAATCCTTACGCAAGGCGAAGCGTGAAGCGGAGATTGCACGGGAACAGGCCGAAGATGCGAATATCGCAAAGAGCCAGTTCCTCTCGAACATGAGTCATGAACTGCGCACGCCGTTGAATGCAGTAATCATGTACAGCGAGTTGCTCCAGGAAGAAGCGGAAGACCGCGGCGTGCAGAGCTTCATCCCGGATTTGGACGAAATCCGGTCGGCGGGACGTCACCTGCTTGCGCTGATCAACGGGGTGCTCGATCTGTCCAAGATCGAGGCGGGCAAGATGGACTTAGAACTGGAAAACTTTGACGTCCCCACGCTGGTCGCGGACGTGGTGACGACGATGCGTCCGCTGGCGCAAAAGAATGAAAATGAGGTCGAGATCGTTTGCCCGCCGGAAATCGGCTCGATGCATGCCGACTCGACAAAGGTGCGGCAGATCCTCTTTAATCTGCTGTCCAATGCGAGCAAGTTCAGCAAGAAGGGGAAGATTCGGGTCGATGTCGACGCCCTTCCGGAAGACGACACCTCCCCACGGCGGTTTCGCTTCGCCGTTCAAGACAGCGGGATTGGCATGTCGGAAGAAGCGATCGCCAAGTTGTTCCAGCCCTTCACGCAGGCGGACGCGTCCACGACGCGCAAGTACGGAGGAACCGGTCTTGGGCTCTCGATCAGCATGCGCTTTGCGCAGATGATGGGCGGAACGATTGAAGTCGCCAGCACGCCGGACAAAGGCTCGACCTTCAGCCTAATCCTGCCTGCAACGGTTACTGAGACGGTCCAGATCGCGAATCTCGGCACGCGGCCCCGTCCAGTTAAGCAGGCGGGGGCGACTGTATTGGTGATCGACGACGATCCGGCGGTCCGCGAGATGGTTTCGCGCTCGCTCGCAAGCATGGGCGTCAATACGGTTGCGGCATCCAGCGGCGACGAAGGCCTCAAGCTGGCGCGGCAGTCTCACCCGGACCTCATTTTCCTTGACGTGCTGATGCCTCGCATGGATGGCTGGTCGGTCCTCAACGCGCTGAAGGCGGACACGACGGTCGCGGATATCCCGGTCGTGATGTTAACGGTCTTCCATGAAAACGAGATGGGGTTCGTGCTTGGGGCGGCCGAACACCTCACCAAGCCCGTGGACCGCGAGCGGCTGGCGGCAGTGCTCGCGCGGTATGCCCCGACATCGGTCGCGCCGATGGTGTTGATCGTCGAAGATGATGCGTCCACGCGCGAGGTGCTGGATCGTTCGTTGTCGCGGCAGGGGTGGCGGGTTGAACAGGCCGAGAATGGTCGTGACGCGTTGGACCGCACGACCGAAGATCATCCGCCGGGCCTCATCCTGCTGGATCTCATGATGCCGGAGATGAACGGTTTCGAATTTCTGGAGACCATTCGCAAGCGCAGGAAGTGGCGAGAGGTGCCGGTGATCGTGCTGACGTCAAAGGACCTGACCCCCGAAGAATATCTGCGCCTCAGGGGAAACGTCGCGCGTATCGTCCAGAAAGGCGCATACACTCAGCATGAATTGCGATCCGAGATCCGAAGAATTGTCTCCAACTATGTGCGCCCCCCGGATCCGACGGCCGCCGTAACGGACAGCGCGAAAGAGGCATCTGCCAAATCCCAGAGCGGGTCTGACGAAAGTTGAGCGTCCTATGCCGAGAATCCTGATTATCGAAGACAACGAGAAAAACGCAGATTCCCTTTCCCGGCGATTACAGCGGCGCGGGTTCGAGGTGTTGCACGCCGTCGATGGCCGCAAAGGCGTCGAGACCGCACAGGCGGAAAAGCCCGACCTGATCCTGATGGACATGAACATGCCCGAAATGGATGGCTGGGAAGCGACTCGAAAGATCAAGGCGCTCCAAGAACTTGCCGCCACGCCGGTTATCGCGCTCACTGCCCACGCCATGACCGGCGACCGGGAGCGTGCGCTAGAGGCAGGTTGTGCCGACTATCACACCAAGCCCATCGAGTTTCCCAAGCTGCTCGCGCAGATCGAAGCGCTGCTCCAGTCCACGACCTGACCGCCCCGCAAGCAACCCGCGTGAGATCAATCCATGCCGCGAATCCTCGTGATCGACGACGACCAGGCAAACCGGGAATCGCTGCGACGCCGGCTGGAGCGGCGTGGGTTTCCGACGATGGTTGCCGTTGACGGTTTGGCTGGGCTCGCACTCATCGCTGAACACGCCTTCGATCTCATTCTGCTCGACGTCATGATGCCGGGCATGAGCGGTCTGGAAGTGCTAGAGCGGATTCGCGAAACCCGCGATCCCGCCAGCTTGCCGGTGGTGATGGCGACGGCGAAAGACGATCGAATGGACATTGTCGCGGCGCTGGAAAGGGGGGCCAATGACTACGTTACGAAACCACTCGATTTCGAGGTGGTTCTCGCACGCGTCAACACGCAGCTCGCGTTGAAGAAATCCTTCGACACCATCGCCGCGCTCGAGCGGAGCCTCGCGCAGCGCAACACAGAACTCGAATCGGCAAATACATCACTGACGCTTGCCGCCGTGAAGACACAGCGCGACCTCGCGCTGGCGGCGAAGATCCAGGAATCGTTGCTTCCGGTGTCGATGCCAACGATGAAGGGCGTCCGATTCGCATGGGCATTTGAGCCATGCACGGAACTCGCCGGAGATTCGCTGACGATTTCGCCGCTCGACCCGGATCATGTCGGCATGTACGTGCTGGACGTTTCCGGACACGGCGTGGCCGCGTCGCTGCTCGCCGTCGCCGCAAACCGGGTGCTGTCGCCTGCCAGCGGCTTTGACTCGTTGATGCTTCAGGGCACAAGTCCCAGCGAGCCTCGGCGTGTCATGCCACCCGCCGACGTTGCCCGGCGACTGTCGCAGAAGTTCGCGTGGGACGACGCCACCGGACAGTTCATCACGATGTTCTATGGATTGCTCAACGTGAAAACGCTGACGTTCACCTATTCCTCCGCCGGGCATCCTCCCGCCGTTCACCTGACCGCCGATCGCCTGCGTCCGCTGGATGAATCGGGGCCCGTCATAGGACTCGGCGGTGATTACGACCAACACGAGATTCCGCTTTCCCCCTCGGATCGCATCTTCATGTATTCCGATGGCGTGACCGAAGCGATGAATGCAGAAGAAGAGCAATTTGGATTCGACAACCTCTGCACGATCATCGAAAGCACCCGCGCTGTGCCGCTGGACCAGTGCGTCGCCACCCTGCTCGAGGCGGTTAAAAATTGGCGCGGCGGGCCGTCGACCGATGATATTTCAATTCTCGTTTTCGAGATTGTTCGCGACGGGGAATAGCGCTCGCCGCTCCGTGTGCGAATGCGTCCACCAACGCGACAACGGCTGCGGATGCGTCCGGGGATGACTATACCGAATGAGATCGTCTGCTGTTAGCGGTGATCAAAGCCTGGCCCACCCTCAGCGCCGCCCGCCGCAAGATGGTCGCAGCACTGATCCTTTGATACCGAGCAGCCGTCGGTCGCGCGCGGCCAGCCAAGCTCGCAACCATCGTGATCAGCTCCGCGGTTCTAACGGCTTCGGCACGTGCATCTGGAAGCCGACCCGGATCGCCGCCATTCCCTCCGCGCGAGCGTAGGCCGTGAGCGCCAGAGCCGGAACATTTCCGCCGCGAGCTGCGCCCAACGCCCGCACGATTCGGATGAAGGAGTAGCCGTCCACGGCGAGCATGCCGATGTCGGAGACGAGTACGTCCGGCCGTTGAGCTTCGAGCATCTCGAGCGCATCCGCGGCCGAAGCGGCCGTCATGACGACGGCGTTGCGATCTTCGAGCAAGCGCGTGAAGAGCGTCAGCGCGTCCGGCTCGTCGTCCACGACCAGCACCTTCCCCCCGCGATCCATGAGCAGAGATCAGCTGCGAACGTCGGCGCGCCGCCCAAGGACGTGATGAAGTCCGACCAGCTCCGTCTGATGACGCTTGAGCTGAGCGAGATGGTGAATAAGATGCCCAAGCGCGACTGGACGCAGCGCGAGAGCGCCCGCGCCGATCTGCGACGCAAGGTCCGCCGACTTCTCGCGGAGTACGGCGATCCGTCGGACCTCAGCGAAGATGCGACAGCACTGGTGTTGAAGCAGGCAGAGCTGTCAACGGAGAACGGTGCTAGCCAGGCACACCTCAACAAGAGCCCTGGCATGGTGAGATACGTGCGACCGGAACGGATCTGCCAACACAACAGTGGCGAGTACACCGAGAAGTGGGCGCAGGAACAGATCGCGGCAAATCCGAAGATGCTCAACCTCGGGAACATCATCTTCAAGGGCAAAGAGCGCATGCAGCCGCGCGCGGGCCGGCTACGTCCAGGCCGCCGTCGCGCCGCTGCGGGCGGAGACGTCGGAGGTGACGTGGCGGATCCAGCTCTCGCCGGAAACCAAATGACGCAGATGATGTTCGGCGCGTGCCTCGCCGTTTCGATCGCCGCGACGATCGTCGGCTGTCGGGGCACGACGCAGCGCGCTGCGACCGAGCGGCTGCCGACGGGCCGCGCGATCGCAGCGACGATGCCGGCCGCGCGCCAGGCCGTCGGCCACCTGCCGATGAACCTCGCGATGTCCGCCGATCGCCGCTTCGCGGTCGTCAGCGACATGGGCCAGCGGCAGTCGCTTACGGTCCTGCGCGCCAGCGACGGCCGGCTCGTGTCGAGCGTCGAGTTCCCGAAGACGCCGTCGCAGCGCCGCAACGGCCTCTACTACGGCCTTGTCCTCGCCGACGACGGCACGCTCTACGTCGCGCAGGGCGGCAACGCGAGCGTTGCCATCCTGAAGCTCGACGACGCAGGCGCGCTGACGCGCGGCGACACGATCGCCGCCCAGCCCGGCGACTTCCCCGCCGGCCTCGCGCTCGACGGGCGTGGCTTTCTGTACGCGACGAGCAACGCGCCGCAGCCGACCGAGCTGCGGCTCGACACGAAGGGCGCGGTCGTCGCCTACGATGCGGCGGCGCGTCGCGAGGTCGGCCGGCTCACCCTCGGGCGGGACGCGCCGGGCCTGACCTACCCGCTCTCGGTCGTCGCGACCCGCGCGGGCAAGCTCTACGTCGCGAGTCAGCGCGACGGTTGCGTGTACGTCGTCGACGCGGGCGACCCGGCCGCGATGCGCCTCGTGAACACGATCGCCGTCGGCGCGAACCCATGCGCGCTGGCCGTCAGCAGCGACCAGGCGACGCTCTTCGTCGCCAACGCCAACAGCGACACGATAAGCATCGTCGACACGGCCGGGGACCGCGTGCGGCAGACGATCCTGCTCCGCCCCAGCGCGGCGAGCAAACTCGCCGGCGCGTCGCCCGTTGGCCTCGCCCTGGCGCCGGACGGCAAGACGCTCTACGCCGCCCTCGGCGATATGAACGCCGTCGCAGTGATCGACGTCGCCCGCGGCGAACTGCTCGGCTACGTGCCGTCCGGCTGGTACCCGAGCGCGCTTGGCACCGACGGCGGGAAGCTACTCGTGGTGAACGCGAAGGGCTCGTCGGCGATGAACCCGAACCCGCCGGTCGGTACGATGAAGCGGCTGTCGCCGACCGATGTGCTTCAGGGCGACGTCGTGACGATCGATGTGCCCGAGCGTGGCCGGTCACTCGAGGCCGCGACGCGCGAGGTGCTCGAGCGCGCGCGCCTGACGCCGCGCTACCTGAGTCGCGAGAACCCGCTCGCGAAGGTCGGCGTCGAGCACGTGATCTATATCATCAAGGAGAACCGCAGCTATGACCAAGTGCTCGGCGACCTGCCGCAGGGAAACGGCGACTCGTCGCGGTGCATCTTCGGCCGCGACGTCACGCCGAACCAGCACGCGCTCGCCGAGCGGTTCGTGCTGCTCGACAACTTCTACGCCTCGGGCGAGGTCACCGGCGATGGCTGGAAGTGGTCGACGCAGGCGATGGCCAACGAGTATGTGATCAAGAACATCCCGTACTACTCGAGCGGCCGCGGCCGGACGTTCGACTTCGGCGGCGAGAACAATGGCTACCCGACCGGCGGCTTCCCCGCGACCGGCGCCCACGGCGAGCGGCTCTCGGAGCATCCCGCGTTCAGGGACGGCGGCCCACCGATCCGCGACGTCACCGAGGCCGCGGGCGGCTACCTGTGGGATATATGCACGCGCAACGGCGTCTCGTTCCGCAACTACGGGTTCATGATCGCGACCGGCCTGACGAAGGATGGCGTTGTCATCCTGCCCGACAACTACCCGGCCGTGAAGGGTCTTCAGCCCGGCGGGCACGACCTCGCGGGCCTGACCAACGTCGACTACCGCCGCCACGACCTCGCCGTCGCCGACAGCGACGCGCCCGAGATCTGGTTCAAGCGGACCGGCAACCCGGACCACCTGCGCATCGCCCGCGCGTTCGGCAAGTACCAGAGCCCGAGCCGGTTCAGCGAGTGGAACCGCGAGTTCCAGATGATGCTGGCCAAGGACCCGACCGGCGGGGCGGTGCCGAAGATGATGTTCGTCTCGCTCCCCAACGACCACACCGACGGGATGCGCGGTGGGATGGCCAGCCCGCGGTCAATGGTGGCCGACAACGACTACGCCGTCGGCCAACTCGTCGAGGCGGTGAGCAAGTCCCCGATCTGGCGGAAGACGGCGATCTTCATCATCGAGGACGACGCGCAGGACGGCCCCGATCATGTCGACGCCCACCGCACGACGTGTTACATCGTGAGCCCGTGGATCAAGCGCGCGAGCGTCGATCACACGTTCCATAACACGGTGAGCTGCATCCGCACGATGGAACTGCTGCTCGGCCTGCCGCCGATGAACCAGTACGACGCGGCCGCCGACCCGATCCTGAACTGGACAGCCGCGCCGGAGAACTCCGAGCCGTTCGAGGCGATCCTGCCGGCGGCCGAGATCATCGGCGAGCGGAACCCGACGCTGACGACATCGCGAGCGACAACGGCCGCGTCGCGCCCCGCGACCCAGCCAAACGCTGCGCTGGCCGCGCTGATCCGCGAGTCCGAGGCGATGAACTTCACGCACCCCGACCAGGCGCCGGCCGACCGCCTAAACGAGATCATCTGGCAGAGCGTGCGCGGCGTTGGCGTCCCAATGCCGCCGACGCCGCACGGGCCGGCGGTGCTCGCGGGTCCGGCTCACGACGCGGACGATGACGACTGATCCCCTTCACGCGACAGTCGCCGCGGAGGGCCCTGCGAGATGGCGTCGCGCGATACCCGCATGGCTTGAAGCGTAACGACTCGCGGGACGAGTGGCCGGACCCGGTCCGGTAAGCGTTGAGTGGCCTCGAGATCCACCGGCCTCGATTAGGGGACCGGCCCGATCCACCAGCCGCTCGCGCAATCCGTCGGTCGGTGGTGCATCTGCGGAGTTCGACACCAAAGGGGCGCTCGCGGCAGTCGCTGGTGCCGGAGCCGGCGGCTTTCCACTGATCGGGTAGTGGTGACCTCGCATCGGGGCGAACACCGCAGTTGATACAAGCACATGAACTTCATTATGTTGATACGATTCGCTCGTCTAGTCAGAAATGAGCCGTCGAAAATGCAACTGTTTTATTGCGGTGCGGAAGCAGGCACTCTCGTGAATCAGTGACATCTGTTGGCAGACATCGGATTTACAGAGCGCACGAGAATCGCGAATTCAGGCCGAGAACTAACAGTTTTAGCGAGCAGGAGGCCGTTATTGGGGCGATGGCTTCACTGACTGCCTCGTTGGGCGAGGCTCGCTACCATCGCGATCAGTTCGGCCGCTTCTACCGGTTTAGGTACGTGCATATGGAAGCCAGCCCGCACTGCCTTCACGCGGTCTTCGGCGCGTGCATAGGCGGTCAAGGCCAACGCGGGCGTCTTGCCGCCACGCTCCTCAGTCAACGCCCGCACCTGCTTCATGAACTCGTAGCCGTCCTGCGTAGGCATTCCGATGTCTGACACGAGCACATCGGGCCGCTGGGCCTGAAGTATTTGCAGCGCTTCACCTCCGGACGCAGCCGTGAAGACTACGGCGTTGCAATCTTCCAGCAGGCGCTTCACGAGTGCCCGCGCGTCCGGCTCGTCGTCCACAACCAAAACCTTTACGCCTGCAATCTGCGAGCACAGGTCTGGAACTAGCGGTGGCACAGCACCGCCGGCCTTTGGATGACGGCGGTCGGCATCCGGCTGCCGGTCAGAGTGAATCACCGTGAGCGGGAGCGACAGGATGAACGTCGAGCCTTTTCCCTCACCGTCGCTTTTTACCGTAATTGACCCGCCATGAAGTTCCACCAACTGCTTCACAATGCTCAGGCCCAGCCCAAGCCCGCCATGGCGGCGCGTGGTTGTCGCGTCGGCCTGCCGGAATCGATCGAACACGAAGGGCAGAAACTCCGGCTTGATGCCCTCGCCGCTGTCGATCACGCTGGCCTCGACGTGCGAGTTGACTCGCTCCAATAACACTTGCACGCGTCCACCCTTGGGCGTGAACTTCACTGCGTTGCTGAGCAGATTCCACATCACCTGTTGCAACCGTGCTGGGTCACCGCTGACGGGGCCAGCCATCGGGTCTAGCACAACCGAGAGGTCGATACCTTTCGCGTTCGCCGAGGGCTTGGTCGTCTCGACAGCATCGCGAATCAGGGCCGCAATTTCCACACGTTGCACGTCCAGTCGGACCTTGCCACTGATGATCCTACTCATGTCCAAAAGGTCTTCGATGATCTGCGCCTGCGCCCGCGCATTCCGCTCGATGGTCCGCAGCCCTTCCGCAACCTCTTCGCGAAGTCCCTCGCCTCTCGCCAAAATATGAGACCAGCCGAGGATCGCGTTCAGCGGCGTGCGTAGCTCATGGCTAAGGGTGGCAAGGAACTCGTCCTTCATTCGGCCCGCCCGTTCGGCCTCTGAGCGGGCGGTGCGTTCGCTTGCCAGTATCTGCTCGCGTTGACCTTCGGCATCCTTTTGAGGGGTAATGTCAAGGTAAGTGCCGACACATCGCATAGCGCGCCGTTCTACATCAATCGGTTCGAAGATCGCGCGTCCCCGGACTCTGATCCATCGCGTCACGCCATCCGAACGAACGATCCGGTGCTCGACCTCAAACTCGCCCGGCCCCTCAGGACGGAAAGCCTCATCGACCTTCCGCATTACTTCCTCCCGGTCGTCTGGGTGGAAGTGCGCTTGCACCTTCGCAAAGGTCAGCGGCTCGTTCGCGTGCCACCCGTAGATGGATCGGCCCGCGTCGTTCACCGTCACCGCGTCGGTCCGCAGGTCGAT
Source organism: Phycisphaerae bacterium (assembly GCA_031411495.1). Lineage (GTDB taxonomy): Bacteria > Planctomycetota > Phycisphaerae > Tepidisphaerales > Tepidisphaeraceae > JANOBD01. The sequence continues at coordinate 65,111 of JANOBD010000071.1, read as the reverse complement.
TTCAAACGTCCCCATCTCCGCTATGAGCAACGCCAGACGCAGCCGCTCCTCGCTCACCCGTAGTCGATCCGCCGAGGCTTGCGCTTCCAGACGAGCGGCTTCCTCGCGAATGGCTCGATCGCGCTCCGCTTCTGCCATCCTCGCGGCGGTTAGATCGTGCATCACCACTACCGCACCGAGTTTGCGTCCATCGGCGTCGTAAATCGCTTGCCCGTTCGCCATCAAAAGTCGTGGCTGTTGGTGCTGGGGCGCGATTACCATCTCCACGTCCTTAACCACCCCTTCAGCTAGGGCACGGAACAGCGGCACCTGCTCTTTAGTCATCCTTGTCTTGCCGTCCGAGTGGTACAGGTCGTAATACTCGGCCCATTGTTCAGGCGGCAGCGGCTGCGCTGGTAAGCCGTGGAACTTGCGACTTGCGGAGTTGAAAAGCTGCAACGTCCCGTCCGCGTCACAGGCGACGATACCGTCCACTGCGTGTTCCAAGACGGCCGACAAGAACTCACGCTCCGACCGCAACGTCGCGTTTGCCTCGGCAAGCTCGCGTGTTCGTTGCTCGACGCGTATTTCGAGGTCGTGTCGCGCGGCCGCGAGGTCGCGCTCGGCCCGCTTGGCCTCGGTGATGTCGCGAAGGTAACCGACGAACTCGGCGGGTCCGTCAGACGGCAGGCGCGTGATCGAGAGTTCGACGGGGAACTCCGTGGCGTCCTTGCGGACGGCGGTTATCTCGATCCGCCTTCCGAGCACTGGGCCGTCACCTGTGGCGAGGTAGCGGGCGAGGCCCGTGCGGTGGGCCTCGCGAAGCGCGGGCGGGATAATCAATAACGCTAACTCTCGACCGACCGCATCTTCACTGCTGTAGCCAAACGTTCGCTCTGCAGCGGGGTTCCACCCGGTAACTACCCCTCGATGGTCCATCGATATGATGCAGTCAATCGCCGCGCCAACGCCTGCCGCGTAGCGGGCTTCGCTCGAGCGCAGTGCCTCCTCCGCCTGCCGACGCTCGGTCACGTCCTCGTGGACGAGCACAACCTCCTCGACTTGTCCGGCGTCGTCCTTCACCGGGTAGACGTAGGCACCAACCCAGCGTGGACGACCGGCGTATTGTCCCCGGTCGAGCGTGTAAGGAACCGGTTCGATCGTTACCGGCTCGCCCGCAAAGGCACGCTCGAAGCGGGGAATCATGCCAGCAGCGTCGAGTTGCGGGTCTTGTAGGATGTTGTAGCCGGGGACATCGGCCAACGTGATTCCCCAGAGCCGCTCCCACGCCCGGTTCACCTGTCGAACGCTGCCATCTGGGGAAAAGACTTGGATGCTGAGCGGTGACTGCTCCACAAGCCGTTGCCAGCGGAACTCGACCATCCGCCGAGTCTCTTCCGCCCGTAGCCGTTCGGTCATATCCCCCAGTACCTTTGTGAAGCCGACATGTCGCCCAGCCTCATCGTCCACCCGCATCATCATCCCTACCGCAAAGAACCGGCTACCGTCCTTACGCTGGTGCCACCGTTCGTCGGCGGCATGGCCGTCGCGGGCAGCCTTTTCCATCTCACCTGCGTCGGCACCCGCCTCCCGGTCCTCCGGCGTGAAGATTATGGAGGCGGGGTTCCCGACGATCTCCTCCTCGCGCCAGCCCAGCACCCGTTCAGCACCGACGTTCCACTTCGTGACCCTCCCCTCAGCGTCGGTCATGAACAACGCGTAGTCGCGAACGTTTTCGACCATCAGTTTGTAGGTCCGCTCGCTACTGCGCATCGCTATAAGCGCCCGATCACGCATGGCCGCGAGCAGGCTTATGACCACCGACACTCCCAGCAGAATCAGCGAGGGGATAAGGAGGTCTGTGGGGAACCGCTGGTAAGCAGCGACAGTCAGCACCCCAGCAACGGCGACCGCGAGGCCTGCCACCCACCCAGCCCGCCACGCTACCAAGGAGACGGCCGCAAAGTAGAGCGCGAACGGCACCCGGTAAAACACAGCATCCCAGAGGAGCAACGTACTGAGGGTAGCGACACTGAAGGCGATAACGGTACAAACCGTCTTCTGTCGAAGCAGCGAGAGGATTGATGTCAAGATTGGTGACACGCATGCAATCTTAGCAAAATAGTCTCGAACAAGAGAAGGGTCTGGGCAGGCAACTCGGTAGGCAACTCATGCGATTTTAACCACGGCTGGAAGTGTTGTCTCCGTGGGAGTGGAACGCGGAGCGATTGCGGATAGTGGACGAGCCGATTCGCCAACAGATTCACAATGCGAAAGGCAACCACGAGTATCGGCTGGAAGTTCATTGCTTCCTGCTTGGCGAGGGCGCTGATCGGGCCGCTTCGCAGATCCGCGAATCATCGACGGTCGCGGCCAAAGCGGCTACCTCGCCGGGCTCGCGAGTCGCAATAACGGCATGTGGTTATCGGCTCTCGACTCAGCGTGTTCGACCTGTCCGCGTCCTTCCTGGGGACCGTCGGCGCGGCCTATGAGGGCCGCGCCGTCGACCTGCGCGTAAGTCCGGCAGAGATCCACGTCGTCAAGGTCTATCGTGAAGGCGAGGACGAGCGGGCGATGTATCGTCTCGCGTGTGCTCTGGCCGAGAGTGTCGGCGTCGATCTGGAATGAACGATGACCATCAAGGCCGCTGCCGTATCCTTCATCTCAGCCGTGACGCTCTGCGCCGGTCATGCGTTCGCCTGGGGCGGCGAAGGGCATCAGGTCATTGCGTTGATTGCCGAGAACCATCTCACGTCCGAGGCCGAAGCCGGCATCCACGCGCTGCTGGGCGAAGACGTGAACATCAGCGACGCCGAAGTCGCGAGCTGGGCCGATCAGATCAAACGCGAACGCAGCAGGCCGTCTCCCGGATGACGGCGCGTTCATCCGCTGCTGCCTTGACTCGCTTGCCCTCGAGTACCGCAAAACGATTGACGGGCTTGAAGACGTCCTCGGCCGCACGATCGACGTCCTCCACATCGTCGGCGGCGGAACGCAGAACGAACTGCTCAACCAACTCGCCGCAGATCTCTGGCCGAAGCCCGGCAGATCGTGAAGCACAGCAGCGCAATGAAAACGTACACGCCCAAAGCGGATGTCGAGGCGGCGTATCACCGCTATCTCGCGCTGTCCATTTGAGGGGTAGGCGCACCCCACAGGCGAGTACGCCAGTGCTGCACCCGGCTCAGAGTTCGCCGCTCAAGATTTCCCCGCCGATCGGCTTGCGGACACGCATCTGCGCCGGCGAAGGGATCGCGGGCATCGCCGTCAGCGACGACACGCTCGCGCCGGTGACGAAGCTGCCGACCGCCACCAGCGTGCCGGCGAACGCGACGTTCAACGTGTATGGCACGCTCTGAAACGTGAAGCTCGTTGCGGCCGTGAAGTTCATCGGGACAGTGAGCCGCACCGCCGACGCCGAGCTCTTGACGCGGGCGATCGAATACTCGAACTGCGCGTTGTAGTCGGCGAGGTCGGCCACGACGCTGCCGTTGAAGGAGACGTCGCCGTTGCTGAAACCGACCGAGATCCGCCGCGCGCTGAACTTGTTCCCGGTCGCCGGCACGCGCGAGGTGGTGAGCACGACGGTCGGGGCGACGACCGAGGCGGCGCCGCCGCCGGGAATATCGAACACATAGGTCGCGCCGCCGGTCACACCGACAAGATCGATATCGCCGCCCAGCAGTTTGACGCCACGCCCGGTGACGCTCGCCGCGATCGAGCCGCTCAGCGTCGTCGCCTGCGTCTGTGAATTGGGAGTGAGCGACGCGCCGTTGAGCGTCGCGGTTACTGAAACCGGGCTGGCGACGTCATCGATTACGAGCGAGACCTCCGCGAGCAGCCTGCGGGCTTCCAGCCGATCCATCTGTCCACGAGTGTTCATCGAGCCTCCGAGAAGTGTTCAACCAGCGTCTCAGGTCGGACGCGGCACGTCAACGAGAAAAGCCGCGTGATCGGTAGGCCGGGCTTCATGTCCTCACCGGCTTCGCCTCCTGCCCGCACTCCGAACACCGCGCCGGATTGGCCCGCATGGCGTAGCCGCAGGTGGGGCAGTGGCCGGGCAGCAGCAGCGAGATCGCCGTGAGCGTGTTGAAGAGGATGTGATCTGCTCCCCTGAATCCGGTCCAGGCGTTATGAGAGTCCCCTTTGGCCTTGAACCTGCCCCCAATGTGTGCTCATTCGTAACGAGAGGTTTCAGACCGGTTCGGGCCGCTTTGCCGTCTGGCTCTTCTTGGCGAACTCGCTGGGTGCCAGGTAACCCAGCGACTGGTGAGGCCGCGCCTCGTTGTAGTCTTCCCGCCACTGCTCGATCTTCATCTTCGCGTCCGACAAGCTCGTGAACCAATGCTGATTCAAGCACTCCGCTCGCAGTTTCCCGTTGAAGCTCTCGATGAACGCATTGTCCGTAGGTTTTCCGGGTCGGCTGAAGTCCAACGTCACCTTGTTCAAGTACGCCCACTGGTCCAGTGCCTTGCTCGTGAACTCAGGACCATTGTCCACTCTGATCAATTTCGGACAACCGCGTTGCCGCGCGATCCGCGCCAGGATCGCCGTCAACCCGTAGCCGCTGAACTTCTGTTCGACCTCCGCCGCCAGGCTCTCACGCGTAAAGTTATCCACTATCGTCAACACCCGGATCCATCGCCCGTCACAGAGCTGCTCGGACATGAAGTCCATTGACCAATTCTCATTTACAGCAGTAGCAGCAGCTCTTTCTTCTCTGTTCTTCGCAGCCACCCGGCGCCGAGGCCGCTTCGTACGCAGATTCAGCCCTTCTTCCCGGTAAATCCGCAGCACACGCTTGTGGTTGATCTCCCAGCCTTCCCGCCGCAGCAGCACATGCAGCCGACGGTAACCATAGCGAACGCGCGTCGCCGCCAGATCCTTCAGCCGCATCCGCAAACCGTCCTGGCGATCCTTCACCGACTGGTACCGCATGATCCGTGGCCACAGGTCCAACAGGCCACACGCACGCCGTTGGCTGACCCGATACAACTCCATCAGTTCCTTCGCCAGCTCACGCTTGCGAGCTGGCCTCAGAGCTTTTTTCGGACGATCTCCTGAAGCATGTGCTTGTCCAGCGACAGGTCCGCCACCAGCTGCTTCAGCTTCCGGTTCTCTTCCTCAACCTGCTTCAGCCGACGCAATTCCGACACACCCATCCCGGCGTACTTCTTCTTCCACCGGTAAAACGTCGCCTGCGTCACGCCCAGCTTCCGACAGATCTCATCGACTGTCGTACCCGCCTCCGCCTGACGCAGTGCGAACGCGATCTGCTCTTCCGTAAACTCCGACTTCCGCCTGGCCATCTCCTTGGTCGTCTTCGACGACCTTCATGATGGCCCGAACGGTCAGAAAATTCTCATTATCCGTGAGCACCTTTTCGGGGGCGGGGTCAACCATGAGTCCGCGCGGCAATGGCCTTTCGACCACTCGCGTATCAATCGACTCGTAGAAGGAAGAAATTCTTCTGAATAAAACGAGAGATTGAACGCAAGGCTTGTCCAGCTCCGTTTAGAGTAATAGCATCCTCTAAGCGGCCATGCGGTATTCTGCTCAGAACAAACTGTTTCGCTTCTTGATGATTCCAGTTTTCATGCTGGCACATCTGGTATGTGTTTGTTCTGCAAATGCGATGCCCGCCTCGCCGGAAATGCCAGTCGCAGCCCATGCATCAGAACACGACTGCTGTGATGGCGATGACGAGTCTTCTCAGGAAAGTTCCCACTCGAAGGGCCATAAGCACGACGACAATTGCCCGCATTGTGGCGACGCATCGACGCTTCAAGCGTCGGTCGAACGTGACCAAGCCGTGGCCGCCTCGGCAAAGTTTCAGCTCGTTACACCCATTCTCTTGACATCATTATCGCTCGGCTTTGCGACAACCAGCGTTTCACAATCTCCATTTTCCTACCGCTCCGCCCATCCACCTGAGCCGCCCAATGTCCTGCGGCTCAAATGCACGCTCCAAATCTAGACGCTGACGCACCGCTCCGGCTGACTCGTTCTGCCGTGGTGTTTTTGTGCGCTCTGTCGGTCGAGATCTAAACGCATCCGACATCACGCACCGTTTTCTTTCACACAACAATTTGGGAGATTTCATGAGCCGAACGATTCTGGCCGCCTCAGCGGCATTGTTTCTAGGTGGCTGTACTACGACCGCTCCGTTGCCAAACGGTGCGACCGACCCCTCTGACCCGCAGCATCCGGCATCCGTCCAAATCAGTCCGGAACTACCGGCGCTCACACCGCTGACCGCAGGACTTGGTGGAGAGTCGAGCCATCAGAAAGACCCCTTCACCGGGACAACCAGTGCTGACGTCATGTCGGGTGCCGATCATGCCGGACATGCTTCGTCGCAATCCTCGGAACCGACCGACGGTGTAGCCGTCACCTATACCTGCTCGATGCACCCGGAAGTCATCTCTGACAAGCCCGGCAAGTGCCCAAAGTGCGGGATGACACTCATCAAAAAGGGAATCAAATGATGCCGATTCGAACGCTTATCATTCACGGCACACTCACTTCAACGGCGCTGCTCACCGGATGTGCGGGAATCCAGCAGAGTCCGGGCTTCACCGACGTTCAGGCACTCGCCGCAACACACGGCGTGGCTCGGATTCACTGGAACCAAGGCACCAGCGAAGACGCCGCCGTTTTGACCGCCATCCGACAAATGCTCACAGACGAAGTGACAATCGATGAAGCGGTGCAGATTGCACTACTCAAGAACCGCAACCTTCAATCGACCTTCGAGACACTCCGCATCGCACAAGCAGACCTCGTGCAAGCGGGACTGCTCAAGAACCCGGTGTTCGACGGCTCCATTCGCTTCGTGGGCTCCGGCGGAAGCGATGTAATCGATGCGGGTATCGCCTTCGACTTTCTCGACGTGTTCTTCATCCCGATGCGAAAACGCATCGCAGAGCAGCAGTTTGAATCGCAAAAGCTACAAGTGACGGGAAGTGTCATCGACCTTGCTGGGCAAGTGAAGGTGACTTTCTTCAAGCTCCAAGCCGCAGAGCAGTTGTTGGAAATGCGTCGAACTTCGCTCGCGTCATTCGAAGCATCCTACGACTTCGCAAAACGCGTTCGAGCGGCCGGCAACAACACGCTGCTTCGCGTTGCGCGCGAACAGACTGTTTACGAGGAAGCCAAGCTCGGACTGAATGCGGCCGAGGAAGAAGTCCTCTCGCTCCACGAAGAGTTGAACGTGCTGATGGGTCTTTTCGGCGAAGCGGGCAAATGGAAAACGGCGACACGTCTTCCCGACGTACCTGATGCAGCATTTCCAAGCACACGTCTTGAGTCGGTTGCCCTCGAACGAAGCCTTGACCTGAAAGTGGCACGAGGCGGAATCGAACTTGCCGCCAAACGTCTCGGCATCACCAAGCCACTGGGTTTGCTATCCAATCTTGAAGCCGGCATCACGTCTGAGCGTGACGGAGACTGGTCACTCGGTCCTGCTGTCTCACTGCCAATTCCGATTTTTACGCGGGGTCAGCCCGCGATCGCCAAGGCCGATGCTGAGTTGCGACAGTCGCTCAACACCTACTACTCGACTGCCATCGAGATCCGTTCAGGCGTGCGTGCGGCACACACCCGCATGCAGGCGGCTCGAAGTCGGGTTCAACATCTCAAAGCCGTTGTTCTGCCGCTGCGTCAGCTCGTCGTTGACGAAACACAAAAGGAATACAATGCGATGCTCGTCGGCGCGTTCGAGCTGCTTCAAGCCAGACGCGACCAAGTGGACGCCGGCAAGCAGTACATCGAAGCCCTGCGTGACTATTGGATAGCCCGTTCTCAACTCGAACAAACCGCAGGTGGCCGCATGGTTCGCGGCGGGCTCGCACCTGTCAGCACCTCGTCCGACTCGCCATCAAACAACACCGGAGGTCACTAACATGTTTAAAGCACCTATGTCCCGTCGAAATGCCCTACTCAGCGGTGCCGCTATTGCTGGCGGTGCGCTGTTGCTCAGAGGCAACGAAGCAAAGGCAGCACCCGACAATAAGAAGCCCAACGATTGGGGCGGCACCGGAGCCGAAGGTGCCCGCGCCGAACCCGATCCGAATCCGTTTCCCCCAGGTGAACCGGGTAAGGATTACACGCCGACCATTACACCCAACGGGTCGACGTTGCCGTTTACCGTTGTCGACGGCGTGAAGGTCATGCACCTCATCGCAGAGGAAGTCGAACACGAGTTCGCTCCTGGACTCAAAGCAATCTGCTGGGGCTACAATGGCCAAGTGCATGGTCCGACGATTGAAGCGGTCGAAGGCGATCGTGTGCGCATCTATGTTACGAACCGTCTCGCTGCGGCGACAACGATTCACTGGCACGGCGTCATCGTTCCCAGCGGCATGGATGGTGTCGGTGGCGTTTCGCAGCGGGCAATTCAACCCGGCGAAACATTTAAGTATGAGTTCACCCTCCGTCAGCACGGCACGCTGATGTACCACAGCCATCACGACGAGATGACTCAGATGGGGATGGGAATGATGGGGATGATCGTCATTCATCCGCGTGGTTTGTCAAAGGAAGACCGCCCTGACCGCGACTTCGTGCTGCTCTCTAGCGAGTGGAAGATCGTTCCCGGCACCTATCGCCCCGACCCGAACGAGATGACGGACTTCAACGTCCTCACGTTCAACGCCAAGTCGTTCCCCGGTACCGATTCCCTTGTCTGCAAACTCGGCGACAAGGTTCGCATTCGTTTGGGAAATCTCAGCATGATGAGTCATCACGCGATTCATCTGCACGGGTATTACTACCTCGTCACCGAAACCGACGGCGGCCAGATTCCCGAATCCGCTCAGTGGCCGGAAACCACGGTCATCATGCCCACCGGCAGCACGCGAACGATACAGTTCGTCGCCGACAACCCCGGCGACTGGGTCATGCACTGTCACATGCTGCATCACGTGATGAACCAGATGGGTCACGGAATTCCCAACACGGTCGGCGTCGCGAGCGAAGGACTCGACGAACGCGTGCGGCAGCTCCTTCCCGGCTATATGACGATGGGTCAGACGGGCATGGGTGACATGGGCGACATGGGAATGACCGTCCCGGCGAACAGCATCCCGATGGTCGGCGGACGCAGCCCGAAAGACATCATCACGATGGGCGGCATGTTCACGATCCTGAAGGTGCGTGAACAACTGCCCGACGGCTACGATAAAGACCCAGGCTGGTACGTCGATCCGCCCGGCTCTCTCGCCGATCTCGCATCATCCGGCGACCTTCGACGCGACGGCATCGACCCGAGTCGCAAAACAACCGATGCGGCACGCATTGCCGTCCCCGGTGCGGTTGCTGGGCATCAACACGGACAGGTGGAACCGCCGGCGGCGATTCAACCCGACGCTCCAAGCGGCACGGTCTACACATGCTCGATGCACCCTGAAGTCATCGCGGACAAGCCCGGAAAATGCCCGAAGTGCGGCATGAAACTCATCGTGAAGAAGTGATGGACTTGGGAATGGCGGCAATGGCAGCGGCAATGCTCGTACTGCTCGCCACCGGATTGCACTGACCTGCTCCGGCGTGATGTTCACGCCGGACGACTAAAACCGTCCCGACCGCATAGTGTGGCCGGGCATTACAAGGAGTCCGTTATGAATCGCTTCCTGATTGCAACCCTCATCGGCGGAGGTGTTTTCGCCGCTTCGTTCACCGCTTTTGCTCACGACGGTGACCACAAGGAGGTCGAAGGCAAGACGACGACCGTCATTGGTGAGTTGATCGACACCGCCTGCTTCACCGCGAGCGACGGCGATGCCAAAGGCAAGGATCACGCAGAGTGTGCGACCAAGTGCATGGCGACTGGGATTCCCGCCGGGATTCTGCCCGAAGGGAAAAAAGAGGATGACGCACTCGTCATGCTCACCAATCCAAAGCCGTTCGCCCCTTTCGCGGCTCAGACGATCAAGGTCGAGGGCATTGTCCATGCTGACAAGCATGTCATTGATGTGAAAAAGGCGTACGTCAAAGACGGCGAGAACTGGAAGGAAATCGTGCTCGACGACGAACATCACAAGATGGGCGGCGGCGATGAACCGAAGAAAGACGACGGGCACACCGGACACAAGCACTGAGTGCGTCACGAGTCTCACCCGCCGCCGCCTAATACGCGGCGGTGGGTCTTTTGAGCAGGATAAAAGCCATGAAGCAATCACTCAGCCGACATCTCAAACGCACTATTCTTTGGGGGACGCGGCTCGTGGGGTACCGCCAATCAGAACGGCAAATTATCGAACAGTCCGGCGAGTTCTGGCACGACACTGATGCTTCGCAGTTTCGAGCCTATTCGCATTGGCGTGGGGAGCAAGGTGTTGCAGACGCCGCTTGGCTCGAACTTGGGAGACAGCAAATGCACCTCTTCGATGAGTTCTCAAAACTCACCTCTTTGCAACGCCCACTCGAACGCATCGTGAATGGGGATGTGGTGGTGGGTCGAACGCCATTCACTTCGCAAAGGAAGCCCAGCAATTCATCGGCGTGGACGTCTCGCAACCGACACTCGATGAGTGTCAGAAGACATTGCGGGAAGCGGGCATCGATAACTTCCTTCCTGTCCTCATTGATGTCGCCACTCCAGAAGAAGCCTGCAAATCAGTACCCATGCCGTGCGACTTGTTTCTATGTACCTACGTGATGGAACTGGTGCCGACACCAGAGTACGGCAAACGCATCGTCGATATTGCGTTCAAGCTCCTGCGTCCCGGAGGCTTGGCGATGATTCAAATCAAATACTCAACCGCTTCGGCAGCCACGCAGCCCAGGCGTTGGGGATACAGGCACAACGCCGCGAACATGACCACCTACCCCATCGACGGGTTCTGGGAGTTGGCTCAGGCTGCAGGCTTTGAACCGCTCGCCCTCACGTTGCAACCCCGACAGGAACTCATCGGAGATGAGAGGTACGCGTACGACATGCTCAAACGCCCCAGTGCCCTAAAGGGAGTCAAATCATGAGCGGATTTCTTCAGATACCTCCGCTACATCCGATCTTCGTCCATTTCCCGGTCGCCTTGCTGCCTGTTTTAATCACCTTTGACCTGTTGGGAAGGATGACAGGCAACAAATCGCTCGGGCACGCCGGCTACTGGTCGTTGCTTGCCGCGACGGCCCTCGCGCCGTTCTCGGCGCTCACAGGCTGGTTGTGGCTGCGGAATATGGGCCCGATGCCTGGGAACTTGATGACCGTTCACCAATGGTTGGGTACAGCAATTCCTGTTGTGCTTCTCCCGTTCGCTATCTGGCGTTATCGAATCTACTCGCGGTCGGAAGTTCCGAGTTGGCGGTTTCTCGCGGCGATGTCACTGGTGGTCGTAGCGATCACACTGCAAGGTCACATTGGCGGCATGATGACTTTTGGCGACTCGGCGAGCATCGAAGCGAACGTAATTCCTCAACCGTCGGACGACGGTCGGACGCACACGCACGGCTCCGCTACGCAGCCGATGAACATGGGCCGGCCCGAAGTCACTACTCAACCGGTCATTCCTAAAACGACACCGGCTTTGCCAATCGACGATGGCTGGCATGACTCAATCAACGTGAAGGGAAAATGACCATGAACCGAAGAACCGTTCTGAAGGTACTCGGCTCGACAGCCGCGATGTTTACGGCAAATACCAAATGGGGAGCCGAGGTCACGCCCGACACAGACGAAAAAGCGACGACGCTCGACGCCGGCCCGCTCGACGCCTTTGAGCAGGACAAGGTCTATGAACAGTTCCGAGACCAAGGCGTGCTGCTCATCCGGCGCGGCGAGGAAGTCTTCGCCCTCTCGCCCATCTGCACACATCGCGGATGCAAAGTTCGCGCGCAGGATGACAACTCCTTCCTCTGCAAGTGCCACAAGAGCCGCTTCGACGTGGACGGCAAGGTGATGAACGGGCCTGCGGTCACCGACCTTCTGCGGCTCAAGGTGAAGCTTTCCGCAGACCGCCACGTCTTGGTTCGCGTCTTGAAGCCGAAGACGACCGGATGAGGGCTACGAAGTAGCATCGCAGTGCGACGTCAGCGTGTTAGCTCATGCCGCATTCTCAACTCCGCAACGGCGGACTGACAAGGCAACTCAATGGAACCCAGCACGATCTCGATCGATCCCGTCTGTGGAATGAAAGTCGATCCGGCAAAAGCGACTCAGCACAGTGAATGGCAGGGCCGCACATTTCACTTCTGCTCGGCGTCCTGCAAGTCTAAGTTCGATGCCGACCCCGACCGCTACGCAGCCGGCGAACCCAAGGCCGCAGAGAAGAAGGCGTCCCCCGCTCCGGCCGGCAAGGTCGAATACACCTGCCCGATGCATCCCGAAATCGTGCGTGACGTGCCCGGCTCCTGCCCGATCTGTGGGATGGCGCTGGAACTGCGTGACGTGACCGGTGCTGAGGAGGACACCACCGAATTGCGCGATATGAGCCTTCGCTTCTGGATCGCGGTCGGCTTCTCATTGCCGGTCATCGTCATCGCGATGGGACATCTAATCCCCGGCAATCCGTTTGGCCATCTCGGGTCGCCGTGGGCAATGGCATGGGTGGAATTGATCCTGGCGACGCCCGTCGTGCTCTGGTGCGGCTGGCCACTGTTGGTGCGCGGCTGGCAGTCAGTGGTCAACCGCAGCTTGAACATGTTCACGCTAATCGCGATCGGGATCAGCGTTGCGTACATCTACAGTGTCGTCGCGACGGTCGCGCCGGGACTGTTCCCTGCGTCCTTTCGCGACCACACCGGCAAGGTCGGACTCTACTTCGAAGCCGCAGCGGTCATCACTGCACTTGTGCTGCTCGGACAGGTGTTGGAACTTCGCGCCCGCAGCCAAACCAGTGGCGCGATCCGCGCTTTGCTCGGACTCGCCCCGAAGTCGGCAAGGATGATTGATGATGCGGGAGCCGAAAGCGATGTGCCGCTGGATGAGGTCCGTGTCGGCCAAAAACTGCGCGTTCGTCCGGGTGAAAAGGTTCCAGTCGATGGGGTCGTTGTGGAAGGTCGCAGTGCCGTGGACGAATCGATGATGAGCGGCGAACCCACCCCGGTCGAGAAGCAGCCCGGCGACAAGGTTTCTGGCGGCACGGTGAACGGCACGGGCGGATTCGTCCTGCGGGCAGAGAAAGTCGGAAGCGACACGCTACTGGCGCAGATCGTGAAGATGGTCGGCGAGGCGCAACGCAGCAGAGCGCCCATTCAACGACTTGCCGACTCCGTCGCCGCTTGGTTTGTGCCCGCAATCCTACTGATTGCCGTAATCACATTCATCGCGTGGGCGGTGTTTGGGCCTGCGCCGTCGATGGCGTATGCCACGGTGAACGCCGTCGCCGTGCTCATCATTGCTTGCCCGTGTGCGTTGGGACTGGCGACGCCGATGTCCATCATGGTCGGTACTGGCCGCGGGGCACAGGCGGGCGTGCTTGTTAAGAACGCCGAGGCTTTGGAGACGATGGAGAAGGTCGACACGCTCGTCGTCGATAAGACCGGCACGCTGACCGAAGGCAAACCGAAGTTGGTGACCGTCATCGCTGCCGCCGGCTTCGAGGAAAACGATGTGGTTCGCCTTGCGGCAGGAATCGAACGGGGCAGCGAGCATCCCCTGGCCGCTGCGATTGTCGCCGGCGGTGAAGCACGCGACGTCCCCGCAGCGAAGTCAGAACAATTCGAGTCCGTCACGGGCAAAGGCGTAAAAGGCACAGTGGAGGGGCGGGCTGTCCTGCTCGGCAGCGAACGGCTCCTCGCCGAAGCCGGTATAGCCGTCGATCTCCTCGCGCCGCACGCTGCGGAGTTGCGCGGGGACGGACAGACCGTCATGTTCGTCGCGATCGACGGGAAGTTCGCAGGCCTGCTCGGCGTTGCCGACCCGATCAAGGACTCTGCTGCGGAAGCAATCCTGCTCCTGCGAGCGGACGGGTTGCGCGTCGTGATGCTTACCGGCGATAATCGAATCACTGCCGACGCCGTCGCCAAAAAACTCGGATTAACCGAGGTGCAGGCAGAGGTGTTGCCGCAAGACAAGGGGAGAATCGTCAAGCAGTTTCAGGATGAAGGTCGAATCGTGGCGATGGCCGGCGACGGCGTGAACGATGCGCCCGCGCTCGCTCAAGCCAATATCGGCATCGCGATGGGCACGGGCACCGACGTGGCGATCCAGAGTGCGAGCATGACATTGCTCAAGGGTGACCTGCGCGGCATCGTGCGCGGCCGCCATCTGAGTCGTGCCGTAATGTCGAACATCCGGCAGAACCTGTTCTTCGCGTTCATCTACAACGTGCTCGGGGTTCCGCTGGCAGCCGGTGTTCTGTACCCGGTCTTCGGGCTCCTGCTCAGTCCAATCATCGCGGCCGCAGCGATGAGCCTCAGTTCGGTATCGGTCATTGGAAATTCACTGCGTCTGAAAGCGACCAAGCTGTAGAGGGAATGCACGGAGCAAAACGTATTTCACTTAAGCCTCTTCTCGCCAAAAGGGAACAAGGATTCACCTTCAACTGCAGATCAGATTTGATGTTAGCACTATCGGTCTGCGGTCGACGAGTACATCTCGATCGTCTTTGATAATTATGGAATCGAAGAGTGCGGACGCGCGCGCTTTGCTCAAGCTTTGAATCTGCAATCATACGATCGCACCCACCACGGCGAGTACGATGACGAACAAAATAACAACGATGACGATGATGACGAGAGGCGGCACGCCTCGGCGATTGGCCTGATAGCCCGGCGTGTCCAGATTACGAAGCGTCTCGAAGAAGCGTTTCGCAGCGTTCTTCGCCGCTGCTCCCCAAACGTCGTCGGACTTCCCTTGAAAGACGACCAGCGTGGGATCGTCGCCCATTCCCGCGAGCGAAACGTGTGCCTTTACCTTCTGCATTCCGAAGGCGATGTGACCGTCGATAACGCCGGCCGAAGCATTCTCCGATGTGACGGTTCCGAGGGATAGCATCGCCGAGGCTGCACGTTTGAATGCTTCGGGTATCCCGCTGCGTTGGCATTGCTCCGCGAACTTCGTGAGCAGGCGGGCCTAACACAGCGCGCGATTGCCCAGAAGCTCCGCAAACCACAACCGTGGGTTCACAAGAGTGAAACCGGTGAACGCCGTGTAGACATCAACGAGTTCCTAATCTGGTGTGACGCATGCAGCGTCGACCCAGAGAAGGCGTTCAAGCGGTTTATCGCGCTACGACGCTGATTGCGACGTCGTTGGCAATCATGCCGCCCGGCGTGAACGTTTGCAGTCGCAGACGACGGGAGTACCCCGCATTGACACGAACTCGCATCGACCATCGCCGATGGGGATGAAGAGCGCAGGATCGCGTTGTGTACCAGGACCAGCTGATGACCACGAACTGGATTTTCAACACAATCGCACGGCGAGTTGCGTACCGACTTATGCCGCTGGTCGGAGCCGCTGACAGTGGTAACACTTCTGCTTCGGATGATGCTCACACGCGAATTTCGCGATTCTCGGGCCTCCGGCATGGGTCGCGTCAGGTGAAGATGGCCAAAGCGATCGGAAGTTGACGCGAACTTCGTCATCGTGCTTGATCGGCAACGGCTGGTCGAGCAGGTTTGCGGGTACACGGATTGACAGCGTCACCTCGCGCGTCGCCAGATCGATCACGCAACTCTCGATCACCGTGGCGAGAAGATGCTTCATCTCATTGTTGGGCACAGTACGCCAATCCGTGGGCAGTGCTGCAAGTCGCGCTGAGAGTGCGGCGATCGCTTCATCCGACGTCGGCGGTCGGTACGCTTCATCTCGGTCGAGCGTCGCGAGGGCGTGACGGATCGCGATGATCCGGGCGTTGTCGTCGGCGACGACCGCCTCCAGTTCCTCATCGGTCAAGTGGCCGCTCGTTTTGTGGACTCGTTTGAGCCGCCGGCCGATCTCGTCACGTTCCTGATTCAGATTGCGTCGCTCATGTTCGATATCACGTGGGCCATTGCCACTGTTGGCGATGTACCTTCGGACGCAGGAGTCGATCGTCGCCTTATCGAACAGCGCCTCGAACACCGCGGGCACCACCGCTTCTTCCAGTGGTACGGCCGGGATACGGCGAGCGGGCAGGCCGCTGATCGCTTTGCTGGCCGTGTAGTAGTCGAAGTAGTAGCGCCTGATGTGACGCTCGCCATTCGGGCCGCGTTTCGTGTTGGTTTCGCCGCGCATCGCGTGATCGGTTTGCCGACTACGCAGTACTTGGCTCAGGACGTACGGGTTGTCGTCCGCCTTGTTTTTTCGGTTGGCACCTCTCGCCTGCTTGGCGGTGACGACATCGGCGTCGTACAGCCGTGTTAAATACGTCGTCGCGGCCTCACGAACGTCTGGCGGCAGAAAATCCTTCAACATCGGCTTGTCGACGAGAATCCACTCGTCCCGAGGACGCTCCGACATGGGCACGCTCTTTCGGCCCTGAGCACGAAGCGCGTCCTGATCCACCTTTACCGGTATCGGACCATCTGGGCCGAGTTTGTGATACAGCGCTTTCGTCCATCGGTGGCGAACTTCCTTCCCGATGTAGATCGGGTTTCGGAGCAGGTTGCGAACTGTCGTCATGCTCCAGATGTCTCCTTCTGGGGCGAGGATCCCCTTGGCGTTGAGCCGCTGAATGCAGCGATGCGCACCGAGACCCTCGATGTGGAGCATTCGAAGGAGGGTACGAATCGCCTCGGCGGCGGTACCCGTGCCGGGGATGAGCACACTTGTCTCATCGTCCTGCTTCTTGTACCCGACGAACCGCTTGGCCCGCCGGCCAGGTGGGCGACGTTGACCCGGTTTCATGGGACGTCGCGCGGGCTGTCGAACGGCGCGGCCGACCTCTTCATAGGTAATCGGGTCGAGCCGCAGTTGTGTCAGCCCATCCCAGCGGATGAGGGTCCGCGGTGTCCCGTTCGGGCCGAGATAAAGTCGATCGAGGCCGAACGGCGTACGGCCGCTGGCCGGTCGACTCGCTTTCGCCAGCGACTGTGCGAGGCCGCGAGCCACACTCTTGCTGATGTTGTGGGCCTGCTGCTGGTTGCTGAAGTGCTTAATCGATTTCAGCAGGTCGCCGATCGGACCCTCAGGAATGAGTTCGGTCGAACTGATCAGTTCGATCCCGGCCTTGCGCAATTCATCCTCGACGACGTTGCCGTGACGGATGCCGGCGCGGGTGGCACGGCTGTACTCGAAGACGATCACCTTCGTGAAGTCATTGCGGGTGCGTTTGAGGTGCAGGATTTCCTCAAGGTCTTCGCGGTTGAAACTCTGGCTACCGCTCACGGCCTCGGCGTACACGTCATAGCCCGCCCAGGGCATCTGCTGGATCGCGCAGAACGCGTCGTTCACTTCTTTCTGGCCGTCAGGACTCGTATCGGCTTGGCTGATGCCACTGCAACGCAGCCAGCTAATGTAAGGTTCGCCACGCAGGTCGCTGCGGATTCCCAGCCCGGCAAAGGCGCTATTGGCGATGGTGCGGATCGAACGGTCGTCGTTGGTCATCGGTTTCCCCATTGAAGTAGTCGTGGGCAGATCGCTGCTCAGAGGCAATCGCGCCCAGCAACCGAGCAATGGCACGGTTGATCGACGCGGCCTCCTCCGCAGTCGCGCGTCGAACAACGACGTGCGTGATGCGGGGCGGCGGCGAGGCCCTGTACGCTCTATTCTGTGGGGGCTGTACGGACTCCTTCATTTACTTTCTCGTGAGACGGATTTGCGGAGGGCGTAGGTGGGGTCGGAGCGCAGAGGCGTGCGTTCTGGCACGCCATTCACGAGTCGAGATGTGTTGGAGGTGTGGAAAAACGACCCGTAGACATTCCGGTCGAGGATCGATCTGGCGACCCCGTATTTGTAGGCATTGGACCCAAGGACTTTCAGAAACGCCTCAAAGTCGCCTCCGAGCGCTTCCAGCAGGACCATTCCGCAACCTGGGACATCGATGCACTTGGTCGTCGTGGTGTACCCGACCGAGTACCGCATCGGGCCGATGTCGAACTCACCGTTCTTCTCGATCCACGCGATGCCGATCTTGCGGGAGGCCATGTGGATGGCACGGGAACGTCCCGCGAGCCAGTCGGCCACGTCCAGTGCCGCGGAGAGTGCTTCCCGCGGATAGGATGGCGTGACCGCCATCACCATCTGCTCGACCTGCCGCGGGGTGCGCTCGGGCTGGTCGATGAACCGGTCACTGATCCCAAGAACTTCAGTTTCCTCTGACATGAATCACATCCTTCTAGCGAACTTCACGGAACGGGGAAGATGTCAATCGATGTAGACGCAGCGGACCGACTGACTCACAACGACGCCCGGCACGACATGCGGCTGAAGGGTCGAAAGAAGCGCATCGACTTCCTCATTGAGGAACTGGACGTCGAGCCATCGCCGGCAGTCGTCCATCTGCCACCAGGCCGTCACGCCGCCTTCGTCCAACATGTAAGAGGCGATTAGTTCGTAGCAGCGGATGATGAACAGGTCACGCAGGTGCATCGGCAGGTCCAGCATGTTCTCGCTGTTACCGAACCACTCCTTGATGTGCGGCAGTTCATCGAAAAGTGCGCTGATGTCTACGTGAATGAGCGGTTTCGTCAAACCGGCGAGGCTGATCTTCAACTCGTGCTCTAACCGGTCGTCATCGTGATGTTTGATGCGCTCGATCATGATCTTCAGCGGGATGGGCGGGTCGAGATCGGCGTCGGCGAGTGGCTTTTGGTGGCGTGGGTTCATTGCATCACCGCCTGGGGATTGTGCGCATCACGTCGGGCCGGGTCGGGCCGCTGGCCTGTGAACCGATTGGCTTTAATTTCTTCCGAACGGAGTGCGGACTCGAACGACCGCAAACGGAGGTCGTAGGAGTTCCGCCACCGCGGCCGGTCCACTCCGAGCCGCAGCCGCCGGGCACGGACGTTGCTCCGATCCAGCTGCCACACGCGAGCGAGGACTCGGTCCGGCAATCGCCAGTTCACCTGTGCCCAGAACGAGTCGTATCGGGAACGATTGGCACGTTTGCCGAGGAGGCCGACTCGGACTGCTGCACGATATGCCGCTGACATGGGAACATCGCGTCCATGACGCCGAACGTGATCACGCAGCGTTCGTCGCATGCCCCGCCCCGTATGGGTCGATAACCAGCTTTCAAAGGACATGAATTTGCACACGCGGATATTTATTGCGTCATCGCTTTATTTTGTCAAACAAAATCTCGTGCTGTCGCAATAGTTTTTCCGATGACTGTACAATGCCCGTGATTGGAACAGACGAAGCCGCTCAACGACTCGGACTTTCGATGACGCGTCTCACCGCGATGATTCGAACCAAGATCATTACAGCTCAAAAAATCGGTCGCACCTGGGTCATTGACGAAGCAGAGGTCGCGCGGGTTGCGAAGCTGAAGCGCCCGCCCGGCCGGCCGCGCAAGAAGAAGACCTAGCCGGCGGGTTTTTCGATTTGATTCGATAGCATCGAGCTTTTCAGAGCGTCGCGCCCCCGCGACGAGTGAAAGTTTTCTCGATACACTTTGCGTCATCGCCGGTCAGGTGATCGGCTTCGAGGCAAAACATGATGCATGACTCCGTTCGACAGCCGTCCCCTGACGGCGAGCACCCTTCTATTGTCCCGTGTATTCACAGTGGAGCGTCATCGACGATTCAATCGTCTCCAGACACCAATACCACAGAGGAACTCGTTCGATTGATGTGCCTGGGGCCTTCGTCGATGCAGTCCGATTTGCAGGCAACGTTTAGCATTGCTATTGGTGCCGCATCGTTTCCTTCGCGTTGTGACATCGATCGTCCTGCCAAAAAAGCGAAATCACAAAGCCCGCCATCGAGTGTGATTCGATCCGAACTCGTCAATGCGCGCGAGGCGGCACTACGGTGCGGAGTCAGTCGGACACATTGGTACGACATGAAGAACGCCGGTCGCATTCCTTTGCCTATTCACTTGGGACGAAGCGTGCTCTGGCGCGTTGAGGAACTGAAGCAGTGGATGGAGGCTGACTGTCCGCCACTGCACGAGTGGAAGCGCATCAAGGAACAGCAGAACCGAACGAAGAACCGAGGATCGCGATGAAAATCCGCAAAGCGCACTACACCAAGAACGGCGAAAGCCGAGTGGCCGGCAAGCTCTACGGCGACTTCTACGATCACTGCGGCATTCGACGGCGCATCCCGCTCTTTGATGACCAGAAGAACTCCCTTGAGGCGGCGCGTGCGATCGAACGAATGGTGAGCATCCGAGCCAGCGGTGAAATGCTTCCACCCGATCTGCGCCGATTCGTCGAGAACACGCTTCCGCGCATTCGCGACAAGCTGTCGGAATGGCACATCGTCGACCCAGGGGCGATGAGTGGAGTTCAATCGCTGGATGAACTCGTCGACCTGTGGGAAAAGTCATTGGCCGACACGGGCGTTGACGTCGAGTATGTCAACCTGAAGTCGACTCGTGTTCGTCAGTTGCTGCGCGACGCCGGCATGCATCGCTGGCAGGACATCCGCCCCGATGCTGTTCGCGCACAGTTGACGGACTATCGGAAAGCGGAGAAGCGGCCGATGAGCGTCGCCACATCGAATCACTATCTCCAAGCGATCAAGCAGTTCTGCAAATGGATTGTGGACGAAAAGAAACTTGCCTTGGCATCGCCGCTGGTGGGAATGAAAAAGCTCGACGATGGCAACGCGCTCAAACACGCGCGCCGGGGCCTGGAGATCGAAGAGTTCCATGTTTTGATCGCGTACCTCGAACATGCGCCGACGGTCAGTTGCATTCCGGCCCCGCACCGGGCGCTCATCTACACCTTTGCCGTCGAAACCGGATTACGCCTCGGCGCGATCGAGCGGCTGACGGTCAAACGCGTTGAGATGCAAAAGGGGAAGCCGGCCGTCTTTGTGCCGAAGCGAAATCGGATCAAGTACGGCGCCGATCGATGGATTCCGCTCGGTGACGAACTTTGGTCGCTTCTGAAGCCACTGATTGAGGGACGATCGCCCGCAGACAAGGTCTTCACGCTCCCGACACGCGGCCACGCGTCGAAGATGGTGAAGAGCGACCTCAAAGGCGCGCGGGACCAGTGGCTGAACGGAAGTCACACCTGACGAGCGTGCGCGACGCGTGGCCAGCGATTTCCTGAAGTATCAGGACAGCGAGGGCCAATTCGTCGACTTCCATTCGCTTCGCCACACGCGCGGCGTGTGGCTCTTCAAGCACCACAATGCCGGGCCGCGCGACGCGCAGGAACTGATGGGACTGGGCAGCCTCGCGCTGGTGGATCGCTACTCCCGCAGTTTCAAGAACGACCATCGTGCTCTGGTGAACAACGGGCCTCAACTTCGACGGCCTGCGATCACCACAGCCGAGGCCGGGAATGT
The DNA here is from genome assembly GCA_031411495.1 of Phycisphaerae bacterium. Lineage (GTDB taxonomy): Bacteria > Planctomycetota > Phycisphaerae > Tepidisphaerales > Tepidisphaeraceae > JANOBD01. Next base: position 43,799 of record JANOBD010000071.1, on the reverse strand, counting down.
CGATATGTTGCCAGAAAGCTTGCCCCTCAGCTTGCCCCAAATCGACGGAACGGAGCGGATTTCGGTGCACTCTGGCGGACTCCCCATTGCCCGGACTTCAGCGGACTCGGAAGGAGCAGCCGCTCAAAAATCGCCAGAGAAACCGAGCGTTTTGACCTTTTCTGAGGAATCGGCTATGGTCTTAGATCCCTCCGGAGAGGTGGCAGAGTGGTTGAATGCGCCGGTTTCGAAAACCGGTTAGCCAGCAATGGCTACGGGAGTTCGAATCTCCCCTTCTCCGCGTAAATCTGCTTCTATGCAGTGAACAACGAACCGGCCAACGCCTGATGTTTGGTCGGTTCCTTGTTTTGGACTTGTGTCATGGACGGCGTCCGCGCGCGTCAGCGACGCCAATGGTGTATCCAACGGCGATTGCTCCTGCGACGCTGGTTTGCCTCCGCGGCGTGAAGAACTGCGCGGCAGGTTTTTCACGCGGTCATCCGCGAATGCCGCCGCCGAGCGAGTCTTCGGGATCAATGAGCAGAGCGGCTTCCGCGATCACAAATGCGGTTCCGCGGATACGCGGGTAGACGAACTCGTCGACGACATGGATCGACCCTTCGAAGACCGATCCGAGGATAGACTCCTGCCGCCAAAGGTCATTCGTCCCGAACTTGCCGTCGGCATACAGGCACGCGAGTTTAGCCGAGGTTCCGGTTCCGCATGGCGAGCGGTCGTATGCTTTGCCCGGGCAGAGGACGAAGTTGCGCGACTGATTCACGGGGTCGAGCGGGCTGCCGAACAGTTCGATATGGTCGATTTCTGCGCCGTCTTTTCCCATAATCCTCTGTGCGGCGAGCGCCTGACGAATCTTCCAGCACACGTCGGTCAGCCGTTCGACGTTGCGCATCACCAGCGTTTCACGGTGATCGTGCACGAGATAAAACCAGTTTCCACCCCACGCGATATCGCCAGAGAACAGGCCGTAACCCGCGACATCGACTGCGACATCTTTTGCGAAGCGATAGGAGGGGACGTTTTCGACCGTAACGCTGTTCGCGCCGTCGTAGATGAAGGTGACGATGCCAACCGGTGTTTCCAGCCGGTGTCGGCCGGCGCTGATGCGACCGAGATGGCCCAGTGTCACCGCGACGCCGATGGTTCCGTGCCCGCACATGCCCAGGTAGCCGACGTTGTTGAAGAAAATCACGCCACTGACACATTGCGGATCGGTCGGCGGCACGAGGATCGCTCCGACCATGATGTCCGAACCGCGCGGCTCGTTGACGACCGACGACCGGAACGAGTCGTGCTGCTTGGCAAAACGCTCGCGACGAACGGCAAGGTCGCCGTCGCCGAGGTCGGGGCCGCCGTCCACGACCACCCGCGTCGGTTCGCCGCCGGTATGGCTGTCGATGATCTGGATTCTCTTGCACAAAGGCATACGTTCCTTCCAGCGACTCGGTTCACAGGTGCCGTTGGACAAGCCGCGGCGTCAATCCGCTTCCGCTCTTCCGCGATGAGCCTTGATCGAACACCCGTTTGCTTCACGCGGAACTGGGGGAGCGTCTCGTCTCATGAGTCCGTAAAAACCCGCCTTCTCATCAGGTGTTATGTTTCGCGGCAGGACGCCCGGCGATTCCCTTGCGAATGATTTCCAGGATCCGCTCGCGCTCCTCGCCGACGAGTTTCAGCCGCGGCGCGCGGGTCGTCTCGCTTCCGAACCCACACTCGGCGGCGGCGAGCTTGATGTATTGAACCAATTTCGGGTGCGTGTCGAGGTGCAGCAGCGGCGTGTACCACGCGTAGACGTTTCGGGCTTCTTCGAACCTGCCGGCTTCGAGAAGATCCCAGAGCAATCGATTCTCGGCCGGAAACGCGTTCACTAGGCCGGAAACCCAGCCTTGCGCCCCCAGGATGTAACTCTCCATCACCAGGTCGTCGACGCCGCAGAAGAGGATAAACCGATCCTTCACGGCATTGCGGATGTCGGTGATTCGCCGCGGGTTCTCGGAAGATTCCTTGATCGCGACGATGTTCTTCACATCGACGAACTCGGCGAACGTCTCGGGAAGGATGTCGACTTTGTACGACACCGGATTGTTGTAGATCATGATCGGCAGCGATGTGGCGCGCGCGATCGTTTTGAAGTGCTCGACCGTCTCACGAGCGTCGGCAGGATAAACCATTGCCGGGAGGACCATCAGTCCATCGACACCGACTTTCTGAGCGTCCTGCGCGAAGCGCGCGCCCAGCGCGGTCGTGTACTCGGCCACGCCGCTCAGAACCGGAACGCGCCCGGCGACCTGTTTCACGGCAGCGGAGAGCACGCTCAGCTTTTCGGCGTATTCGAGTGAGCAGTTCTCGCCGACGGTGCCGAGCATCACCAGTCCGTGAATGCCGGCGTCGATCATCGCGTCGAGGTGGGACAAGGTCGCCGGAACGTCGAGCGACTGGTCGGATTTGAATTGCGTACAAGCGGCAGGAAATACGCCGCGCCAATGCGCTTTCATCGAAGCTCCAATCGGACTGTTCATTCTGCAACTGAGACCGAAAACATTAGTAACAGGAGTGATTCTACACAAACACGCGGGTCGCGTCCGCCGGGCGATCTGTATGCATCAGCTCGCGGATTGATGGAAGACTTCATGCCCATCGGGAACAGCACGTTGCGGCCAATCGCGCGGCTCCGACAAATGCGCTCAGGTGCTCCAGGCGGGAGCCGCGCTGTGCCGACCATGGACCGCCGATCGTTCATCTGAAACGCTCGCGCAGTCGCCGGCATATGGGAGATTCGAAAATCGGCGCATCGGTATGACTGTCACCTGCCGCTGTTTCTCTTGTGTTGAGACGGTGCTGCCTGGCACCGAGCACTGCCGGGCGATCGCTCTCCTGCCGTGTCTGGGTCACGGGGCCGCTTCCCATCGCCACGTGCCGCCGATGGGCGCGAGCGTCGTGCTGAGAAAACCGGGGGGCGGGTTCTGGTAGTAGACTGGGTCGTAGGTCAGATCGAACGAGCCGCTGGGGGCCCAGCCGCCGGGTGTAATGATGCAGCCCGTGAAGACGGCGTTGGAGTTTCCGTCGATCGTCCCGCTCGCGTAGACGATGCCGGTGATACGGGTGGGATAGCTGTCGGTGTAGGTGGAGTTGCTGGTTCCCCCGCCGAGCCCGAAGTTGTACGGATAGGGTACGCCGGGCGGGTTGAAATTGATCGGCGTGGTGGCGTTGTCGCTCAGGACGGTTGAGTTGGTTTTCCAGGTGAGATTTCCCTCCACCATCAGGACAGGATAGCCGCGCTTGGCAGGTTCGAGGTTCATCTTGGTCTGAATGGTCACGCCGCCACAGTTGCGGAAGACCATCGTGCCCACGATCCGCACCGCCGAGATCTGGACCGCGGATCCGCCGCAGTCAACATAGTAGATGCCGTTGGGATTCGTCCCCCCGCCGAACGGGTTATTGGTCGGGCTGATCAGGACGTTGGTGATCTGCAGGACGCCCAAGCTGACCGGGATTCCCGACATCCGGGTTCCGTTGGCCACATAGTAATCGAAGACGGTGGCGGCGTTTGGCAATTCCTTGGCCACGACGGGGAACTTTCGCGTGCCGGTGCCGGTGCAGGTGACGGTCGTGACGGACACGGCGGCTTCGAGATTGGTGGCGTTGAGCGTGGTCCCCGTGCAGTTGATGGAGGCGTTGGAGCTGATCGTCGCCGAGCCGTAGATGGACACCGCGCCCAGCGTGACCGTGCCGCCAAAGCACATCGCGGTGCTGAGGCCGGAAATACCGACCGGCCCGATCATCATGCTGTAGACGCGGGTCGTCTTGCCGACCTTGCCGATGCCGTAGACGCGCACGGGGTCTGTGGCGTTGTTAGAAAGGTTGCCGTCGGATTCGTCCACGAGTTTGAATGAAATGGTTCCGCGTCCGAGGGCGATCGGCGTCGTCGCAACGTTGTTGGTGTAGGTCGTGCGCCAGGCGGGATTGGCTTTCATCTTTGCCAGGCCCAACTCAACGGCGCTTTCGGCGAGCACTGCAGCCTCGGCAACATCATCGTTGCCCGCCGCGCTCCGGGTCGCCAGTTGCGTGGTGATCAACACCGACATTCCGGCAACCGCCAGCAGCAGCCCCGCCGACAGTACCAGCAGATAAATCGATCCTCGGCGGGCGCGGATGCGAAAGGCGGATGAAACTGGAACGTCAGTGCTCATGGAATCTGGTTTACCGGGTTCACGCCTGCCACGACCTTCGCCTTGGAATCACTGCCAACCTGGAGCGTCACCGTGCCCCAGGAGAGGTAGGTGCTTTGTCCGGCGTACGTCTTTTCATACGCGCTGGCGGAGGTCCGCAGACCGCGCAAGGTGAGAACCTTATTCGTCGGATCGGTGACGGTAATGGTGATCCGCTTGATGCCCGTATCGACGGCGGGAACGGGGAGAAACGTCGTCGCGTCGATGTATTCGACGGTCGCCTGCCATCGCCAGGTGGAAAACCCGACCAGCGCCGCATTCGAGCGGCTCTTGGGTGGAGAATCGTACAGGCCGTTGTAGTCATCAACATCGTCAAATGTCGGGCGGGATTCGCCAGCTTCGGGCCCAAACACGGGTGTACTTCCCGGATCGACATATGCCTGTTGCGCGATCTCGGACATGAGCTGTCTGGCCAGCGCCATCGCCTGTGAGCGGTTCTGCTGGACTACCATGGTTCGCGCGACCGACCCGGTGGCGCGCAGCGCCGCGACAACCATCACCGAAACGATGACGACCGAGAGGACGCACTCGACCAGCGTCAGGCCGCGGCGGCGTCGCGAGGATGTGCGGCATCTGCTCATGGTTGGGTGGTATACGTCCCGTAGATGAAGTACTGCATCGCTTTCGACGTAACCGGGGAGGCCCACGACGCGCCGCCATCGCTGCTGGTGGTGTAACCCATGTTCGTCATCGCAGGCGGGCCGTTGTCGTGGATCGTGCTTCCCGCGGATGGGGAGACCGTCGTCGACACGACGATTGCCAATTTGCTCGACGGGGCGATTCCCGCCAGCGGGCTGGAGAAGACCACATCGACCCACTGGCCGCCCGCGGAAGACGAAACGGTGGAGATGTCGACGGTACCGCTCGCCAGCGCGGTGCCGGTTGGCTTCTTTCCGTTGTCCACCGCGTAAATGCCGACCGTGAAGATGCCCGCCTTGGTGCCGGCGCGCATCAGCCTGACTTTCACGCGTGTGATCTTCCAATGCAACGTGTTTGCGGGGAACGAAGGCGCGAACCACTCTGCCGGCCAGGCGGTTGCCAGCACGCTGTATGCAGCCGTGGCTGTCGACGAGTAGCTCGAGAGCACCTGTTCGGAACTCTCAACCGGCGGCAGGATCACGGGGCCGACGGTCTTGTAGAGCGCCTCGAAGCTGAAGGTATTCACGTTGTCGACGATCGGCGTGGCGGTCCCGCCGTTGTAGGCACGGGTGAGCGGCGCCCCGTTTGTGCCCGACCACGCATATCGGATGGTCTCGGGTACCAGATCACCGTCGCGATCCGGAACCGTGAGTGTGATCGCGGTGGTCGTGACTTCCGGGACCGAGAGTGCGATTTTCAGATCGTCCATTATCCGGTCGGCGGACGCGCGGGCGGTGATGGTCTGAGTGACGGGAGAGGTCGGGGAGGAAACGCTCGTGGTGAGGAGCATGATCCGCATCGCCGAGCCGACGGCGGCGAGGAGAATCGAGATGATCAAGGTGCTCACCACCGCCTCGACAAGCGTGAACCCGCGCCGTGACCGCGTATCGGCGAGACCCGCACGGGAGGGCGCGCCGCGCGAGGCAGGCGAGAGACTGCGAGGATGACGCGGGAGGCAGCACATCGGGCTTGGCAAGGTCAGTACCCTGATCGAGTTCACCAGACCGCTTACTGGACGGTGATCTTCCCACTGTCGGCGGCGAGCGTGATGGTTCGGGTGAGCGTGCCGACGCGCACGACCACTTGACCGTCGGCGCCCGGGGCGCCGTAAATCGAATACGTCACCTGTGACGCGGCACCGAACGCTGCCGAGCTGATGCTCGACAGGTACGGCGACCTCGAGAGATCGACGGTGTAGGTGCCAGAGCGATGGAATAGATCCTCCGCACCGGCAAGGGAATACGTGCCGCTGGCCGTGGAAAACGAGACGGTGACCGGCTTGCCCGACTGTCGGGCGGAGGCCGCTGCATAGGCCAGGTCGGCGGCGACCCGCTTGGCGGCCGCGTCAACACGAGATCGCGCCACGGCGTTCCCGTAGCGCGGGATGGCGATCGCGCCAAGGACGCCCATGATCGCAAGCACGATCACGAGCTCGATCAGGCTGAAAGCTTTGTGACTGCAGTGGCACTTCATCGGTTCAATCTTGCCATTGCCGTGCACGAAATCGTCAAACCGTCGAAGCGTCATCAGCGACGACGCGGACGATCCCATCTCACCCTCATCATTATCGACCACCATAGCGAGCGAATAAGTTCAATTTCCCAAAGCCGTGTTATCGGGAGCACTCCACATGATCAGCCCGTCGGAGTACGGATTGCGTGTTGCAGTGGGCGGTGTTCCCATTGCGAGTACACTACTCCCGTTCCGTTCGCCGCATTATTGGGTTCTGCCGGCGGGGCAGGCAGAACGAATGGGAAGCAACGCGCTGGCGTTCGGCCGAGAGAAGCAATGGAAACCGGCCAACCTTTTTCGAGTAGCGGCGCGCGTCTCTTGGTTCGGTCTCCCCACCCTGCCGCCCGCCAGAATCGCGTAGCGCTTTCCCGCAAATAAAAGATCCGACGTGAACTGCTTCACGTCGGATCTTGACTGACTGCGATAAAGCCGACTCGAGCTTACTCGTCCAGCTTGCGAAAGTTCACGCCGAACTGGGCGAGAACCTGCTTGAGTTCGTTGAGGCTGGTTGTGCCGAAGTTCTTGCAGCCCAGGAGTTCGTCTTCGGTGCGGCTGGCGAGTTCGCCGACGGTGGCGATGTTTAATCGCTGCAGCGCCTTGCGCGAGCGAACGGAAAGTTCGACGTCGTTCACGCTCTTGCTGAGGATCTCTTCGGGAACATCACCGGGCACGTTCACCGGTCGCTTGACCGTGATCGTCGGCTCGGCCGACTGGCCAAGTCGCAGGCCGCGGGCGGCGAGCAGGCTCTTGATTTCGTTGAGGCTCGTTTCCCCAAAATTCTTGTGCGCCAGCAATTCCTGCTCGCCGATCTTCAGGAGGTCGCCGAGGGTTCGGACGTTCATCTTCTTAAGTGCGTTTCGGCTCCTCACACTGAGTTCAAAATCCGTGATGGGGATTTCCATCGCGGCGTTGCGCTCGGCATCGACGTTCGAATCATCGACGAACATCGAACGGGCCGAGACGACGTCCTTCAGGTAAAGGCGGGCGCGCTCGTGGTTCGGGTTGCTCACCAGAACCGCATCGAGGCAGCGCTTGGCCTGGTCGTAGAAGTTGTTGTCTTCGTACAACACCGCCAGGTTCATCAGCGCGTTGATGTGAACCGGCTCGCTGGTGCAGAGGCGCTCGTAGAGCTCGATCGCCTTGCTGTCTTTGCCGCGGCGATCGTAGAGCAGAGCGAGTTGGAAGCAGACGCCTTCGTTGTCGGGGTTTTCTCCGAGCGCGCGCTCGTAGAAATCGATGGCGCGTTCGACGTTGCCTTCGACTTCGGCTTCTTTGCCTCGACGATAGAACTCGTCCGCGGCACGTTCATTGACGGAAACAGCTGCAGTTTGACTCATATTGTTTTTTGGTTCAGTTGAGCGACGGCGTCGCCTCGGCGCGACTTGCGCCGCTGACGCGTGTCAAGCCCGATGAGGATAGGCGGATTGTGCGTCCTGTCAAATCGAGTGGCACCTGCCCGTGCAGGGTGACTCCCGAAGAAGCTTCGGATCTTGCACCGAATACCGAAATCAACTCCAGACATTCATCGTCGCGGCACCGCCCAAACACACGCCGATCGGAATGACGGGGTGCCCCACTTCAAAGGGAACGAGGTTATTTCAGACTCAATAATTCGATTAAGACGCGGCAAAGTGTTTTAAGGAGCACTTCAACTACAACAAATAAAACGTATTGCCCCTTGCGATGTTTTCGGACCGTCTATACGATGTCACGGGAAAGAGTCGTTCTAAGGGTGAATTGTCTTTGAGGGAGAAATGATGTCGAACATTCGTAGATTCATGTTGGCGTTTGGGGGAGCAGTCCTCGCGGCCTCGTCTTTCGGTACCGCTGCGTTGATCGCCCCCGGCGTCAATACTTTCTCCTTACCTGAGCCGGGCCCGGTCGGCGCCACACTGGTCGCTACTCTCACCGTCCCCCTGACCACACCGACCTACACCGGAACCCTGACCTCAGAAGTGTTCTCCGGCGATGTCAGCAACCCGCTGGGCGGGCTGACCTTTACCTACAAAATTGCCAACGATCCATCCAGCGCCCATGCGATCACCCGTCTCGCCGTCAACGGCTTCTCGGGCACACTGACCGACATGAGCTTCCTCGCCGGATCTGGCATGTTCAACCCGACCCTCAATGACCGTGATTCGACGAGTAACGTCGTCGGCTTCACGTACATTGGCGCACCGATCGGCGGCGGCACCATCGCGCCCGGCTCGAACACCAGCCTCATGGTCGTTCAAACCAATGCCGCGGCCTTCAAGCGAACTATCGCCATCACCATCGACGGCTCGATCGCTACCGTCGATTCCTTCTCGCCGCTGGTTCCGGAACCTGCTTCCGCCAGCGCCCTGCTTGTCACCGCCGGCCTGCTCCGTCGCCGCCGCTGATTCGCATCTGAGTATTGCTGTGACGCATGCACGCGGGCCGGGATCTGTTCCCGGCCCGCTGCGTTTGGTCTCGCGATTACTTTCGCCATCGAGCAGCACCAACGAACGAGGCCGATTGCCGCCGACTGGGAATAATCAATCCGCGCTCGCGTTCTCGAACAAGTGCACCGGCGATCCGACGAATCCGAAGGACCTGCTCCCATGATGCCTATTCCCCTCAGGCCTCTCCGTCACGTTGTGGCGGCCGTCATCATCGCTGGCACGCTCGGCATCTCGAACCCCGCGCCGGCGCAGACCCTCCCCGCGGGTGATCGTGGGGCGCAGCGCGGCGAGGGTCAGCGTGGCGGCGGCGTGATGCGGATGCTCGAGTCGATACATGCCCTCGTCGTCGATCTGAAACTCTCTGACGAACAGCAGTTCAAAGTCGACGCGACCCTCCAGATGTTTCGCGATGACATCCAGGCGGCGCTCCAAGACCCCAACAGCGACGGTCCGGCCCGGCTTCAGTCGGTTCGCGCCAGGTTCGAAGCCGCGCAAGGCCACATGCGCGAAGTGCTCACCGACGAGCAGAAGTCCGCGTTCGACGCCGGCATGGAACGGATCCGCCAGGACCTGCGCACACCCGCAACTCAACCGGGTAGCGGGCGCGGCATGCAGTTGGTCGCGCGACTCCAGCGTGCGTTGGGCACACTCGCGCTCAGCGACGACCAGAAGAACCAGATCCAGCTCATCCTCGACGATGCGACCAACAAGATCGCCGCCATCCGCGACGATGCGGCGTCATCAGGTGACATGCAGGCCGTCCGCGAAAAGGCACAGGCGCTGCGCGACGACGTGCTAGGCAAGCTGAGAGAGGTTCTCACTCCCGAGCAACAGAAGAAGCTGCAGGCAGCGCTCGAAGCCGATCGGCCAAGCGTACCAGGAGGCGGGGGTCGCGACGGCACGGGCGCGAGCAGCGACCGGTCCGAGCGCAACGCGTCGCGGTCCGACAAGCCTGCCGTTCAGAACACGGCCAGCCTCGCGGCTTCCGCGGCGCGCCCGATCGACATCGGACAGGCGATTCCGACCTTCTCTCTCCTGCAACTCGACGGCAAGCCCTTCAACAACCATTCGCTGGAGGGCCGGCCCACCGTGCTGATCTTCGGCTCGTATTCCAGCCCGGCGCTGCGCGACCGGATTGCCGCTGTGCAGGAACTCGCCGACAAGCAGCGCAACCGCGCCGCTTTCATCCTGGTTTACACGGCCGAGATGTTCCCCGCCGGCGCCGATCAGCCGTCGCGCAATGATGACGAGAAGATCCAAATGGCGGCGCACAGATCGATGGAGGAGCGCGCCTCGGCCGCACGCGCGGCACGCGATGCGCTGAAGATCAAGTTGCCCGTCGCACCCGACACGATGGAAGCGATGCTCCAGACCACGCTCGGCGTCGGCCCGAACGGCGCTGCGGTCCTTCGCGCAGACGGCACGCTCGCGTTCCGTCAGAACTGGGCCGACGCGTTCGCGATCGACCGCGCGCTCAGCGAAATGCTGACGGAGAAGTGATTGCTCTGACGATTAAGCCCGTATTCGGATTACGACTGCCGGATGAACTTGGCCGCACCGGGCCCGATCAATCGTGACACGAGGTCTGCGCCGTGGGCATGCACTTGCCGCGTGAGCAGCCAGAACAGCGCGAGCACGATCCCGCAGGTGAAGCCGCCGACGTGAGCCCAGTGCGCCGTTCCGCCGCCGCCGTGGATTCCGAGCAGCCTGGCAACGACGATCGGCACCAGATCATTCCAGATCACCCACATGACCAGCAGCCAGATTCCCGACATCTTCCACACGTGGCTGAAGCGCTTGAAGCCGGTGAAGAGGCCCAGCCGCAGCCAGAAGGCCATGAACACTTTCTGTAATGGAAAGAGCACGAGGTACATGCCCGCGAGACCCATGATCGCGCCGGAGGCGCCGACCAGTGGCATCGGATATTCGTTCGAGCTGACGAACCACTGCGTCATTCCCGCGCCGATTGCGAGCAGCAGGTACGAGACGGCGAAACGCCATTGGCCGATCAATTCATTCACGCGCATACCGAAGACGAGCAGGAACAGCAGGTTGCCGCCGAAGTGGAAGATCAGTCCGATCCAGCTGCTGAAATCGTGAAGGAACGCGTGGGTGATCGGCTGATACCAGCGGAAGCCGACCTGATCCTGTTCCGCGATCTGTTCCTCCGCCTCCTGCTTGCGCTCGACGTTCTCCCCGACGATTCGTTTCTCGATATCTGCATCGGTCATGCCGAGCCGGAACTGCTGAAGATGCTGGCGCATCTCCTTTTCCTCGTCCTTCGTCATCGTCGCGTTCGAGCGGTAATGCTCTAACAACTTCTGATGATCGCCGGACCAGAGCATGAGGTTCAACACCGTCGGACTGACGCCGCTGTAGGTGACGATGAAGTCATCGTTCTTATCGAAGTCGAGCTGCGGTCGAGCCGAACCCATCGCGATCATGAACGCGATGCTGCAGAGTGCCGTCACCCCGGTGATGATCCATGTTGTCAGCGGCTTCTTGGTTCCAAGCGCCTCGGACGCGATCGGAAAGAGGCCGAAGGGGATGATCCAACTGATGAACATCATCGTGTTCTCAGCGCGAACATGGATCGCGTCTTCGTCGATGTCCTTGCTCAGCAGCGCGCGCTTGCCCGAGCGCAGATCGGTGCCGCACTTCGTACAGAAGACCGCTTTTGCGCTGGGCAACCCCGCGCCGCACTTGGGGCACGGGTGCTTCGGCGGGCCCGCCGGCGCGGCATCCGCGACCGCGGTGACGGCGACCGGGACCGGCGTCGCGTCGCGCGCTTCGAAAAGGTAGTCGCCGATGATGATCTTGTCGCCGGGCGCGACCGTGTGGTTCTCGACACGGTGACCGTTGACGTAGATGCCGTTGGTGGACTTGTTGTCCTGGAGTTCCCAGCGCGACGGGCCGAAATCGACGCGGACGAATCTGCAGTGGGCGCGCGACACTTTCCCCCCGCCGGTGAGCCGAAGCAGCTTGCCCTCGCTCTTGCCGACCTCCACATCGGCCACGCCGCCGAGCGAAAACTGTTCGTTCACGCGATCCGGTCCGCGGACGCACGTGAGCGCGATGTCGAAATCGCCGGCGCCGGCGCCTTCGGGCAGCGACTCGCCGCAGAGGTAGGTCATCGGCGTGCCGCACGCGGCACACTGGAGCTGGGTATTCAAAACGTTCTCGGCCGCTTCGAGCGCGGCACCACAACGGCATGTGATTTCGATCAAAGAGGTTCCCTGAAATGAACCGTGGGAATGTAACCGAACTCCGCCTGCTTTCGCACGCGAAAAGACGTTCTGTCGCGAAAGCGCGTCGCTCCCAGCGCGCGTGCCAAGCGTGGCCGACAAAAGATATTCGGTAATTGCGTTACGCCGGAGCGAAGCGTGCGCGGATTTGTCCTGGATGGGCTCAGAACGGCAGGCTCTGATCCATCCAGTCGTCCGCGCGAAGCACCTGCTTGCGATTGAATCGCGCCAGGTGATCGGCTCGGTTCTGCGCCATCTTGATCAGCCGGTTCACGCCGATCAGGCGCCATGCCTTGCGCAACTTGCGGACGTGCCGAATGAACAGGTCGTCTTCGGCACAGCAGAACATCTGGGCACAGCCCGGATCGCCCTGTCTGCCGGCGCGTCCGAAGAGCTGGCGGTCGATTCGTCCCGATCCGTGCGGCTCCGTCGCGATCACGTGCAGCCCGCCGAGCTCGACGACGCCGCGGCCGAGAATGATGTCGGTTCCGCGGCCGGCCATGTTCGTGGCGACCGTGATCTGACCGACCTGCCCTGCCTCGGCGACAATCGCCGCTTCTTCCGCGTCCTGGCGGGCGTTGAGCACGCGATGCGTCAGGCCCTTTTCCTTGAGTCGACGGTCGAGTTCTTCGCTCGCCCAGACGCTGCGCGTGCCGATCAGGATCGGCACTTTCTTCTCGTGAAGTTCGACGATTCGATCAACGACGGCTGTCCATTTCTGGTCGGCCGTGTCGAACATGCGCGTCGGCAGCTGCTTGCGGATGCACTTTTTGTTCGTCGGTATTCGCACGAGCGGCCGGCGGTAGATGCCCCACATCTCGCTGGCGGCTTCCCACACGGTTCCGGTCATGCCGGACATGGAGGGATACTGGCGGAAGAACTTCTGGAAGCTGATGCGCGCCAGGTTTTCCTTGTCGCTGGTGACCTTCTGCTTTTCCTTTACTTCGATCGCCTGGTGCAGGCCGTGACGCCAGGAGCGATCCGCCATCACGCGGCCGGTGAACTCGTCGATAATGACGATCTTGCCTTCGTCGGTGATGAGATAATGTTCGTCGAGATGGAAGCAGTGCAGCGCGGTGAGCGCCTGCGTGACGAGTTCCTCCCGGCGGCGCTTGCCCGCCCAGAAGCCGTGCGTGCGGTCGTCATCGACGGCGAGCTTTTCGAGCGTCTCCTGCCCGCGGGGGGTGAGATCAACCTGCTTCACCGTCTTATCGATCTTGAAATCGCGGCCTTCGACGAGCTGCTTCGCCAGCGAATCGGATCGCTCGTAACGGGAGGCGTTCGCTTCATCGCTGGGCGAAGAACTGATGATGAGCGGCGTGACGGCTTCGTCGATGAGGAGTGAGTCGGCCTCGTCGGCGATGGCGCGGAAGAGACCGGGAACCAGCGGCCGCGAGCGGATCGACTGGCCCATCAGCATGCCGACGGCGGTCTGCGTGCTGGAGCGGAGCGCGCCCATCATGATCTGGTCGCGCAGGAAGTCGGCGACGAGTTCCTTGCTCGTCACATACGTCACGCCACGTCGGTACATGTCGAGCCGCGCCTCCTGCGTCGTCTCGTGGACGACGAAGCCGACAGTAGTGCCGAGCATCGAATAGATCGGCTCGTTGAGCTTTGCATCGCGTTCCACGAGATAGTCGTTGACGGTGATGACGTGGACGCTCTTGCCCGACCATGAATTGATCGCGGCCGCGAGCGCTGCGGTGAGCGTCTTGCCTTCGCCGGTCGCCATTTCGATCACGTAGCCGTCATTCATGGCCATCGCGCCCATGATCTGCACGGGATACGGCCGCTTGCCGACGGTTCGCCATGCCGCTTCGCGAGCGAGCGCGAAGGCGTAGTCGAGGCGTTCATCCTTCAACTTGCCGATCCGGCCGTAATCCTTGTATTCCAGAACCTTCTCGCGGAACGCGGCCGAGCCGAGCTTCTGCACTTCCGGCTCGAGCGCATCGACCGCCTTGGCGCGCTTCCGGAGCGCGCCGAGGATCGGCAGGCGGTTCTTGACGTAGCCGACGAACCAGTTGACGCCGTGGTCGATGTTCTTCAGCTCCGGCGACTTGACGCGCCGGGCGTCGAACACTGTGTAGATTTCGTTGGCAAGGCTCGTGGACATATGGATGCAGCGTGGGGTCGGCTCGACCGCGCAAACGCGGAGGAACCAGCGGCTCGCTTCCTCAAGTCGGTTTTTCGGTCGTCTGGATCAGCTGGTTCAGTCGTCGCCAGCCTTGCCAGACGAGGTTTTCGCCCTGGTTCATCTGGATACGCACGTAGGCGCGTTGGTTGGGCACCCAGCGGCCGGTCGGATTGTTGATCGTGACTTCGTATTCAAACTCTTCCTGCTGGAGCCGTTGTCCGCTCGGATCGCGCGGGTCCGACTGTGCATTGCCGCCGCCTGCCGCCGTCAACAACGGAGAGCGGACGCGACTCACGCTCGCCGGCTTCAGCTTGACGGCGATCGGCTTGAGCGTCTGCTCTCCGCGCAGGTCGCCGACCATTCGTACTTCCGTCTTGTAAGGCAGGTTCTTCTTGCCCTCGGCGATGGCTCGTTCTTCGGCGTCGCGGATCAGCTCGACTTCCTTTTGATCGACCAGTGCATATCCCACCAGCGTCTCGTTCGACGTCACCATGAGCATCCCCAGCGCGTTGGGCTGGGCCGGCGTGACGAAGGCGCCGATCTTGTTGTGAAGCTCCGGCGCGATGAGCCGGCCGGCGATGGTCGCGCGGATCGCCATGTCTTCTTTCTGCTTCATGAGAAGATCCAGGCCGGCCTGCTGGTTCTTGAGCAATTCCTGCACGTACCGGGCGCCGGATGGATCGTCCGCCTGCGCGGCCGCAAGGCGCGCGTTCAAGCCGTTGATGTTGGCCTGCGTGGTCTTGATCTGCGTTTCGATCTGCGGGTTGTCGAGCACGACGATCACGTCGCCGGGCTGGACCAGGTCGCCGTCACGCTTCTTGATCTCGGTGACGAAACCCGGCGTTTTGACGTACAGGTTTTCGCGGTTCTCCGGCTGAATGACCGCTTCGGCGCGGACGTTGAGCGGGAAGCGGATGAAGCAGAGAACAACGACCACCGTCGCGACGAAGGCGAGCGTCCACGCCCACGCGAGGCCGCGCTTGCGGTGGAGTTCAGGCTCGATCGCGAGGTAGGTGAAGCTCTTGTAGAGCGGCACGATGAAGAACGTCGCGACCGAGCCCAGACCCATCACCATGCCAAGGAACTTGATCTGTTCCGGCAACTGGAACAGCACCATGATCATGATGAACAGGCCCACCATCACGCGGTACGGGCCGCTCAGGCAGAAGTACAGGACCATCCAGAACTTCGTCCAGAAGCCGTTCGGCAGCGGCTGGCTCCACTTCACGCGGAAGAGGTAGCGCTTGAAGAGGCTGAGCGCGTATTCGCGGCTCTTGAACTGAAGGTTGGGGATTTCCAGAGCGTCGCTGAGCATGTAGTAGCCGTCGTATCGCAGCAGCGGGTTGGCGTTAAACACCACCGTGCTGAACGACGCGATCAACATGATGTTGTAGAGGAACAGGCGGTAATCGCTGTCGCTGTCTTTTACCGCGAGCCACAGGAGCGCGCAGATGGCCGCGACGAACAGTTCAAAAATCATTCCGCCGGCGCCGACGAGCACCTTGTGCCACTTGTTCTTGAAAGTCCACGCGCTCGACGCGTCGACGTATGGCGCTGGGAAGAGCACGAGGAACATGATTCCCAGTTCGTGCACCTCGCCGCCGAAGCGTCGACACATGAAGCCGTGGCCGAGTTCGTGGATGAACTTGATGAACGCGAAGGCAAAGTAGAGCCAGAACGCGTTGACCGGGTTGGCGTAGAGGTTGACGCTTTCCTTGCCCTGCGCTTTGAGCTGTTCCCAATGCGGCGCGAGCAGGACGATCGCCGTCCCGACGAGCAGCAGCCAGACGATGGTGCCGAACCAGCTCAGGATTGGCCGCATGACCGGCATCCACATCTTGAGGAACCAGTCCAGATCCCACAGCGGGATGCGTGGGAACATGATGTTCATCAAGCGGCCCTTGGCCTTGTGCATCATCATCCGCTTATGTCGGCGGAGGAGCACGGTGGCGTCGGGCGAGATGTTGGTTTCGATCAGGTTCGCGCTGTAGAGCTGCGAGAGGATCTGGATGACTTCGGGCTGCGTCGGCGCGTTGTCGGCAAGCTGGCCGCCGACGAGTTCCCACGCTTCGCCGATGGTGCGCGAGCCGTCGAGCAGGCCGACAAACATGTAAGCGGCATCGGAAAGCCGGTGATACTGGTTGCCGGCCGGGTCGCGGACGACGTACCAGCGTTCGCCACGATAGAACTGGCGGGAAATCTGGGCGCCGGCGCGCAGTTTAGGCTTGAGGTTCTGGACGCGGTACCAGGACTCGGAAAAGGTGGGTCGTAACTGGAGTGTCATTGTGTAGTGGGCGGTGGGCAGTGGGCGGTGGGCAGGAAATGCAGATCATTCAGCTTGCCGTTGCCGCAGACTTCGCATCAACCCGTTCAGCATTCGGCCGATCTCGATGCACGCGTTGTCGAGATGATCGAATGAACCATGTTCCAAATAGCCGAGTTCACGTGCAATGAACAACTGGGCTTCCAACTCTCTCAGCGATCCATGGGCAATCTGCAGGAACCGACAGAACTCTTTCGGAGCGTTTCTTCCCTCGCCTTCGGCGATATTTGACACAATCGAAACACCCGATCGTCTCACCTGCGATGTCAGTCCCTACATCTCATCTATGGGCCAACTTCATGTCTCCCGATAGATCTCCACCGATACCGCGACGGACTTTTGCCAGACCAGAAGCTCACGAAAGTTCCGTGCCACTTCTTTCTCCCTCTTACTGCCCACCGCCCACTGCCGACTGCCCACTCCCTAGAAAATCCACAGCTTGAGCCGCGCCCAATCCACCAGTCGATGCGTCCACTGGTAAAGCAGCGTGCGCTTTTCTTCCTCGATGGCGGCCTGGCCGGCCATGCCGGGGAGCCAGGTCTGGGCGACCTTCTTGTCGACCTTGCTCTCGTCGATCTTTGCGTAAACGGTGAAGACGTTCTGGCCCTGCTGCGGCTGCTCGGACGGGACGATGCGCTCGACGATGATCGGGCTCGACAGGTCCGGACGCGAACTGGTGGAGATTGCGCCGATGCTCGGCTGCTTCGCGGTCGTGGCGTCGTGGACGCGCTGGACGTCGCGCTCGTTGAGGGTGATCTCGACCTTGAGCTTGCCGACCTCGGCGAGCTGGAAGAGTTCGTCGCCAAGTTTCATCGTCGCGCCAACCTTGTCGCGCAAGTCGCCGGTCATGATCCGGCCGTCGATCGTGGCCTTCACTTCGGCCTGATCGAGTTGAACCTTGATCTGTTCGCCCTGTGCGTGTGCGCCCTCGGCCTTGGCCTTGGCTTCCATCGCTTCGGAGGTCTGATCCTGACCCTTCTCGCTCCGGCCGCCGATCATCCGGTCATACTCGATCAACGCCCGCGCCTCTTCGGCCTGGGACTCGATCAACTTGTTCTTGAGCTCGCGCGTGTCGAAGCGAAGAAGAACCTGGCCCTTCTTCACATCATCTCCGGGACGAACAAGCACTTCCTCGATTCTCGCCGCGTCGAACGGCACGCTGATGACGCGCTTTTCTTCGCTGATGAATCGGAAGGGGGCTTTGACCTTGTAGGTCGTCATCGTCAGCGCCTTGTAGTACGGCGCTTCCCAGAAGGGAACGTATCCGCCACACAACACCCAGACGCCGAGCAAGCCGCCGATCACGCACAGCTTGGCCAGCCAGTACTTCGGGCCGACAAGCATCTTCCAGGTGTCGCGGGCGCTGATGCCCGCCTTCGTGATAAGCCAGCGGTCATTCGCGTGGCGATCGACGAGGATCGGTCCGAGCATCTCGCTAGCAACGGCCAGGCCGGTCGTCTCGTGGTCGCTCGGCTTTTTGTCGTTGGGAAATTCCAACGAGAGAACACCAACGAGTTCACCCTTGTGCCGCATCGGCAGGCTGACGACGCGGTTGCCGCCTTCCATGCGCGAAAGCGCTTGTGCTTCGCGCGTGACATTCTGAGTCGTCGCGTTTTCGTCGGTCGGGTCGTACTGGACGATTTCCTGCTGATCGACGCACTCCTCCATCACCTTCACGAGCTGGACGGAAAGCTCCTGCTTCTTATCGAACTGTTCGGTGTGCGACAGGCCGGCGAGCTTGATGTCGCATTCGCCGTCGCTGCGCGGCCGGGCCCAGCCGATGCTGACGCGGGTCGCGCCCGTGCGGGTGGCGAGTTCGTTACAGACGTTGTTGACGGCGTTCTGGAAGCCGTCGCTCGTGCTGATGGCGCTGGCGTATTGAAGCACGTCCTGATGGTTCTGCGCCATCACGCGGAGCGTTTCGGTGTTGCGGCGAAGCATCCACAAGTCGAAGTAGCCGGCGACGAGCTGCATCATCTCGAGACGCTGGTTGGCGCTGTTCTCGTTGCGGCAACGGGTAACGACCGCAGTCGCCGCGACGACGCGATTCTCATGGCGCAGCAGCGTGACCAGACAGTATTGGGGTTCGAAGGTGAGGTCGTTGGGATCGTCCTGCACCTTAATGGCCGCGTCCTGGCCAGTGCGGTAACAGTTGCCGATGAGCTGGCCGAAGGCTTCGAGTGCCTTCTGCTTTACATCCGGCGCGCTCTGGTCGGGGCGGATGTGCGCGACATTCGCCAGGCCGATCTGGCCTTCTTCCTGACCCGGCTCGACGAGGAATGCAGCCGCTTCGGTGCCCACCACAACCACCGCCTGCGTGTAGACGAGGTTGTAGAGAAACTCTCGAATGTCGGGAACAGGGTTGAGCAGCTTGGCAACGAGCCGGGATCGGACGATCGCCTGCTGCTGTTCCTGCTGCTCGCGCTGCTGCTTCTGTTGTTTCTCGGGTTGGGAGGATTCGAGTAGCGTAGACACGTCAAGACTCCGATCTAAACCCTGCGCGATTGAAATTACCGAGAGACTGTCATGCTGAGGTACGCCGAAGCATCTCGCCGGTGTACCAAACGACAATCCTCACGATATATGCAAGACCCTTCGGAGCATGGACTGAGTACCCGAAGGCTACCTCAGGGTGACACCAATTGGAACCAGACCCACTCACTGTTTCGCATCCGCCATCGCCGACGACGGAATCTCCACTTCGACTTTCTGTCCACCCGGACGCATTTCCGGGTTCGGGAGGCTGAGGCGGAACGGGTGCGTGCCGGAGCGCTTATCGGCCTCGGTATCGATCGCATCCACTGTGGCATTGAGCCACTGAGATTCCTTGCCGTAGCGGACGCGAATTGCCTGGCCGATTTTGAGCTTTTGAACCACCGACGTGTCGACGAGTGTGACATCGACATAGAGCGGATCGAGGTCCACGATCTGCAACACCGGTTTGGACTCGTCGACCTGCTCGCCCGGCTTGACGATTACATCGGCGATTTCGCCGTCCATGGGCGCGAAGACCGACATGCGGTCGACGCGCATCTGTTGAGCCAACATTTCGGCCGTCGCGACCTCGCTGTCGTGCTTCGCCTGATCGATCTTGATCTTGGCGATATTCATTTCCGCCTCGGCGGTCTTCACTTCGAACTCGGTGGCGACTTTGTTCTGGTTGAAGAGCGAGAGCTTCTTGTCGTAATCGATCTTCTTGATGTTGTAGGTTTCTTCGGCCTCGGCGACCTGCAAGTCGGTGTTGGCACGTTTCTTGTAGTATTCGAGCCGGGCGCGTTCTTCGCGGTCATCCAGCGAAATGAGCGGGTCACCGGCTTTGACCTTCTGGTTCTTTTTCACTTCGACTTTGGAGATGACGCCTCGAATATCGAAGCCGAGCTTACGCGTGTCGCTCGCTGACGTCAGGCCGGTGTAGGTGGTGGGTTCGCCGGACGGTGCCAGGCCGAGTACGCCGGCGACAGACCCGGCGAGAAGCAATAAAGCGAGTGTGCGTTTCATACGACTCCTGACAAACGATTCCACAAGTTACAGACGAACCGAAAATCTCCCACCCTCGCCGCTGACCACTCCGTTCGCGGCCGGACACCTCATCTTGCCCAGTATTACCGGACAATCAAGCGCCATTTTCCCAAATGGGCTCTGCTCCATGCGTTACGTTGACGACAACCTTCGACGCATCGTTACACCATCGGCCTCTACTCCCAAGCGGCTGCATTATTCGTAACATCTTTATCGGACTGTAGTTGGCCTTACTTAGCCGTAACCAAGATTGTCCAGGTCCTCTTCATCAAATCCGAAGTAATGGCCCAGCTCATGGAAGAGCGTAACCCGTACCTCGTCTTCCAGTTGCTCGAACGAGTCGCACGCGTCTTCCAAATCCTCAGCAAAGAGCGTGATCTGGTCTGGCATGCGAGGCGAATCGTTGACGCTTCGCTCCGTTAGCGGAACGCCTTCATAGAGCCCTAGTAACAATTCCGTCTCATCCAAACCGAGCGAACGCAATTGTTCGCTCGTCGGCCGAGCCCGGACCCGAACCGGGACGACCTCCAATGCCGATCGAAACTGCTCCGGCAGCCGGGCGATGGCCCGCGTGACCATCTGGTCCAATTGCTCGCTGGTTACTCGAATCGGCATCAAAATCGCCTCGGCGGAGTAGCGAAAGCAAACCTTGAGCCTCGCAAGGACCGCGCGCGGATTTTCGGTCGTGCTTTGGCGCAATCGGTCATTCACGCGCCGAAATGCGATGGGTTTCGTCAAAACCGACGCCAATTCGGTCTGTCGAACTGTCAGGCGAGATGCCGTGACTGCCGACGTGGCGCGACCCGGTCCTTCCGCGAGCGGGGTTCGGGACGAATCGACGCATGATTCAGGATTGATGCCGGGCATTCGCGGCCGGTTCGGCTGAAATCGGCCACCAACGCATTGGCGGCGGCGGTGCGCCGATCCAAAGCCGGATCGAGTGTCAGGAACTCGAAAACCATCTCCGCGAGTGGATTGAGCGCGATCCCATGCGTTCGATTGCCCGCCCGTTGCCAGATCCAGTCGGCAAACCGTGTGAAGTTGGCGAACGGCCCGTCGGCCAGGAGTAGCTTCAGCGTCGAAGTGAAGCTGCCAGAGTTGGCAACGAGATCCCAATACCGGCTGAACCGCCGCATGGCCTGCATCTGCGCGAAGGAGATCAGCTTCGTCTGCAGGACTTCGTAAGGCGGCGTCGGCGAGTAGACCATGCCCCATGCCTCATCGTGCCGGACGATCGGCGTGCCGCGCAGCCGCTTGAGGATGCCGACCTGGATCTCCTGCGGCCCGAGTTCGACCAACGTGTCGAACCCGCGGCCGAAGCTCGCGACGTCTTCGCCGGGCAGGCCGACGATCAGGTCGGCGTGGACATGCACACCGGTTTCCCGCCTCAACCAGCGGAGGTTGTCTTCAAGCTTTTCGTGGTTTTGCCGGCGTGAGATCAGCGCCTCGACTTCGGGATTGAAACTCTGGATCCCCACCTCAAACTGCAGCGCGCCGGCCGGGAATTGTTTGATCAGCGTCCGCAATCCTTCGGGCAAACGATCGGGCACCATCTCAAAATGCACGAACAGGCCGGGCTCGTAGCGATCGAGGAAGAACTTCAGGATCGAACTCGCGATGCCGAGGTTCAGGTTGAACGTGCGATCCACGAACTTAAACTGCCGACAACCTCGATCGAAAAGGTTCTGCATCGACACGAGGAACGCATCCGTCGGCACGTTCCGCACCGGCACATCGAGCGAAGACAGACAAAACTCGCACGAGAACGGACAGCCGCGCGACGCTTCGACGTAGATGATGCGATGCTTCAGATCGGCATCGGTGTATTCGGCGTACGGGAGCGCGATGACCTCCGCTGTCTGATCCGAACGCCCCGTGATTGCCATCGCTGGGCTCTTGGATCTGATTTCGAACTCCGGCAGTGTGGCATCGATTCGCCGAATCAACGGTCTCCGCTTTTCCACAAGCAACTGCCCGCACAACTCCGCGAACGCCAGATCCGCCTCGCCGGTGATGACGTAATCCGCGAGCCGGCAGATCTCCTGCTGATCGGTTTCGTGGCTCACCTCCGGGCCGCCAATGATGACGGTGATGTCGGGCCGGACGCGTTTGAGTTCGCTGACGAGTTGCAGCGAGGCGACGACGTTCCAGATATAGACGCCCACGCCGACGATTTTCGGGCTCTGTTCGAGAATCCGCTCGAGCATATCCACCGGCCGCTGCTGGAGATCGAACTCGAGAATCGTCGATCGCTCACGAAGCGTTCCGAGGTTGGCGCGCAGGTACCGCAGGCCGAACGCGGCATGGATGAACTTGGCGTTGATGGTGGCAAGAACGATGTCGGGCACAAACCGTCAGAATATCCGAACATCAAACGGTCGCGAAGCACCACGAAGCGAAGATTCTTCCGAACGCGTGAGTCCCGCCCGGCCGCGACAGCGCGTCCGAAAGCTGACGCACGCTTGGAGACTGCCATTTCTTGGAATATCACCCTACATTTGTGCCTCCAATAGCACATTTCAGGTTGTCACACCGAGTGATTGTCGATAATGCTTTGTCCGCTCAACACGAGATCAACTATGCACACCGTCGTCCACGTCACCCACGAAGCCGTCCAGAAGATCGGCGGCATCGGCGCCGTCCTCCAGGGCCTTCTGACCAGCAAACACTATCTCGCCAACACCCGCCGCAACATTCTTGTCGGACCTTACTGGCATACCGGCGAGGAAGGCGAACAACGTCTCGGCGTCAACGGCGAAGTCCTGTACAGCTCGCTCGACGGCATCAACCGCACTCCGCTCGGCCAGGCGATCAAGGAAATTGAAGACACCTTCGGCGTCGGAATCATTTATGGGCGACGCAAGTTCAGCGAAAAAGACACCGGCGTCACCGCCGTTCCCGAAATCCTGCTCATCGACGTCTCCCGATATGACGAGAAGCGCATCGGACTGTTCAAGTTCAAATGCTGGGAGAAGTTCGGCGTCAACAGCGGGCGCTACGACCACATCTGGGATTACGAGCAGTGGATGCGCCTCGCCGAGCCGACCATCGCCCTTCTCCGCGCTATGGGTGCCGCCAGCACGGTCAACCCCGCGGTCATCCTGTCGCACGAGTACATGGGCATGCCGACCGTGATGGCGGCCATCATGGAAGGCGAAGCCGGCGGCTTCCGCTCGATCTTCTACGCCCACGAAGTCGCGACGATGCGCCGGATCATCGAACACCACCACGGCCACGACACGATGTTCTACAACGCGATGAAGCTCGCCCTGCCCAACGGCCATCACGTCGAAGACGTCTTCGGCCCGCAGGACGATTACTACAAGCACGCGCTGATCAAGAACGTCAAATACTGCGACGAGATCTTCGGCGTCGGCGATTACGTCCTCAAGGAGTTCCGCTTCATGGGCGAATCGTTCGCGCATGTGGACGCATCGCTCGCCTACAACGGCGTCCCGCACTTCTCGATCGACATGGAAGGCAAGATGCGAAGCCGCAACAAGCTTCGCAAATACTGCGCGGCGCTCCTCGGCTACGAGCCCGACTTCGTCTTCACCCACGTGACCCGCCTCGTGCCCAGCAAGGGCATGTGGCGCGACCTGAAGGTGCTCGCGCAGGTTGAGAACGAACTTCGCCCGCGCAACGAGACGGCCGTCCTGTTCGTCCTCAGCACCGAAGTGCCCGGCCGACGCTCCGAAGATGTGCTTCACATGGAGCGCAGCTACGAGTGGCCCATCAGCCATCGCGAAGGCTCGCCCGACCTATCCGGCGGCGAAGCGCATTTCTACCAAGGCGTCCAGGCATTCAACGCGCGATCACGCAACACGAAAGTCATTTACATCAACCAGTTCGGCTTTGACCGTCGCGCCTGCGGCAACGCCATGCCGATCGACATGGAGTTCATGGACATCCGCAAGGGTTCCGATGTCGAGTTCGGCCAGTCGATCTACGAACCGTTCGGCATCGCCCAGGTGGAGCCGATCAGCTTTGGCGGCATCTGCGTCTACACCAGCATCTGCGGCTGCGCGGGCCTGGTCCGCAAGGCGGCAGAGCGCGCCGGGCTCGCATCACCCGGAAATCCGTTCGCCAACGTCATCGAGGCCGACTACACCAGGCTGCCCGATCACCTGATGTTCGAAGACAAGCTGCTGGGCGTCGGCAAAAACGAACGCGAGGCCGTCGAACTGATCGAAGCCAAGCGTATCGCCGGCGAACTGGTGAAGCGTCTCCCGGTCACGCCGAAGGAGTTCGAGCCGTACATCGAGCGCGGGCAGAAGGTGGCCGATTTCATGAGCTGGGACGCGGTAACCAAGGAATTCATCATCCCCGGCATCGAACGCGCCGCGAAGGCGCAGCGGTTGAAGGCAATCGCGTGAATCGTGGCGATTCTCGAACCGGGTGTTCGTTTCGCTCCTAAGCGCTCGCCTGAGCGAAACGAACGGGCGAAGCGTCCACAGCCGAGCCGTTGCGACGCTAAGCACAAATACCCGGTGCCAATCCTGATCAAATCCGCCCCGTTCTCTTTACTTTTTTCCGGTTTTCGCGACAACTACCGGACGTTGCCGGCAAGTAAGCCGGTTACCGTGCGTCGTTTGGAAGGACGACCCTTTGTCATGCGATTCATTGCCGCATGCCGATAAAAACTCAAGTCTTCGTGCACCGAGAAGTGCACATGCACAGGGAGGTGCTTTCATGTCGCAACCTTTCACCCGTTCGTTATGGATCGCGGTCGCGAGCGTATCGCTCGTCGCCTGCGCACCGGTTTTCGCTCAAAACAGCGACACGGTTGTCCCAACCGCGGAAATCGAGACCTCCCCCTACACCTTCGCCGGCGAAGTGAACAACGACCTCGCGGTCGTCCGTTCCGGCCCGAGCGAGAACGACTATCCGACGCTCAAGGTCGCCAAAGGCGACAAGCTCGTCGTCGTCGGCTACCGCTTCGACTGGCTCAAGATCGAGCCGCCACAAGGCTCGTTCTGCCTGGTCTCGCAGGCGTTTGTCGAAAAACGCGGCGACGGCACGGTCGGCCGGATCGCCAATCAGCGCGCCACCGTCCGCGTCGGAAGCAGCCTGACGCTCTCGAAGCACAAGGTGCCGATGCAGCTCGAACCGGGCGCGGATGTGCAGATCCTTGGCGAGGTGGACGAGTTCTACAAGATCGCCCCGCCCAAGGGCGTCTTCATGTACATCGATAAGAAGTTCGTGAACCCCGTTCGCAAGCTCGACGACAACGCGGCCGCCAACGCCAACAACGGCAAGCCGGCGGAGCCGACGAACGTCGTCCAATCGAACACCTCCGACACCACGCCGAGCGATCAGCAGACGCCTCCATCCGTCACCAAGACGCCGACGCCGAGCACTGGCGATGGCCGCTTCGTCGTCAGTTCGACAGGCGATGCGAGCTCCGCGGCGCCGACCAACGAAACCAACAAGACGGCGGAGCCGACGGCGCCCGCCGAACCCGCCAAGCCGGCCCTCGCCTCGATCCAGAAGCTGCAGGAGCGGCTTGCGAAACTGGAAGACGATTTTGCCGCCGCCGGCCAGAAAGACATCACCGAGCAGCCGATCGATCAGCTCCTCGAGGGCTACAACGGCCTCCTCGCCGACACACAGCTTCCGCCCAACGCCCGCAAGGTGGCCGAGTATCGTGCCAACGCGCTCAAGCTGCGGAAAGAGACGCTCGATCAGTACCTCGCCACCAAGAAGGTGCAGGAGGAAGTCGCCCAGAAGCAGAGAGACCTCAAGGCCGAGCAGGATGAGCTGCAGGCCCGCGTCGCCGAGACGAGCGTGAAGCGTTACACCGCAATCGGCCGGCTCGTGCAGTCGAGTCTGCAGATCGGCAACCAGACGCTCTATCGCCTGGTCGACCCGGCCACGAGCCGCACGATCATCTACGTCCGCACCGGCGAAAAGGTTCTTGGCGACAGCCTCGACAAGTTCGTCGCCCTCGAAGGCAAGATCATCAGCGACGACGCCGCCAAGCTGACCTACGTTCAGCCGACGAAGGTCGAGACCGTCGACCCGAAGCAGGTGAACATCAAGGTCTTCGCCGAATATTCGCCGCCAAGCCTGGCGGCCCAATCCGTCGCGGGCGAAGCGCCGGCACAGTAAGCCGTACGATTCATTGGGAACCCGAAGAATGCGAAGTCATCGGACTTCGCATTCTGCGCTTTGCGACATACATTTTCGGCATGGCCACCATTCGTTATCTGGTCAACGACGTCGATGAATCGCTGCCCTTCTATCTCGCTATCGGCTTCCAAGTCTCCCAGCGCTGGGGCCCCCCGTTCGCGATGCTCAAGCGCGACGACCTCACGGTCTGGCTGAGTGGCCCGGGCACCTCGGCATCGAAGCCGTTGTCGGATGGTTCGCAACCGACGCCGGGCGGCTGGAACCGGCTGGTGATCGAAGTCGATGATCTCGACGCGGCGATCGCATCGGCCACCTCCGTCCGGGCAAAGCTCCGCGCCGATCCTGTCGCCGGCCCAGGCGGTAGACAGGCGTTGCTCGCCGATCCATCCGGCAATCTCGTCGAGCTTTTCCAGCCCGCCGACTGATCCAACAGAACTTTGATCTTCGCAACGCGTTCGGCTCGTGGTCCAATGCCGCCGTTGCCTGAACTGCCTGACATCATCCTCTACCTCGGTGCGATCCAGCGTGTCGCGCTCGGCCATCGACTCGAGCGCCTTCGCATCGTCTCGCCGTTCGTATTGCGGACGTTCGATCCGCCGCCGGAATCGTTCGAAGGCCGCACGCTCGTCTCGGTCGGCCGACTCGGCAAACAGTTCGTCCACGACTTCGGCGACGTTCTCTTTGCCGTCACGCACCTGATGATCGCCGGCCGCTGGCGCTGGTCATCGAAGCCGAGCGAAAAAACACCTGCAAAGATCGGACTCGCCTCTTTCTGTTTCGACAACGGCACGCTCCACCTCGTCGAGTCGAGCCAGAAGAAGCGCGCGTCGATTCACCTCGTCCGCGGACTCGGCGACCTGTCGCGATTCGACCGGCAAAGTCTCGACGTGCTCACCTGCACGACCGCCGATGTCGCGGCAAAGCTTCGCGCCGAGAACCACACCCTCAAGCGCTCGCTTACCGACCCGCGCCTCTTCGACGGCATTGGCAACGCTTACAGCGACGAGATCCTGCATGCCGCGAAACTCTCGCCGATGAAGCTCACCTCCAAGCTCAGCGACGAGGAGATCACGCAGCTCCACGACGCCGCGAAGAAGCAATTGACCGGCTGGATCAAGCTCCTGCAGCACGAGTTCCGCGCGAAATTCCCCGGCCCAGGCGACGTGACCGCGTTTCGCCCGGAGTTCGCCGTCCACGGCAAGTTCGATCAGCCCTGCCCGACGTGCGGTACGAAAGTCCAGCGCATCCGCTATGCCGAAAACGAATGCAACTATTGCCCGCGCTGCCAGACCGGCGGCAAACTGCTCGCCGATCGTTCGATGTCGCGCCTGCTGAAGAACGACTGGCCGGCGACGATTGACGAGCTCGAATCCCAGCGCGAATGATCGACCACGTCGAAGGTTCCTCGCTTGGTCGTAATTGTTGCACCTTCGGTCGTCGGCTTGCTCCGCTGCGAGGCATCTCTACATTCAGTCCGGAGACCCACTCATGGCCACGCAAATCGCCGCCCAACTCTACACGCTTCGAGACTTCTGCAAGACGCCCGCCGACATCGCGAAGTCGATGAAGAAGGTCGCCGACATCGGCTACCGCGCCGTGCAGGCGTCCGCGCTCGGGCCGATCGAGATCAGGGAGCTCAAGAAGATCCTCGACGACAACGGCCTGACCTGCTGCGCGACCCACAAGCCGCTCGAAAAGCTGCGCGACGAAACGCAGAAGCAGCTCGACGACCACGCGATCCTCAACTGCAAATACACCGCGATCGGCGGTTACTTCCCCAAGACCGAGGAGTTCACGCCCGATCACTGGAACAGGTTCATCGACGACTTCAACGCCGTCGCCGCGATCCTCAAAAACTCGCCGCTCAAGCTCGGCTATCACAACCACAGCCACGAGTTCGCGAAGGTCGGCAACATCACCGCGTACCAGATGCTCTTCGACAAGCTATCCAAGGACGCGTGGATCGAAGTCGACACGTACTGGGTGCAGCACGGCGGCGCCGATCCGGCCGTGTGGATCGAAAAGGCCACGGGCCGACTGCCCTGCGTTCATCTGAAGGACCTGGGAATGAAGGCCGACCGCACGCAGTGCATGCTTCCGGTCGGCGAGGGCAATCTGAACTGGGATCGGATTCTTCAGGCGTGCAGGAAGGCAGGCGTGGAATGGTACATCGTCGAGCAGGACAACTGCAATGGCGAAGATCCGTTCGATTGCCTGAAGCGCAGCCTGGAGTTCGTAAAGGCCAAAGGCCTGAACTGATCGACGCGGTTTACCACTCCGACGTGGCTACGCGGATTTCTTCTTCTCGTTTGCGTGCGTCACCGGCTTGCCGTCCGGAACGCGCAATGACGTCTGGCAGTGCGAACAACGCACGACTTTTCCTCGCGCGCTTTCCGGAATGCTCAGAATTTTTCGGCATGTGATGTTCGGACACATCAGCTGCGCGGCCATCAGTTCACCTCTCTCGATGAGTTATCGGCATTCAGGCCAGGACCCTTTAGTTTGCGACGGCCCGCAGCGATTCAGGCAGCTTTTCGAGAGAAACCTGCGGGTTCGCGGCGAACGGCCGGTAGAGCGGGTCGCCGATCAGGATCATCTTCCAGCTCGTGATCGGGATCGATGCCCAGTACGCCTCTGCCAACGTCACCTTCCCGGTGAAGAGCAGCCCGAGAAAGTCATCGGCCGGCGGAAACGCGGCGAGGTACGGCTCGCCGACGGCGCCCACCGTCACATCCGCGCCGTCCAGCAGCAGCCCGCGACACCATCCTGTTTCGATCGGCGAACGCAGCGTGATCATCTCCAGGCTCGCCACGTGATACGCGATCGCGCCCGGCAACGGCTTCACGGTCGGCTGGTACTTTCGAAGCTGATACCACCCGCAGTAGACGGCCGCGTGCGTGCTCGAGCCGTTCGCCAGCAGCGGCTGGTTGTTGTCGAAGATCGTCGGCAAGTCGGGCGCGGCCGCGGCGAGCTTCGCGGTGTTTCGGATGGATTGATCGAAGTACCCGTACGATCCGATATCGCGCTGTGCATCCAATCCGCGCGCATCCAGCACGAGGTCGCCCTTCAATCCGGTCTTCTCCACCGCGATCGCATCGTCAAACAGACGCTGCGCGATCGCCGGCGTCGGCCCGTCGATGCGCGCGGTGCGGATCATCCTGTCGCGCAGCTGCGCGCCAACGCCGCTGTGATGAAACGCGTTCACCACCCACCGCGTGCGGTCGTAGTTGCCGAGGTTGACACACGAGAGTTCGCTGTCGACGCTGGCTTCGCTCTCCTTGACCGTTAGCGTCCGCTTCTGCACCTCGAGCCCGACAAGGAGCTGATAGACGTTGCCCGCGAAGTAAAGCGTCTGCCGGACGCGCTGTCGCGCCGCCGGATCGCCCACGCTGCTCATCCACGCGTTCACTTCCTCCTGCGTCGGCATCGTCGCGGGTTTGGTCGTCGACATGCCCGGCAGCGGCGGCATCGCGACGAGGCCCGTCTGGGCGGCGCGGATCTGCGCCGCCAGCGCCGTCCGCTGTTGCGGATCGCTCACCTTTTCGGCCGACACCTTGCAGGACGTGCTCGCGTCGACGACGCGGTCGCGCAGCTGATCGGAGGTGTCGAGCCCGCCGACGACCCGGAAGCTCGGATCGAGCGAGCTGGCGATTGCTTCGAGCTTTACGACCGTTTCCTTCATCTGGTTCTGCAGCGTCGCGATCGCCGGGTTGAGTACGGTGTCTACTTCAGTGCGTTCCTGCGGCGTCGAATCACGGTCGCGGATCCGCAGCGGCAGCCCGTAAAAAAGGACGAGACACTTCGCCTTCCCCGCGAGTTGTCGCGACTGCAATTCCTGTCGCACGACGTTGGCGATCGAGGATTCGTAAAACTCGCGGGCGATGTCGGTGTTGTCGGGGATGTCGAGCTCGATGATGCGTCCGTCCGGCACGCCGCGCGCTTTCGCGTACGCCTCCGCCAGCCGCCGGCCCTCGGGCTGCTGCTTGTTAACCAGCAGGACCAGATCGTCCGCGGTGATGGCGGCGCGGGCGCTCGCCGCGCCCGCGACGGCCAGGAACAACGAGAGAATTGCCGGCCATCTCAGCTTCATCGTCGCTCCGTTCACAGCTCAACCGCCTAGGTTGGTCTGGGTGCCCTGGGGACGTACCCATGACCCGCACTCTCAGCGCGGGTCATGGGTACATGCCCCGGGGCACCCTTTCTCAATCCACAAGCAAATGCCGTCGCTCGATTCGCTCGTCACGCACTTGCGGCCACCCGATCACCGGCCACAATGCTATGTATCTACTCAGGCTTTGAAATCCTCAAAGTCGCATTGGAAGTCGAACCATGAAAAAGAAACTCAAGTGGATCGCGCTGGCGATCGTCCTCGTCTTCGTCATCACGGTCGTTGCCGTCGTCATGAACCTCAACGGCATCGTCCGCTCCGCCGTCGAGAAAGGCACCACCCGCTCGCTCGATCTCAACACCACGCTCGGCGGCGCCAGCATCGGCCTGCTCTCGGGGGATGTCTCGCTCAGTTCTCTCAACATCGCCAATCCTTCGGGCTTCAGCGCACCGCAACTGCTTTCGCTCGGCAAGGTCTCCGTCGACACGAGCTACGGCAAGGTGTTCGGCTCGCCGACCAATGTCGATTCGATCGTCATCGACAAGCCCAAGCTCGTCCTCGAGTTCAAGGGCACCCAATCGAACCTCAAGACCGTCGCCGACAAGCTCGCCTCCGGCACCGGCGGAGACCAGCCGCAGAAAACACCCGACCCGAATGCCAAGCCGCTCAAGCTCATCATCGACAACCTCAAGGTCAGCGGCGCGCAGGTCGAAATCCGCAGCGACCTTCTCCTGAAAGAACCGATCGAGATCAACATTCCCGACATCGAACTCACGCAGATCGGCAACGCCGACGGCAACCGCAACGGCGAAGAGATCGGAAAGGTCGTCAGCCAGGTCATCACCCGTCTCTCGATCGAAGCCCAGAAGTCCGGCAAACTCCCGCCCGAACTCGCGGGCATCCTCTCCGGCGACCTGAACAAGCTCATCGACAACATCGGCGGCAAGTTCAAGGAGCAGGCAGACCAGCTTCAGGCCGAGGCGCTCAAACAGGTCGACCAGCTCAAAGGCCAGGTCGAAGGCCAGATCAAGGACGTTCAAAGCCAGGCGCAGGACCAACTCAACTCGATGACCAAAGACCTCGGCGGACTTCTCGGCGGCAAAAAGGACGAGAAGAAGAATCCGAAGTAGGATTCAACCAGCCAAGCCGCCTCTCAGTGGGTGCCCCGGGGCAACGTACTCGTTGACCCGCGCGATCGACTCGCGTCGCGGGTCATGATTACATGCCCCGGGGCACCCGATTGCATATCAATCGTCAAAATCGAGCCCCACTTGAAACCCCGACCCAAACCATCCCAACCCAAATCCAAGACCGACTGGTCCAACGTCGCCGACTGGTACAACGATCTCGTCGGCAGCGAAGGCAGCGAATACCAGCGAGAGGTCGTCCACCCCGGCACGCTCAAGCTGCTCGGCGACGTGGCCGGCAAGCGCATCCTCGACGTCGCCTGCGGCCAGGGCGTTCTCTGCCGGTTGCTCCAGTCGCGCGGCGCGATCGTCACCGGCATCGACGCTTCTCGCGAACTCATCGATGCCGCTCGAACGCACGCGGCCACCTCGAAAGCGCAGAACCCGATCGACTACTTCGTCGGCGATGCGCGCGAGCTGCTCGAACTCAAGCCGATCGATGGCCGGACGTTTGACGCGATGACCTGCATCCTCGCGATCCAGAACTTCCATCCGATCCAGCCGCTCTTTCATGCTGCTGCTCAGTTGCTCATTCCGAACGGCCAATTCGTGATTGTGATGATGCATCCGGCGTTTCGCGGCGCGAAGGAATCGCACTGGGGCTGGGACGACGAGCACGCGGTTCAGTTTCGGCGCGTCGACCGATACCTCGTGCCGCGCAAGGCGCCGATCTACGCCAACCCCGGCAAGAAGGACGGCAACTACACCTGGACATTCCACAAGCCGATCGAGGCGTTCGTCCAAGCCGCGGTGAAGGCCGGGCTGACGATCAACGGCTTCGAGGAATGGCCCAGCCACAAGCAGAGCCAGCCCGGCCCCAGGCAGGCGGCCGAGAACACCGCTCGCAAGGAGATTCCGATGTTTCTTGCGCTCCGATGCCTGAAACCATGAATGTCAATTTTTTGCCATAATCTCGGGCGACCCAGACTCGCTCGAATCGCGAAAAGTGGGTAATCATGGGTAACTCGCCGCGCCTCTCGCGATCCGTTTATTCGCCTGTAAAAGAACACAACTCCCTTTCTCTGGTCGGGCTGCGCGTCCCGATGATTCTGCGCAGCGGGGTCGACCACCCCGTTTTCGTGTAAGCATCTTGTGAACAGCGGTTTACGGCGGACGTGAACGGTTCGAAATTGTGATCGATTCGAGACGCAATCCGTGCGACGGACCGCCTTTTCAATTCCTAACATTATCCAAACAAACGAGCCCCATCACCTTGCCTCCGCGACCCGCATGGGTATCCTTCACAAAAGTACAAAGTGGGTTCGCAGGGAAGTCTGTTCTCGCCCGAAGCGCCATAGGAAGGCGGATTTTTCACAATCTTGCCTGATCGCTCGCGTGCAACGGTTTGTCTCGGCCGATTTCTGATGTTTCGGTACCGGGCGGATCGATGATTGACGATGTAGGTGACGGATATCGGACCTGCGCGAACCGTGCGTTCATTCCGATTCGGTTCGATGCTTGAGGAGAAGATGGATGGCCAAGCGCTCTGGGAAGAAAGATGAGAACGGCCTCTTCGACGGCCGCGCCGATGGCGCCGGAAACGGCTCGAACGGGCCCGCCACCCCGGGCAAAGCTCAGCCCGGCCCGCCGGGAAAGACTTCGTCTCCCCCGCCGCCCACGGGTAAGGCTTCGCCTCCCGCAGGCGAAGAGAACGCCGCCCTGCACGAGATCGCCCAGGCGCGCTACCTGAACTATGCGCTCTCGGTCATCACCAGCCGCGCGCTGCCGGATGTGCGCGACGGACTCAAGCCCGTTCATCGCCGGATC
The DNA here is from genome assembly GCA_031411495.1 of Phycisphaerae bacterium. Classification (GTDB taxonomy): domain Bacteria; phylum Planctomycetota; class Phycisphaerae; order Tepidisphaerales; family Tepidisphaeraceae; genus JANOBD01. The sequence goes on along the minus strand of JANOBD010000071.1, from coordinate 10,584 downwards.
ATCTATTCGATGTGGCTCAACGGCCCGCGGCCGGATGCGAAGCATCGCAAGTGCGCCAACGTCGTCGGCGCGGTCATGGGCGACTATCACCCGCACGGCGACTCCTCGATCTACGAAGCGCTCGTCCGCATGGCGCAGCCGTTCATAATGCGCGCCACGCTCGTCGACGGCAGCGGCAACTTCGGCTCGATGGACGGCGACCCCGCCGCCGCGATGCGTTACACCGAATGCCGCCTCACGCAGATCGCCGCCGAGACGATCCAGGAGATCGGCCAGGGCACGGTCCCGTTCCGTCCGAACTACGACGGCACGAAGCAGGAGCCCGTCGTCCTGCCGAGCCGCATTCCCAACCTGCTCCTCAACGGTTCCGCCGGCATCGCGGTGGGCATGGCGACGAACATCCCGCCGCACAACCTCGGCGAACTGTGCAACGCGCTGCTCAAGCTGATCGACGATCCGGAGATCAAGGAATACCAGCTCGTCGCGAATGATGCCGTGCGCGGCCCGGACTTCCCGACCGGCGGGCAGGTGCTCAACACCAAGAGCGAACTGCTGGAGATCTACAAGACCGGCCAGGGCGCGATCAGGATGCGCGCGACGTGGGAAAAAGGCCCGATCCAGCGAGCGACGCAATCGATCTTCATCACCAGCGTGCCCTACGGCGTGAACAAGGCCGAGCTGGTCGAAGCGATCGCGCAGATCGTCATCACCCGCAAGATGCCGCTGATTACGGATGTGAAGGACATCAGCACGGACGATGTGCGGATCGAACTGGAACTGAAGAAGGACGCCGAGATCGACAAGGTGATGGCGTTCCTTTTCAAGCACACGCTGCTGCAGACGAACTTCAATGTGAACCTCACGTGCCTCGTGCCAACCGACAAGCCCGAGGTGTGCGCGCCCGAGCGGCTGGGCCTGAAGGACATGCTCTGGCACTTCATCCACTTCCGGCTCGAAGTGGTGACCAAGCGCCTCGGCTACGAACTCGAACAGCTCCGCAAGCGCATCCACACGCTCGAAGGGTTCGCGTTCGCGTTCGACATCCTCGACGACCTGATCAAGATCATCCGCGCCAGCGAAGGCAAAGCCGACGCGGCGGCGAAGATTTTGAAAAAGTACGGCGTCGCGCCGCACGGCCCGCGCAAGGGACGCGACGGGCTCGATCCCGAGCAGACCGATGACATCCTCGAGCTCAAGCTCTATCGACTCGCCCGGCTGGAGATCAATCTCATCACCGATGAACTCTCCGATCGAAACAAGCGCGCCAGGGAGATCCGCAAGCTGCTCGACGAAGAGACGGCCAAGGGCCGCTGGGGCATCGTCCGCAAGGAGATCGAAGAGATCCGCGACACCTACGGCAAGGACGCGAAGAACAAGCGCCGGACGATCATCAAGGACAACGAGAACGAGGTCGAGTACACGGCCGAGGATTTCATCGTCGCTGAGGACAACCACATCCTCGTGACGGCGGACGGCTGGGTGAAACGCCAAAAGGAAATCAATCCCGAGACGACGCGGCTGCGCGAAGGCGACCGCATCCTCGCGCTCGTCGCGGGCTCAACCCGCGCGCCGATCGTCTTCTTCAGCAACTACGGCACCGCGTACACGAGCCGCATCATCGACATCCCCGCCACCACCGGTTACGGCGAGCCGATCCAGAAGCTGTTCAAGCTGAAGGACGGCGAAAAGATCGTGGGCGCGATTTCGCTCGACGAGCGCGTCCTGTCGTTGAAAGACACCAAGATCGACGAGAAAAAACCCGACGCCGCACCGAAGCTGCACGGGCTCGCGATCACCAGCGACGGCTACTCGCTGCGGTTCGGGCTCGATACCTTCCGCGAAGTCTCGACGAAGGCGGGACGACGTTATGCGCGCCCTGCGGAAGGCGCGGAAGTCGTGTTCGCGAGCGTGATCACCGGCGGCGAGATCGTCATCGCCGCGAGCGTGAATCGACGCGCGATGGTCTGCAAGTCGAACGAGATCAACTTCCTGGGCGGCCCCGGCAAGGGCGTGCTGCTCGTGAAGCTCGAAAAGGAAGACAAGCTGATCGCCGCGATCCTCTCGAACGGCGAGCGCGACACGCTGACGGTGAAGATGAGCACCGGCGGCGAGCAGCGGCTCAACACCGGCCGCTACAAAGTCGTCGGCCGCGGCGGCAAGGGCCACGAGTTTGTCTCCCGCGGGCAGGTGGTCGAAGTGGTGTACGAGGCGGTGCCGGCGCCGGCGGCGCTGTGATAGAATGTCTTGGCAAATAGTGCTTCCGTCACTCGTTAGGAGTCATCATGAACGCCGATTTTGAAATGCTGACCAGCATGAGTGTCGCGGAGCTTGAAGCCCTCGCCGACGGAAAACTCGCTCCGGCCGGGCAGGCTCGGCTTGATGAACTTCTCGCCAAACACAACGCTTTGCCATTGCCCGCAGACGAGAAGGCGGAGCTCGACCGCCTGCTCGACGTTGCGGACCAACTCATGATTCTCAAGACGCGCGCGCGGTATACACTCCGACAACTGAATGCCGGAGCGGTCAGATCATGAGTGCGTATGTCCCAGCCGCGCTGAAAAGACTGATCCGAACGCGCTTCGGCGACCGTTGCGCGTACTGTCGATCGGCAGAAGATTTGACTGCAACGCAATTTGAGATCGAGCACATTCGACCTCGGGCCGATGGCGGCGAAACGTTGTACGACAACCTTTGCCTGGCGTGCCCGATGTGCAATCGCTTTAAGTCGGATTCTGCGTCGGCGATCGATCCCGTTACGAATGAGAGTGCGGAATTGTTCCACCCGCAACGCGACCTTTGGATCGAGCATTTCCGCTGGAGCGAAGATGGCACCGAGGTCATCGGACTTACAGCGTCCGGCAGAGCGACCGCAGAAAAACTGAGAATGAATCGCGCGTCAATGGTGCGAGTCCGGCGGATGTGGGTTGCAATGTCGGAACACCCGCCTCAGAGTTAGTCTTGAAGCGTGATGCCGCACCGTGACCTCATGACGATCCCCAATACGAAACTGCGGGCTCAAGCCCGCCCTTCTAAGTTGTTCAAGGAAGAACCCGAACCATGACCGCCACCTACACCGCCAGCAGTATCACCGTCCTCGAAGGCCTTGACCCGGTCCGCAAACGCCCGGGCATGTACATCGGCGGCACCGGCTCGTCGGGCCTGCACCATCTGGTGTGGGAAATCTTCGACAACAGCGTCGACGAGGCCATGAACGGCCACGCGTCGCAGATCGAAGTCACGCTGCACAAGGACGGATCGAGCATCACCGTCACGGATAACGGCCGCGGCATCCCGGTCGACATCCACCCCAAGCACAAGAAGCCCGCGCTCGAAATCATCCTCTGCACCCTCCACGCCGGCGGCAAGTTCGATAACAGCAGCCAGGGCAACTACAAGACCTCCGGCGGACTGCACGGCGTAGGCGCCTCCGTCGTCAACGCGCTCTCGAAGAAGCTCGTCGCCAACGTTCGTCGCGACGGCGGCGAATGGTCGATGGAGTTTTCCCAGGGCAAGCCGACCGGCAAGATCAAAAAGATCGGCGCCGCCCGCGGGAGCGGCACGACCATCTTCTTCCATCCCGATCCGCAGATCTTCCCGCGCATCGAGTTCAACCCCGACACGATCCGCGAACGCCTGGAAATCTCCAGCTACATCCACAAGGGCCTCAAGGTCATCTGGAACGACGAGGTGAACGGCAAGCGGGAAACGTTCTTTCACGAGGAAGGCATTCTCGCGTTCCTGAAGAAGATCCTCGCGGAGAAGAGCACCAAGCCGGTGCACGAAGCGCCGTTCTACTTCGAAAAGAACAACGGCATCCGCATGGAGATGTGCTTCAGCTGGACCGAAAGCACCGAGGAACTGCTCAAGAGCTACGTGAACGGCATCCCCACCGGCAGCGGCGGCACGCACGAGAACGGCCTGCGCGCCGGCGTTCTTAAAGCGATCCGCAATTTCATCGAGACGCACAACCTCACGCCGCGCGGCGTCACGCTCCAGGCGGAAGACATTCGCGAAGGCGTCATCGGCGTGCTGAGCATCTTCGTCGAAGAGCCGCAGTTCCAGGGCCAGACCAAAGACCGGCTGAACAATCCCGAGGTGCAGCAACAGATCGACTCGGCCGTGCGGCCGGCGCTCGAGCAGTGGCTCAACAGCAACCGCACCGTGGCCGAGACGATCATCAACCGCATCATCATCGCGGCGCGGGCGCGCGAAGCGTCACGCGCGGCTTCCGCAAGCATCAGCCGCAAGACCGCGACGAGCGGACGATTGAATCTGCCCGGCAAGCTCGCGGACTGCTCGAGCAACAACCGCGCGGAGACCGAGCTTTTCATCGTCGAAGGTGACAGCGCCGGCGGCAGCGCCAAGCAAGGCCGCGATCGGAACCGACAGGCGATCCTTCCGCTGCGCGGCAAGGTGCTCAACACCGAGGGCACGAGCCTTGCGAAAGTCATGGAGAACAAGGAAATCGCCGACCTCGTCACCGCGCTCGGCTGCGGCGCCGGCACCGAATGTGACCCGACCAAGCTGCGCTACCAGCGGCTTGTGCTGCTTGCCGATGCCGACAGCGACGGGCATCACATCACCACGCTGCTGCTGACGTTCCTCTTCCGCCACATGCGGCCGATCATCGAGGCGGGCAAGGTCTTCCTCGCGATGCCGCCGCTGTTTCGAATCGACATCGGCAAAGAGACCCACTGGGCGGCGGATGAAGCCGACCGCGAGCGGATCCTCAAGCAGTTCATCAAAGGTAACCAAAAGGCCGACATCACGCGGTTCAAGGGCCTGGGCGAAATGATGCCGAAGGTGCTGTGGGAAACGACGCTGAACCCCAAGACGCGAAGGCTGCTGCGCGTCGAGATCTCCGACGCGCTGGCGACGGATCGCGTGATCAACGAACTGATGGGCAAGGATGCCTCGGCCCGGTTCCGCTTCATCATGGAGCGTGCGGAAGAGGCGGATGAACTGGATGTGTGAGCTTGTTTATGCTGGCGGGCGATTGACCTCGATCGGGAACGCCGTTTTCATGATCTGCTTCAACGATTTGTTCGACAAAGTCATGGTTTCCGAAATGGGTTCACCGTCATGTCGATACCAGACCGTTACGCTGAATTGGCCATTGGACGTCACATGTTCTCTGACTGATACGACGCAGTCCGGCGAGATCTCATATTTCATAAACTTGATTACGACGCGACGAACCGCATCACGGTAGACGTTTAATGACTTGAAACCGAAATATAGCGTCGGACCTACGAACGTCTTCCGTAGGAGACGGATCACCCCTTCACCGCCCCGCTCGCCAGCCCCGCGATGAAGTCCTTCTGCAGCACGAAAAACAGCGCCACCACCGGCAACACGCTCAGCAACGTGCCGGCCATCAACAAACCGTACGGCGTTGAATCCGTCGGCAGGCCGATCAGGCTCGCCAGCCCGATCGGCAGCGTGTATTTCTCCGGGTCTACCAGCACGATCTGCGGCCACAGAAAGCTGTTCCACGCGCCCATGAAGCTGAGCAGCGTGAACGCGCCGATCATCGGCCTTACGGTCGGCAGCGCGACTTCCCACCAGAGGCGCAGCTCGCTGCAGCCGTCGATCCGGCCGCACTGCAACAACTCATCCGGCACGGCCTTCATCGCCTGCATGAAGAGGAACATTCCGAACACGCTCACCGCGCCGGGAACCAGGATCGCGAAGTAACTGTTGAGCCAGCCGATGCCGCGCATCAGTTCGTAGCTGCTGGGCAAGAGCACCTGGCCGGGGATGACCATCGTCGTGAGCATCATCAGCATGAGCGGCTTCTTGAACGCGAACTTGTATTTCGCCAGCGCGAACCCGCCGAGACAACTCAAGCTCACGACGATCACCGTGTGCAGGCATGAAACGAAGATCGAGTTGAGCAGCCAGCGGAAAAACGGTTTGGTGGTGAAGAGGAGGGTGTAGTTGTCGAATGTGATCCGATCCAGGCCATCCCACGGCAAAAGGACGTAGGTGAACATGTCGCCGTTGGTTTTGAACGTGGCGCAGATCAGCCAGGCGAAAGGAAGAACGCAGAGGAGTGCGATCCCCACCATTCCAATCTGGAGGAGGAGGGCGAGCGGGTCTAATCGGCGTACGATTCTCATTTTATAGCTAAATATGATGCACTACGAATATTCTCGAAGCCCGCTGATTTCCATTATTCAGCCATGAAACGGCTGTTCACGCGAAAAACGATTAAAGTTATTTTGCCAAAAACAGCGTTTCCCAAAATTGCCGTTTCGGTAAGTTATGTGTCAGGTACTCGGGGGTTGGCTGTGCAGAGAATGGCGGCGTCGTCAGGGCCGGGCTTTCGTCCGGGTCGCGATGTTCTCCAAGAGATCTAAACCGGAGGTCTGTATGAAACGGAACTTGAATCGCTGCGTCGTTGGCGTGCGAGCACTGGTGGCCGCGGTCCTGACGCTCACCGCGTCCGGCGGGACAGCGCTTGCCGGCTCGTCCGGATACCTCACCGACAACGACAAGATCCCCTCGCCGAGCTACGTCATGACCAGCCCGCCCGTCACCTTCGCCGGCGGATACCAGATCCACTCGTTCTTCGACATCTTTACCGAAATCTCCCGCGTCTCGCCGCCCCCGGCTCCGCAACCGGGTGGTACCAGCTCTCGAATCGATTCGTTCTTCGACGTCTTCACCGAATTGCGGGTCGGCCTCAACGGCTTGCCTCCCGGGCAACCCGTCATCATCGGCGGCAGGCAGACGATCCAGACCACGTTCTCCTCGGCCTCGCCAGGCTTGCGAACATTCGATACCGAAATGCTCCAACTGAACCTGCAGGGCCTGCCGAACGGTGCGATGATCCGCGAAAGTCCGACCCGGGCATCCCTCGGCAGATTCATGATCCGTGAGAGCCCCACCCGCCTCCCCGGCAATTTCCAGATCGACAGCTTCTTTGACGTCTTTACCGAACTGTCCCTTGACGGCGGACAAAGCTGGATCCCCGCGGACAATGCGATGCGCCTTCAAGGCGTACTGCCCGAGCCGGCTTCGCTCGCCGCCGGCGCCGCATTCGCATGCGTTGCGCTGCGTCGGGCTCGCCGGAATGTCGCCTGAGTTCACGGGTTCGTCCCAACTGTGATCCACGCCACGCCCGATTGCGGAGATTTCCGCTCGGGCGTGGCGTTTTTTGATCGCCTTGTCCGGCCGGATCATGGTGCCTCCTTCGACCCGCGCGCGATGCGAACCTGAACCAGCGAAACCACGATCACCACGCCCGCCAGCACCCAGCCGATCGCACTGCTGGTGCCCATCTCGCCAAGTTCCAGCCAGCTGAAGAGGTAGGCGACGATGGTCAGCCCGGCTTGTCCCGGACCCGTTCCGTTGAAGAGGACGTAAGGCAACTCAAAGAGCTGCAGCCCGCCGATGGTGCCGGTGAGGATCAGAAACGTCAGCACCGGCCGAATGCCCGGCAAAGTCACGTGCCAGAACTGCGACCATCGTCCCGCACCATCGACGTCGGCGGCCTCGTAGAGCTGTTTGTCCACGCTCTGCAGCGCGGCCAGCAGGTAGATCATCCCGAAACCGGTGCTGAGCCACATCGAAGCGATTACCACCGCGGGCCTGGCAAGGACGGGCGAACTGATCCAGTTCAGTTCCGCGGTCGGAAAGACCGATCGGATCGTGTTGTTCACCGGGCCGTTGTTCGCCAGCAGCAGCGTGAAGATCACCGCCACGAACACCTGTCCCACCAGCGCCGGCGCGAAGAACGCGAAGCGCAAGATCGATTTGCACTTCACGCGCTTGCTGTTGAGCAGGATTGCCAGGATCAGCGCCGCCGGGATCTGGCAGAGCAGGAACGCCAACGTGTAGAAGAGCGTGTTGAGGGCGCTGATCCAGAAGAGTTGGTCGCGCGGCAGAAACGCGTAGTTGCGCAGGCCGACGAAGTGAGTGATCGAGCCGGCCGTCTGGTGGAAGCTCAGGATGAACGAGCGGACCAGCGGATAAACGAGGAAGATCAGGAAGAGGATGGCGAACGGCGCGACGAAGAAGTACGGCGAGTATTTCGCCTGGAACGCCCACCAGCGTTCGCTTCGCGCCGCGCTCATCGCGCGTGGCGGGTCCGCGGGTCGGGCTGCGCCGGGCTCAAGGCTCATCGTCCATCCTTCCGTGGGCGATCCGCGCCGCCACCGCGTTCGTCGCTTCATCCAGCAGCCCGCGACAGTACTCCTCCAACCCTGCATCGCCGTTCGCGTGATGCCGCGCGATCGCCTTGATCAGCACCATCGAGAGTTCCGCCTGGGCCACCGTGCTCGCGGGCGACACATACCGCGGCGGGACGTTCGATCCGAGTTCGCGAATCAGTTTCCGCACCGGCTGATTCGAATAGAACGGGTCTGTCTCCTCGAAGATCGGATCGTTCCACACCGTCTTTACCGGCGGCAGGATGTACGTGCGGTGCATCGTGTCGGCTAGCCCTTCGGGCGTCAGGTACAACTTCTCGAGTAGCGACCAGCTCAGTTCCGGGTCGCGCGCGTTGCGAGGGATCCCCATCATCGTGCCGCCCCAGGTGCTGGTTCGGTACGGCGAGTCGGGCCACGCCGGCATTGGCATCACCTTCAGCTTGCCCGCGAGCGACGGCGCGTAATCCTTCACGTACTTGAGCCGCCAATCCGGGCAGAACATCGCGCCGATGTACCCGCTGGCGAAATCCTGGGAATACGACTGGTTCCCCGACGCCGTCGATGCGCCGATGCGCTGCGGGCCGTCGTCGATCATGCGGACATAGTCGAGCAGCGTCGCGAGCACCTTCGGATCGTTCACGCGGACCTGGTTCTGGTCGTCGACGACGTTGACGCCGCGCTGCAGCAGCATCGTCACGAGCGAGTCGGAGTTGCTCTCGCTGAGTTCCAGCGCCCAGCGCCGCGGCTCGCCGTGTTCACGCCAGTATTTCTGAAACGCAAGGCAGTTCTTCCAGAACGCCGGCCAGGTCGCGCTCGAGGCGAGATCGATTCCCGCCTGCTCGAACAGTTCGGCGTTGTAGGTGATCATCACCGGGTGAACATCCTGCGGGATGCCGAAGATCACCCCGTCCTTGCTCCAGGGCGCGAGCCGGCTCTCGACGATCTTTCCTTCCCAGCCCCGGCGTTTGATGAAGTCGTTGAGCGGAAGAAAACCCACCTGATCGACCGGCGGCCGGAAGTAACGGCCGACGGTGCTGATCTCGACTTCCACCAGGTCCGGAACCTCGTCGCCCTTCGTGTCTCCCATGAACTGCATGCTCAGGCGGGTGTTGAGCGCGCGGGCGACGATGAGCTTGATCGAGACGGATTTGCCGGTGTCGCGCTCGAAGTCGCGCTTGGGCAGCGGCGCATCCGGGGCGAGACCGATCCCGTTGAATGTCCGCCAGTGGGATTCGGCGAAGGTCCAGACCTCGATGTCGGCGCGATTTTCGGTTCGCCGGACGACCATCCCCACGCCGCCGGCGACGAGCGCGAGCACGGCCATGACGAGGATCGGTTTGCCGAGATGGAAAGAGATCATCGCTGCCGCATCGTGGCGGGTGCAGGCATCCGATGCAACCTCGCTCGACCAACAGAAAGAGGATCGGGAATCGATGGACATAGCTTGTCCGAGGTTCGTAGGGGCGGCTTCAGCCGCCGAGATGTTGCAGCGGATCGACCGGGCGCGTCGGATGAACAATGACGGCGGCTGAAGCCGCCCCTGCTCGGCGGGTCGAATGTTGTTCGGCATGAACAACAATCATCGGGCCGGGCGACGAGAAAAGCGTGTCTTCGCGTGGGAAAAGGCTATTCTGTTCCGTCATCGCCGGGAGCAGAGGGCTGCCGGTCAAGATATGCAAGGGTTATCCGGCCGAGATCAACCAACTGCTGATGCGACACACCGAGACGACCAAGCTGATACTCCCATATGCCCGTCCCGACACTGACGCGTCGTTTCAATGCAACGAGGGCCTGATCTGCATCTACAATTCGCACGGTCGGGGCCATGCTTACTTCGGCTGGACGATTGCCGCGTGCCTAATCGTTTTCCCGCTAACCCGAACCTTTTTGCCCGGTACGACTTGGTTTGCCTTCGACGAGCGAGGCGCGGAAGGATGGTTCGGCATGCTCGCCTATCTCTTCACGATATTCGCATGTGTTTCCACAGGCTTCTGGTGGTCGACCGTCAAAATCGATCTCAGGGCCAGCCAGATCGAGCGGAGGTCGCGCTGGGGACCTTTCAGTAGGCGTACGGTCGAGCCGTTGAGCGTGTTTCACACGCTTCGACTGAGTAGGTACGACGGCGACAACACAGTAGAACTCGAAGGTTCCCAAAACATGCAAATAGTCTGGGGTCGAAAACGCAAGGAAACGGTCCGTATCGCGAGAGAATTAGCATCACGCGTCTCCTTACCGCTCGTGGGAGAGGACGAGGATGAGGGCGAACCCGCGGCCGGATAACCCGCCGACTATGAATCCCGCCTTTGGTCAACCAGATTTTTAGCGGTTCTGTGGGGCCCGTCTTTTCATTTATAGATGCATTTCCTCTTCCTCGATCCGCGCCTGCGGATCGAAGTCTTCGCTGCTCAGTGATCGACGACTTGCTCTG
>JANOBD010000070.1:0-1600 GCA_031411495.1 Phycisphaerae bacterium | reverse complement strand
AGCGCACGCGCGGACTTGGCAGGAGTACAGTTGAAGTTGAGATCGTGTGTCGCTCTACCAACGTGCTTAAATGTGTCGCGGTTTCAGTTGTACGGTTCACTTCATGGTTCTGACTGCCACGACGCTCGGCTACCGTCCTGTTATTAAAGTGTTTGGCTCGATAGGAGCTGCCGCCTGCACAGGTCGGCGCTCCGACGACACATGCCACGAGTTTACACTCTGTGCCAGATGTGGATGCCGCCGTACGCGTAGTGGCGCTCAACGTGACGGCTTCTAGTCACCGAGCGCCACAAGTCGATCGTCAGACTACTTGCTTATAGAGCAGCGAAGTCGATGGGCATCGTGATGTCGATGCGGCGATCGACGAGTGGCATCGGCGTTCGCAGGCCGGTAGCGGTATTGAATACGACCGCGCGTTCATGGGGCTGCACACGGCCGTCAGCCAACGATGCTCGATAAGCCGCTACGCAGGCGGCGCCCTCCGGCGAAAGCAGAGTGCCGTCGTCGACAGAGACCTGCCCCCTCGTCGTTTCGACGTCCGCGTCCGTCACGGCAACGCCGAAGCCTCCGCTCTCATAGATGACCCGCAGGATCAGGAAGTCGCCCAACGCCTTTGCGACCCTGACGCCGTGGACGTTGGTTTTGATGTCCGGCTAGGGTGTGTCGATCTCGGGCTGGCGTTTCTCAAATGCACGCACGATCGGGCAGCAACCCGTGGTTTGCACCGCCACCATCCGGGGGCGTTTTGATCCGATCCAGCCGAGCTCACCTAACTCAGCAAAGGCCTTCCACATGCCAATAAAGCCGGTGCCGCCGCCGGTCGGATAGAAGATGACGTCAGGCAGCTCCCACCCCATTTGATCGGCGAGTTCGAGCCCCATCGTCTTCTTGCCTTCGATCCGGTAGGGCTCCTTCAGCGTCGTCATGTCGAACCAGCCCATGCTTGCGCACCCCTCCCTGACCAGCCGCCCGCAATCAGCGAGCGTGCCGTTCGCGAGGTAGACCTTGGCGCCATAGAAGGCGATTTCACTTACCGTTATCGCTGGCGAATCCTCCGGACAGAAGACAACGCTATCGAGGCCCGCGCGGCGGCAGTAGGCCGCGAGCGAAGCCCCCCCCGCTACCGACGGTTGGCATCGCGATCGTTTTGGCACCGAACGATTTCGCCATCGAGACGGCGACAGAAAGACCGCGCGCTTTGAATGACCCCGTAGGAAGCCGCCCCTCATCCTTCACGATGAGATCGCCGCCACCCATGCGGCAGCTTGTGTTGGTGAGAGGCACGAGTGGCGTGAATGGTTCTCCGAGGGAGATCACATCGGCTGATTGCCTCAGCGGCAGCAACGCGCGATATCGCCACAGGTCGGCGGGACGGTGGTCAAGTTCTGCGCGGTCGACGGCCTGGCCAACCGACTTGAGATCGTAGCGCACGATCAGGGGTTTGCCCGCTCGAGACGTGTTGTGCGGCCGACCCGCATCGTAGCGTTCGCCTGTGGTGCTGCATTCCAGGTGGGAAACGTGTCACTTGAACCCTAGCCAGTTGCTCATTCCGCATCTCCCCTTCGAGCCTGATCTATCTTGCTGTCATCGCCGGTCGCGA
>JANOBD010000069.1:0-3295 GCA_031411495.1 Phycisphaerae bacterium | reverse complement strand
CCACGTCGCGACGCGTTGATGAACAGCAGCTTAGATTGCTGGTGGTAATAGATGACGAACAACTCGTGCTGTTTCGTGATGAACGCATCGAGCTTGCTCCAAGTCGGGCTGTCCTCCTCGTAGCCGATGATTATGGCCGCTTCGAAGTCAGTAGTGACGCGGTGAAGCACGACCTCAAGCGGCGACGGTAGTTTGATTTCGGCATGGATATCTATGTCGTCATTGACTCGGATCACTTTCACGTGATGGGACGGCTCGATCGCAGTGAGCGGAACGTCGTCGCTGTCGATAACCCCGACGATCGGCTCTTCGAAACTGTCGGTTATCTCGCGGTTTTCTTCCTCTGATTGAACCCGGCCGCCGTGCATGTCGGTGATGATGTCCTGCCAAATCGCGCCCTCGCGGAAAAGGCGGCTGAGGTCGCTATTCACCTCCTGCGGCACCGACACGAACGTTGCAGCGCCGATGTCGGGAGCGTTCGTGCGGGCGAACCTCCCGATGAATTGCAGCGTCACGGCAAGCGACCGGTGAGGGCTGTGGATTGCTGCGATCTTAAGGTTTGGAAAATCGAACCCCTCGCCCATCATGTCCACGCAGATCACGCCATCGAGTTCCCCTGCACGAAGTCTCTCAATGGATTTCGAGACGTGTTTCAGCGAATGGCCGCTATTGATCGATTGAAGTCGAAGTGTGGTGTTGTCCCGGTAAACCTTCTCAAGCTGTTCGGCTCTCGATTTCTGGTCCGTTCGCACCATGACAAAGTGTCGGAGGCCCGCCGCTCGATCGGCATCAAAGATCCGTTGCGTTTCTCGTGCGATCAGGATGTCCTCAGAGATCGTTCCCGTCGGATCAACGGCAGGCGAGAAACGCACCTTGCCAAAAATCTGGTCCTCGAACGCGGAGCGAAGGTGGTAGACGTAGGTGAGCTTGCCTTTGATCTCGCGACCGTCACGGCGAAAGGGCGTAGCCGTAAAAAGCACGCGATTGGCCGACTGAAATGCGTTCAGGACAGCTTGCCATGACTCCGCGGGTGCATGGTGAGCCTCATCGATTAGCAGTAAGTCGAAGAGTTCGTCCGGCGGCGGCGGGACTTCCGCGTACTTCGGGCTAACCGACGGCGGCGCGGCAACGACGACATCGTACTCGCGGAGACTTTCCCAGTCGGCAGCGGAAGTGATCCGCTTCTTGAGTTCCAAAAGCTTCGGCGGCTCAACATCGTTGGAAAGCGCGCCAAGTCGCTTGAGCGTCCTCAATTCCTCAATCTCATCCGCGATTTGTTCGCGGACGAGCCTGCTGGGCGTGATGACGAGCGCGCGCTGCGACCCAAGCATGTAAGGGACCGACGCCAAGACCGCCGTCTTTCCCGATCCAGTCGGCATTACGATGATCGCAGGGAGCGCGCTATTTGTGAAATGCGCGGCGACGGCGTGCATCGCGCCAAGCTGCGCCTTTCGTAGCCCGGAATTTGGACTGCCCGCCTGCTCCTTCGGGTAGGCGAGCTTGCCGTACCTATCGCGGAAATAGTTCACAGATCCTCCCCTTCGATCACATCACCGCTTGTCTTTCGGTGGGTTGGGATCGTTTCCGAAGCTGTTGCGGTTCTGGATCGTTCCGTCGCCGCGTTTGATCGTCAGTTCCGTATGCTCCCGCTTGGCTTGCTGGGTAGCCTGTTTTACTGCCGGTGCCTTCGTGTCGTGAAGACTGCTGGCTCGTTCCGCGCCTTGCTTCTTGACCGCCCATTGATCGCCTTGGGGAACGACTTCGATGCCTGCCTTCGCCATGACTGCTCCTCTTCTTGGTGCGGCACCATGCCGCACCAAACGGAAACCGTACGCGCCCTCTTGCGATCGTCAAGCTAAATCAACGTGATGTGGATAAATGCATCGGCCTACCCATATGCAGTACCCGGCGGCGTCGGTTCACTTGATGAAGGAGATCGAGTCCGAACCCCGAATGAGATGGATACGCGTACAGGAGTCCATCATGAAGTCCGTCAACCGACAACCGAAAGCATTTCGCACCAAGAAGGCAAGCGACGTACGCCGAAACCCGTCGCCACCGAAGCCGTTGCCGAAAAACGTCTGGGAACGCATCGAATACCGACTGAAATGGAGAAGAGCGTTTTAGGCTCTCAACAATCGACTTCTCACCGGCGATTCCATTGTCGCCGTGAGAATGGGTATCCGCAGACGTACCGTTTCGTTCTCGATCTTCGATTCCGTGATGACACGCACGGTCGTGTTCGAAGATGGGCGTCAATACGCCCATCGCTGCGACTTGGAGTCCTTCCAGTCCATCGCTCGCTGCATCGCCGAGGGCGGCAAACACACGATGTTCAGCCTGCATGAGCAGACAGAGATTCCTTACACCCGCATCAACATAACGCTGGAGTTCCTGAAGGAGCGTGGCTGCGTGCGAGTCGTCGGACGAAAGACTTATGCCGCGTCGAACTTTACGGTTGAGGATGCGATGCTGGAATGGTCTGCTCTGGCTCATGCGCCCCGGTAGCAGGTCTGCCGCACCTTCGGCGCGAAAAACTTTCAGACTTGTGCATGACGATCCAACGCTCTCGCGCAATGGGCACTCTCAATCGTCTCCCTCGATGCTGTGCCACAGGTAGTCACACGACCTCCACCCAGGCGATCAGCCGAGAGGCAAGCGAGCAGTCGTCGCGTAGTAGCCCCTTGTGCTCCACGTCACGACGTAGCATTTCGGGGAGAACCGAGTTCACCAATCGATGGCGATTCTCTGCGTCAACCTCGCCGGCCACGGAAGGCCGAATGTCCCGAAGATAGGTCAATGTTGATTCAGCAACTGACACGCGTTTTCCCGTTGAATCGACAGCAAGGGGAATTACGGATTGTCGGAAGTACCCGTTCGGCCCGTGCACTTCGACATGCCATATCGAGACTATGCCCGCCGATGCCATGAACTTCGATGAGTGCCCGATTATGGCGCGATCGGCAGGAGGTAGCTTCCTACTACTATCCAGCACTTGCCCAACGAGCGGGTGTTCTAAACCGAGAAGACCCAAATCGTCTTCTGACTTCGCTCGTTCGCGATTCGTTGTAAATCGATGGCGTTCGTTTACGGGTGTGACCGCCTCATAAAGGCCCGTCCCGATCTCGTGAAGAGTGCAGGTCTCAGCGGTCGCCCAATCACGCACAAAGGCGAGAAGCCGATTCATGCCGATGCCGCCATCGTCAAACTTGCGATATTCGTCAACGTTGAATGAGTCGAGGTCTTGGAACAACTCGAAAACGACATTGCGCGCCAAGTCGGCGTTTGAAATCGC
>JANOBD010000068.1:0-17062 GCA_031411495.1 Phycisphaerae bacterium | reverse complement strand
CTTCGCCATTTGTCATCGCCCGATCCTACCGCCATTCCGCCATAATTCCGTTTAAGTGCATTCTTCCGCGAATATCCGCGTCCGATTGCGTTGACATGCGACAGCGGCAGGGGTACAAAATCGTCCGGTAAATGCGAGCGATTTAATACGTTCGATGGCCTGACTAGATAATCTTTGCACGCAGGAGGTTATCGGTTCGATCCCGTTCAGGTCCATTTCACTTTCTCACACGCCGACGTTTCTCGAAACATTGCGCCTCCAGTCGACCGTTGCCGCGCGAAGGCCGCTGTTCGCCGGACCCCTCGCGGGAGAACGCCGGCGAGTATTTCACTTCGACAATCCGATCGCGCTGGCTGTCGCGTGGGTTTCGATGTGGCTGATGCTGATCATCCAGTGAGTGATGCCGAGTTTGTCGGCGATCAGCTTCGTCTCCCCGGAAAGCGTCAATTGTGGCTGCCCGCTCTCGGCGTTAACGATTTCCATGTCCGTCCAGGCGATGCCGCCGCGCCAGCCCGTGCCGATCACTTTCAGGATCGCTTCCTTGGCTGCGAATCGGCCGGCGAGGTGTTCGAAACGGCGCTTTTTCCCGGGATCGCAGTACGCCTGCTCGGCGGGAGTAAAGCAGCGGTCGAGAAAGCGCTGGCCGTGCTCTTCGAGCATTTCGCGGATGCGCTTCGTCTCGACGATATCGATCCCGTGGCCAATGACGGACATGAACGGATCGTGGTCGAAGACGAGGACGCGGTCAACGGTTCGAAGTCAGCCGAAGAGGCGGAGCGGCGGCAGCGCGCCGCGGTAACCACGTCTGTCGCGTCCAGTCCTCTCTCCGTCGATCTCTCTTCGCGCGTCTACGGTTGGCGCTCGCTCCTTGACGCACCCTTCGAACCCTTCGATACTCGCGCTTTGCATGAATAAGCTTTTCACGATCGCGGCGGGATGGGTGGCGGTGTCGATTCTCTCGGGCTGTGGGTCGTCGCCAAAGCCCAGCGGCGAACAGCCGGGCGTGGTCGTCCCCAGTGACGGGCACTCATCCGACTCAATGGCTGGCACGTCGACCAACGACGCAGTTCTTGCGGAGATCGACGGCATCAAGCTTTCCGAAGCACAGTTCAAGCCGATCCTCTACAAGGCTTCGGGGCTCGACATTCTGCTGATGGTGATCCAGCGCGAGATGGCCAAGGCCGAGGCCGGCAAAGAGGGGATCACCATCTCTCCCGCAGATGTGGATGCCGAGAAGAAGCTGACCCTTGCCAACGTCTTCACCAGCGGCAAGGAAGAGGACTACGAGGCGGCGCTCAAGCAGTTTCTCGCGCAGCAGCACGTGAGCGACACCGCGTTCAGCATTCTCATGGAGTACAACGCCTATCTCCGCGCGATGGTCAAACGGGCCGCTGCGAGCAACATTACCGAGGAGAGCGTGAAGGCGGAGTTCAACTCGCTGTATGGCGAACGGGTGGAAGTTCGCGACATAGCGCTCAACAACCTGCAGGAAGTCGCGACGGCGCAGCGCCTGCTGAGCGACCCGACGGCGCCGCTGCCGTTCGAAGAAGTCGCCCGGCGAATGAGCCGGCTGCCCAGCGCGCAAGATGGCGGTCGCCTGCCGCCGTTCGCGCGGAACTCGCCGCTGTACAGTTCTGTCTTCAGTGAGGCCGCCTTCGCCCTGGCTCCCGGCACCGTCTCGACCGATCCTGTGCAGGACAAAGGCTATTACCACATCATGAAAGTCGAACGCCGGATCGAGCCGACCGTGGTGAAGTACGAGGACGTGAAAGGCTCCGTCCGCGAAGAACTGATCGCGAGACGCGCCGCCGCGCTGATGTCGAACAAGCGAATGGAACTCGGCCAACACGCGCTCAAGTCGCTGCGTATCTTCGAGCCGACAATGAGGGCCGAATTTGAGTCGAAAAAGGCCGCCGCCAATCCGAAGCCCGTCGAAAAGGATAAACTCATCAAGGAACTTGACGCGATCGAGAAGAACAGGGTCAGCACGACGCGACCGACCTCGACCACGACCCAGGCAAGCCCGCAACAGTGAACGAATCCGGACCGAACATGAACCCAGACCTCGACAACCTCAAGTACGACAGCGCCGGCCTGATCCCGGCGATCATTTCAGACGAATCGACCGGCGAAGTACTGATGATGGCGTGGATGAACCGCGAGTCGCTCGCCTCGACGATCGAAACCGGCTTTACCCATTTCTGGTCGCGCAGCCGCAAGAAGTTCTGGAAAAAGGGCGAGTCGAGCGGCCACACCCAACATGTCAAATCGATCAAGACCGATTGCGACAGGGATGTGTTGCTCATTGCCGTCACGCAGATCGGCGCGGCCTGTCATGATGGATATCGATCCTGTTTCTACAACGACCTGGATCTGCACTCCGGAGCCTGGCAGGTGGTCGGCAAGCCGATCGTAGATCCGGAAACGGTCTATAAGAAGTGATGCTGATCACGAGTTCCAAGTAAAGCCAGGAAGAAAGCCGGCGGCTCGCGCATGTCGATGAACTCTGAACGAATAAACGTCCCGCGATCGCCCCAGCACGTCGATTCGCTCGCGACGATCTCGTGCATCATCCTCGCGATCGTCACGCTTTCCTTTGCCGCGTTTCGCTTCGCGGGTGTCCTCCCGACGGGTGCATCTCACAACGTCGACAAGGCGTTTTTCAGCAGCGTGAACCTGGTCACGCTGACCGGTTTCGCGCAGAGCTTCGCCGCCGTAAGCGAATATCCGCCGGCAGGAAAGTGGATGATCGCGGGTGTGGCGTTTGTCAGCGCCGCGACGATCCTCGTCGGCAGCGGCGCGTTTCTCGTCAGGATCTTCGGCGTGAAGATTTCGGGTTTCCAGCTCACGATGTATTCCCTCGCGCTCCTGGTTCTGGGGTTCCTCATTGGTCTCGCGGGCGGGCCGTTCGATGCGGTGTCGAGTTCGACCGGCATGGGCCTGACATCGATCCGATCGCCCGAGCGATGGATCGAAGCCTGCCTGGTGACGGCGAGCCTGCCGGCTTCGCTCGGGCCGATCCTGGTGCTGGGGCTGCTCGGCCTGCGTTCACCGACGTGCCGCGCCGAGACCTTCGGGCTCTGCTGGATACTCCTCGCGCTGTGCTATCTGGTCGGCCTGCTCGTGCTGCAGATGGGCGGCGCAAGCTGGACGGACGCATCGCTCCTGTCGCTCGATACGCGATCGCTTGGAAGCGGATTCGTCATCGTGAACGACCAGAACAAGGCCAATCAGTGGCTGATGATCGGCTCGATGCTGCTCGGCGCCGGGCCGGGGAGTGTCGCCGGCGGCCTGAGCGTGCTGCCGATCGCAGTGGTGCTGGGCGCGGCGTGGGGATCGCTTCGAGGCGCCGTGGTCGATCCGGTACTGGGCGTCGCCGTGGTTTGGATCGGGATGCTTTTCGTCGGGTTGTTTGCGCTGGTGATCGCGCTGGCATCGACCCAGCCGCAACTGCCCGGCGACCGCTTGTTGTTCCTGGCGGTGTCGGCGATCTGCAATGTCGGTCTGAGTCACGATCCGGTAAGTCTTCCGCGGGAAGGGCTCTACCTGCTAAGCACGGCAATGCTCTGGGGTCGACTGTTGCCAATGGCGATGCTGTGCTGGATGGCATGCATCGCAGATCGCAAATCGCAGCTTCCGGTCGCGCTGCCTGCAATCGGCAGCGATTGACTCACTTCGTCGATGCTTCTTCCGCCTCGATTGCGGCGATCTTCTTCACGCGACGATCGTGTCGGCCGGACGCGAACGCGGTGTCGATGAACTCGCGGGCGATCTTTTCGATCATCACGTCGCTGAGCAGTTCGGTGGCGATGCAGAGCATGTTGCAGTGGTTGGCTTCGCGGGCGAGGCGCGCGGCGACGAGGTCGAGCGCGATTGCGGCCCGAACGCCGCGGATCTTGTTCGCCACGATCGACATGCCGATCCCGCTGTGATCGAGAAGGATTCCGGCGTCCGCTTCGCCGGCGGCGACCATTCGCGCGGCAGGGGCGGCAAAGTCGGGATAGTCGCACGCCGCCGACGACTCGCAGCCCAAATCGATGAGCTCGTGCCCCACATCTTTGAGGCGCGGGGCGAGCCATCGCTTCTTTTCGAAGCCTCGATGATCCGAAGCGATCACGATTTTCACGAGCTTTCCTCCGGCGGATGAACCTGGAATAGCGTCTCCGCAAACCGCTCTTCGAGCAAGCGGTTGAACGATTCCGCGACTTCCCGGTACAGCGAGACATCGCCGCCGATCGGATCCTCGATGTCCCCGTTCGGATTCAAGGGTAAGAGCCGCGACGCGGCGGACGGTGCCATGGCAAGCACCGCCTGGCTGTGAGATCGGCCCATCGTGAATATAAAATCAGCAGCGTGAATCAATTCGGGAGTGAGCTGGCGCGAGCGATGCGAATGGAGGTCGCCGCCCATGCCGGCAATCACTTCCACTGCCTGCGGCGTGGCGCGCAGCCCCGGCATGGCAAACGTGCCGGCGCTGGCGACGGTAATGCCGATCGTCTCCGGATCGGCATCGCCAAGGTGATATCGCTCGCGGATCAGCTTCGTGGCAAGGGCCGAGGCCATCGGAGAGCGGCAGGTGTTGCCGGAGCAGACGAACAGCACGAGTGTCTTCAAATGTTTCTCGATGATGCGTGCATCAAATACGCCGTCGCGGACCACCTCGTAGGCGTCCCCGCGAATACGGACGATCGTGGACGGTTTCGCGTAACGCGTCCGCCCGGCGTCGATCGCCAGCGCCACAACGCCTTCCAGCGCGGCGAGCGACCTTTCGTCCGGCCCATCGACGCGCGTCAAAGCGACCGGCCCGGAAGTGGCCAGCAAAATGTCCGTCGCGACGAGATGATCCGGGCAACGCAGCACGATCGCATCGTCTTGATATAGATCCGATTCGGCCAATCCGAGCCGTGCGGCGGTCGCAGCGCGGACTGCGGAAGGAACATCGAACACAAGGGACACCGGCCCCGGCCAGAGCTTGTTCATCATCCGATGTGCAAGTTCAGACAACGGACCCACGAGCGGCTTCGCCTGTTCTGCAGAGGCGACGTGGATGGTGAAAGGCCCGTTCGCGTTGCCCCGGAGTTGGCGAAGCTTTGCCACGGCACCAGGCCGGTCCAGACGACCCGCGGCGCCGTACACGGTCTCGGTCGGAATTACGACCAATTCGCCGGCATCCAGCAGTTGAACAGCGCGGCGAGTCACCGCGGTCGGGTCGGTCGTTTCGAAAATCTTCGCTACTTCCACGCTCATTCGATTCGGTCGAGTATCGCAGTCATATCAGTGCGCCGCAAGCACGGGCATTTCCGTCTGTCGCCCGCTATTGTAGACGCCATGCGCCGTGCCGTGAGTCAGTCCCGCCCGCGAGCAATCCTCTTCGATATGGACGGCACCATCACACGTCCACTACTCGATTTCGATGCCATCCGCCGTGAACTTCGCCTGCACGGGCCAATCCTCGAGGCGTTGCGCCACCTCGAGGGCGAGCGGCTGGCCGAAGCGCATCGCATTCTCGATCGCCATGAGCGCACCGCCGCGGAAAACTCAGAACTCAATGCGGGATGTGATGCGCTGCTGAGGTGGCTCGAAGAAAACGATCATCGCACAGCACTCATTACTCGAAACAGTCGGAGCAGCACGGAGATTATCCTCAACCGGCACGCGCTGACGTTTGACCTGGTGCACACCCGCGAGGATGGCCCGCCGAAGCCGGACCCGCACGCGCTGCGTCACGCGGTTAGCGTACTCGGTTGCTCGCTGGATGAGTCGTGGATGGTAGGAGATGGCTCGCACGATATCGAAGCGGCAGCAGCTGCCGGAATTCACAGCGTCTGGATCAGCCACCGCACGGATCGCCGGTTTAATGCCGTCCCGGATGTAACGATCGACGCACTCGAGGAACTGTTACCGATCTTACAGGCGATGGAGCACTCGCCAGAGCGGTTCAAGCGTGTCTGATGCTCAGCAAGGTGTGTCGCAGTCTTGTATCGAGGTTATGAGCATGAGTGTTTTCAAAGCCTTCTGTTCGCCAGGGCTGATCGCGATGTTCGCCGCCACGTCGTGTGCCGCGCAAGCGCCGCCGATTACGGTTCCAGCCGATCCTGCGGGGACGCAAGTCTCTGCCCCGGCACCGCGTCAGCCGGCGGCGAGCGATGACGTCTCCACCAATGATCTGCTGGATCGCATGTACACGGTCGGCCACTCGCTTACCAGCCTGGACGCGAGCGTGGAGATGGAAACCACCGACAATATCGCGGGGAACACTTCCGCTCGCACCGGCACCTTTCTGCTGCAGCGAATGGGCGACGGCGATTCCCGCGCGCGGGTAAAGTTCGAAAGACTCGTCATTGATGACGGCGAGAAGAAGAAGATTATCCCGGAGAAGATCGAGTACCTGCTCGAAGGCGATTGGGTTACCGATCGCGTCTACGGCCGCAGCCCGAATGATCCCGGTGGCCGGCGTGAGACACATCGGCAGATCCGCAAGCCGGGCGAAAAGGTCGACTTGCTCAAGCTCGGCGAAGGGCCATTCCCGCTGCCGATCGGCCAGACGCGTGATGCGGTCCGCGCGCAGTTCGAAGTCACCCGCCTCCCAGACGACAAGGACAAGCCGGGCCTCATCGGCCTTGAACTCCGGCCACACGAAGAGACGCGGATGGCCCGGCGATTTCACCAGATCATCATCTGGGTGGACGCGAAGGACGCGATGCCGCGCGTGATCGAAACGGTGAGCGCCGAGATGTCGGTCGTGCCCGATCCGGAGCATCCGGGAGCGACAAGAGTGCAGATCGAGCCGGGGCCCGAGAGCAAGAAGACCACGCTCGGCGACGTGAAGATCAATGCGCCTGTCACGGATGCCGACTTCAAACTCGAACCCGTGGACGAGTCGACCTGGACAATCGTTCGGGAAGAGTACAAGGAATAGGCAATGCCGATCGATTACCGGCTGAACGCGGAAGTGACCGTCGACGAAGTTATTGAGCTTCTGATTGCATCAACGCTTGCCGAACGAAGGCCAGTGGATGATCGGCCGCGCATGCAGGCGATGTTGCAGTGTTCGAATTTGGTCATCACCGCGTGGGAGAACGAACAACTGCTCGGCATCGCGCGGTCGGTCAGTGACTATTCCTATTGCACGTACCTGTCCGATCTGGCAGTACGCAAATCGCATCAGAAGCAGGGCATCGGGACCCAATTGATCAAGTGCACGCAGGCGGCGGCGCCGCTGGCGACCGTGGTCCTGCTTTCCGCGCCGGCCGCGGTCGATTACTACCCGCATATCGGCATGGAGAGGCATAACAGCGCCTGGATCCTCAAGCGCGGTGCGGCGCTTCGATAGCCGGCTCACAGGGCATATGATCCCGTTCCAACGGAGCGAACCCATGGCGAAGTCTGACGGCCTATCCGCGAATCAACCGACACTCCAGGCTACGCGCATCGATTACACGCGCGGACACATGGACGAGAAGGACGTCGCGGCCGACGCGATCGAGCAGTTCGCGAAATGGTTCGGCGAGGCGCGAATGTCCCGCCCAGGCGAGCCGAATGTGATGACGCTCGCGACGGCCGATGCGAATGGCATTCCTTCGGCACGGACGCTGCTTCTGAAGGATTTCGACGCGCGCGGCTTCACCTTTTTCGGGAACTACAACTCTCAAAAGGCACGCGAGCTCGACGCAAATCCTAACGCGGCGATCGTGTTTCACTGGCAGATGCTCGAGCGCCAGGTGCGCATCGTCGGGAAGGTGGCCAAGGTCTCACGCGATGAGTCGCGGGCCTATTACGACATCCGGCCCCGCGAGGCGCGAATCGGCGCGTGGGCCTCGAACCAGAGCCATGTGCTTTCATCGCGCGAGGAATTGGTGGCTGCGGTGAAGTCGTTCAACGAGAAGTTTCCTGACGAGATTCCGCTGCCCGATCACTGGGGCGGCTGGCGACTTACGCCGAGTATGGTCGAGTTCTGGCAGGGCGGCGCGGCGCGGCTGCACGATCGGATTCGATACCAGAGGCAGCCCGACGGACGCTGGAAGATCGATCGCCTGGCGCCGTGATGGGGCCTACGATCTCACGTGAGTGCCGGACACAAACCATCGGTCGATCCCTGTCATCTCGTGCTGATGAATGAGGCGCTGGCTTTGGCCGACCGTGCGCTCGAACTCGGGGAAGCGCCGATCGCGTGCGTGATCGCCGATCTGGATCGAAAGTTGATCATCGGCCGCGGCTTCAACGCGCTGAACTCGCTTCGCGATCGCACCGCCCACGCGGAGATGGTGGCGTTTCGCGACGCGGCCGGACGTTATGACGTCGAGTCCGCCAGGCTCGTACTCGTATCCACGCTCGAACCGTGCATCATGTGTCTCTCGGCGTGCATCGAAGCCGCGGTGGAGGAGGTGGTGTGGGCGCTCCCGGCACCAATGGACGCTGGCGCCGCGCGAATCGAAATGCCGCAGAGCCCCGAAGCGAAGTGGCCGCGGATCGTGCGAAGCGTGCTGCGGGACGAATCTCGCCTGCGATTCGAACAATGGCTCGAGATGCATCCCGAGCGGGGCAAGCAGCGCGACTACATCGCGTCGCTCCTCTCCATCACGTAGCTCGATACATCACTTCCAGTTCCGGATGAACGCGGCGGCTCGTTCTTCGATCAAGGCCCCTGCATGTGCCATCGCTTCGGCGGCGCTGGTGTGTGCGTCGACGAGTGAAATCGCCGAGTGTAAACCCAATGCGTTCGCCGCATCGGGTTCCACGACGCCGGCGATCGCGACACACGGTTTGCCGAGTTCGCGGCATAGCCTCGCGATGCCGGACACGGTTTTGCCGCCCACGCTCTGGCGATCGAGCTTTCCCTCACCGGTAATGACGAGGTCCGAGCTCGCGATTCGCTGACGAAGCCGGACCGCGTCCATGACCAGGTCGATTCCCGAGCGCACTTTCGCGCCGAAGAGCGCGCGAAATCCAACGGCAATCCCGCCTGCCGCGCCGGCTCCCGGCTCGCTCGCATAAGGCTCCCACTTCAAGCGGTGGGCCAGTTCGCGCAACATCGTGTCGAGCCGGTCGACCTCGCGCGGAGATGCGCCCTTCTGCGGCGAAAAGACGTATGCCGATCCGTTCGGGCCGAACAGCGGATTGGTCACGTCGCACGCGATCTCGAAGGTCGTGCCATCCACCGGCGAGCCACGGCCCGATTTGACGAGCAGAACCTTTTCCATGTCCTGGCCACAAAGTGGCTCGGAATCGGTGGCATATTCGCCGCGATCGTCGTCGGTGCGCAGGACAATATGACAGCCGCACGCCTGGAGCGCCCCAATGCCAAGGTCGGTGGTGGCGCTGCCGCCGATGCCGAGCAGGATGTGCCGACAACCGATCCCGACCGCGTGGCGGATGAGTTCGCCTACTCCGAAGGTCGTGGTATAGAGCGGATTGCGATCCTGCATCGGCAACAGCGCGAGGCCCGCCGCCGCCGACATCTCAATGACTGCGGTGTGGCGTTCGATGACGCCGAAGGTCGCATCGACTCTCAGTTCCGGCAGGGGCCCGGTCACTTTTCGAGTTTCAAGCTCTCCGCCACAGGCATGGGTGATCGTCTGAACAAACCCTTCTCCGCCGTCTGACAGGGGGCACCGATCGATCTCGAAGTTCGGGCGTTCGCGGCGCACGCCGCGCGTAACTGCGTCGGCGACGCCTGATGCGTCGAGCGAGTCCTTGAACTTGTCGGGTGCGATGAGAACTCTCACGTCCTCAGAGCGTAGCCGATGATCGGCCGATGACAATCCATCCACGTGACGGGCGGCGGATCGCCGGGTACCGTGCCGGAATGACCGCAACTCGAGAAGCACGCACCGCTGCCGATCGCGCTACCGTGATCGAAGCGCGCAATCTCCACAAAACTTTTCACATGGGCCAAAGCAGCCTCGAGATTCTCAAGGGTGCCGATCTTGAGGTGCGGCAGGGGGAGTTTGTCGCCATCGAGGGTCGATCGGGTTCGGGCAAGAGCACGATGCTCCACCTCGTCGGACTGCTCGATGTCCCGGACCAGGGCTCGATCAATGTCAACGGTCGCGACGTGGCGGCGTTGGGCAACACCGAGCGCTGTCAGATTCGCAATCGTGAGATCGGGTTCGTTTTCCAATTCTATCACCTACTCCCGGAACTGAACGTCCTGCAGAATACGATGCTCGCCGCGCTGGTGGAACGATCGGCGCTGGGGTTCAAATCGAACAAGTCGACGCTTCGCAGCCGGGCCGAATCGCTGATGGAGATGATGGGGATGAGCGCGCGGCTCAAGCATCGGCCCAACCAACTCTCCGGCGGGGAGCGGCAACGCGTGGCCATCGCCCGCGCGCTGATGAACGAGCCGAAAATCCTTCTCGCCGACGAACCAACCGGCAATCTCGATTTCGAAACCGGCCAGCAGATCATGTCGGTGCTGAACGGCTTGCACAGCAAGGGTCAAACGATCGTAATGGTCACGCATGACCGCACTCTCGCGCGCCAGGCCGACCGCGTGCTCGTACTGCGCGAGGGCAAGCTCGTGCCGGTGAGCGAGTGAGCGAGGCAACTACCTCGATCCGACGGAAAGTGCCTTCGCCAACTCTCCCACGCGGCGAATCCCCGCCGCGATATTCGGGCTCCACGGGTGGCCGATGCTGATCCGGACGTGGTGCTGGTATCGTCCGCTGGGCGAAAAGATCGGCCCGGGCGCGATGCTGATCCCAGCCGCGGCGGCGCGTTCGTAGAGCGTCATCGCGTCGACCTTTTTGGGCAACTCGATCCAGAGCACGAAACCGCCTTCAGGACGGGTCACATCCGTCCCGGCCGGAAACGTTTCGAGCACGGTACCGGCCGCGGTGCAGAGTTGCTGCTCGTACACCCGGGTGATCTTTCGGAGGTGCCGCACGTATCCGCCGCTATTGATGTACGCCGCGATGACCTGCTGGGCGAGCGTGTGGCTCGCGATGGTCGAGCTGAACTTGAGTCGTTCGACTTGCTCACGCCATTTTCCCGGCGCGCACCACCCGATGCGCATGCCGGGCGCCAGCGACTTGGAGAACGAGGAACAGAGCATCACCCAGCCGTCTTCGTCGAAGGCCTTGCACGTCTTGGGTCGCGGGCCGTATGTGAGGTCGCCGTAGACGTCGTCCTCGATCAGCGGTAGCCGATGTCGCGTGATGATCCGGGTGAGGTCCCGCTTGTGCGCTTCTGAGGTGACAAAGCCCAGCGGGTTGTGGCAGTTCGTACTGACGATGAGCGCTTTGAGCTTCTGGCGTGCAAGCGTCCGCTTGAGCTTGTCGAGATCGAGTCCGTCATGTGGATGAGTCGGCAATTCGACCGCGCGGATGCCGAGCGATTCCATCGCCTGGAGCACACCGAAGTACGCGGGCGATTCGACGCCGACGACATCGCCGGACTTCGCTACCGCGCGCAGGCAGAGATTGAGCGCTTCCTGAGCGCCGCAGGTGACGACGACATCTTCCGGCGCAAAACTGCAACCGGCGTCGAGGTAATGTCTCGCGATCGAGCGCTGCAGTTCGACCGCTCCGGAAGGAAACTCGTACCAGTCGTTGCCGCGGAGTGCCACGCGGCCAAGCGTGCGTTCGATCCGCAGCAGTTGCCGCATCGGCAACATCGCCTTGCCCGGATGCGCGCCACCCAGCGGCAGCATCGCCGGGTCACACATCTCACGGTTGATACGGGTGAGCCGATCGAGCACATGGACCGCGCGCGGCGCGCTGGAAGGCGAACTGCACGCGATTGCCGAGCGGGCCGGCGGTCGCGCTTTCACGTAATAGCCGGATTGTGGCCGCGCCTCGATCAGGCCGAGTCCTTCGAGAACCTGGTACGCGTGGAGCACCGTCGAAATGCTTCGTGAGGACTGCGCGCGAAGGCGACGGATCGACGGCACCCGATCCCCGGGGCGAAGCGTCCCCTGTTCGATCGATGCGCGAATCTCATCGGCCAGCACCTGGTACGCGGCGTCGGCGCTCGCCTGGCGCTGCGGCAAAGGGGTCGATACAGCCATGTTCGACATCATAGAACACAGTTTCGACGAATGCGAGAACTGTACCCATGGCAGAATGACATCAGTGTATCTGTGCTGATTTGCGAACCGGCGTCATCATCGCTGTCGCTATGTCTCTGCTCACTTTCCAACCTCATGTATCCGCGGGCCCAGACGGGCAACGGCCCATCCCCGACGGCGTTGAAGTCACGCTCGCCGCGAGAGAACACCTTGCGTTCAGCACTTCTGCGCAGTCTTGCGAGATCCAGATCCGTCGCGGGCAGGTTTGGCTGACCGACGGGCCAATCGATCACCTGCTGGCCGACTTCCAGTCGCACATCTGTCCGCCGCGCTCGCGAGTCGTCGTGACCGCGCTCAGCGATGTCGTGCTGAGGGTCCGGCACGCGGCGGTTAGATGACGAATCGATGCTGTTGGTGTCGCGGGCAATTGAACGTACACTTTCCTGCCCAAAACTACGTGCGGAGCGTTTTCCGGGCGGGCGGCGGCAGCGAAACGAGGCGACGATGAGTTTGAAAGTGTGGATCGACGGCAAACTGCTTCCCAAGGAACAGGCCACCGTCAGCGTGTACGATCACGGCCTTCTCTACGGCGACGGCGTTTTCGAAGGGATCCGCGCCTACAACGGAAAGATCTTCGAGTGCGAAGCCCACGTCCGCCGCATCTACGACTCGGCCAAGTCGCTGCGCATGGAGATTCCTTACACCAAGGAGCAATTCACCGCTGCCCTGCATGAAACGGTAAAGGCCAACAACTTCACCGATTGTTACATTCGCGCCGTCGTCACGCGTGGCGCCGGCGATCTCGGGGTTGACCCGCGTCGCTCTCATCGGCCTACGACTTTCATCATCACGGACACGCTCAACGTCTATCCGAGGGAAATGTACGAAAAGGGGATGGCCGTCATCACCAGCAGCTACACGCGCAATCATCCCAACTCCACGCCGCCGCGCGTCAAGAGCCTGAACTACCTGAACAACGTGCTCGCCAAGATCGAGGCCAACGACGCCGGCGTGCCCGAGGCGATCATGCTGAATCATCTCGGCAACGTCTGCGAGTGCACGGCCGACAATATCTTCGTCGTGCGCGACGGTCTGATCACCACGCCGTCGATCGAT
This sequence comes from Phycisphaerae bacterium, assembly GCA_031411495.1. Taxonomy (GTDB): domain Bacteria; phylum Planctomycetota; class Phycisphaerae; order Tepidisphaerales; family Tepidisphaeraceae; genus JANOBD01. The sequence continues at coordinate 3,936 of JANOBD010000068.1, read as the reverse complement.
CAGTGCGTGCTGGAAGGGATCACGCGCGCCGTGATCATTCGCCTGGCGCGCGAGAGCGGATTGAAACTCGTCGAGGGCGTCGTCCAGCGTCACGATGTGTACGTGGCCGATGAGATCTTCGTGACCGGGACTGGCGCGGAGGTCATGCCGATCACGAAGGTCGATGGCCGCATCATCGGCAACGGCGTGGCCGGGCCGATTACGAAAAAACTATGCGACGCGTTCCACAAGTACGTGCGAGCGTAGGCATTCGATCTCGTGGCAGGAACCCGTTTTTGACTTCCGCGCCGCGGCTTCCGGATCATGACGATGCGGGCTTCAGCGCCTCGCCGCGTCGCGCTCTTGTTGTTTCTGCGTTGCCCGTTTCAGCGACTTCTGCTCGGCACGAGAGAGACTGTGCATGCCGTGCGCTGAAACCTTTGCGAGAATCCGGTCGATCTCGGCCTGTTCGTCCAGCAGTTGCTGGCGTTCGCTGGCCGCGCGCTGCGCGGCCTTGGCTGCGGCGCGGATTTTAGCGCGCGACGGGCCGCGGTTGAGCACGCGGTTTTCCTGTTGAGCCCGCTGCATTTCGACAGCAAATGGATCGTCGTACTCGCTGAACCCGTGCGGACCCATTTCGCGGAGCTGGTTGCGCATCTGAATGCACGCGTACAGCCCGAGAAACGCCAGGATGAGCAGGCCGATCGCGCCTGTCGCGATCGCGACCATGCCAAAGGCAACCGAGCCGATGATCCCGGTGTTTGTGGCGAGCACCATCGATCGGTAGTAACCGTACTTCGGCCAGAGCGATTCCTGCACGATTCGTCCGCCATCGAGCGGGTAGATCGGCAGGAGGTTGAACAAGAGCAGCGCCCAATTGGTCTGGTAGAGCCAGTAGAGAAGCCAGATCGGATCCAGCCAGCCGCGAAATGAGGTCCACGGTCCGTAGAAGTAAGGCTTCCAGGGGATTTGGCCCACCAGCGCATACAGCAGCCCGCCGCTGATGATGCAGAGCGCGAAGTTCACCGCAGGGCCGCAAACGGTGGTGACCAGATGCGCCTTCCAGTTGGAAGGGGGCTGGGTAAACGCCAATCCGCCCAGCGGGTGCATGACGATCTGTTCGGCATCGCCGCCGACCCAACGCGCGCCAAAGCAATGGCCGAACTCGTGCATCAGGACGATGATGAAGAGAAGGGCGGCCGAAATCACGCGGTCCTGCCATACGAACCCCGTGCCGGCGAACAGCAACATCAACACCATGGTGATGATGAGCGAACTGTGTGCGGCGACGTCGATCCGGAAAGCGCGGAACAAATGCACGCGGCCGTAGAGCAGCCAGTTTCCAACGCCGGCAAGACCTCCGCCAGAGCGGGGTTCGCGGTAGTAGTCTCGATCTTCAAAGCCCATGCCGTTCCTCGCGAGGTCGAATCAGTGTTTAAACATCAGCGCGTACATGAGGAGGATCGTGATCGTCTTGCCATCTTCAATCTCGCCGCGCTTGATCATCTCCAGTGCGTCGATGTACCGCGTCGGCAGCAGTTCAATCTCTTCTCCCTCATCGGGCGTCGAGACCGTCTTGGTCAGATCATATGCCGCGAACGCGAACATCTTCTCTGTGAGAATGCCGGGCGACGGAAAGAACGAACCGATCGGTGTGAGCTTGCGCGCGAGATAGCCCGTTTCTTCCTGCAATTCACGGCCCGCGCAGTTCATTGGCGCTTCGCCTTTTTCGAGCGTGCCGGCGGGCAGTTCGATCAGGACCTTGTGCAGGCTGTACCGCAGGTTGCGGATGAGTAGGATCGTATCATTCCGCGAGGGCGACAAACCGCCGGTGAGGAACGGCAGGATGACGGCCGAGCCGGGGTGATTGACGACTTCCCTCTTGATCAGTCGGTCGGAGAGGTCGTCGCGGAACCGCTGGAGTTCCAAGCGGATCCGCGAGCCTTCATACAGGGTGCTTTTCTCGACGAGCGTGTAGGACATTGGTGTTGAGTATATCGGCAGTTGAGCAGGGATGAGGGCGGAGGGATGAGGGATGAATCGAAAGCGATACCGCGTTTCAATTCAGCGCCGTCATCCCTCATCCCCTTAGCCCTCATCCCTACCCCTAGCGGTTTGCTGACGACAAAACGCTGCCGATTGTGCATAACTAGACGGTTGTGATCAAAATGGTTGAATCTTCTGGCAATGATTCTATTTTCTCGGACGCGATGTCAGTGAAAGGGGCGAACCCTCCGGCGAAGGCTCGACGCGCCCTCGCCGGCGAACAGGTGCAGCTCATCGCCCTCGATCTGGACGGCACCGTCTTGTCTCCGACAGGACACGTCACGCCGCGAACCCGAAAGGCCATTCGCGGCGTGATCGATGCCGGCATTCAGGTCTGCATCGCCACCGGCAGAAGCTGGTGGGAATCGCGCCAAGTCATCGCCGAAGCTCAGCTCGAAGGGCCCGGCGTGTTTGTCGGCGGCGCGATCGTCAACGACATGCCCTCCGGGAGATCGATGGCGCACACCAAGATGCGACCCGTCGATGCCCGCGAGATTTGTCACATCATGGATGAATGCGGATCGGCCGCGATGGTGATGCAGGATGCATTCCACGCGGATGTCGAATGGTTGATCTCGGCGGAGCTCGAGATGCCGCCGACCGTGCCGGAATGGCTCGCCCGTCACGGCTCGTCGTTCCGACGCGCCCCCGGGCTGCGGTCGGCGGCCCACGACTGGACCATACGCGTCAGCACGGTCGCATCGTACGAACAGAGCGCGACGATGTTTGATCGACTGAGCCGTCAGCTTGCCGATCGCGTCTACCTGCACCAGATCACGATCCCCACCACAGGAGCGCGGGTGCTGGAAGTGTTCGACGCGAGCGTGAACAAGTGGACCGGCGTAAGGCAGATCGCAGAACTCCTCGGTGTGCCAGAGGCAAATGTCATTGCCGTTGGCGATGATATGAACGATCTGCACATGCTCGAGCATGCCGCTGTGGGTGTCGCGATGGGTAACGCGAATGCAGAAGTGAAATCGATCGCCGATGGCGAAATCGATTCGCATGCGAACGATGGACTGGCGAAGTTTCTCGAACAGTTGTTAGCCGGCGACGCGCTTCTGACATCGGCGCGGCGCGCGGTTCGAAGTGCCTGCTGCGAAAAGTAATTCTCGCAGTTCGGACGGGCGCTTCGAAAAAATGTGGTGTTCGGATGTCTCGGGCCAGGAAGGCGGCCCGGTACAGGACGTCACACACAAGGCTGTGTGAACGGCCATCACGTCGGCGCCGTGATCGTGGCACGGACGTTGGAAATGATGTCGTTGCAAGTTCAGGGATGATTGCGAAAGGAGTCGCAGATAGTGAAGGGCTTGCCCTTCATGGTGAAGGCTTATCCTTCACGGCCGAGCGGACGTACTCTCCGCTCGTCGGCGATCTGTGACAGTGTTGCGGTGCCCGCTCGATGCAGGCTCTCTTGCTCACGCAGGAACCCTTGCTGATAAGTTAGCGGCTCCTCCGCAACCAGGGATCGGATTCTCCGCGATCAGCCGGCCATTCACATGGCCGGCTGCTCTTTTTGGCGCATTGAGACGGCTCGCGAATCGAGCATCGTGGGACCAGTTCGAAGTTGGCGACAGCGATATTTCGTGTCGACGTCAATCGCCACCGCCACGACGCATGCCGGCTTGCGAGGGCCGATGGTGTCGGCTATTGTCTTTGTCCTCCCGGGGCGATGGTCTAACGGGATGACGGCTGAATCGCATTCAGCAAATCGGGGTTCGATTCCCCGTCGCTCCACTAAAACCCTCGGATTTTCCGAGGGTTTTTCGTTGCGTGGAATGGTTTCGTCCAGCTTTTCGTCCAGCGTTGGTGAGTGTGCTGCACCGGACGAAAGCCGATTCCCATTCCACGGCGACTACTCGGCGAGGCCGCTCGACCGTGTTTTCCGCATTCGCTGATAGGCTGGATCCG
>JANOBD010000067.1:0-2679 GCA_031411495.1 Phycisphaerae bacterium | reverse complement strand
CGGCCCAACTTCGCGGGACGGACAGCCCGTTGCCGACACGCACGTCGGTGGCCGAAGCGGTCGGCCGTTACGTCGATTACATCCGTACCCGCAAGACGGCGAACAGTGCCCAGAAGGACGTTTACTACCTCCGTGATGTGTTCGGGCCGATCTGTCCGCAATTGGAGATCACCAGCCGACGGGTGACGGCCGCGTGCAAAAAGCGCCCGGTTCGCAATGACGTCAAGATCGATGGCCGACGGCGAACGCCTCGGCTGGAGGTCTCTTCGTTTGAGTCGATCAGCAGCGCCGATTTGTCGGCCTTCATCGCACTTCAGGTCCAGAGTCGAGGGCTCGCCCCGAAAACCGCGAATCGCTACCGCGAGATTCTCTGCCGGCTTTTCAATTGGGCGATGAGCGAAGGCGGCATCAAAATGCCCGGCGACAAAAACCCGGTGGATCGCGTCGCCCGCTATAAGGAACGCGCCCCGGAGATTCGCTTCCTTACGCTCGCCCAGATCGATGAGCAGATGCGGGTACTCAGCGAGAAGCCGCAGCTTCGGGCGATGGTGGCGGTGCTGATCTATGCGGGCGTGCGACGTGAAGAACTATTGTGGCTCACGCACGACGATGTCGATTTGAAGACCGGTGCGAACGGGATGCTCCGCATCCGCGCCAAGACGATCGATGGACGCTCCTGGCAGCCCAAGACGAAGGTGAACCGCGTCGTGCCGATCAGCACCACCCTGCGGGGCTATCTCGACGCCTACGAGCGGCGGATCGTGCCCGGCGGCTGGTTCTTCCCGAGTCCGGCCGGGAAGGCGTATGACATCGACAATTTTTCGAGCGATTTGAAGCGAGCGAACGAAGCGGCGTCGCTTGTATGGACGTGTCTCGACTACCGGCACACCTTTGGCAGCCAGCTCGCGATGAAAGGCGAGTCGCTTTACAAGATCGCGACGCTCATGGGCAACAGTCCGGAAATCTGTCGCCGGCACTACGCAGCGCTCGCGCCGGAGTCGCTAACAGACTCGGTCGAATTCGGTAAGGCACCTAAGCCGACGATCATTCGTTCCAGGTCTGCTCAGATTGCCGGGTGAGATCGTCGAGACACCCGAGCACCGCTTACCGACAGGCGTCGACTCTGGCCATGCAGAAGCGCTTCGCGCTCCAATTGGCCAAGCGCTGTGCCGTGCCAATTGACACGTCCAGCGACCGCATCTACTAACCAGTCATAACTGTGAACCTCAATTCGGTTCTCGATGAGAATGCGTCGCCTCAACTCGTTCGTGCCGCTGCTGGTATCTGACCGTCGGCCGATGAAGATGTAACCCGAAAGTTCAGGGTGGATGCCTTCGAGCCCGAGTCCCTTCTGATCCTGCCCGCGCGATGCGTAGTCGGCATTTTTCGTCAGCCAACTTCGCCAGTCCTGAATCTGCCGAATCGCGTGCGTGAGTTCCTTGGTCGGATTCCCGGCGCGCGTAAACATCTTGGCTTTTGGGCTTTCGAGTTCGACCGCAAACCACTCCCTCCCGAAGGAGTGTTTGTCCGCGATCATGAAGTCCGTCACATGCTCCGAGCCGAGTTTCTGCTGGGGAATGACCCACCGGCCGTGTCCGCCGCCGAGTTGGCAAATTAAGTGCTGCGGATACCGCTCGAAGTGCGCCTGAAGATCGCGTTCAGTTGTTGCTTCTCTCACAGCGTCATCGAGTGCTTTAAGCTCCCCCTGCGGAATGTCCGTCCAAAAGGTGAAAAACTCACCCAGGGGTTCGGAACGAATCTCGGTGAGTCTTTGCTGTCTCGTCTTGGCCCGTAACGGAAGTCTCATCTTACTCCTCCGCCGCTGATGCCACCGACGAATCGAGCGGTTGATCGATCGCCGCAATCGGCGGCATAGCGTTTTCTTTCGGCCCGCTTGGAAGCAGCGAACCACCGACGTAGCTAACGAGCCGCCTGGCGACACGCAACAGTTCATCGAACGTCACGACTTCCACGCGATGGAGGTGGCCGTTGAGACGGCGAAGTGCTTCACGATCGCCGCTGTCGCCATCTCTGCCAATCACGATTTTGGCCCGAATTTTTGTCGTGTCTTCCTTGTCATTCGCGAGAATTGAGTCCCGCTGACGATCCAGCTTCTCTATGTAATTGGCGACTTGACCGAGCACCATCGACAGTTCGCGACTCGCGTAACGACACTTGTGAGAGGTGTCGTGATTGAAGATCGCCGCGGCGGGTGTTTTGATCTCAATCAATTCGATGTAGCCATCGGTGGTACGTCGCAGAATGAAGTCGGCGTTCTCGTCGCGCGTCCATTTTCGACGATCGAGGCGTTCGCTGTATTCGCTCCCAAACATCCACGAATGCTCGGATAGAAACTGCTGAAAGTCTTGCTCGCGAGTGGAAGTTTGGATGAGTTTTTCCAACTGATCGGCACCGCGGCGGTACTTCGCGAGGTTCAGAGCTGCGGTCGCCTTCGCAAAGATCGCGGGATCTGCTTCCGCATGACGGACGAGAGCGGCGATCAATTCCGGTCTCGCACCGGCCTGTCGAAGAAGATCGGCCGCGACGTCGCCTTTGCCGGTCGCGGAGAGCTTGCTCAAGCTGTTCTGGATGTCCGCTGCCTGTTCCGAATTCACCTTCATCACAACGAAACTTCCGGTGGCGGTGGCCGCCGATTGCCCGCGTGCCGATGCGAGGAAG
>JANOBD010000066.1:0-17917 GCA_031411495.1 Phycisphaerae bacterium | reverse complement strand
GACGTTAGCGCGGGAGGTAGCCGCATGGGAGCATTCCCGCAACGCGGCGACAGTCGGCGTCCGCTGGCAATTCACGACCGCTGATGCGCGGGTGAAGCTGCACAGGCTATACCCTTCAATACAGCTGCAATGAAACACTAGTCGATTTCGCCGAGATGCCTGATATGGCGGTCGCCGCTATCGGTCCGCTCATTAAGCGAGTTGTAGCCGCTACGCCCTCCTCGATTGATGGCTTATAATAATGCAGCACATTTTACGCCACAGAGTCGAAAAGACATTTCTCTTGCAGATAAGAGACAATTGGCTAGTATGAAATTGCCGGCAATTGTCTTTAATGCAGCACTGCGCTTTTATTCGAGGTGCGAGATGAAACGGTATCTGACCCTGTTCGCCATATTGAGCCTTTCCAACGTCGCTTCGGCGCTGACGGTGATCGAGACACAATCGTTATGGTCGGGAGCGTCATTCAACAACGTCTCCAATGGGCCCGTGACGGTTCAACTCGGACAGACATTCACCGTGCCGTTGGTCGGCGACAGCGTCTTCGACCAAGGGTATCTGAACTTCAATTCGACCCTCGGGCGGAACTTCACGATGAATCTCGGTGCCGTGTCGGGGAACACGGTCACTTCGATCCTGGCGACGCAATCCGAAACGCTTCTCGGCAACGGGACCTGGGAGAATATCCAGTTCAACCCCGCCGACGTTCCACTCGTTCCCGGCGGAACGTATGCCATCTGGGCATCCATGCCGCTGAGTCCGACGAACGTCATGATCCAAAGCTTCAATTCGAGCGTCTATGCGGGCGGCGTGTACTTCACGTCGCTGGCAACGATGCCGGGAAACGTGCAGACGTTCGCGCAGAACGACGCGTCGTTCCGGGTTGAATTGATCGCACCCGAGCCCGCGTCCCTGTCCAGCCTGGCGGGCGGTCTGCTGTGTGCCGCGCGCCGCCGACGCCAATCAAGGTAAAACAGATAAGAACGCCGGTGCTAGCGGCGCGATGGCGCTAGTCCATCCCACAACGGACTTCGGACCCGAGCGGACGTGGCGCGCTTGCCTCGCTCAGATCACGCCCTCGTTCGTCTTCACACCGACGTCGAGCGTCACCAGCTTTTCCTGCTGGACCTTCTTCGCGGTCTCGGGGTCGACGTAGTCGCTGTGGCAAGACGCCTTGTTCTCGGCATCCGCGCCGACGACCTTCTTCACTTTGCTCGCGAGCTTGTGGATCTCATCCGGCGAGAGGACGCCGCGCTTGGCGAGGATGTCCTGTTGTTCGGGCGTGAGGGCGGCGCTCTTCACGGCCTTGCCGCGCTGATACTCCTCTTCCTTGCCGCTGAGGAACTCGTTGATCTCCTTGCTGATGCGGACGCTGCACCAGTCGTGGCCGCACATGGCGCAGAAGTCGGTGTCGATGTCGAGGTCTTCATCATGGTAAGCCCGCGCGGTGTCGGGATCGAAACTGAGCTCGAAGTGCTTCTCCCAGTTGAGGGCGGCACGGGCCTTGGTGAGTTCGTCGTCGCGGTCGCGCGTGCCGGGGATGCCCAGCGCGACATCGGCCGCGTGCGCGGCGATCTTGTAGGCGATGCACCCCTGCTTCACATCATCCTTCTTCGGCAGGCCCAGATGCTCCTTCGGCGTGACGTAACAGAGCATGCTCGCGCCGTGGTAGGCGGCATTGGTCGCGCCGATGCAACTGGTGATGTGGTCGTAGCCAGGGAAGATGTCGGTCACGAGCGGGCCGAGCACGTAGAACGGCGCGCCGTGGCAGAGCGTGCGCTGGAGCTTCATGTTGTATTCGATCTGATCGAGCGGCACGTGGCCGGGGCCTTCGATCATGACCTGTACGCCGCAGCGCCAGGCGCGCTCGGTGAGTTCGCCGAGCGTGCAGAGTTCTGCGAGTTGTGCCTGATCGGTCGCATCCGCGAGGCCGCCGGGGCGGAGGCCGTCGCCGATGGAGAACGTAACATCGTGCTGGCGGAGGATGCCGCAGATGCGTTCCCAGTTTTCGTACATGATGTTCTGCTTGGAGTGATGGAGCATCCACTTGGCCAGCAGCGATCCGCCGCGCGAGACAATCCCAATCAGTCGCTTGCGGACGTACTTGAGGTGTTCGCGCAACACGCCGGCGTGGATCGTGAAGTAGTCGACGCCCTGCTCGGCCTGGTTGTTTAGCTCGGCCTCGATGATCTCCCACGAGAGGTCTTCGATCTTCTTGCCGATGATCATCGAATAGATCGGCACGGTGCCGACGGGGACTGAACTATGCTTGACGATGGCGGCACGCGTGGCGTTGAGATCGCCGCCGGTGGAGAGGTCCATCAGCGTGTCGGTGTGGAACTTGATGGCCCAGTCGACCTTCTCGAGTTCTTCGTCGATGTTCGACGAGACCGGACTCGCGCCGAGGTTGGCGTTGACCTTCGTCTTGCTCGCCCGGCCGATGCACATCGGGTCGAGCTTCCACTTCAGGTGGTTGATGTTGGCGGGGATGACCATCCGCCCGGCGGCGACTTCATCGCGGATCTGCTCGGCCGACAGGTGCGGCTCGCGCTCGGCGACGCGGACCATCTGCGGCGTGATCTCGCCGAGCCGCGCGAACTCCAACTGCGTGATCGGCGTGAAACCCTTCGGGTACCAGACGTAGCGGTTGGTGCCGTCCGCCTGCACGAAGCCGACGAAGACCTCGTCCGGCTTTGCCTTCATCCGCACGAGCGTGCCAGACATCTCATCGGTGCGCCAGCCCTTGGGCAGGAAGTTCCACGCGGTCTTCTCGCTTGGCGCGGGCATGCCGGGCGTGTCGGGGCTGCTGAAAGTGAGGGCGCCGCGCGCGCTCGGCAGGATCTTCGCCTTGCGGGCAAAGCTGCCGGGATTGGTAACGTCCTTCGTGTTGGCGGGGTTGCCGCCGATTTCGGGGAGCGTGTAAGGCTGAGCGCTGTCGTTTGTGTTGTTGAACATGGGTCGTTCCTTCAAAATGATTGAACGACGACGGCACGGTGTTGTGTCATCGCGTTCCCTACGCCGGTATGAGCCGGATCAGGTTCGACGGGTATGGTGAGGACAAGTCCTCACCGCTTCTCAGATCATCAGAATCGACGATCGCCCCGAGCGATGTGGAAAGTCTATGCGGATCGATCGTCGACGGCAACGCGACGCGTTTCCAGGCAAGGCGAAGCGATTTCAACCCAATCGCAGCAGCGAGACGCCGTACGGCTCAAGCGTGACGTTCCCGTCTTTAACTGCCGGACCGAGCAGCGCCTTGCCGCCACCTTGTTTGAGCGAAACCGTCTGCGGATCGGCATTGTGGTTGAGCAGGAACACGAACCGCGTCTTGCCGTTCTCGCGGAGGATGCATTCCACCGCTTCGCTCGCGTCGACGGCCGACTCGATCTCGAGCCGACTCGCGAGCAGCTTCACCACGGCATCGGTCGCGGCGGGATCGAGATACGCGCCGATGTAGATGACCCGCCCCCTGCCGACCTTGTTGATGACCATCGCCGGCGCTTCGCCGAGCAGGCGGTCGCTCTTCCAGTGCGCGACTGCCTTTCCTGTCGTGAGTTTCAAACGCTCGACGAAGGCGAACGCGTTCACATCGGTCCCATCCTCCATCGTGAACGTGCGGGTCAGATCCTTGGCGAGCGTGGTCCAATCCTCCACTTCGCAGCCGGCCAGCGCCGCGAGCGGGCCGGGCGGCGTGAGCTGGTGGATGTGGAGATTGCGATCGTGCAGGCCGGCCTGCGCGCCGAGGATGAGCGTCCCGCCGCCGCGGACGTACTTGGTGAGCCGCGACACCAGCTTGTCGTCGACGATCTTCTGGTGCGGCGCAACGATGATGGAGTAACCCTCGAACGCGTCACGCTCCCAGATCACATCCGTCGCGATGTGCCTGCGCGTCAGCGCGGACGTCCAGCGACCGTATGCCCAGCGCCCGTCGTTCGTGTAGGTATTGATGCGCTTCTCATTGATCTCGCAGTCGTAGTCGCGCAGGACGGCCACCTGCCTGATCGGCCGCGCGTCGAAGAGCGCGGTGGGTAGCGTCGCGATCTCTCTCGCCGTCTTTGTCGCTTCGCGCAGCCGGCGATTGTCCTTGCCGTCCTGATCGATGAGGCCGTGCCAATGTTGTTCGCTGCCGAACGGACAGGTGCGCCAGGTGAAGTAGAGCAGCTTGTCGGCCCCGTGCGCGACCGACTGGTACGTCCACAAGCGAATCTCGCCCGGCTCGGGCGTGCGGAGCAGGTACCCCATCTGGCCGCCGGGGCCGGACTGCTGTTCCATGATCGCGAACGGGAAGCTGACGCTGCGCGATTCGATCAACTTGCCGGCGAACTCGGGCCAGGTTTTCCAGAAGAGTGGGTAGTGATCGTGGCTGTAAAAGTCGATCGCGTCACGCAGCGCCGGAGGGCTGATGTTTCCGAAGATCCCGTTGTGCGTGATCTGCCACTTCGGATTGGCCTTGCGGAGGATCTCGCCCTGCTCGACGAGGAACGCGATCGCGCTGTCGCTGACGAATCGCGAATGATCCAGCAGTCGCGTCGGGTTGGGCCACTGCGCCGTCGGCGAGGGCAGGTCGACCTGCTCCCAGTCGTCGTACAGCTGGCTCCAGAACCTCGTGCCCCACGCGTCGTTCAGGTTGTCGAGCGATTTATACTTCTTGCGGAGCCACGCGCGGAACGCGATCGAATCACTCGCGGCATAGCTTGCATCGACGCCGTTGTTGATCTCGTTGTCGAGCTGCCAGGCGATGATCTGCTTTTCCTTCGCGTAGTGTTTCGCGAGGGCGGCCGTGATGTTCCGCGACAGCTCCCTGAACTTCGGCGACGTGTGACAGTAGTTCTGTCGCGAGCCGTGCGCCATCGTCACGCGTTCGAAGTTCACGCGGAGCACTTCCGGATATCTCTGCATGATCCACGCCGGCCCGGTGTAGGTGGGCGTGCCCATGATGACCTTGATGTCGCGCTCCTTGCACAGCTTGATCACGCGATCGAACAGCTCGAACTGGTACTTGCCCTCTTCCGGCTCCCAGTACCACCATGCGCCTTCGCCGAGGCGAACTACGTTGAAGCCGGCCTTGGCCATGCGATCAAGATCCTTCGCGTGGTTCTGCTCTAGCCAGTGTTCGGGGTAGTAGGTTGCCCCAATCAGGAATCGATTCGCCAAGGCACCTCCTTGCGTTGAGCTGTCGCGAGGAGAACGCTTAACGCATCTCTTTTCAAGTGAACGTCGATGGCTGCGCTGACAAACTCCGCATGAAACGGGACGCTCGGTATCCTTCTGTGCATGCCAATTCCAGACGCACCCTTCGTCCCGCCATCCATCGGCGACCGCACGACATGGGAAGCCATCGCCAAGAACCCCGACAAAGCCGCATGGCTCGCGGACCTCGATAAGCGTCTACCTGACATCCCGGCGACCGCACCGATTCCCACCGCCTCCGAGTACCTCGCGGCGAAGCGAAGTAACGACCGCAAGGTCGTCGACGGCTTCTGGCAGAAGACTCGGACCAGCCTCGGCAACCTGGCCGCGCATCGACTGCTCAAAGGCATCGATCCGAACGATGTCGACGATCGCCTGCTCAACTGGATCTACGCCTACACCTACGAGCCGTCATGGGTGGTGTCGGCTCATTTGGCAAAGAACGATCTTCAACTCTCGGGCGCCGGACAGCTCGATCTGGCCGGCTGCGAACAGGCGGGTTCCCTCGCCGAGCTCGCGCAATCGCTGAAGCCGTGGATCGACACGCAGACGCAGACGCTCGTGCAGTCGATCCTCAACGAAGTCGATCGCCGGGTCGTCACACCAGCCGAGACGGACAAGCGCGAGTTCTGGATGAAGACCGACGGCACGCCGATCAACAACTGGGCGGGCGTGTGCGCGGGGAGCATTCTCGCGGCGTGCGAGACGATGGCGGCGTTTGGCATGCCGCGGCCGAAGACGCGCGAGCGGATGATCGAGATCCTGCGCGCGTACTTCCAGTACGGCTTCACCGAAGCTGGCGAGTGTGATGAAGGCATCGGCTACTGGAACTACGGGATGGATTTCGCGTTCATCGGCCTGTCGCGGTTGCCCCGACAGGAGATCGAAGCGAAGTTCGATCTGAAGCGCATCGAGCGCGTCGCGAGTTATCCCGAGCGCGTGCACCTGGTCGGCAGCACCTTTTTCGTCGGCAACGACGGCAGCCCGACGGTTTCGCCCTCGCTCGCGGGCGTTCCGATCATCGCGGAGTGGACCGATTCGGCGTTCCTCAAGTGGTGGTGCGGCCAGGCGAAGCCGACCGGGCTGCGGACCTTCACGCAACTCCTTCGGTATCTCACCTCGACGATGCAATTCCCGAGTTCGCAATCGGCCGGTCCCAGGCACGAGCCCAATCGCTACCTTGACAACCAGCAGGCGGCCATCTTCCAGCGCGACAGCACGCGCGGCCTGTTCACGTTTACCTTCACCGGCGGCACGAACGCCGAGCAGCATAACCACAACGATCTCGGCACGTTCCAGGTCTTCCTGGGCGAGAAGCCGATCATTCCGGATCTGGGCGCGCCGATCTACCAGCAGGATTTCTTCGGCGCGGCCCGTTACACGAAGTGGATCGTCGCCATGAGCAGCGGACATTGCTGCCCGCAGATCAACGGCATCGAACAGCGCGCCGGAAAGGAAGCCGCGGGAAAACTGCTCGCCTGGGACGAGAAGACCGGCGAACTCGCGCTCGAACTCACCAGCGCTTATCCTGATACTGCAGGACTGACGAAGTGGACTCGCGTCGGCCACGTGCCGGCGGATGGTTCCCGCGCCATCATCGACGACGAGTTCGTGCTCAAAGCCGACGGCGAGATCATCCACCGAATCTGGTTCGTCAACGAGCCGAAGGTGACGGACGGAAACATCTTCGAAGCGGACGGCATCGTGATCACCATCGACGCCAAACCCGAAAAGACTGAGGTGATCCCCTTCAAGGCGAACGACGAGCGCCTGATGCTCCGCATCTTTCCGGCGGAGCATGTGCTTTATCGCATCGACATGACGTATCGAGCGAAAGCGAATGCGCCGCTCAAGGTTCAGACCGTCATCACGGTTGCCCCGTAGGGGCGAGGCTTGCCTCGACCGCGAGAACATTGTGCAGGCGACCGCAACAGGCGGGTCAGGCAAGCCTGACCGCTACGAATGCAAAGATCAATCGTCGCTCCGCTCATCGTGATGTCCCAGAACCTCGTCGATGACCGGCCGGACCACGTCGTACTCAAACCCCCGGCGCATCAGCATTCCCGCAAGTCGTCGCCTGGCGACCTGAGGGTCGAGCTTCTGCAGGCTCCTGGCCTTCTTCTGTGCCAGCTCGCGGGCGACGGACAGGCTGTCGTGCGTGTCGTACGTGCTCTCGAGCGCCTTCCGGGCCGATTCGCCGGTCACGCCCTTCTTCATCAGCTCGATCGCGGCCCGTCGTCGGCCGTGGTGGCGAACTTTGGCCGAAAGTTCCGTGCTCGCGGCGGCGAACTTCGCATCGTCGATATAGCCCATGCGTTGCAGATCGTCGAGCACGCCTTCGATCAGGTCGGCCGCGTATTCGTTCCGCGACAGCTTGGTCTTCAGCTCGGCGCGCGAATGCATCCGCCGCTGCAGGAACTTCATGGCACCGTCGAAGCACTCCTGTCGGACCTCGCCCTGCTTGATCTGTTCCAGCTGCTCCGACGAGATCTCCATGCCCACGCGCAGGCGGAACTTCGCCACGACGGTCACGTTGCAGGCGAAGGCGTAGGCGTTGTCGAGATAGACGTTCCGCCGGTTCTTGCGTCGCCTGGATTCGGAGATGGCCGTAATAGTCGGCATGGTTCTGCGTTATTGTATTCGCGTTCGCACGATTGCCAGCGCGTTCTCGTGAACGTCAGTGCAAACGATCGATCAAACCCGATTTCTGGAGGAAACTTATGACTCTTCGCACTGCACTTGCCCTCACCGTCCTTTCGGCCGCCCTGTTCGGCACCGGCGCCGCGCTGACCCAGGCCGACGGCCCGAGTCGCATGGTTCATAATGCCACCGACGTCACCGGCACCTACAGCTGGACAATGGGCGGTGGTGGTGGCGGCGGCGGCGGCGGCGAAACCACGCTCACCCTCAAGCAGGAAGGCAACACGCTGGCCGGCACTATCACCGGCGGCCGCGGCGGCGAACAGAAACTCGAGAACGGCACCGTCGACGGCAACAGCCTCAAGTTCAACGTCACCCGCGAGTTCAACGGCAACAAGTTCACCACCCACTACGAAGGCACCGTCGACGGCGAAACCCTCAAGCTGAAGATCATCACCACGCGCGAAGTCGAGGCGAAAAAGAAGGCGCTCTGATTCGGCATGCGTGTCGCCAACACGTCGCGACCCTTGATGAACTCGAAAAAGCGAGTGTTCATCAAGGGTCGCGCTGTTAGCTTGCCTCTTCGGGCGAAGGCCCAGCCCAATTAATCCAGTTTATCTTTGATACGATCGCCAGCGTCTTCGATCTTGTCGGCGGCTTTGTCGGTCGCCCGCTCGACCTTTCTGCCAGCACGATCGGCTGCTTCGCCGGGCGTGTCCGGGTCGTCGTGGCAGCCCACAAGCGTGCCGGCGCCGAGCGCCATCGCGAGCGAAAGTCCGAATGCTGCAATTGTCTTACGTGCCATCGATTGTCTCCTTGGTTAGCACGTCCAAAGCATAAGGGCGGCCTTCGAGGTCGACGACGCGGAGGAACCCGAGCGGATGGCAGGTTTTTGCCCGATGAATATGGGTCGTCATTGGAGGACACTGACAGCGATCTGGCACGAACAAGGTGGGAACCACGCTCAATGAGGCGAGATGAATCCGAGTGCCTCCGCATGACGCCCTCGGATCGCGCTCACTTCTTCCCCTTCTTGTTCCGATCTTTCTTTTCCATCCATCCGCCCTTTTTCATCTTCAGGCCGCCGCCCGCTGCGCCGCCCATGCCGGGGAGACCCACGCCGCCGCGCATCGCGCTGGCCATCTTCATCTTGCCCATCAATCCACTGCCGGCGGCGCGCATCATGTCGCGCATGTGGCCGAACTGCTTGAGCGTCGTGCTGACATCCGGCGGCTGGGTTCCGCTGCCGGCCGCGATTCGGCGTCGCCGCGCGCTGTCCACCTTGTCGGGGTTCTTGCGCTCGTCCTTGGTCATCGAGTTGTAGATACTCTCGATCTTGGTCATCTGGCCCTCGATGGCGCTGCCGTTCATCAGCGCGCCTTTGGCGAGGTCGCCCATGCCGGGGATCATGCCCATGATCTTGCCGATCGGGCCGAGCTTCTTGATCTGCTGCATCTGCTTGATGAAGTCTTCGAAGGAGAACTGGCCTTTCTCCATCTTGGCCTGCATCTTCTCGGCCTCGTCCATGTCGAACTTTTCCATCGCCTCATTCACGAGGCCGACGACGTCGCCCATGCCGAGGATGCGCTGCGCCATGCCCTCGGGCCGGAACTCTTCCAGGCGTTCGAGCTTCTCGCCGATGCCGAGATACTTCACCGGCTTGCCGGTGATCACCTTCGCGCTGAGCAGCGCGCCGCCGCGCGTATCGGAATCGAGCTTGGTGAGGATCAGGCCGTCGAGTTCGAGCTTCTCGTTGAACCGCTTGGCCGATTCGACCGCGTCCTGACCCGTCATCGAGTCGAGCACGAGGAAGATCTGGTGGGGCTTGAGATGCGTGTTGATGTCGGCGAGTTCGCCCATCAACGCTTCATCGATGGCGAGCCGGCCGGCGGTGTCGAGGATGACGATGTCGCGGCCGAGTTCCTTCGCTTTGGCGATGCCCGCGCGACAGACGCTGACCGCATTGCCCTTGGGCACTTCGCCGTGCGGGGCGACTTTCGTGTCATCCGCGTAGACCGGGACGCCGGCCTGTTCGGCGATGATGCGGAGCTGTTGGACAGCGGCGGGGCGCTGCAGGTCGGCCGCGACCAGCATCGGCTGATGGCCGCGGTGTTTGAGCAGCATGGCGAGCTTGCCGCAAGTGGTGGTTTTGCCCGAGCCCTGCAGGCCGCACATCATTACGACGGTCGGGCCTGGGCTGACGGTGTAGATTTTCGTATCCACCGGGCCCATCAGGTTCACGAGCTCGTCGTAACAGATCTTGACCATCAGCTGGCCCGGCTTGAGGCTCTTGATGACCTCCTCGCCGATGGCCTTCTCGGTGACGACTTTCACGAAATCATTGACGACGGAAAGGTTCACATCCGCTTCGAGGAGCGCGACGCGGACCTCGCGCATCGATTCGCGGATATTCTCTTCGCTGATACGTCCCTGGCCGGAAAGGGAGCGGAAGATGCCGGTGAACTTGTCGGTGAGCGTGTCGAACATAGGATGCAGAGTATAGCGGGGGATGTGAGCATGAGCGACCCGCGGACCACATCAGATTCAACGCGGCAGAGGTCATAGATCGACTGGAAGGCTACAACCGCCAGATGGATGCCGTTGAAACGAAACTGGACCGAATTATCGAGCTACGTGCAAAACACGTAGTTGCACTTTCTACTTTTTATCGCTCTCGACCCCGCCGAGCGAGCCCAGCAGATCCGACAGTGTGTGGTGGGCCTCGATCGGGTGACGCAGGTGCTGGCTCGCGTCGATCTGGTAGCGATTGCGCCGTCCGTCGCGCTCGCGGATCAGGATGCCGGCTTCTTCCAGGTCCGCGACGATGCCCTGGACGGCCCGCTCGGTGATGCCGACGCGTGCAGCGACTTCGCGCAGCACCGAATCGGGATTCAGGTGCAGGCAGATCAGTACGTGCGCGTGATTGCTCAGAAACGTCCACCCGCGCTTCCCGGGCACCGACGGCTTTGCGGCACTCTTCCTCGCAACGTCCTTGCTCGCAGCGCCCTTCTTCACTGATGACGCGCCCAGATGCTTCTTCGTCGGCATGTTGACAACCCTCCGGCCGGGCCTAATATACGAAACCTGTTTCGTGTATTGCAATTCCCTATTTACGCTTCATGGATTTTACTTCGGCACCGTCATGACACAAGCCCTCGAACTGCTGCAGTCCAACCTGCTCACCCCCGTCGTGCTGGCGTTCGTGCTCGGCGCGATCGCGCACACCGTGCGGAGCGATCTGCGGATCCCGGAATCGCTGTTCACCGCCCTTTCCATCTACCTGCTCCTGGCGATCGGCCTCAAGGGCGGGCACGAACTCTCCAAGGTCGGCTTTGGCGAAATCTGGAAGCCGGCACTCGCGACGCTCGCGCTCGGCGTGCTCGTGCCCTGCCTGTGTTATGCCGTCACCCGCCACCTCCTGCGGCTTGGCGTTTCCGATGCCGCGGCACTGGCGGCCCACTACGGCTCCGTCTCTGCCGTCACGTTCGCGGCCGTCGTCGCGTTTCTCGATTCACGCTCGATCACTTACGAAGGGTACATGCCCGCGCTGCTGGCGATGCTGGAGATCCCGGCGATCGTCGTGGCGATCGTTCTGGCCCGCGTGGCCGCCCCACGTGCAGACTCGCATCTGGGCGTGATGTTCCACGAGGTTCTCACAGGCCGGAGCGTCGTGCTCCTGGTGGGCGGACTGATCATCGGCTTTGTCTGCTCGGAGTCGTCGTACGCAAAGGTCACGCCGATGTTCAAGGACCTGTTCTACGGCATCCTCGTACTCTTCATGCTGGAGATGGGCTTGATCGCGGCGTCGCGGCTCGGGAAGTTGCCGGAGCGCGCCTGGACGCTGGTGCTGTTTGCGATCGCAATGCCGCTGGTGAACGGAACGATCGGCATCTTCATCGGCCATTTCGTCGGGCTGTCGCTTGGCGGCAACGTTACGTTCGCGGTGATGGCGGCCAGCGCTTCTTACATCGCAGCGCCGGCTGCCGTGCGGATCGCGCTACCCGAGGCGAACCCCGGCATCTACCTCACCGCCGCCATCGGTATCACCTTCCCGTTCAACCTTGCGATGGGAATACCGATCCTCTTTAGCCTCACCAGGCTGCTGCATCCGCTGTGAGTCATCGTTGTGCAAGCGGGATGACGATGCGCGTGATCGACTCCGGCGGCGCGGTCAGCGACACGGTCTGCCCTTCCAGCGTGATACCCGTTACTTGCACGGCGTCTTCGGCGCGACTTGTGCGCACGGCAGCGATGCGGTTCACGAGCTCAGTGTGCGCGGAGAGTTTCAGGACATACTCCGTCGGCTGATCGCGCTGATTCACGACAACGATCGTAACTTCGCCGCGCGCCTGAGAAACGCTGGCGCAAACGTCGTCTCTGTCGAGCTCGACGAACCGGTCGCCCGGCCGAATGGCGCGGCTGTAGGTCGCCAGGACGTGGAACATCTTGCCGATGCGAAACGACCTCGTCTCGATGTCCTCGTGCAGGCATCCCCAAGGCCCCCCGCCCACGTACTGCCACGTCGCCCAGACTTCCGGGCGGAGCTGATTGATGTCGAGCACGATCCGCCCGGCCATAACCAGGCACTGTGCGTATTCGTCGCCTTTGACGTAGAGCGGGCCCGACTCCGATTGCCAGAGCGGCTTGCCGCGCTTCGCCGCCGCTTCGCGCAGCTCGACACGCTGATGGCCGTAATAGCTGTGCGTGTTCACCTGACCGAGTGCGGCCAGCGTTTCGGCATCGAACGATTCGAGATCCTTCAGCGCATCGTCGATGCTGTTGGAATCAGTGGCGCTGATGAGCGTATCGCGCAGCCCGCGCTCATCCAGAGCCGCGCGGGAAAGTCGGATGATCCGCGCGATCTGGTCGCGCGGGATGTGCAGGCCCTCCTGGCTGCCGTTGGCTTTCCACCAGTTCACATCCGGCTCGTTGAACGGCTCGAGCGTGTCGAACGCGATGCCATGCGCCCGCTTGAAGTGGGCCGCGACATCGGCGAGATAATCGGCAAATCCCTTTTCGAACTCGGGCTTGAGATTGGCGCCGCCATCCGCAGCGCCGGAGACGCATCCGCTCACCGTCATCCACCACGGCGGGCTGTTGCTGAAGGCTTCGACGATCGGCTTCCCCTTCGTCGTCGCGATGAGTTTCTTCAGGACGCGGATCTGTGCGGCATCCGCCTCCCAGTCGTAATCGGCATCGGCTGCCACCTTGAAGCCCGGCACATCGCCCCAGCGGCGGATGTGTGAGTGGCCCGGCTGATCGCCGCCGCCGATGTTGTAGCGGAACATGTTCAGGCCGAGCCCGTCCGTCGGGTCGGTGGCGAGGTGAACGATTTCGTCGACCGTCTTCTCGTCCCACGTTCCGACGCCGTGTGCCCACCACGCCAGGCTCGTGCCCCAGCCGCGAAAGGGCTGGCCGAGCTTGGAGAGATCGATCGACACCTCGGTCGGTTTCGTCTGCGCCTCGGCAGACACCGCGGCAGCGAACATCGCCGCGGCGGATGCGAGCAGGCCGATCAGTTGGAGCTTGAACATGAATCGCTTCTCCGGTTGTTCGCTGCGCATTCGACGGGAACGGCGTGCCGAAGGCAACGAAGATTCCGCTGTGCCATCATCGGAGTCGGCCTTTCACAATCGAGTTTCGCAGCACCGGCCTCTCTCCGTATCGCTGGACGGCCGCCGACGATGCTCACACTTCAGACGCTGGGAGGATTCGAGTCACGAGCGACGCAATGAGAGTTTCTGAGATGGATAAGGGCCAAGAGAATGGCGGATGTACGCGGGAAATGCGTGCACTGCATTCTTTCACCCCTCATCCTTCATCCTTCCTCCTGACTCCGCTACGATGCGGGCTTGTTCTTTTGAAAATGGAGTCGGTGATGAACGTAGCGGTGATCGGTAATGGCGGGCGAGAACATGCGCTGTGCTGGAAGCTCGCCTCCAGCAAAGGGCTGACCAAGCTCTACTGCCTGCCGGGCAGCCCGGGCACGGCCCAGGTGGCCGAGAACGTGGCCATCGACCCGATGGACTTCAAGAAGCTCATCGCCTTCTGCCAGAAGAACGCCATCGGCCTCGTCGTCGTCGGACCGGAAGATCCGCTCGCGGCCGGCATCGTGGATGCTCTCGCCAAAGAAGGCATCCGCGCGTTCGGCCCGAACAAGGAGGCCGCGCAGCTCGAAGCCGACAAGTGGTACGCCAAAGAGCTGATGCGCCAGCAGGCCGTGCCCACGGCCGAGGCGCGCTCCTTCACCGACCCTCGCGCCGCCAAGGAATATGTGGAGATGCGCGGCGCGCCGATCGTGGTCAAAGCCGCCGGCCTCGCCAAGGGCAAAGGCGTGACCGTCGCCTACCGGATGCCGGACGCCATCGAGGCCATCGACGCCGCGCTCAGCGGCAAAGTGTTCGGCGAGGCGGGCGCGCGGGTCGTCATCGAAGAGTTCATGACCGGTCCGGAGGTGAGCGTGCTCGCCTTCGTCTCCGGCAACGCCATCTACGTGATGGAGCCGTGCCAGGACCACAAGCCAATCGATGACGGCAACACCGGCCCGATGACCGGCGGCATGGGCGCATTCTGCCCGACGCCGACCATTTCCAACGAAGTCCTCTCGCAGATCGAGCGGGATGTGTTCATCCCCGTGCTCGACGGACTTCGCCGGGATGGGATCGACTACCGCGGCGTGCTATACGCGGGCATGATGCTCACGCCCAACGGGCCGAAGGTCGTGGAGTTCAATTGCCGCTTCGGCGATCCCGAGACGCAAGTGCTGATGATGCGACTCAGGTCCGACCTGCTCGAAGTTCTGAACGCGGTTGTGGATGGCACACTCGAATCGGTGAAGCTCGAATGGGATGCGCGGCCTTCGCTGTGCGTCATCGCGTCGAGCAAGGGTTATCCCGGCAAGCACGTGACGGGCACGGAGATCAAGGGAATCGAAAGCGCGGACGAGATGCCGGACGTAAAGGTGTTCCACAGCGGCACGAAGCGCTACGGCGCCGCGACGCAAACCAACGGCGGCCGCGTGCTGGCAGTGACGGCAATCGCCAAGGACATGGACGCCGCCCGCGAGAAGGCTTACGCGGCGATGGGCAAGATCCAGTTCGACGGGATGCACTATCGGAAGGACATCGGGAAGTTGAGGAATGGGTAAACGGCGGATCGTGATGATGTTTGTGAACGACATGACGTGTCACCCAGAGGAGGCTCGCCGACGAAGGGGTCTACTGGCCATGTCAAGCATCTTTCGGGCAATCCGACCTGTTCGAAGCGGCAAGTAGATGCCTCGTCGATGAACCTCCTCTGCATGACAGTTTCTCTGCCACTCGCATGTCAACAACGACGATCATCCTCCGAGATGTAGCGGACGATCATCCCCTCCTCGCCCGCTATCGAACACTCAAGGATCGCGAAATCCGCGCCGAGGGGAATCGCTTCATCGCCGAAGGCCGCAAGCTCGTCGAGCGCTTGATCCAGAGTCCTTATCAGATCGAATCCATCCTCTGCGGCGAGCAGATCGCCGACGAGATCGCCGGCCTCGCGCCCGAAGGCGTGCCCCTGATCATCGCGACGCGAAAACAGATCGATCAGGTCGTCGGCTTCCAGTTTCACAACGGCTGTCTCGCCGTCGGCATCGCGCCGCCGTTGCCGGACGCCAAGACGCTGATCGATGACGGCGCGGCGCCGCTGATCGCACTCGAGCAGTTGAACAACACGGAGAACCTGGGGGCGATCATGCGGATCGCCGCCGGCTTCGGCGCGGCGGGGATCATCCTCGACGCGCGATGTGCAGACCCGTTCTACCGGCAGGCGGCGCGAGTCTCGATGGGCGCGGTCTTCTCGCTCAAACTCGCCGTGAGTTCCGACCTTCCCGCCGACTTGCGCTCGCTTGCCGAGCGCGGGTATGACGTGATCGCCGCGGTCACCCATGCCGACGCCGAGCCGATCCAAACTTCAGCCGCCGGCGACAAGCGTGTGATCGTGCTCGGCAGCGAAGCGCACGGGCTATCAGTGGAAACAATCGCGGCGTGCTCTCGCCGGATGACCATCCCGATGCACCTCGGTACGGATTCGCTGAATGTCGCCATCGCGACAGCGATTTTCATGTACCACTTCTCACTGAAATCGCCCCTGGCGACGAAATAGCACACCTGCGACAGGATGCGCAGCGAGCATCCAATCCAAGGGCTTGATATTCAGACTACATAGTCCGATGATGCGGGCATGATGATCCAGATCCGAATCCATGGCAGAGGCGGCCAAGGGGTCGTTACAGCGGCGGAGATTCTCTCCGTAGCCGCATTTGCGGAAGGAAAGCACGCGCAGGCATTTCCGTCCTTTGGCTCAGAACGCATGGGGGCGCCCGTGACGGCGTTCTGCCGAATAGACGACCGTCCGATCCAGTTACGAGAACCGATCTCAACTCCCGACGCGTTGATCATCCAGGATCCGACCCTGCTGAGCCAAGCCGAGCTCTTCTCCGGGCTCTCGCCTAAGGGGTTTATCCTGCTGAACTCCACGAAGCCGATCGGCGAATTGCCGATCCGGGATTTCGTCAAGGACCTGCTACCCGGCCACGTGGTCGAACTGCCGGCGACCCAGATCGCGCGCGAGCACATCGGCCGGCCGCTCCCGAACGCGGCGATGCTCGGCGGGCTCGCGGCGCTGATGGGCATTCTCAAGCTCAGTTCCATCTGCGACGCCATTTCCAAAAAGTTTCCAGCGGCCATCGCCGAGAAGAACCATCGCGCCGCGACGGCCGCCTACGAGCACGTGCGGACGGCACTCGAAGGCGCCATCGTCATTCGCGCCGACGGCCACGCGCTGAGTCACGTTTGAAAGATCGGAGAACTCCATGCTCAAGCAAATTGAAGGATCACAAGCCGTCGCCGAAGCCGTCAAGCTCTGCAGACCGCACGTGATCAGCTGTTATCCGATCACGCCGCAGACGCACATCGTCGAGGGCCTGAGCGCGATGGTGAAGCGCGGTGAAATGGGGACTTGCCAGTTCCTGAATGTCGAAAGCGAGTTCTCCGCCCTTTCGGTGCTCATCGGCGCCAGCGCCGCCGGTGCTCGAACCTACACCGCCACCAGTTCGCAGGGGCTGCTGTTCATGGCCGAGGCCGTATTCAACGCCAGCGGTCTTGGCCTCCCGATCGTCATGACGATCGGCAACCGCTCGGTCGGCGCGCCGATCAACATCTGGAACGACCACTCCGACTCCATGATCATGCGCGACAGCGGCTGGATTCAGCTCCACGCCGAGAGCAACCAGGAAGCCGTCGACCTCCACATCCAGGCGTTCAAGCTCGCCGAGCAACTCTCCTGCCCGGTGATGGTCTGTATGGACGGGTTCATCCTCACCCACGCATACGAGCAGGTGGACATCCCCACGCAGGCGCGCGTCGACCAGTTCCTGCCCGCGTTCGATCCGGTACAGATCCTCGACCCGGAAGATCCGATCACGATCGGCGCGATGGTCGGTCCGGATGCGTTCATGGAGGTGCGTTACCTTCAGCACCAGAAACAGCTCCAGGCGTTCGATCTCATCGAGCGCATGAAACTCGAGTTCAAGCAGCTCTTCGGCCGCGAATCGGGCGGCCTGCTCAAGTCCTACCGTGCCGAAGATGCCGAGACGATCGTGCTGGCGATGGGCTCGGTCAACGGCACCATCCGCGAAGCGGTCGATGAACTCCGCGAGGCGGGCATGAAAATCGGCGCCGTGTCGCTCTGCAGCTACCGTCCGTTCCCGCTCGATGCGCTCCGCGAGGCGACCCAGCACGCCCAGCGGCTCATCGTGGTCGAGAAATACCTCGCCGTCGGGTCCGGCGGTGTGCTCGCGAGCGAAGCGCGCCGTTCTCTTCGGGGCCTTTCCGGAACGGTGCACACGATCATCGCCGGGCTCGGCGGCAGGCCGATCACCCAGAGGGCGCTCGTCGCGGCATTCCGCGAAGTGGAAGCAGGCAACGTCGAAGAGCCGCACTTCCTCGACCTCAACTGGACCGCCGTCAACGAAGCGATCAAACAACAGGGCCTGGTCCGGCGATCCGGCCCGACCGCGAAACATGTCGTGCGCAGCGTGCTGCATCGCGGG
>JANOBD010000065.1:0-3781 GCA_031411495.1 Phycisphaerae bacterium | reverse complement strand
CGCCCTATGGTCGTGCGGCTGAGGCGGCGATGAAGAAGCTGAACATTTATGACCGGGTGAAAGAGAAACTCGTGTTCGGCGAAAACATCGCCCAGACCGCCCAGTTCGTGGAATCCGGCTCCGCCGACATTGGCGTCATCGCGCTTTCGCTGGCGCTTGCGCCGGCGATGAGTGAGAAGGGGAAATATTGGACTGTCCCGCTCGATGCCTATCCGAAGTTAGAACAGGGTGCCGTAATTCTATCTTGGGCGAAAGATGCCGACGCGACGGGTCAATTCAAATCCTTTGTCATCAGCTCAGAAGGACGAGCGATCCTTAAGCGGTTCGGATTTGTTCTACCCGGAGAATGACGGATGGATTGGACGGCCATCGCGCTCACGCTTCGACTCGCAACGCTTACGACGTTGATTTTACTCGTCATCGGCTTGCCGCTCGCCTACTGGCTCGCGAAGACGCACTTCCGATATCGTTTTTTCATTGAGGCACTCGTTGCCTTGCCAATCGTTCTTCCTCCAACAGTGATCGGCTTTTATTTGCTGTGGGCGACAGGCCCACGCAGCCCAATTGGACAGTTGTACGAATCGGCGACCGGCGGCATGCTTCCGTTCTCGTTCACGGGCATTCTTGTCGGGTCGGTGCTGTTTAATCTCCCATTCGCCGTGCGTCCGTTCACGGCGGCGTTCGCTACAGTTGACCGTCAATTGATTGAGGCGGCACAAAACCTCGGTGCGGGTCAGGCGCGCACATTTCTTCGCGTCG
The DNA here is from genome assembly GCA_031411495.1 of Phycisphaerae bacterium. Taxonomy (GTDB): domain Bacteria; phylum Planctomycetota; class Phycisphaerae; order Tepidisphaerales; family Tepidisphaeraceae; genus JANOBD01. Next base: position 3,022 of record JANOBD010000065.1, on the reverse strand, counting down.
TCGTTCCACTCTCATCGCCTGGAATCCTTGCAGGAATCGTTTTGTCGTTTGCTCACACGGTCGGGGAATTCGGCGTTGTTCTGATGGTGGGTGGAAGCGTGCCGGGCGTGACGCGCACAATATCGATCGTGATCTATGACAATGTCCAGTCCATGAATTATGCCAGCGCCCACCGAACATCACTGCTCCTGCTGGGCTTTTCTTACGCAGCATTATGCGTCACCTACGCATTGCAGCGGCGCAACTTCCCGGTGTGAATTTCGCGGGGCGGGAAACGCCTCGCCTTACCCCTCAGGAAGCATTTCAAAACGCAGAACCGCAGCAGGTGGAGCGGCGATGGCCGCCGCCACTGCGGCCGGCGTGTTTCGTGACATCATGCGGATCTTCACCGCAAGGATGGCCGCAACAACAATCGGCACCTCGGCCGATAGCGTTCGTCCGTGAAGTGCCGCGATGATTCACAACAACTCCAGATCGAATGACGATCATGCCGCCCTGTTACACGTTGCGGCCATACACGTGTCAGCGTTTGTCAGCGGAAGCGTGACAATCGGCCATAATCGAAGTACAATTCTGGAAGTGTTCGGTGCCGGATTCGGTTTGCTGTAGCAGCATAAATCGCCTCGCCTGCAACACTTAAAGTTTGAAGCACTCGTAGCTCAATTGGATAGAGCATCGGTCTTCGGAACCGAGGGTTAGAGGTTCGAGCCCTCTCGAGTGCAATCCTTTCACCGGCAGCGACTTACGCGAAGTCGCTGTCGCGCATATGAGGGGCTTTTCTATGCCTCTCGCGCATATCCCCTACATATGAGAACGGCCGAATCGCCGTAAATGCCGTGTTCGACGGCGTTTCGAGCACTCGAAGTTCGATCATATGACGCGCATATCGGCGTCAGACGCGAGAACCGATGGTTGCAGGTTCAGCGCGGGGTCGAAGTGCCGGCGCTGTGCTTCCACGACCGTTGGTCACGCTCGATTCCAGCGAGTCTCGAACGTCTCGGCGACACGATCTGAACGATCTTTCTGAGCGGCCCGACTCGGCCGACATAGTGCGTTTGTTCCGCGGTAGATCACCGCCCATGAAGCATTTTCCAAAGCTCGGTAAGCGCAACTCAAGGCAATATGTGTCGGCCCGTGGTCTGGAGAGTTCGTGGGCGACCACCTCGCTCCCGAACTTCCGAAGTAGCTTGTTAATCAGAAACACCTGTGGCAACGTCACGCGGCCAGAAAGGGTCAGATCGGGCTCGAACGTGTTGCCGGCCTCTTCCCAAGTCTCGGCGTCTGTCGATGCGGACGGTAGGTCGAATAAGAAAGACATGTCTTCTCCTGCTGAATTCTGCCGCCTCGCAATCGCCCACTCTGAGCGACTGAGGATTTGGCCTCAGCAGGACGGACATCCCTTTTGTCCGCGCATGTTTTGAGATTTCGCCTCGGACTTGGACAACTTCTTGTCCAAGTCGTCCCGTTTCGGCCGAACGACCCCGCTTGGAGCGGCCTCGTCTGATTTCGGACAAGGCCATCCGACCGTGAATCGCGAAGGCCGCGGCTTTCGGGTCAAAGCGAACAGGGACGCTTTGCTCGCAGTCCGACGGTATTCGTGCCTGTTTGGCTGCCAATACGCAGGCCGTCGCGAAATGTTCGCCGTCTGGTAGGTGTCCGTTTCCTCGGGTAATATCTCAGGGGGGATGGCCAAACGCTCAAAAAAGTCTGACTCCAACGGCTCGAATATCGGCTTTGAAGAGACGCTCTGGCTTGCCGCTGACAAGCTCCGTGGCTCGCTGGACGCTGCTGAATACAAGCACGTCGTTCTCGGCCTGATTTTCCTGAAATACATCTCGGACGCTTTCGAGGAACGTCGTGCGGAGTTGCTGCTGCTCTGCAACGACCCGAAGAGCGACCACTTCACCGACGATCCTGACCAGCAGGCCGCCACGCTGGAAGATCGCGATGAGTACCTCGCCGCGAACGTCTTCTGGGTGCCCGAGGAGGCTCGTTGGGCCAAGCTTCAGGACAACGCCAAGCAGGCGACGATCGGCACGACCATCGATGATGCGATGGATGCGATCGAGCGCGACAATCCACGCCTGAAAGCCGTGCTCCCTAAGCGTTATGCACGGCCCGATCTCGACAAGTCTCGCCTTGGCCAACTCATCGATCTCGTTGGCACGATCACCGTAGGCGACAAGGCGAGCCGGTCGAAGGATGTGCTCGGCCGGGTCTACGAATACTTCCTCGGCAAGTTCGCGTCCGCGGAAGGAAAGCTTGGCGGCGAGTTCTTTACGCCGCGCTGCGTCGTTCAACTGCTGGTCGAGATGTTGGAGCCGTACAAAGGCCGCGTCTACGACCCTTGCTGCGGCTCGGGCGGCATGTTCGTTCAGAGCGAAAAGTTCGTTCTCGCCCACGGGGGCCTGCTCGGAGACATCTCGATTTTTGGGCAAGAGATGAATTCGACGACGTGGCGATTGTGCCAGATGAACCTTGCCATTCGAGGCATCGAGGCGAACCTCTCCACGCAATGGGATGACACGTTCCGCAACGACCTTCACAAAGACCTGAAGGCCGACTTCCTCCTCGCCAATCCGCCATTCAATATCTCTGACTGGAACGGCCAGATGCTTCGCGAGGATGTCCGCTGGAAGTACGGCGTCCCACCCGTCGGCAATGCCAATTATGCGTGGATCCAGCACTTCATTCATCACCTTGCCCCCGGCGGTACAGCCGGCTTCGTGATGGCGAACGGTTCGCTCTCTTCGAACACGTCGGGTGAAGGCGACATTCGCAGGGCAATCGTTGAGGCCGATCTCGTTGATTGCATCGTTGCCATGCCGGGACAGTTGTTCTACACGACCGGTATTCCGGTCTGTCTGTGGTTCCTAACGAAGAACAAATCCGCACGCAAGGTGAGACACGCGGGCGAGGACATCCCCCAGTGCATCCGCAATCGGCGTGGCGAGACGTTGTTCATTGACGCTCGAAAGATGGGCACGCTCGTGGATCGAGTTCACCGCGACTTGAGCGAAGA
>JANOBD010000064.1:0-4718 GCA_031411495.1 Phycisphaerae bacterium | reverse complement strand
TAGGGGTCGTACCAGGAGTCCACCAGCATCGCGGTGAGCGGCGCGGCGCGGTCGCCCTTGGGGGGCGGGATTTTCTTGACGACGGCTTCGAGCACTTCCTTGATGCCGATGCCCGATTTGGCGCTGGTGAGCACCGCTTCGCTCGCATCGAGGCCGATGATTTCCTCGATCTCGGCCTTCACTTTTTCCGGCTCGGCGGCGGGGAGGTCGATCTTGTTGATCACGGGAACGATCTCGTGGTCGTGCTCGATCGACTGGTAGACGTTGGCGAGCGTCTGGGCCTCGACCCCCTGCGCCGCGTCCACGACGAGCAGCGCGCCCTCGCAGGCGGCGAGGCTGCGCGAGACCTCGTAGGCGAAGTCGACGTGGCCGGGGGTGTCCATCAGGTTGAGTTCATAGGTCAGCCCGTCGTCGGCAGGGTAGGCGAGGCGCACCGTCTGGGCCTTGATCGTGATCCCGCGCTCTTTCTCGATATCCATGTTATCAAGCACTTGCGCCGACATCTCGCGCTCGGTCAGCCCGCCGGTGAACTGGATCAGCCGGTCGGCCAAGGTCGATTTGCCATGGTCGATATGGGCTATAATCGAGAAATTGCGGATCAGCGAAAGGTCGGTCATGCCGCGCCCTTAGCGGCGCGTGTGCTGACTGTCACCTTGCAGTCCGTGCTTCGGCAAAAAGAGAGCCGAACGCTTTGCAGCGTCCGGCTCAGGCTGTGTTGAGGAGAGGGATATCTCATCAACAAAACAGGGTGGATCAAAACTTCTTGCTGACCCCGAAGATGATCATCCGGCCAAGCGTGAAGCCGTTGGCAAAGCCGTTTTCGTTGGGGTTGTTGCGCAGCAGGATCGGAGGATCCTGATCGAACACGTTGTTGACGTTGAGCGTGAAGCTCAGGTCGCCAAGCACGCCTGTCTCGGCAGCGAAGTCGTACTTGAAGAACAAGTTCACGACATTGAATGCATCGACCCGCGACTGGCTCGGCGAGCTCGCGGTTGGGGTGATGTCATAACCAGAGGTGTGGTTCCAGGTGGCCTGAGCGCGGAACTGGCCGATATCGGTGCCCAACACCATCTGTGAAGTCACCTTCGGCGTCTCACCCAGCGCCAGTCGGTCGCTGATCGCCGAGGTCGGGCTGACCTGCGCCTTGCGCGAAAGTTGGGCATTCATGTTCCAGCTGAAATCGACGCTGCCAAATCCGGTTGGGTGGTTGAAATTGAGCGCCAGATCGACGCCCTTGACGTGGAGGATGCCAAAGTTCCCGACGCGGAAATCAACCAGTTCGACCACGCGTCCGCCAGCGATACTGGTCAGTGTATTGGTCAACTGCGTCTGCAATCCAGGGGTCAGCGGAACCGTGCCATTGGCGGTGAGGAAATTGGTCACCTGCGTGGCGGTCAGTCCGTTGACATCGTAAAGGACATTGCCCGGGAAATCGTCGAAGATCGCGACGTTCGAGGTTGGGGTGCCAAGGATGTTTGTGAAGTTGACATCGTAATAGCTGGCGCTCAGCTTGAGACCGGCAACCGGTTCGGCATCGAAGCCGACCGACCAGGTATCCGCTGTTTGGGGCTTGAGACCGGGCGTCGATCCCTGATAGGCGATCGTGTTGTTCGACCCGCCGAGCAGGACGGTTCCCGGCTTCTGGAAGGGCACGAAGTTGAACGAGCTGATCGTGCTGCTCAGCGCGCCAAGCTGGTCGAGCGGGGTCGGTGCGGTAAACGAAGTACCCCAGTTGGCGCGGAAGCTCAGCCAGTCGGCCGCCTTCAACGTCGCACCGAACTTCGGATTGAAGGTGCTGCCGAAGTCGCTGTAATGATCGTAGCGGCCCTGCGCCGAGACAGTGAGCAGGGCGCCGCCATTGCCGTCGGACAGCACCGGAACAACCAGCTCGCCAAACACCGAATGCACGTCGCGGCTATAGGGCGTGTAGGCGACCGACTGGAGGGTACCCAGGCGGATTCCCGTGCCGATCCGCTTTTCCAGCTTATCGTGCATGAATTCGTAGCCGATTGCCACCCGCACCGCGCCGCCGGGCAACTCGAACAGCTTGCCGTCGGCGATCAGCCGCGCGTTGATCAGGTGGTCTCTGGCTTGCGCCGTCGTTTCGTTGTCGAACAGGTCGGCCAGCAGAGTCGGGCTATTCGAAGCCAGATTGAACGGATTGAACGACGCAGCGGCGGTCGCAGGAGCGGCCGGGGCGCCAGCGGTGTTGAGCCGGCCGCCGTTGACACCGGTCAAGTGGAACGCACTGTCGCTCTCGCTCCAGTTGAGCAGACCGCGCAGCTGCCAGTTGCCGTCGAAGGTGTGCTTCAGTTCGGCATTCGCCCCCCATTCTCGGATCAGCGTAGAGCTGGTCGCTTGCGCATAGGCAGGCAACGGTTCGAAGCTGAAGTTGACAGCGGCCTGGACCAGGACCGGACTGCCGAAGATCGTGAAGGGCTGTACGCCTAGCGCGACACCGGCAGGCAGCGAACTGGCAACGGTCGGATTGTTGGCGTTGATGGCCACCGATCCGGTGTTGACGCTATGTGCCACAGTTTCGCGCTGGCCCCAGTATCCGCGCAGGTTGATCGAGGTGCTGTCGCCAAAGTCCCAGTCCACACCGGCCATCACGCCATGGCGCTGAGCCTCGGGAACGATCGTGGCATTCTCGCTATTGTCGCACAGATTGGAGGTGTTGGCGACCAGACCCGGCGTGGCGTAGGACACCGACGATAGTGTGAAATTGAATGCGGTCAGGATGGTATTGATTGCCAGGTTCGGCTTGGCGCAGCCCAGATCCCGTCCGACGTAGGGCTGTGTGGTGTAGTTCAGATTGCGGATGTAATCGCGGTCCCGCCCAAACAGCGAATCGTTCTTGGTGTACGAGTAGGACACCCAGGCCGAACCGTTGTCCCAGGTATGGCCTAGCGTGGCGCTGGCGTCCCACTGCCAGTAATCGTCGGCAAAGCCATAGTGCGCGTCGACCTTTAGGCCGTCAAACCGGCGATGGGTGATGAAGTTGATCACGCCCGCATCCGCGTCAGCGCCATAAGTTGCCGAACCGCCTTCGGTCATCACTTCGACACGAGCAACTGCGCCGGTCGGAATGAGATCGGGATCGATCGACGCCTGGCTGGTCCCTGCCGTGGCGATCCGATGCCCGTCGACGAGGATCAGCGTGGCGCTGCTGGAGGCGTTGGAGCCCGAAATGTTGCGCAGATTAGGACGTGAAATCTGGATCTGGTTGACCGCGATCGCAAGGTCGGAAACCGGCACGCGATTGAAATAGTTGCTGACTTGCGGGACCGAGGCGAGCAGTTCGTTGGAGGACTGCGCGGCGGTTTCCTGCAGCTTCGCTTCGCCCAGCGTATCCACCAGGCGCCCGAGCAGCAGCAGACGCGTCAGCACTGAAATCACGCCGATGTACATGAAGAGGTAGCCGATCGTTTCTTCGGTCACGCCGAAACGCTTCGCCAGGTAGAGTGCCAGCATGCCCGTGACGCCCATGAAGGCACCCATCGCGATCGCGTAGATCCAGATCAGGCGCGCCGCCGGCTCGCGCGGATGCGTGATGACGCGCGTCACCGCCTCGCGTGAAGTCTTGGGCTTGGTCGTCGTCGCCTCGTGCGTCTCGCGCGATTCGCGCAGATAAATCCAGGCGAATATCAGGTTGAGCACGCACAGAAACGCGGCGAGCAGCCCGGGGGCGGCGTGACCGACCGTGACGGTATTGGTGCCAAATCCAATCGGCAGCTTGCCCCAGGCCACGGCGAGGGAGCCGAGGACGGGCCCCAGCGCGACGCCAAGATTCGTCGCCGCGGAGAGCCATCCCAGGCTTCGGGCGCGGTCCTTCGGCGGCGTCGCGTCGGCCACGTATGCCTGGATAACGCCGACGGTTCCGCCTCCCGCGCCCTGGACGATGCGCGAAAGAAAGAGCAGGAAGAGCGAGTCGGCGAAGCCGAAAATGACGTACGCCATCGCCGACGCCGCCATCGCAACCATGAGCGTCGGACGACGCCCGAACTTGTCGGAGAAGCGCCCCCACATCGGCGCGCTCAGGAGCTGCGCGACGGAAAACGCCGAAACGAGCACACCCACCATCAAGCCGCCGCCACCGAGGCGCGTCGCATAAAACGGCAGCAGCGGGATGACCATCAGCGTCCCGACCATGTCGAGGAACGCCGTGAACATCAGCACGTGCAGCTTGGCCGGAATCTTCCGCAGCTCGCGGCCGAGCAGCCAGAGCACCGCCAGTCCGAGGACTGCGAGGACGACCTTGACGGGCAGGGAGAATGTCATCGGGAGAAGAATCTAACCCGCTATTCCTCTACCCGTCCCAGCGCAGCCGGCGCTCTGGCGCGGCCGACGAAGCCGGCAAGCGCGATGATCGTGAGCAGATACGGGAGCATCTCGACGAACTGGGACGGAATGCCGCTCGCGCCCTGGAGCTTGATCATCGCCGTTTCCGCGGCCGCAAAGATCAGACACGCTCCGGCGACGCGCACCGGATCCCAGCGTCCGAAGATCACCGCCGCCAGGGCGATGAAGCCACGCCCGGCCGTCATGCTGTCGGTGAACTGGTGCTGGTCGAGTGCGAGGTATGTGCCACCGAGGCCGGCGAGCGCTCCAGCCGCCGCGACCGCCATGTATCGCACGCGCGCCACCGGCACACCAAGCGTCAGGGCCGCCTGGGGGTGCTCGCCCACCGCACGCATCCGCAGACCGAACGGCGTCTG
>JANOBD010000063.1:0-7118 GCA_031411495.1 Phycisphaerae bacterium | reverse complement strand
ATAGACGATCCGCCAGCACTGGTTCTGATCCATACTTGCCTCGAAGAACTTGGTCGTGTGACCGGTTGTAGAACTCGATGCAAGTGTGGATCAGATCAGTGAATGGCGCAAGCGCAGGAATCTGATGCGCGCAATGCTGTTCAGCCGCCCCTACGTCTACTGTGGCACGGGCCTCCGGCACGTGTTCTTTTCATCATGTGCCGGAGGCCCATGCCACGTTAGAGTCTCACGCCAACCGCACGGAGTTTTGGTTTTTACTTGCGCAAGTAGCTATCTCAGTCGCTGAATGAGCATGTAGATGATTGCACCAATTCCGAATACACATCCGCAAATCACGACAACTCGAAACCAAAAGACTTCCGGTGTCCGGGACTTCGCATCGGCGTAATGAGAAACTCGGGGGGCTCTTTCTCAGCGTCCGGCACGTCAGTTTCCTTCTCGTGGTTTGATCCGCTCGAGCGCGCTCGCGATCGCTTTCCTGCATTCCTCCTCCGGCACGTACTGCAGATCGTCCGCGCTGATGTGATACCGCCCGCGCGGGCCGATGAGGTTGGCTTGTGCCTCGGCTTCGTCCCAGCTTCCATCGCGCTGGTCGGCCCAGGTTTGCAGCGTCGCTTTGATCGCATCCAGATCGTCGTTGAGCCAGAGCCAGTAGAGCAGGCCGCGACGGTTGTAGTCGGTGCCTAACAGGATCTGCTTGGCGTAGAAGCCGGTGTCGCGCTTCATGGCGGCGGTGAGCTTGGTCCAGTCACCATCGGGCGGCTTGGGGAGGACGCTGCTGTCCCACGCGCCCTGACCGATCTCGCCGCGCACGAACGCGGCCAGCCAGAAGTAGCGCTGGATCGCGTAAGGCGAGCGCGTGCCGTAGGTGGAGTAGCTGATCTGGATGTAGTCGCAGATCATGCCCGCCTGGATTTGCGGGTGTTTCTGGCAGAACTCGAAGACCTGTCCGGCCGTCCACTCCGACTTCACGCCGAACTGCGGGCCGTATTCTTTCTGGACATTGCGGAGGGTCATTTGCCACGGGCCGATGGTGGTCTGGCCGAGCATGTCGGCGGTTTCCTTCGGGCCGGTCTTGCCCCAGCGGACGGCGGGGTCGTCGAACATGGTGCGGCCTTCCTTGAGCGCGTGGGCCCAGAGGTCTTCGAGGCCGACGTCCGGCCAGCGCAGCATCGCCTTGCCGGCGGCGAGGGTGTGGTAGGCGGTTTCAAGGATTTCGCGTCCGCCGTCGCCGGTGTCGCGCGAGGCGTTGAGCATGCGTTCGAAGCGGGCTTGGAGGTCGAGCGGCATATGGGAATGGAGCCATGATTGAGGCGCGGTGTCAATGCATCTTCGATGCAATTCTGTAGGCGGCGGGCGCGTCACGCCGTATCATCCGGTCATGCCCGCATTGCTCGAAAGTTCGGAACAGGCACGGCCACTCACGATCGAACAGGTGGAAATCGTCACCGAAACCAACCGCCGACACGACGTCGAAACAAAACGGGTCGAGTACGCCCTCAACGGCATCCCCGAATACTGGATCGTCGATCCTGAAAATCGCTGCGTGACGGTTCTGACGCTGAATGGAACAACCTACACGGAACTTGGAAACTTCGGTTCCGGCGACACGCTCACCAGCGCGCTGCTCGACGGGCTGAAGCTCAATGTGAAGGCGATGTTCGACGAAGCCGAGGCGCAGGCGTAATCTCTCGCGGCCCTTTCTCGCGGAGGTTTCTCGTGTCGCTGATCGCTCCTGATTTTTCTCCCGCCCGTCGGTTTCGCGACGTCGTCGCCGCGAACAAGCCGCTGGTGATCGTCGGGGTCATCAACGCGTTCTGCGCGATGCTCGCCAAGCGGGCGGGGCACAAGGCGGTCTACCTCTCGGGGGCGGGTGTCGCCAACGCATCCTTCGGCCTGCCGGATCTGGGGATGACCTCGCTCGATAACGTGCTCGAAGACGTGCGCCGGATCACCGGCGCGTGCGACCTGCCGCTGCTGGTGGACATCGACACCGGCTGGGGCGGCGCGCTCAGCATCACGCGGACGATGCGCGAGATGAAACGCGCCGGCGTCGCAGCCGTTCACATGGAGGATCAGGTCGCCGAGAAACGCTGCGGCCACCGGCCGGGCAAGGCGATCGTGTCGACCGATGAGATGTGCGACCGCATCCGGTCCGCGCTCGAAGGCGCGGGACGCGAGGTCGTGCTCATGGCACGGACGGACGCGGCGGCCACCGAAGGTGTTTCGGGCGCGATCGACCGCGCCAATCGCTACGTCGAAGCCGGAGCGGAGATGATCTTTGCCGAGGCGCTGCGCTCGCTCGACGAATACAGAACATTCTGCGACGCGGTCCGCGTGCCGGTGCTGGCGAACCTCACCGAGTTCGGCAAGACGCCGACGATCACGCGGGCACAGATTGCCAGCACGGGCGTCGCGATAGTGCTTTATCCGCTGAGTGCGTTTCGCGCCATGAGCCGGGCCGCCGAGCGCGTGTATCAATCGCTCGCGGAGGATCGCCAGGCGGATATGCTCGAAATGATACAAACCCGCGAGCAGCTCTACGACGTACTCGACTACCATGCGTACGAACAACAGATCGACCACCTGAACTCACGCCATCCGGAGAAATGATCATGGCCGAAGCAACTTCCAACGCGGGCAAGATCGGCGGTGCCGGACTTCGCGGGCAATCCGCCGGTGAGACGTCGCTCTCCACCGTCGGCAAAGACGGCGTGGGGCTGACCTACCGCGGCTACCCCATCGAAGTGCTCGCCGAGAACGCATCGTTCGAAGAAGTCGCGTACATGCTCCTTCGTGGCAAGCTGCCCAACCGGGCCGAGCTGCACTCCTTCCGCGATGAACTGATCAACGCCCGCGAGTTGCCGGCCGCGCTGCGCGCCGTGCTCGAACTGATCCCGCGCGACGCGCATCCGATGGACGCGATCCGCACCGGCGTGTCGATGCTGGGCAGCTATGACCCCGAACACAGCTTCGCCGAGCAGCAGAAGATCGCCGCCCGGCTCGTCGGCGCGCTCCCGTCGATCCTCCTCTACTGGTACCGCTTCTCGCACGACGGCAAACGGATCGAAACCGCGACCAACGACGGATCGCACGCCGGCAACTTTCTCTACCTGCTGCACGATCGCGTGCCCAGCGAAGCACACGCGGCGGCGATGAACGCGTCGCTGATCCTGTACGCGGAGCACGAGTTCAACGCGTCGACGTTTACCGCCCGCGTGTGTGCCTCCACGCTGAGCGACCTTTACTCGTGCGTCACCGGCGCGATCGGTTCGCTGCGCGGCCCGTTGCACGGCGGGGCGAACGAAGCCGCGATGGAGATGCTCGAGCGATTCGACTCGCCCGACGCCGGCGAGATGGAAATCCTCCGGATGCTCGCCGCGAAGGAAAAGATCATGGGCTTCGGCCACCCGGTGTACCGCAGCGCCGACCCGCGCTCGCCGATCATCCAGAGCTGGGCGGAGCGCCTCAGCAAGGGCGACGCGAAGCGCGAGCAGCTTTACGCGATCGCCCGGCGCGTCGAGCAGGTGATGGGCCGCGAGAAGAAGCTCTTCCCGAACGCCGACTACTACCACGCGCCGGCGTACCGTGCGATGGGCATCCCGACCAAGCTGTTCACACCGATCTTCGCGTGCTCGCGCGTCAGCGGCTGGTGTGCCCACGTGTTCGAGCAGCGCGCGAATAACCGCATCATCCGGCCGAGCGCCGACTACACCGGGCCGGCGAGTGCGGAGTGGGTGGAGATCGGGCTACGGTCGTGAGGTTGATCGTCGCGAAGATCGAAGGAAGAGAAGGCTCGCGAAGACGCAGCACAAGCTGGATCGGAACCGCGATTTTGTAGATCGTTTTGCAAAGGTTTCTTCGCGAGACTTCGACACCTTCGTTCTTCGCGACCATCGGTTACGTTAGTAGCCATGCACCACGCCACCCATGACGCCGCCCGGCCCGATCCCGACTCGCTCCTTTGTGAAATCGCCGACTATGTGCTCGACACGAAACCGTTCAGCGACCTCGCGATCGACACCGCGCGGTATTGCCTGATGGACAGCCTCGGCTGCGGTTTGCTCGCGCTCACCTTTCCCGATTGCGTGAAACACCTCGGGCCGGTCGTTCCCGGCGCGACGATGACCAACGGCGTGCGCGTGCCGGGCACGAGCTTTGAGCTCGATCCAATCAAGGGCGCGTTCGACATCGGCTGCATCGTCCGCTGGCTCGATTTCAACGACACCTGGCTCGCGGCCGAGTGGGGGCATCCCTCCGACAACCTCGGCGCCATTCTCGCTGTCGCGGATTATCTCTGCCGATCGGGCTCGCGCGCCGTGACCATGGGCGAAGTGCTTACCGCGATGATCAAGGCGCACGAGATCCAGGGCGTGCTCGCGCTTCAGAACAGTTTCAACCGCGTCGGGCTCGATCACGTCGTGCTGGTGAAGGTCGCGTCTACCGCCGTCGCGACGAAAATGCTCGGCGGCACGCGTCAGCAGATCATCAATGCGCTCTCGCACGCGTGGGTGGATGGCCAGTCGCTGCGCACCTATCGCCACGCGCCCAACGCCGGGCCGCGCAAGAGCTGGGCCGCGGGTGATGCCACGAGCCGCGCCGTCCGCCTCGCGCTGATCGCGATGAACGGCGAGATCGGCATTCCCACCGCGCTCACTTCGCCGCGCTGGGGGTTTCAGGACGTGCTGTTCAAGGAGAAGCCGGTGGTGCTGGAGCGGCCGCTGGGCTCGTACGTGATGGAGAACATCCTCTTCAAGATCGCGTTTCCCGCGGAGTTCCACGCGCAGACAGCAGTTGAAGCCGCATTTGCGCTGCACCCGGTCGTAAAGAATCGGCTGAAGGAGATCAAGGCGATCCACGTGCAGACCCACGAGAGCGCGATCCGGATCATCGACAAGAAGGGGGCGATGAATAACCCGGCCGACCGCGACCACTGCCTGCAGTACATGATCGCGATCGGGCTCCTGTTCGGCGAGTTGAAGGCCGAGCACTACGAAAACGCATTCCACGCCGCCCATCCCGAGATCGATGCGCTGCGCGACAGGATGATCGTGACCGAAGAGAAGCAGTACAGCATCGACTACCTCGATCCGGAGAAGCGGTCGATCGCCAACGCGCTCACGATCGAGTTTGCGGATGGTAGCAGGTCGCAGCGTGTCGCGGTGGAGTATCCGCTGGGCCATCGCCGTCGGCGCGAGGAAGGCATCCCGCTGCTGATCGAGAAGTTTGCGACGAATCTGCGGACGAGTTGTGAGGAGTCCCGTGCGAAGGGGATCGAATCACTCTGCGGGGATCTTTCGATGCTGCAATCAACGCGAGCCGACGCGTTCATGGCGAAGCTGGCGAAGTGATAACGCAGTGCCGTCGAGCAGCCGCGCACGCTCGACGCCCGGCTTCGCAACGAACGCGCGCAAAGAGCTACAACTCCTTTGAGTTCCCCTAGGACGCTCTCCACTAGGAAATCACCGTCTTTGAACCTGGACGGCAGCACGTTGCTCCCGGCGATCGCCGGCGAGGATACTCAAGCCCCGCCGAGTTCGCACGGATTCTGTGCAAACTATTCACTCGACGTGTGCGGTCCCGTAGGGCAGAAGCAAAGCGCCCTTCCGGACTCAGCGATCAGGTGACGCCGGCTGTTCCGGTCTCGATCTTCGTCGTCACATACTCGCGTGGGTCCGTGACATACCCAGTGAGAGCGCTTGCCGCAACGGTCAGCGGACTCGCGAGATAGACGCCCGCGCGCTTGTCGCCCATGCGGCCGGGGAAGTTGCGGTTCGTGCTGCTGATGCACGTGAGCGGACTGTTGAGTCGGCCCATCGTGTCCGGCGGTCCGCCGAGACAGGCGCCGCAGCCTGAAGGTGCCATCGTGCAGCCGGCGTCTTGCAGTACGTCTTCGATGCTCTTCTCGTTGGTGTCTTTCTCGACGCCGCGGAGGTTGAGGCGCTTCATGTCGTTGTGGACTTCGGTGCTGCCCGGCACGACCCAGGTTTTGATCTTGACCTTGTTCCCCTTGAGGATATTGGCCGCGAAGATCATGTCGGTGATCTTGCCGCCGGTGCAGGAGCCGAGGTAGGCCTGGTCGAGCTTCACGTCGCGGCAATTCCGCGCTGTATCGCGGTTGTCCGGCGAGTGTGGCTTGGCAACCAGCGGCTCGAGCGTGTTGAGGTCCCACTCGTAGCTGCTGTGATACTCGGCATCGCGGTCTTCGGTGACGACGTCCCAGTCCGGGCGGTTCGAGCGGGCGCGGACGTAGGCGAGGGTCTTCTCGTCGACGTCGCAGATGCCGTTCTTGCCGCCGGCCTCGATGGCCATGTTGGTGAGCGTCATGCGGTCTTCGAGCGTGAGCGATTTGATGCCGTCGCCGGCGAAGTACATGGAGCGGTAGGTCGCGCCGTCGACACCGATCTCGCCGATGACCTGCAGAATCAGATCCTTCGCGGTGAGATACGCAGGGATCTCGCCGTGGAAGACGAACTTCATGGTCTGCGGAACCTTGAGCCAGGTGCGGCCGGTGCCGAGGGTGAACGCGGCATCGGTATTGCCGACGCCGGTGGCGAACTGGCCGAACGCGCCGGCGGTGCAGGTGTGGCTGTCGGTGCCGAGGAGAATCTCACCCGGGCGGACGTGTCCTTCTTCGGGCAGCGCCTTGTGACAGACGCCCTTGTAGCTCGTCTTGGTCGGATCTCGGTAGGGCGAGGGCATACCGGGATTCAGCGTGACGAACTCCGGGTCGTAGAAGTAGGGCAGGCCCTGCTCTTTGACGAAGTCGCGGAGCGTCTGCACGTTGCGGTGGCACTTGTCATCCGCGGTGAAGATGTAGTGGTCGGGGATGACGACGACGCGGGTCTTGTCCCACACCTTCGCGGTCTTGCCGAACTCCTGGTGGAAGATGCCGATGGTGGCCGGGCCGCAGACGTCGTGGGTCATGAGGACATCGACGTTGACCCAGACGTTTTCGCCGGGTCGGACGGAGGTCTTGCCGGCGTGGCGGGCAAGGATCTTTTCGGTCATGGTGAGGCCGGGCATCGTTTCGTGGCTCCTCAAAAGAGAGAAGTGTTTGTAGGGCGGATGGGCGGAGAATTCCAGAGCGAAAGTAAACGCCCGGTTCAAGGGCCACG
>JANOBD010000062.1:0-1837 GCA_031411495.1 Phycisphaerae bacterium | reverse complement strand
CCTTTCCGTCATCATGTCGAAAGCGATGAACCGCTCGTTCGCGAATGTGCTCTTCGGCGCATTCGGCTCCGGTGGCGGTGCCGCAAGCACGCGCACATCGGAAGGACTCACCGCGAAAAGCATCACCGCTGAAGATGCAGCAGTTCTTCTCGCCTACGCCGGCAAAGTCATCGTCGTTCCAGGCTACGGCATGGCGGTCGCACAGGCCCAACACCAGGTGCGCGAACTCGCTGAGCTGATCGAAAAGAAAGGCGGTGAAGTGAAGTATGCCATCCATCCGGTCGCCGGTCGCATGCCCGGCCACATGAACGTCCTCCTCGCCGAAGCGAACGTCCCCTACGATCGCCTCTACGACATGGACGAGATCAACGATCAGTTTCCCGAATGCGATGTCGCCATCGTCATCGGCGCAAACGACGTCGTGAACCCCGCGGCCAAGACGGATCCCACCAGCCCGATCTACGGCATGCCAATCCTGCGCGTCAACGAAGCGAAAGCGGTCATCGTCCTCAAACGCTCCATGAACACCGGCTTCGCCGGCATCGAAAACGATCTCTTCTTCGACGAAAAAACGAGCATGCTCTTCGGCGACGCCAAGGCCTCACTCTCCAAACTCGTCAGTGAAGTCAAGCAGCTGTAGACCGTCGAAGTGTTTTGATCATGGCCGCACTCTTTCGATGACATAGGGTCGCACTCCAATCGCTATTCATGCAAACGAGCCAACCGTCAGTCGACAGTTGGCTCGTTTCATCTTTGGCAATGAGGCGTGGAATGATCGCTCTGAATCCCAAACGCGGCCTCCGACACGAACGAGAGAAACCACTCATCGTGAAATACCGCGGTGTATCAATTGGCGAGTTTCGCGCCGACTTGATTGTGGAAGAGCAAATCGTAGTCGAGCTCAAAGTGGTCGAACACATCGCGGCCATGCATGAATCTCAATTGCTCAACTACCTGCGTGCGGCAGGCCTCTCAGTCGGCCTGATTCTCAACTTCGGTCCAAAGGCGGGTACGCGTCGGGTCGGCTGGAATGGCAAACGCGTCGAGTTCGCGGATTTGAACAACAGATAGGAACCGACGAACCGCTTTTGCAGGGATACCAACAGATACAAACAGAAAAAAATTCAGGATACTGCAACGACAACTTCATTCAATTCTTATCGCATTTTCGGGCAGTTTCCGTTCGTATCAGCTTTTCCCCCCTGCAAAAGCAGTTCGTCCGTTTCTATCCGCAGTCCAGAGCCGTTCGGTCCGGTCAGAGACTCCCAGAATCGTCCGCGGCCGACCACAGAGGAACTAGCAACGGGTGACGCGCGCTCGTCTCCACGATAGCTTTCCCGGTCTGCGCGCTGACACAGCGCAGCCCCGTACGTCACCATCTGGAGTGCTGCTTAGATGCCCGAGTTCGGAAGTTGGGGAACCGACTGGTGGAAGCCAGTTCTCTTCATCCTGGTCGCTGGACACATCACGAATGTCTGCGTGACGCTGTTCCTGCATCGCGCTCAAACCCATCGCGGTGTCCGCTTTCACTACATCGCAGAACTGCCGATGCGCGTCTGGCTGTGGCTCACCACCGCCACCCGCACCAAGGAATGGGTCGCCTGCCACCGGAAGCACCACGCCTTTGCCGACCGCGAAGGAGATCCGCATTCGCCGGTCATGGAAGGGCTTCGCAACATCGTCCTCAAGGGCGCCTTCTACTATAGGAACGCCGTCCGCCAGGAAGGGATCCTAGAGAAGTACGGCAAGGGAACGCCCAACGACTGGCTCGAGCGCCATCTCCTCACGCCTCTCAATTGGGCGGGCGTTCTCCTCATGCTCGCAATCGACGTCTACC
>JANOBD010000061.1:0-27380 GCA_031411495.1 Phycisphaerae bacterium | reverse complement strand
CGCCAGCACCGCTGCTCACGCCACCGACTGTGGTGGTGGTGACTTGACGGGCGGTGAAGATGTTGTCGCGCTGAACGCCGACGAACGGATTCTGCTGGAACTCGACGTGGAAGTCGCCGTACAGAACGTTCTGGCCGTCCTTGTCGTGGTTGTTGCTGTTGCCCTGACGGGTGTCACGGCTCGAGCTGGTGGACAACACGGCGGTGACGTTGTCGGTGCCCGAGGTGTAGCCGGGGCTCTTGTCCGACATCACGGCGAACTCAGCCGTGATCGAGTTGTTGAGCTTGAAGCCCTGCGAGGTGGCGTTCACGCTCGGATACGGATCCTGATAGCTGTAGCTCAGGTTGTTCTGGACGGCGGTCGTGCCGGGCCAGTTGACGAAGCTCGCGGCGCTGGCGCCGCTGCCACCGTAATCGAACTTTTCCTGGTTCGAGCTTGGGCAGACGAACACTTCAGGAACCAGGTCCTGCGTACGGAGCAGGAGGAAGAGGGCGGCCGTCACGTCGTTGTCAAGCGTGCCGTAGGTCGGGCTGCCGGTGCTCGTGCCGAACGGATCGCACGAGGTGGTGGCGACGGTCGCGGCGCTGGTGATGGTGGCGGCGTAAGGAGAACCCCAGGTCGGAACCGCGGTGGCCGCCGAGTTGTACTTCGTACGCGGGTAGGCGTTGCGGTTTTCGTTGGAGTACAGAAGGATCGCCTGGCCGATCTGCTTCAGGTTGCTGGCGCACTTGACACGGTTGGCCGTTTCACGAGCGCGGTTGAGCGACGGGAGCAGGATCGAGATGAGCAGTGCGATGATACCGATAACAACAAGCAATTCGACGAGCGTAAAGCCCGAGCGAGTGGTGCGCTTCATTTAGAAGCTCCTTTCACACGAGCCGCTACTTCGCATCGATGGACCGACCTGACAATGAGTCAGATATGATTGCAGTTTGGAACCTTTTGGGAGGGTCCGGAGCGGTCGGTTGTCACGATGTTTTTTGCGGCGACCAAGTTGACCACGGCGAACATCGCCGCAGCGGAAGACACTGGATCAACATAATATTAGATGAAAGCCAGCGTCGTTCCTGTTTCCTTCAGTGCAAGCGACATCGACGGAGAGTCAACGCCGCAAGATCCCCGTTTCGGCAAGGCAGCTTCCGCCTGCATCCGCCTTGCGCAAGGCCGCCGTGGTTACACGGCTTGCCGCCTTGTCCGTTTGATACGCTACCAAGCGTAGGGGTGCAGTCAAGCACAAAGTACCGCAGCGACAGGCTATATTATCCGCCCATCCTTAGAGTCGGCCCTTGGGAGATCACTCAAGTCGTGGGTGTGTCAGGTTCGGTCGTCCGTGCGTGCGTTTTTTGCCAGCGAATCAGTTGTTGGATGACATTCTCCGGCACCACAGGAGATAGCGACCGGGCATCGCCGCCGAGCATGACCACCTGGCGAATTAAGCTGCTGCTCGTCAGTGCGAACTGATCGCCGGTCATGATAAACACCGTTTCGACCTTTCCGACCGATCGGTTCGCCAAGGCCAACTGGAACTCGTAACGCAGATCCGAGACATCACGGATGCCGCGGAGGATGGCCATCGCCCCGACCTCTTTCACAAAGTCGACGGTGAGCCCGATGTATTTCCGAACCGACGCCCCCGGGATGTCGGTTAGCAGTTCAGCAATCATCTGCACTCGCATGTCGTGACCGAACAGTTCGCGCTTTTCCGGGTTCGTGCCGACGCCCACCACCACTTCGTCGAATAGCACCGCACCCCGCCGGATAATGTCGAGATGCCCGAGCGTGATCGGATCGAACTGGCCCGGAAAGACGGCGACGCGGCGCGTTGGAGTGGGATTCATACCCTCGTGAGCCTAGCGTCCGACGGCCAGCGGCGAAAGCGCTGATGCCCGCGTGGCGTCTCGGGGCAATTCGCTCTTGCTTGCTTTCCTCGTTCGCAACTGGAACGATCGCATCCGCCAAAATGCCAGATCAAACCGCCCACGAAAACTCCCGCACGCTCTGGCCTGTTCGATTGCTGATCGCGGCGATCGTCATCGCCACGCTCTGCCGTCTCTGCGCCAGCAACTTCAGTTGGTGGGACGATCAGATGACGATCCACCAGAACTCGATGATCGCCAATCCGACGTTCGCTTCCGTCTCATTCTTCTGGAAGCAGATGACGCAGGGACTGTATGTGCCGGTGACGTTCACCGTCTGGGCGGCGATCGCCAAGATCGCTTACGTCGCCGAGCCGGGCGACGAGATGATCTATCTCAACCCCTGGTTCTTCCACACGGCCAACGTTCTGCTGCACGTGGGATCGACGCTGCTCGTCTTCGGCATCCTTCGCCGACTGTTCAACCGCGTTGACGCGGCGCTGATCGGCGCGCTGTTCTTCGGGCTTCATCCGGTGCAGGTCGAAACCGTCGGCTGGGTCAGCGGCATGAAGGACCTGCTCTGCTGGTTCTTCGCGCTGGCGATCGTTTCTCTCTATCTGCGGCGCGTCCGCGCGATCGAAAGCGCGAACGGCTCGCTTTGGAAATCCTGGGAACTGCCGGCATGCTGCGTGCTGCTGGTGCTGGGCATCCTGAGCAAGCCGACCTCGATGGTAACTCCGGCCGCCCTGCTGGTGATCGATGGACTGCTCCTGCGTCGCCGCTGGATCGCAACCGCGATCGAATTGGCGCCGCTCTTTCTCATCACCGCGGCGGGGGCGTGGGTGGCGCGCATTGCGCAGTATGTCGACTCGGTGACGCCCTCACCGATCTGGCAGCGGCCGTTCATCATCTGCGACAACATCAACTTCTATCTCGGCAAGATCCTCTGGCCGCAGCGGCTCGGGATCGATTACAGCCGCACGTACGAAGCGGTGATGTCCAATCCGCGGGTCTACTGGATGTGGATCATCCCCGTCGGGCTGGCGCTGGCGATCCTGGTAAATCTGCGTCGCAGGCCAGTGCTGGCGGCGGGCGCGGCGCTGTTTCTCATCGGTTTCGCGCCGGTGTCGGGCGCGGTGACGTTCCAGATGCAGCACATCAGCCTGACGACCGACCACTATCTCTACTTCTCGCTGCTGGGAATTGCCGTCGTGATCGCATGGCTGGTGAGTCTCAAGCCGAGCCGCGCAACCTACGCGATCGCAAGCGTGCTGCTGGCAGCGCTGGCGGCGCGCGCGTTCGACCAGTCCAAAACCTGGCACGACTCCGAGACGTTGTTTCAAAGCACGATGGCGGCCAACCCGAACAGCGCCGTCGGCCGGAACAATCTCGCCGCGGCCTACATGGGCGGCTTCTATCCGCGGCCTGAAGCCGCCGAACCGCTTCTCGAAGAGGCCGTCCGCCTCAAGCCCGATTTCGGCAATGCGTATATCAATCTGGCGCGGGTCAAGGCATCGCTCTCGCGGCGCGCCAAGGATGCAGGCGATCTCGCAGTTGCCCAGAAAAAACGCACCGAGTCGCTTGAAACTTTCGATACGGTCTGGCGGTTCCGGGAAGCCCGCAAAGCCTCCAAGCAGGAACTGGCACAGCTCGCCCAGACGACGGCCGAGGGGATGGTCATCCTTGACGAGTTTGACCGAGCCCTGTGGTGGGCGGAGAAGTCGAACGAGCTTTACCCGGACGACATTGCGAACAGGCAACTGCTGGCGTCTTTGCGTTCGCAAGCGGCTTCGCGAGCCGCGACGAGACCGGGCTCGAGGCCTACAACAGCGCCAACGCCTCGCGACGGGTCGGCATCATCTCGATGAGTCGTTCGAGGTTGGCGGTCCGAAACACGCGCACCAGCGTTGGTGATGCGCCGCAGACCAGCATCTCGCCTTTGCCGGCGCGGGTCCGCTGGCGGATGTTGATCAGCAGCCCGAGCAGCACGCTGCCGAAGTAGCTGCAGAACGCCAGATCGACCACGACATGCCGACCCGGTGGGATCGACCACTGCTCGATCAGCGACTGCGTGATGTCGTTGAACACGGCGATGTCGACATCGGTAGAGAGTCGCAGTTCGATGATGTGTGCCTTCGGTTCGCTGCTGATGTCGTAATGAGGGCTCTTGGCCATTTCTTTCTGCCCGATCAGGAAAACTGCTGTGCCATCATACCCGCTGTGCCGAGGTTTCGCCGCGAGCTGCTTCGTGAATCTGTTGGCGTGCGGCGACGGTTCGCTCTCTGCTCATTCTCCGAAGTCGAACTCGTCGTCGGTCTTCTGGAGGAAAACGAAGAAGACGATGTGCTCAACGCCGTCTTTCGTTCCACACAGCGCGAACAGCTTGAAGAACCACGCCAGTTCGGAATCATCCGCGCCGCCCGGCGGCGCGAACTCCTCGCCCACGAGTGCGGCGGCTCCGACGCCCATGATGAAGTCGGCGATGTAGCCGATGTTGATCTCATCGGCGGTCTGCGTCCGTACGGTCGCCAGCTCGTGGTCGCGCAGCAGGTCGCGCATCCACCATTTCTGCATGTCGAGTTCTGCCTCGTCGAGCGCTTCGAGATACTCGTTGGTCCTGGGGTCGTTCTTCCACGCGAGGGCTTGCCGTTCATCTTCCCGCGTCTGCTTGATCGCGACATCCATATGTGCCTGCAGCCGCTTGTAGAACGTGTCAACCTCGTCACCCTTGATCCACCGGACGATCATGACCTCGCCCGGCCGACGGTATAGGTGATAGTCGCTCGTGGAGACGCCCTGCTCCTGGAGCGAATCGAACAGCGTCGTGGCGCCCAGCGCACGTGCCGGCGTAAGGAATGGCTTGCCCGGCTGCTTCGACTTGTCGAGCTTCGCGATGATCTGCTGAACATCGCGGATGAGGTCGGCATCGACGCCGGTGATGAGCTTCGCGTCGAACTTGCGCGGGCCTTCAAAGATCGCACACAAATCGGCATGGATGCGCAGCTCGTCAAGCTTTTCCGCCAGTCGGACTTTCGGCGCACTGGCGTTGTCGTCCTTGCGATCATCGGAATCGTCGTACATTTGAGTCAGTGTAATCGACTTGGGGTGACGACTTAAGTCGTCGCGTTCCGCACTCGGATCGCCTGCCTTCTCTGAACGGCGATTGACGAACATGCAATTGATCCCGAGGATCGGCAGCATGTTCGTTTATGTGGGTAAAAGCTTCACCGCAACGTCCGTCGGTCTTCGGCGAATCGATGTGTGCTGCGAGAAGTGCAGCACGGACTACTTCTTCGAGCTGGTCCGCGAAGGCCGAGGCAGCGCGAGCGCACCTTACTACATCGGCCAGACCGCCGCCGCCGCGCGTGCCAAAGGCGCTGCCGACAGGGATTGCGCCAAGCGTCTGGCCAAAGAGTCGGAGATGGTGCCGTGTCCGAAATGCCACTGGATCAATCGGCCGCTGGTGAAGGGATACGCGAAGACGCGTTACCGCGTGCTCGGCGTCCTCAGCGTCATCCTCGGGTTTGCGGTCGGGCTTACAGGGTTCCTCTCGCAGGTGACCGATCGCCACTTCGAGCCCTCACCGGCGATGGCGATTCCGTGGGGCATCGGCATCATCGTCGGTCTCGCCGGGTTCGGGTTTCGCGCCTTCCTGCGTAGCCGGATCAACCCCAACAAGCGATTTCCGGCTCCGCCGGTGATTCCTGAAGGCACGCCGCGTGCTTTGATCGAAGGCGCATCTTTATCTCGCACGCCTGACGACAAATATCAGCCCGAAGATCCATCGACCACCGCGTATCCAGACTGGGTGGTGTTCAAGATCGGCGAACTGGATCCGCCGGCCGACATGTGCTGCGAGTGCGGCGCTCCGCCAACAACTCACTTCAAAGCGCCGTTGAAGGTGAGCAAGGAATCCGACAGCCTCGCTGCGCCGCTGTGCGATGAATGCAAATCGCGACTGCGCGGGAGCTGGTTCGTGTGGGCACTGGCGACCATCGGAATCGGCATGCTCATTTGCGGCGGATTGGTGTTTCTCATCTCGCTCAACACGCGGGATCTGATCGGGCCGATGGTCGGCATCGGAACGGTCGGCCTGGTCGTGTCGCTCATCATGATGTTTATCGTTCCGACGACAATCTGCCGGCCCTACTCGCTCAAAACCGTGGACGGGGCACGCAGCATTCATCGGATCAAGTTTCGATATGAGCCTTACACCGAAGCGATTCGGAAGTCGCGCGACCGGATCCGCGCACAAATCGCTTCGTCGATGGACATTCCGCTCGCCACCGTCGCACCGGTCCCGCCACCACTGCCGCAGTCACCCGAGCGATGATCAATCTACCTGCCGCACGCCGGTGTTCAGGTACGCCTGCTCGAGGTTTGCCTCGACCTCGCGGAATCCGCAGACGGGAATATCGAGCCGGATCAGCTCGCGCAGCAAATATGCGGCGTGTTCTTCGCCGGCGTGGTAGCCGAGCGTGAGCGTGTGGTCGGTCATCTGGATGCGTTCGAGGTCGGCGAGATTCGAGATGCGGCGTTCGATGTCACTGATCGGCTTGGAGAGTTGGATGCGATAGGTCGACCGCGTCGCGTCGCCCGTCTCGCTCACTTCGCGAACGGTGCCGAAGCGCATGAGCTTGCCGTGACTCATGATGCCGATGTGCGAGCAGTACTCGCCCATGTCGGCGAGAATGTGGCTGGAGACGATGACGACCTTGCCCTGCCGGCGAAGCTCGTTGAGCAGTTCGCGGAACTGCACGCGGCCGGCGGGATCGAGGCCGGCGGCGGGTTCGTCGAGCAGGATGACGTGTGGATTGGGCAGGAGCGTTCGCGCGATGCCGACGCGCTGCCGCATGCCGCGTGAGAGCGTGCTGATCTTCTGATCCGCCTTCTCGCTGAGCCAGACCTTTCCGAGCCAGAAGTCGATGCGTTCATCCGTTTCGCGCGGCGAGAGGTCGTAGCCGCGGCCGATGAATCGCAGGAAGTCGCGGACGGAAAGCTGTTCGTAAAGTGGCGGCGTGTCGGGCGTGAAGCCGATGTCGCGCATGGAATCGCCATCGGACCGATTCAGACGCCTGCCGAGGATCTGGATCAGCCCTGCATCGCTCGGGTGGAGCCCGGCGACGGACCGGAGCAGTGTGGTCTTGCCGGCGCCGTTAGGCCCGATCAGCCCCAGCAGGTCGCCGGCGGCCAGATCGAAACTGACCCGGTCGACGGCAATGAATCGCTTAAATCTCACCAGGACGTCGCGGACGACCAGCAATGCCGTGGAGTCGACCATCGCGATCGGCCGATCTGCGACCGGCATCGCCGGGGCGAGTTCGGGGGAAGCCTCAAGGTGCACCATTTCGGCCACCCTACTCCCGCTCACCGACTTCGGAAAGATGTTCCGGGTCGCTTCGAAAGTTCGCGCGTGCGAATAAGGAGGCGCCACGGGGCTCCTGCATGGCCCTTGGCCACGTGCGTCGGGAAGTATCGTGTATCGTCATGCGCCGACGCATCGCCCCTGCCAGCGCTAGGGCGGCGGTTCGGTGATCGAGCGGGCGACCGGCTTCGCCACATCGGAAGGCAAGGGCGAAGGATTTCAGTGCACTACGCGGCGGACGATTGTGGTGTGGTCTGCGATGGCTCAACGTCCTGGCCCCACCCCTTGGACGGGGAACGGTCAAGCAGTGCTCTGGCGCTGCGCACATCAACGGGACGTGACATGTAATACCCCTGTCCCTGATCGCACTCGAGTGTCTTGAGGATACCGAGTTGGGAAAGGGTCTCGATTCCTTCCGCGATCACCTGCATGCCGCGGTTGTGCGCCATGCGCTGAATTGCTGAGATTGTGTTGGCATGTCGTCCGTCTTCGCTCATGTCCTTGACGAAGGCGCGATCGATCTTGATGGCATCGAAGGGGAGTTGATGCAGCGAACTCAGGGATGAGTAGCCGGTGCCAAAGTCGTCCAGATGCATCTTGACCCCCAGAGCGCGAAGCTGATCGATCATCAGAAGGGCAGCTTTGGGATTCTCCATCAAAGCGCTTTCGGTGAGTTCGATATTGAGGTGTCGGCCCTCTAGTCCCGCGTCCTTTAGGGCGAGCGTGACCTGGTTGATGAAGTCTGGAGCAGCGAACTGCCTGGCGGAGACGTTGACGCTGATCCTTAAGTCCGCCCGATCCGGATGTTCGTCGTGCCAGATTCGGAGCTGCTGGCAGCTCTCTCGAAGCACCCATGTCCCGATCTTCCGGATCAGCCCGGTCTCCTCGGCGATCGGGATAAACTCGGCGGGGCTGATGGCGCCGCGCTGAGGGTGATCCCATCGAACCAGCGCTTCAAACGCTTCAATCCGGGAGGACTCAAGCGAAATGATCGGTTGGTAGACCAGTCGAAGCTGGTGCAATTCAATCGCGCTTCGCAGGTCATTGGTTAAAAGCAGACGGTTCTCGACGCCGATGCGGATCGCATCGTCGAAAATTCCGATTCCCCCGTTTCCATTCGCCTTGCTGTGGTAGAGAGCTGCATCCGCGTCGCGCAGGATATCGTCGGCACTCACATAGTCCGCACGCCCAAGCGCGATGCCCACGCTGGTGGTCACGAGAATCTCACGACCGCCGATGATCGCCGTTTGGCCGACCGCATTGCGTATCCGTTCGGACACCGTCTTGGCGTCGTCGAACGATTTCAATCCGTCGAGCAACACGACGAACTCGTCACCGCCGATCCGGGCCGGGGTTTGAGCCTCCAAACGGGACGCCGTATCAAGGCTCCGCAGTGAAGCGTTGATCCGGTTGCCAACCTCAATGAGCAGGTGGTCGCCGATGGTATGGCCCATCGTATCGTTGATGAGTTTGAAGTCATCCAGATCCAGAAACAGCACGGCGTACTTGTAGTCCGGATATCGCTTTGCGCGCTCGATACAACGCATCAAACGGTCGGTGAGAAGTGCACGGTTGGGCAGATCCGTCAGCCCGTCGTGCAACGCGTCGTGCTTCAAACGATCCTCGGCGGAAGTACGAGCCTGGATTTCCTGTTTCAGACGCGCATTGACCTCTTCCAATTCGATCTGCCGCGCTTTGGCCAGGCGTTCGGCTTGTCGCTTCCTGGCCTGGGCGCTGGCCAATTGCCACACTTCGGCTTTGTCGAACGGTTTGCGAAGCAGCAGCAGTCGATGCGTCCGCCCGAGTCGATTCACGATCTGTTCCCATGAGAAATCGGAGAAGGCGGTGCAGATCACGATTTCCAGTTCGGGATCCGCCTTCCAGAGATTCTCGATCGTTTCCAGCCCATCCCATCCGGGCGGCATGCGCATGTCCACGAACGCCATGTCATAAGCACGCCCCTGTGCAACGGCGGCTGAGACCATCTGAAATCCCTCTTCGCCTTGCGAGGCCACATCCAGATCGAATGTCACTTCGGCCGACGTGTCGGGGGACGAGCCGGGCTCATCGAACAACTCGGCTGCGGCGGCATCCAGCGAGGCGGTGTTGATTCGCTCGGGCGTCAGGATGCCGCGATACGCGGCCTGTATCGTCTTGTCGTCGTCGATAACGAGGATGCGAGGATTTGGAGATTGAGGAGTGTTCATTGGGTCACGGTCATTTCTGCCTTGACGTTTGCCGGCAATACGATTCGAAAGGTCGCGCCGCATCCTGGCCCGTCGCTGCTTGGCGTGAGCGTTCCGCCCATTTCCTTGATGACGGTTGCGCTATAGTGGAGGCCGTAACCGTGGCCTGTCGATTTGGTGGTAAACCCGTTGGCAAAGATCCGGCTCAAGTTCTCCGGCAGGATCCCCACTCCGCTGTCCGACACCTCAATGAAGGCCTTTGTGCCATCCACCAAGCCGAGGCGAACGCGGATCTCGCGAACTGTCGACGTGCTGTCACGAACCGCATCTTTGGCGTTCGTGAGCAGGTTGACCAGAACCTGCTGAAGCTTCGAGCGATCGCAGTTGACGGTCGCGGCGGCCTGGGCTTCAAACAACACCGTGATGCGGTGGTTGTCGGTTGAACCTTTGATCAGCGTGATGGCCTGTTTCACCAATCCATTCATGTCGAGGGGCTCGATGACGTTCGAGGACTTGGCGAAGTCCTGTTGGGCGGCGACGATCTGTTTGACGTGCTGCAAACCGTCCCGCAGCGCGTTGAGATCGGTCTGCGTCTGCGCCATTTCCAAGTTGAGATGCCCGGCCAGTTGCTCGAGGAACGCGGGCAGTTTCCTGCCGCGGCTGTCCTCGCTCAGGAACTTGGGCAAATCGTCCTTGTGTTCGTTCATCATCGCCACGGCCTTGGAAAGGTTGGGCGCTTTGGATTGACCGAGCTTCTCGACCAATGTCTCCGCCAGGACATTTGCGTTGGTGACGGCGTTGCCGATGTTGTGCATCACGCCGGTCGCGAGTTCGGCCATTCCCGCCTGACGGGACAGCGCCATGAACTGGGTTCGAGACTCGGCCAATGCGGTCACCATTTTGTCGAATTGGCCGGCGAACTTCCCGATTTCGTCCGATCGCTTCATCCCGATGCCGCGCGTCAGGTCGCCGCTGATCCCGATCTCTTCCGCCTTTCGTGCCAGCAGTTCCACCGGCTCAATCACCAGGCTACGAATGAGGATGACGAGAACGAGCCCCGTCACGATGGCTACAACAATCAGCGATGACATGGAGACTCTGATCGTCTGACGGCCTTGCGCCGTAATTTCGCGGGGGATCTCTGCCTTAATGATCAGTGCAGGATTCCCCTGCGGATCGGTCAGATAGCAGAACGCATTGGTGGTTTTCTCGCTGACTTCCTTAAGTAGAACACTCTCGGCAGAGGGCATCGCCGCGATCGCATCGCGCAGGGTCGGATCCAGGTCGGCGTCGTGAACAGGGAAAACCTCGAATTGAACTTTTGTCTGCGAACGAAACCGTTGCATCAATTCGTCGCCAAAGAGCCTGCCCATGATCAATGACCCTTTGGAAGGCCATTCCCCTGCGCTATTCAGAATCGGCCGCGCGCAAAGCAGCAGTGGACCCTTCTCGGTCATTACGATGCCGCTGACCTGCGGCTTGTCCGATTTAGGCTTATTTCCGGCCAAGAGATCGTCGGTCGGCGAAAACCGGTCTTTGGTGAAATCGCGCAATTCCATTGGTGTGGAGTGGTCTTGATCGCGCGCACCCGCCCAAATGACTTCACCCTCAGTGTTGACGAACACCATCAGGTTGAAATCGGAAACCTCGAAGGCATCGTCCTTCAGATTCGATTCGACAAATGCCGCGTTTTTGCTAGTCACGAAATTCGCGGCGTCATCCCAGGTCGCCCAATCCTGGGTAAAGCTCTCGAGGTGTTCGAGGTCGCGACGAACCGCCTCCGCGCAACGCGTCAGATCATCACTCGCCGCGCTCCGCTCAAGACGATGAAAGTCGTGCATAACGATGGTCTGCTGCACGACATAATTCCCTACCAGCATCAGCAGGAACACGCTGCCCATTACCAACAAGAGTTTTGTACGAATCTTCACGTTGATCCTCTCACTGCCTCTGCTGTTCGACGACGAGCCTTGCGAGACTTGTCCTACGAGCCCCATCGTTTACGTCGTCGTGATCAGATGTTTGCTTAACAACAATCCAGTAGCCCTCATCCATCGCGCGCGTCCGCCAACACGTCATAGCCGGTATCTTGCTGTGCAGTTCCCATGCATGTGGTACCAATCGCCGGGTTATCGGCCGGAAACGATTAGGGTGAACCGGAGGAGACGCATCTGGTCGAGGCACTACGTCCCTAATGCCGCGGCGTGAAGTCGTGTCGGAATGGCTGGTGCGGAGTTGCGCTCACACGACGGGCTGGACGCGTTCATCTGATGAGAAGATCCATCCCCCGTGTGAGCCCAAGCCGCTCGCCAACTCGAAGCCGACCCGATCCGCCGAGAGGAATCGCCCGACTCTCGCCAGAACAGCGCGGATAACCAAGGCTTCGGAGTCAACCGTCGCGATCGATTGGCAGGCGGCGAGTCAATTGGTCGTTGAACGGGCCGCGACCTTGAGCCGCGACATTTCGTATACCCTCATCGGCGTTCAGCCGCGGCGGAAGATCAACGTGGGGACTTCGGGAAAACGTGCGGACTTATAGCCTGTTTCCGTCTTTTGCGCATCCGCTCGAACTTTGACCAACTTCTCGGCGTATGATTGAATACCAGATGGAGGTCTCGTCAATGGGGCGCACTAACTACATTCTTCTTTCGGCCCTTGTCGTCACGCTCTCGTCGGCGACATTTGCACAGACCAAGCCAGGTAGCACCTCGGTTCCCGAAGATGCGACCGTCACGTCGCCGCGCTGGAATCGGCACATGAACCCGACGAGCCAAGACAGCAATTCGCTCGCGGGGATTGATCAACTCGTGACGCAGACGGTGACCGCCGTCCCCCAGGCGCGGGCCGACGCGGTCGTCGCCAAGTGGACGTTCCGCAAAGCCGATCACGATCTGACGCTCGCGTCGAACTTCAAGCAGAACGACTTCCGCGACTCCGCGGAGTACGACCAGGCGTTCGGCGATTTCCAGATCGCGTATGACGAATACGAAGCCGCCCGTGGCAACGCGCTGGCGGGCTTGCGGAAGGATGACCGATATCAGGCGGTCGAATCGCTTCGCAAGAACGTCAGCGAACAGATCGCCGATGAACTTGAACAGAAAGAGCCGGACGCCGAGAAGCTCGTTTCGCTTGCGAGCCTGAAGCTCGACTCGATCGCGCAGTTCCGCCAGCAGGAGCGCGACATCCTCGCGGCCGACCAGAACGTGGTGGCGGCGCGGCGGCAACTGGTCGCGGCGGGCAAGAAGCTTGCGAAGGTGGAGCGCGACTTCGCCCGCACGATGCGGAATGACGAAACGCTCGCCACGCTGCGCAAGAGCCGCGAAGAGGCGCGCATCGTCATGCTCGCGTCCGCCGCGTATCTCGATGAGACGCGTACCGCACGCGACATCGCCCTTCGCTATGCGTATGTCGCCCGCGGCTACGACCGATATGTCCCGCGCGTCGCCGACTGCGGGTACGGATACGGATACGGCAACGGTTTCTATGGCTATGGCGGCGTGGGCTATCCCGTCGTGGTCGGGTCTACGACCGTGCCGCGTCTGGGAACTTCCGGATTTGTCTCCACCACGAACGTTCCGTTCCACACGAACGCGGCCGGCGGGATCATTCGCTGACTGCCGACGCTTCTGAGATCCCCGCGTTGTGGATTGCGACGATTGACCTTTCACACAGGCGAGCCAACATGGCTCGCCTGTGTCTGTTTTTCCCTACTGCTTTTGACCGCGAGGCCGCTCATGAAAGTCATGTCCTTCAACATCCGCAACGGCCGCGCTCCGGACAAGCACAACGCCTGGCCACTGCGGAGCAGGCTGTTCTTCAAAGCCATACGCGACTACGGGCCGGACCTGCTGGGACTTCAGGAAGTACTGATCGAACAATTCATCAGCGCCAAATGCGTCCTGCCCGAATACGACTATGTCGGCGTCGCCCGGGAGGACGGGAAGGAAAAAGGCGAATACGCACCGCTGTTTTATCGTCGGAAGCGGTTCGCGCTCGTCGAGACCGGCACCTGGTGGCTCAGCCCGATGCCGCACGATGTCGCGAGTGTCGGTTGGGACGCCGCCCTCACGCGCATCGCCACATGGACGCGGCTTCGCGACCGCGAGCAGCAAAAGCGCCTGCTGGTGATCAACACGCATTTCGATCACGTCGGCGAAGCCGCGCGGGTCGAATCGGCCAGGCTCCTGCGCGAGCGAACGAAGGACGAAAAGGATCGCGTGATCATCATGGGCGACTTCAACTGTACCGATGTCGATCCGCCCTATCGCGTCATGATCGAAGGCGGCGATTTCCTCGACACATTTCGCCAGATCAACCCCACGCCCGGCCCGAACGAAGCGACTTTTCACGACTTCACCGGGAACACCTGCGACAAGCGGATCGATTTCATCTTTACCCGCGGCTTTGGCGTCACCGCCGCCGGTATCGACCGCACCCGCGACGGCGATCGCTGTCCCAGCGATCATGACGCGGTGACTGCCACCCTCGTCTGACTTCAAATCGAACACCCCTGTCAGCCATCGCTGCTTCCCTGCGCATGAGGTGTCAAAGGAGCAGTGGTAATGAAGACACTCAAGAAGTTCGGATTGATGTTCGGTGCCGTGACTCTTTCCCTCGGAGCGGCAGGGCTGTTTGCGGATCGAAGGCCCACGCCTCTGGTCAACGTCGCCGTTGAAAACACGACGCCGACGCAGGTCCAGGGGAAGTGGATCTACGGCAGCGTGAGCCCGACGACCTACTGGGACAGCGACACCGGCAAGTTCCTCGGCAATGCCCGCGGGTCGGCCGGCATCTTCGAGTTCGACGACGCCGGCCATTACAAGCAGTACGTGTACGGCGAGGTCCGCTCGTACAACATCGTGAACAAGTTCTGGACCGTCCACGAAGGCACCGTCGAGTTCGTTGGCGAAACCTTCACCATCCGCCCCCTCAAGGGCCACTACCTCGGCGACATGGGCACGCGAAAGATAGACCGCGACATGACCGAGGAAGAGCTCAAGAACGGAGTGAAGACTTACAACTATCGCGTCGAGCGGGACGATCAGGACGTCGAACACCTGGTCATCCCGTTCGACGATGGCAGCAAGTTTGACTACCGGCGCGATGGCGCGGAATGAGTTCGAACCGACATATGGCCGGCAAGCCGGCCCGCGCATCCGAGTCGACAACGCGCATAGTGCGGAGCGCCTGTTGGTATAGCATCTGATTTTCCCGGGGCAGGTACTCCTGACCCGCGCTCATGGAATGCGAGCGCGGGTCAACGGGTTCGTCACCCCGGACTCGCACTTATGCATTCTTGGAGATTCGACCGAACCCTCGACGCAGACCCGGACCTCATCGACGCGTCGAAGAAGGGATCACTCCACCGTCACGCTCTTGGCCAGGTTCCGCGGCTTATCGACATTGCATCCGCGAACCACGGCCGCGTGATACGCCAGCAGTTGCAGCGGCACGACGCTGAGGATCGGCTGGAGCGGTTCGAGCGTGTGCGGGATCGTGATGACGTGATCGCTGTACTGTTTGATGCGCTCATCCCCTTCGGTGGCGACCGCGATGATCACGCCGCCGCGGGCTTTCACTTCTTCGATGTTGGAAATCACTTTGTCGTACTGGCTGCCCTTGGTGGCGATGAAGACCACCGGCATCCCCTTGCTGATCAGCGCGATCGGGCCGTGCTTCATCTCGGCGGCGGGCATGCCCTCGGCGTGGATGTAGCTGATTTCCTTGATCTTGAGCGCGCCCTCCAGCGCCACCGGGTAGTGATACCCGCGGCCGAGGAACAGCCAGTTCTCTCGCTCGCAGAAGGTCTCGGCAATCGTCTTCACCTGCGCGCTCTGCGTCAGCACCCGTTCCATCTGCTCGGGGATCGCGAGAAGGCCTTCGATCAGTTCCTGCGTCTGGCTCTGGCTCATGAACTTCCGCCGGCCGAGGTACATCGCGAGCATCGTCAGCGTCGCGATCTGGGCGGTGAAGGCTTTGGTGCTGGCGACGCCGATTTCTGGTCCGGCGTGAAGATAAATGCCCGCATCGGTCTCGCGGGCGATCGTCGAGCCCACGACGTTCACGATGCCCATCACCGTCGCACCCTTTTCCTTGGCTTCGCGGATGGCGTGGAGCGTGTCGATCGTCTCGCCGCTCTGGCTGATCGCGACGGCGACGGTGTTGTCTTCGATGATCGGGTTGCGGTAGCGAAACTCGCTGGCGTAGGTCGCCTCGGTGACGACTTTGGCGAGGTCTTCAAGCAGATAATCGCCCACGAGTGCGGCGTGATACGCGGTGCCCTGGCCGGTCAGGACGAAGCGGCGTCCGTTTACGAGCGCCTTGTGCGCGCCGGTCAAACCGCCGAGCACGATCCGGCCCTCGCGGGCATCGATTCGCCCGCGGAAGCAGTTGCGCAGCGAGTTGGGTTGCTCGAAGATTTCCTTGAGCATGTAATGCTCGTAATCGCCGAGCTCGTACTCTTCGAGTTTCGTTTCGAGCTGGCTGATGACGGGGGTGATCTCGATGTCGTCGATGGTGGTGGTCGTGAACTCACTCGGGCGGAGCAGGGCCATCTCGTTGTCGTTGAGATAGATGACCCGGCTGGTGTGTTCGACGATGGCTGCGGCATCCGAAGCGACGATGTACTCGTCCTCACCCACGCCGATAATGAGTGGTGACCCCTTTCTTGCGACGACGAGCGTGTCCGGCTCGGCCTGGCAGACGACCGCGATGCCGTAGGTGCCTTCGACTTCGTGCAGCGCGGCTTGAACCGCTTTGAGCAGCAACGACTGGCCCGGCTTCACTTCGCCGCGCGCCTTCATGTCGTGGTACAGATCGCCGACGAGCATCGCGAGGACTTCGGTGTCGGTCTGGCTCTTGAAGGAGTAGCCCTTGGACTCAAGGAGCTTTTTGAGTGTTGTATAGTTTTCGATGATGCCGTTGTGAACCAAGGCGATTTCATCTCGGCCGTCGAGATGCGGGTGGGCGTTTTCTTCAGTGACGCCGCCGTGGGTTGCCCAGCGGGTATGGCAGATGCCGATCTGCGCCGCCGGAAGTTTTCTCGCGTCGAGCGATTCTTCCAGAACGGAGATGCGCCCCACCGCCTTACGGATGTGCATCTTGGCGGATGAATCAATTACCGCCACGCCGGCCGAGTCATACCCTCGATATTCCAGGCGCTTGAGGCCTTCGATGAGAACGGGCTGCGCGAGTTTTCGACCGACATAAGCAACGATTCCACACATGAATGAGATCTCCTAGGGCTACATCGGAAGATAACGAGCGCCAGGCGATTCGGTTACGGGTCCGGTAACGAAAATCGCGGCAAAATCGAGGGTTATAGAAGCTTCAACAGGAACGGTCGTCTGCTTTCCGACAGGAAGCGTTTCGTTCGCCGGCTGGGGTGACGACGATCGCGGTTCTCGGCCCGGACGAGCGTATCGGCGCGATCCAGAAGGCGGGTTTTGGCGAAATTCTCGCACATTCGGCCTACACTGGCGGTGCGCATGCCGCGAACCAAACCCGCCCCCACTCGCATCGATCCGTTCGCCCTGGGCCGGGCTCGCGTCGAGGCGTATTTTTCCTCGCGCGGGTGGTGCCCCTTCCGGTTTCAGGAAGAGTGCTGGGACGCCTATCTCGCCGGCCGCTCGGGCCTGGTACACGCGCCGACCGGATCAGGAAAGACGTGGAGCGTGTTTGGCGGGCCTGCGATCGAGGGGATTTCCGACTTCAAACTGCCCGGTGTGGAGTCGACAACTGCCGTGACTTCCAGACGAAATCGGGAAATCGAGAATCGGAAATCTTCCGCCCCGCTCACCCTTCTCTGGCTCACGCCGATGCGGGCACTGGCGAATGACACGGCACACAACCTTGACCGATTCTGCAAAGCGCTGGCCCTGAACTGGTCGGTCGAGTTGCGTACGAGCGACACGACCCAGACGGTGCGCAAAAAGCAGCGCGAGCGTCTTCCGAGCCTGCTGGTGACGACGCCGGAGAGTTTGTCGATGCTGCTGTCCTACGAGGACGCGTACGCGAAGCTGTCGACAATCCGGTGTGTCGTCGTGGACGAGTGGCACGAGTTACTCTCCACCAAGCGCGGCACGCAGACCGAACTCGGGCTGACGCGGCTGCGCGCGTGGAACCCGGCAATTCGGACGTGGGGACTGAGCGCGACGCTTGGGAATCTGGAAGAAGCCGGACGCGTGCTTGTGCCGGGACACTCGATCGATCGTGTTCATTCGGCCAATCGCGCTTCCGACAGCGACCCTCGCCCGGCGGGTGAGGCGACCACCGGGACACTCGCGCTGTCTTCTTCATTCCTTACCCCTCATCCCTCCTTTCTGACGATCCACTCCAACATCGAGAAGACGCTCCACTTCCACACCGTCTACCCGACGACGCTCGAACGGTTCCCCTGGGCAGGCCACATCGGGGGGCGAATGGCGGAGAATGTCGGGAAGGTGATCCGCGACGGCGGATCGACACTGGTCTTCACCAACACCCGCGCGCAGGCCGAGATCTGGTTCCGACAGCTCATGCGCCAGTGCCCCGATCTCATCGGGCAGATCGCGATTCATCACGGCTCGCTCGACCGCAAGCTACGCAACGCCGTCGAAGACCTTCTCCGCGCCGGCAAGATCAAGGCGGTCGTCTGCACCAGCTCGCTCGATCTCGGCGTTGATTTTGCGGCCGTCGACCAGGTGATCCAGGTCGGTTCACCCAAGGGGATTGCACGACTGATGCAGCGCGCCGGCCGATCGGGACATCGGCCCGGCGAGCCGTCTCATCTTTACTGCGTGCCGACACATGCGTTCGAATTGATCGAGTTCAGTGCTGCGCGCGAAGGCATTCAGCTGAAAACCGTTGAATCGCGCCGGCCGATCATGAAGCCGCTCGACGTGCTGGTTCAACACGTGATCACACTCAGCGCCGGGGGCGGGTTCGATGTGGACGCTCTCTACGACGAGGTCATCCGCTCCCACGCCTTCAAAGACCTCACGCGGCAGGAATGGAGCTGGGTGATCGACTTTGTCACTCGCGGCGGCCCGACGCTGACCGCGTACGACCGTTTTCAGAAAATCAAACGAGACGAACTCACCGGCCGTTGGACCATCGCAAACGATCGCCTCGCACGCCTGCACCGCCTGGGCATCGGCACGATCGTCGGCGACGGGACGATCACCCTGGTGCATGGCCACAAGAAGCTGGGCACTGTCGAAGAAGGCTTTATCGGCAAGATGAAGCCGGGCGATGTCTTCACCTTTGCCGGGCAGGCGCTGGAACTCCTCTCGCTCCGCCAGATGGTGGCGAAGGTGCGCCCGAACAAGAAGAAGACGGCCACAATCGTGAGTTGGCCGGGCGCGAAGTTTCCCCTCTCGACGATGCTTTCGCAGAAAGTGCGCGAGCGCCTCGAACAGGCGACGAACGACTTGTATGTCGATGACGAAATGAAGACGGTCAGGCCGATCCTCGAGATCCAGGCGCGCTGGAGCCATCTGCCGAAATCGAGCCAGCTGCTGATTGAAACGATGACCAGTCGCGAGGGCGTGCACATCTACTTCTATCCGTTTCTAGGCCGGCTCGTGCACGAGGGGCTGGCTGCGGTGGTCGGCCACCGGATCGGCCGATCGACGAAGCTGCCGGTCACCGCGACGTTCACCGACTATGGCATCGAGCTGCTCATTCCGCGGCAACAGGTGATCCATTCGCGCGCGATGCTGACCAAGCGCGGCATGGTTCAGATCAAAGGCGAGGCGTTGCCGAGCAACATTGAAGAGCGTGCCGGATTCAGCCAACAGCGCTGGCGCGAGCTGCTTTCGCCAGCGACGCTTCTGACGGACCTGTTCGAGTGCCTGAACGCGGGCGAACTGGCGCGTCGGCAATTTCGCGAAATTGCGCGGATCGCCGGCCTGCTGGTGCCGAATACGCCGGGCTCGCCAAAGAGCACCCGACAGCTTCAAGCCAGCAGCGAATTGTTTTACGATGTCTTCGTCGAGTTTGATCCGCAGAACCTTCTGCTGGAGCAGGCGCGGCGCGAAGTGCTAGAACAACAGCTTGAGGTCAAGCGGTTGAGTTCGGCGCTGGAAGCGTTGAAGGACCAACAGATTGTGATGACTTACCCCGAGCGGTTCACGCCAATGGCGTTCCCGCTCTGGGCCCAACGCATCGCAAGCCAGACGATCCGCACGGAGGCGGGACATGATCGAATCGAACGAATGCTCGAAGAACTCGAACGTGCGGCAGAGCGGTGAGCCGCTCACCGGCTTCGCACCGACGAACAGCGGTTTATCGAGTGCGGCGCTACAGCCGAAGAAAGACCGCTCGAAAATGGAACTCAAATTCGGCAACGAGACCTTCATCCTCCTCGCCGACCGGGCCATGCTCTGGCCGCGGCGGAAGATGCTGATCGTTGCCGACACGCACTTCGGCAAGGACGCGCTCTTCCAGGCACGCGGCATCCCCGTGCCCAACGACGTGACCAGCAACGACCTGCTGCGATTGAGCGCGCTGCTCGATCTCACTGAATCGCGCGAACTGCTCGTGCTCGGCGACTTCTTCCATGGCAAGGAATCCAACGACGCGGAGATGACCCGCGCACTGCACCAATGGCGTGGAAAGCATGCGGACGTGACGATGACGATCGTCCGCGGCAACCACGACAGGCATGCCGGCGATCCCTGCGAAACACTCGGTATCGATTGCCTGAACTCGCTCCGCTTTGACGACATCAAGTTTCAGCACGCGCCACGAGACGATCGGGAAATGCCGGCCGAAGTTATGTCGGATTTTGACAGCGAAACCGACCACCTCATCTGCGGCCACCT
Source organism: Phycisphaerae bacterium (assembly GCA_031411495.1). Taxonomy (GTDB): domain Bacteria; phylum Planctomycetota; class Phycisphaerae; order Tepidisphaerales; family Tepidisphaeraceae; genus JANOBD01. Next base: position 7,168 of record JANOBD010000061.1, on the reverse strand, counting down.
TCATCCCGCGACGACGCTCACCGACTTCGACGGCACGGTCATGAAGGTGCCCTGCTTTGTCGTCGACCCGGCGCAGCTGATCTTGCCCGCATTCGGTCGGTTCACGGGAACGTGCGCGATGGAGCACGTCGCGGGAAGGCAATTCCTGATCGCCTCTCATGGTCGGGTGCTCAGAGCGCCGACCCGCTGACTCCGTGCCGCCTGCTCGCCGTCTACAAGATCAATCGAACAATCCCTTGAGTCCGAACAAGGCGACATACAGGTCCTGCAGCAGTTTGGCCGCGAAGAGATTGATCACGATGATCGCGAGGAAGGACGTCACGAAGCTGTCGGTGCACGCCTTACCGACGCCGCTCGCGCCCGCGCCGCAGGTGAACCCCTTGTAGCAGCTGATGAGCGCAATCGCCGCGCCGAAGAAGACGCTCTTGGCCAGGCCCTCGAAGATCTGCCAGTTGCCGACGGCGTCGGCGGAGAATTTCCAGAACGGTTCGCTGGCGACGCCCATCAGCTGGGTGGAGACGAGCCATCCGCCGAGCACGCCGAGAAGGTCGGAGTAGATCGTGAGTACCGGCGTGAGCAGGACGCACGCGACGACGCGCGGGACGACGAGGTAGCGGATCGGGTCGGAGCCCATCACGCGCAGCGCATCGAGCTGTTCGGTGACGTTCATCGTGCCCAGCTCGGCGGTGAGCGCGCCGCCGACCCGGCCCGCCAGCATGACGGCCGCGAGTACCGGCCCGATCTGCTTGAGCACCACCAGCGCGATGACGCCGCCGATGCGCTCTTCCTGCCCGAGCACCTTGAACTGGTTGATCGATTCGACGGCCATCACCATGCCAATGAATCCGCCGGTGACGGCGACAACGGGCACCGACCGCGTGCCGACTTCGTACATCAGCGGAAGAAGGTTCTTGACCGCGCGCCAGCGCCAGCCCGAGACGACCAGCCAGCGGACGGTCTGCCACGTGAACACCCAGAAGTCGCCAAAGGCGACGATGGCGTCATTGGTGTCGCGTCCCACTTTTTCAACGATGGCCAACGGCATGGTGGAGGGAGGTTATGCGTTTGCCGGGCGATCGGCCAGCACAGCTCCCATCTCCTTTCTCTGAGCATCCGTGAACCGGAAGGTGAACCAGACGAGAAACGCCAGCGGCAAGCCACCAACGAAAAGGCGTAACGACTCGTCAATCAAGTTCATCGCAGTGTCGGAGTCAATTCGCCGAGGGTAAATGCGATGCCAATACGCATCATGAAGGATCGTCAATGAAAACAGAACGTACCAAGCAGCCACAAGCCGGATCAGGATCCGGTTGTTTTCGTGGCGAAGCGCAACCAGCAGGGCGATGCTGGCCAGTACTCCAGTCTGTAGCCACGTGGGCTTGATGACCTCAACGGAGTCCGCATGAAAGAGCGTGCCATCAAGGACCGAAATTGCGATGTTGCGAAACCAATTGACGAGTGAAAGTGTGAGCATCGCAACCGCAAGCCAATGGAGCCGTCGCAACCACTCGCCGCTGTCGCGACGGAGTAGCGACGGAACCATCATCACGTGGCAATTCGACTGAATCGCAAAGACGATCATCATCATTGAGCCAATCGCAACTCCTGCCGCCGAAAGTCTAGAAAAGTAAACAAACTGGTAAACGAGCGGCTGCAACATCTTGACCAATAGGGTCACGTAGAAAATTCCGAGCGCTGCCTTGCGATCGTGAGCAAGCACCTTGATGCAGCGGATCATCAGGTAGACTTCCACAAACGACGTCGCCAGGCCATAGGCGGTCCACCAGCCAAGCAGGTTGGGCGTTCGTGAGACTTCCACCAATCCGATCACAACGCTGAAGGCGAGCACGGCGAGTTGCGCAATGAGAATCCACTTCGCAATCGCTGCGAGCCTTCGCGTCGCAACGACATCGCCTGCTTCGATCTCCGGGGCATAATCAAGCGGAAACGGTCGTTCCCCTGAACTCGTCATCTGTGCAAGCCTAATTAAACCGCGTCTTGTGCGACACGATCGCGCGCATTTCAATCGCGTCCCACGCCTCCTTTTGCCGATAACCAAGACGTGTCGGAACTCGCCCTTCCTCTCGCGCGCGACTCGGCTTCCGCGTCGCGGCAATCTCGCTTCGGCTACTCGCTGGGGATCGGGCTCGTCTGCGCCTTCGCGGCCGGGAAAGCCGTGCTCGCCGACTCGCTCGACCCGGACTTCTTCTGGCACATCCGCGTCGCCGACCAGCTCCTCACGCAGGGCATCGGCCCGATCGTCGATCACTTCAGCTTCATGTCGAGCCACACCCCGTGGACGCCCTTCTCCTGGCTCGGCGAACTGCTGATGAAGTGGACCTTCGACCTCGGCGGCCTGCGCGGCGTCGTGCTCGTTCACGTCCTTTGCGCGCTGACTTACTTCTACTTCCTGGCGCGATCGTGCATCGAGGCGAGTGTTACCCTCACCGGCCAGCGTCGGCAGGTCGCCACGTTGCTCGCCTGCGTGTGCGGCGCGCTCTTCGCCCTGCCGTACCTGAGCTTCCGGCCGGTCACGATGGCGCTGGCGCTGATGTCGGCGATGGTCTTCGCGCTCAACCGCGATCGCCGAGTCGGCGACGTCCGGGTCTGGTGGCTCGTCCCGATGACGCTGCTGCTCACCAACCTTCACCTTTATGTCGTCCTCTGGATCGGTTTTCTCTGGGCACGCTGGATCGGCATGTGCCTCGACGCCTGGAACTATCTGCCCGGCCGCGAAGTGCAGTTGCAGATCGAAGATCACCTCCTTCACAGCCGGCAGAACGAACATCAACTCGCCCGCGTCCGCGGAGAGGCGCAGCGCTACCCGATCCGGCGGCAACTGCTCCTCGCGATCGCCTGTAGTTTCGCGGCGCTCGGCACGCCGATGCTGCCGGGCTGCATTCGCAACGCCATCTGGTTCGGCAGCGAAGACCCGATGGTGAAGAACGGTCTCGTCTCGGAGATCCTGCCCTTCCACACCGGCGCGATCGGCAAGGTGCTGCTGCTGATCGTCATCGGCCATCTCGTTCTCGTGGTCAGGACGCTGGTGAGCAATCGCCGGGCGATGCAGAGCGAAACGTCGGTTCCGCTCACGCGCGCCTTCGGCTTCGAGCACCTGTTCACGCTCGCGGCCGGGCTGCTCTTCCTGATGCAGATGGGCCGGTTCTCGACCGTGTACGCCCTGTTGGCCATGCCGCTGCTCGCCGCCCAGTTGCCGGCGATGCGCGAGATCGTGCTCGATCGGGCGATCGTGCGGCTCACCTTCACCGGCGCGCTCACGTTCAGCCTCGTGCAGATCATCATGGGCTTCCCCGGGCGCAACACTCGAGTCGATGACTGGATCATCCGCAACGACGACAACCTGCGCTACCCCACACGCGCCGTGACCTTCGTCGAAGACAATGTCGAGCCGGTCAACGGGCGCGTGATCAACGAACTCACATGGGGCGGCTACCTGATCTGGCGGCTGGGCGATCGCTACCAGGTCTTCATGGACGGCCGCACGTTGATCTATCCGGCCTCGTTCTGGACCGACGTCTACCTCGGCACCGAAGCCGCCAAGACCCGTCTCCTGCGCGGCCAACACGCGGATGCGGCGATCCTGCCGACCCGGAACAGCCACCTCGCCGGCCCGCTGAAGCAGTTGGGTTGGACGGCCGTCTACGCCGACGACCGGGCGATGGTGCTCATCCCGCCGACGGGCACGGCAACCGATGCGCAGACCGATGTGCGATGAACCGGCATGCCGATGCGCCTGGGCGTGGCTGACAGCCGTCGAATGTGATGGCACTTCGGCGTCTCGCGTGCGAACCGGCTTCGTCCAGACCGATGCGGCGATCTCGCAACGGCTCGCGGACGTCCTGCGGCCCGCGACTGGATTCTTGATATGCCCGATGTGAGAAATCAGTCGATCAAAATCTCGGTCGCATTACGCGATCCGAAGTGAGTTTCAACCGCGACCGACTCCGTCACGCCGCGATGGAATTCCGAATGGAATCGAGAAACGGTTCGCCCGCGCCGTTGAGCCACATCGTCGTCTTGTCGATGTGTTTGGGCACGAGGATCGTCGACCTTCGCGCCGCGTACTTGCCGCAAAGAAAGGGCGAAATGATCACGAGGAAAAACGAAACCAGCACGAATGCTTCTGACAATACCTGCTGGGCGACGAGCGCGAAGCACATGATCCCCGCCGAAAACAGGCCCAACGCGAGCAGCCAGCAGCGCAGCAAGAGCATGAATCTCCTGCGGCTGTGGGTCCGACACAGGCTGAAGTGCACGGTCGCACCCCAGACGAATCGCCCATCTCCCCATTTCAATACCGTTGAGATGCGCCTCGTTTCTTCGCCATTACATTTCACACAGCGCCTCGGCAGGCTCACCGGAATGGAAGCGATCAGTGTTTTGCCGTCAACGCGAAGCCACCTTGGCCGCGCTGGCGAGACCGCCGATGCGTAGTCCAGTTTTGGCGGCGTATCGGCCATCTCTCTTCACGCTTTCTTCCCGATCCTATGAATTGGGGAGGCCGATCATGCCATCGACCGTCATATACGGCAAAACCGCCGAAAATCCGCCACATTTCTGTCTGTACCTCTGCCCGAACTTCATTAACATCCCCTTATGCGCATTCGACGTCGTCCGCTCATCCACCCCGGCACCGTGCTTCAGAACCTCGAACCCCGCGTCCTGCTGACCGTGCCCGGCGTGCAGCTGGGCATCTATCACACCGCCGCGCAGCTCTCGGACGATCTCAACGACTTCGTCACCTACGCCCCATCGCTGGTTCAGAAGTTCAGCATCGGCAAGAGCGTGCAGAACCGCGACATCTGGGCACTCAAGCTCAGCGACAATGTCGCTTCAGAGGAAGATGAGCCCGAAGTCTTTTACCAGGGCTCGATGCACGGTGACGAACCCGTCGGGCAGTCGAACTCGATGTACTTCATCGACTATCTCCTTTCCAACTACGGCACCGACACCAACGTCACCAACCTGGTGAACAACACCGAGTTCTGGTTCGTGCCGCAGATGAATCCGGACGGCTTCGCGTCCGTGAGCCGTTACAACGCCAACGTCGTCGACCTGAATCGCAACTTCCCCGAAGGTTCCGTGACATCGATCGGAACCTTCTATGACGGCTCGCCCATGCAGACCGCCGGTCGACAGGTCGAGACGGTCGCGATGATGAACTTCCAGCGAGCCCACAGCTTCACGCTCGGTGCGAACTTCCACGGCGGCGCGGCCGTGGTGAACTATCCGTACGACACCAACAGCAACGGCATCGCCGACTACGCCGCCAGCCCGGATGACGCGCTGTACCGGGTGGTCGCCAACGAGTACGCCAAGACGAACACCGATTTGCTCACCGGCGGATTCCCGGGCGGCATCACCAACGGCGATTACTGGTACGAAGTCTCCGGCGGACTTCAGGACTGGACCTACCGCTACCTCGGCCAGATCGCCACCACGATCGAACTCTACAACACCAAGAAGCCTGCGACCTCGTTGCTGCCCGCACGCTGGAACAACAATCGCCAGGCGATGATGGACTACGCCAAGACCGCCCAGTGGGGCATCCGCGGCATCGTAAGGGACGTTTTGACGGGCACGCCACTGCTGGCGAAGATCACCCTCGTCGGCAACATCCAGCCCGCATTCACCGATCCCAACGTCGGCGACTACCATCGCATGACCGTGCCCGGCACGTACACGGTGACCGTGGCCGCACCGGGATACGTCACGCGGACGTTCTCGAATATCGTCGTCAGCGGCACGAACGCCACCCGACTGGATGTCCTGCTCTCGCAACCCGAAGCCGTCCCGCCCACCGTCGCCAGCGCGGCCTTCGACCACGAGACCGCCGCCCAGGCAATCCGCCTGAACTTCAGCGAATATGTCGGCGATTCATTCGCGCCGTCGGACCTGGTCCTGACCAATCTGACCACGGGCGCGGTCGTTTTGCCGACGGCTTATTCGGTCGCTTACGCATCGGCCACCAACACCGCGACGCTCTCGCTCGCCTCGCCGCTGGCGGATGCGCGTTACCGCCTGTCGATCGCTGCGGGCGCGCTCAGCGACCTCGCGAACAACCCGATCGCGGCGTACAGCTACAACTTCACCATGATTCGCGGCGACGCGAACAACGACGGACTCGTGAACTTCGACGACCTGCTCGTCATCGCGCGAAACTACGAAACCGCCGGCCACACGTTCTCGGAAGGCAACTTCGACTATGACCCGGCCGGAAACGTGAACTTCGACGACCTGGTGCTGATCGCCCAGAACTACGAGATCACCCTCGGCATCGCAGCGCCGGGAACGACGACCCGGCACACACGCACGACGAATGATGTCCTGGTGTGATGCGTGGTCGCGAGTGAACGATACGCATTGGGCTGAGTTTGTGCGCGTGAGCGCGTGGGTCGGTCACAAGAACTGTTGCCCTGAGGTAGCCTTCGAGATTCCTCGGGAAATCGGCTGAGACCCGCGTCGCGCGCGACGCGGCTATTTCATCTCTTCTGCGCCAGCTAAGTTCGACCAAGCTTCGTGCGGAATCTTCACGCACAGTCCCGCCACGAGCGACAGCAGGATCGCCCCACAGAACCACGCCACGCCCGCGTGCGCTTCCACGTGGGCGATGTTCTTGAACTTCACCAGCACGATGATCACCGCGATCACCATCACGTCCAGCATCGAATACTTCCCGGTCAGGTCGGCGGCCTTGTGGAGAATCTTCCGCCACTTTGTCGTGATCGGCGCGTGCCGCGAGGTGGCAAACAGCAGCGCGAGCAGCTTCACGAACGGGAAGATCACACTGAAGACCAGCAGCACTGTGCCGATGATGAGGTTACCGCGTTCGAAGAGTTCGCGCACACCGCCGACGAGGGAAAACTCGTTCCGAGTGCCGAGCTTGTCCATGGTCATGAACGGCGAAGCGAGCCCGAACCCGAGACAGACCAGCGCGAGCAGCGCCAGCACCGCGGCCACGCGGTTGGATGCGATCCGCTCGCGCAGCGGCACGGCCGCCGCGCCGCACTTCGGACACGCCGGCAGCCACGCGCGCGACTCGTACGCGAACGGCTCGCCGCAGCGGCGACAGGTGATCGAAAACTCGGCCATTGATGATATCGAAACACGGGCCGGTCGAATGACCAAGGTCCAATCACCAACAAAA
>JANOBD010000060.1:0-3356 GCA_031411495.1 Phycisphaerae bacterium | reverse complement strand
CAACTCGGCACCATCAAGTCGGATGCGAAGTATTTCGAGCAGTGTTTTCATTCTCGCCTCGCCGCATCGCTAGCCGACCTGGGGCTTGCGGTCGAACGCACACGAACTGGATGGGAACTGGCGGACGTCGCACGCTCGGCGCTGCCCAAGTTCAGCCTTCGCACCGCGCAGATCGAAGCGGAAGCTGCCAAGCGCGGCATTACCGATGCTGCTCAAAAGGATGGCCTCGGTGCGAAGACGCGTGAGAAGAAGAACGATCGACACAGTTTCGACCAACTGCGCGCTTGGTGGGATGAACGGCTAAGCGACGCCGAACGCAAAAGCATCGTCGCTGCGTCGCAACGCATCGGCGGCGAAGCCATTCAATTGCACGACAAAACCGCCCCGGCCGTCGCAGTGGCATTCGCGGCCAAGCACTTGTTCGAACGCAAAGCCGTCGTGCGTGAGCGTGAATTGCTCGCCCACGCTTTGAAGCATGGGATCGGTACGAGCCGACTGGAAGATGTCCTATCCGCCGCCCGCGATGCCGATCTATTGCGCGGCACACTCGACGGACGTTCAATGGTCAGCACGCCGGAAGTCCTCGCCGAAGAACAGGCAATGCTTCGCTTCGCGAAAGCCGGTCGAGGGACGTACCAACCCTTCGCAGCCAGCGACCGGCCCTTCGTGCAAACGTTTCTCTCCCCCGATCAGACGCAGGCCGTGCAGAGCGTGCTTCAATCATGCGACGGGGTGACGCTCGTGCGCGGCATCGCCGGCACCGGCAAGACGACCATGATGCGCGAGGTCGTAACCGGGATTGAAGAATCCGGCGTCGAGGTCATGGCGTTCGCGCCGAGCGCCGATGCGAGTCGCGGTGTGTTGCGCGGTGCCGGTTTCGAGAATGCCGAGACAGTCGCCAAGCTGCTCCAAGACACGGAATTGCAAGCGAGCGTCGCGAACAACGTGATCTGGATCGATGAAGCCGGTTTGGTCGGAACGCCGACGATGGCGAAGGTGTTCGAGTTGGCCGAACGTCATCACGCACGTGTGTTGCTTTCTGGCGATGTGCGGCAGCACGCGGCCGTCGAGCGGGGTTCGCCAATGGACCTACTGGAGCGCGAAGCCGGCCTCAAACCCGCGACCTTAAAAGACATCCGCCGCCAGAAAGGCGCATACAAAGCCGCGGTCGCAGCCCTTGCCGATGGCCGCGTATCCGAAGGCTTTCACCGGCTCGACGATCTGCACTGGATCGAGGAAGTATCTGGCCAGGATCGGTATCACCGGCTTGCAAAGGACTACGCCGCGTCGCTGCTCGATGGGAAATCAGCCTTAGTGGTGTCGCCGACACACATTGAGGGCGAACGCACACAACGTGAAATACGCAACGTGCTCGGTGAATCAGGCCTACTAGATCGAAAGAATGAACAGATCGTCCCGATCCTGCGTTCGTCGAAACTCACCGAAGCCGAACGCAGCGACGCAACCAACTATCTGCCCGGCGACGTGCTGGTGTTCCACCGCAATGCGAAGGGATTCAAAGCCGGCGAGCGGCTCGTTGTCGAACCTGACGGCACGGTGGGCGATCGCGCCATCCCACGCGATCAGAGTGCCCGGTTTGACCTGTGCTATCAGGATGCGATTCCGATCGCGCCGGGTGAGGTGGTACGGATCACGCGCAACGGCAAGTCGCTCGACGGCCACCGCCTCAATAACGGCACGCTGCACACGATCAAGGGATTCGACCGATCCGGAAATCTGCTCACGAAGGAGGGCTGGACGATCCCGAAGGACTATGGGCACCTGAGCCACGGTTATGTCAGCACCAGTCACGCGAGCCAAGGAAAGTCCGTGAAGCGCGTCTTCATCGCACAGTCTGCGCATTCGATCGGCGCGGCATCAATGAAACAGTTCTACGTCTCAGCCAGCCGTGGCGAAGAATCGGTAAAGATTTACACCGACGACAAGCAGCAACTGCTCGAAGCCGTGAGTCGCGACGAAGATCGCATGAGCGCCACCGACCTGTTCGGGCGTCCGAACAAGCAGCGCCGCACAATGGTCGCAAGCCGCGATCGAGAAAAGAAAAAGCAGCGTGAGCGCGAGCGCACTCACGAGAAGAAGGAGGCCGCCCTTGATCGATAAACTCAACCAGAAACTCGCCGCCACATTCAGCGGCCATCTCGACGCATCAAACGATCCTGATGCCGCGGACGATCTGGGCAGCTTCGGCTTGCTACGCGGACTTCGCGAGCGCTCGCAAATGTTGACGCTCAAAAAGACCGGCGGGAATCAGGTGGCGATCGCCTATGCCTGGATCGAGCGCATCGAGTTCAACCCGTCGGAGAACTGCATTACGCTGCACGGCGTCGGCCGCGATGTGCGGATTCGCGGGAACCACCTGATCAACATCGCAAAGGCCGACGTGACGCTTTTCGACGGGCTTACCCGACACCGCGTGCCGTGGATTCGGGAATCAGGTCGTGCGGATACATTAAAGGCCGATTTGGACACTTGTGTCGTTACCGGAATTGAATGGTAGCGCAACTCTTCTGGACATTCACAAGTCATGTGTTAGGGTAAAATACGGATCGCCAACGCGGCGAGATGGCACATCGCTTTGAATCTCCAGCTGCTTCGCGGTCCATATCAAAGGGGTCGGATAGCCAATCGATTTCCGGCTTCAACGACGTAGACGAGGTCCGCATGGCAAAAGCACATATGACGCTCATTTCGTTTCGGGTCACGAACTTTCGCTCTGTGCGCGACAGCGGACTTATCGACGCGGGCGCTGTCACTGCCCTCATCGGAACAAACGAGTCCGGCAAAACGAATATCCTCACGCCGCTGTGGAAGCTCAAGCCTGCGAAGGAAGGTGAGATCAAACTTATCACCGACGCGCCGCGAAAAGATTACAACGCTTATCGCCAGCTCACCAAGAAGCCGGTTTTCATTACCGCCAACTTCGCGTTGTCACCAGGCATGGCAACTGAAGTTGCAAAGACAACCGGCGAGACAGCTGACAAAGTAACGAAGGTTGAAGTATCGCGCGATCTTGGTGGCGAGTATCAGGTGCGATTTCCCGATGCTCCTCCTGCACGCCTGTTGCCTCGGAATGGTATAGAGAGCGAGCTGGCAACGGCAAAAGACGAGATTGCGAAGCTGGCGGGAGTGAATGAGCACGATGTGGCAATTCAAAATAATGCGATTTCGAAGATCAATGAAGCAACGATCACGTTGAAGTCGTATCCGAGTGACATTGGTCACGAGCAGGCGTCTGCCGTGAAGCTTGCCATTGACGGTATAGCGCTTGATGCCGCGCCCCCCGAGTCGATGATCGGCCCCCGAGTTAAGCAGCTCGCAAAGGCAATTGCCGAACA
>JANOBD010000059.1:0-1517 GCA_031411495.1 Phycisphaerae bacterium | reverse complement strand
GCATCCAGAAGCGGAAGTGGTCGCCCTGATGCGGAGTTGCAGACAGCAGCATCATGTCGCGGCTGTGTTCACGCAGTGCTTCGGCGAGCTTGAAGTTCTGCGTGCGATGAACCTTCTTGCCGCTCTCATAAGCTGTCAGGTGGTGGGCCTCGTCAAATACGATCAAGTCCCAACGCGGGGCTTCGAGGAGCCGCTTCACACGCGCCGGCCGCTTCAGCGTGTCGATGCTTACGATGAGCCGGTTGTGCTTAAGGAAAGCATTGCTTTTTCGGTCAGTGACATCCCCTTCGGAGCCGAACACCTCGAAATCGAGGCTGAACGTTTCGTTCAACTCGCGACGCCAGTTATCGACCAGTCCTGCGGGCACCACCATCAACGCGCGATTCAGTTCGCCGCGTGACGCCAACTCCCTCAGGATCAGCGCCGTTTCGATCGTCTTGCCCAATCCAACCGAATCCGCGACCAGGAATCGACGCGGTGATGCATTCGCAACCTTGTAGGTCAGCACGATCTGGTGCGGCAGGAGATCGACCTTTGCGCTCGTTAGGGTTGCCGCACTGTCGATCAGCGGCAGTCGCTCGGCTTCGATCGCCAGCCACAGCTTCTTGACGGCATCAGCCGTCGCTGGCCGCGGTGACGCGACAACCTGCTCGTTCCAGGTGGCCTGTCGATTGAGCGCGTGCAGCAGCACCTGCCGCTCTCCGTGGCCTTTGAAGAACACCCGTGCATACCCGCCGCCCTCCGCGCGCAGCATGACGCCATCGCCGAGTTCCGGGTGCGAAACGCTGCTGCCCGGTGCATGGGTTGCGCCGTCACGAGAAGTTGATCCGTTTCCATCGCTCATGCTCACGACAACCATCTTACGAAGTATCCGCCCACTTCATTCGTGCCGGGAACGCGAAGCTCATATGCTCCCGCTCCGGACGCCGCGCCATTCCAGATCGCCATCGAGAGCTTGACCTTTTTCTCGCGATTCCTGCCTCGACCGAAATAGACCAGATCATCGCCCTCGTTGTATTCGAAGAGCGCGCTCGGTCCGTCCATCACGAAGATAAGTCCGACCGTCGGCCAGTGGCTTTTCCACGCCCGAACCGTCGCGAGGGCGTGCTGGCGCAGCCAATCTACAACCACATCGGGCGGATTGGTCTGCATCATTGTTTCGATCGCGGTCTGCAATCCGCCGACAAGCACCGTCCGACCACCGCCAGGCGGGTTTTCGGGGAAGCCCGACTTCAACCATTCAATCATCGTGCGTAGCGGCGTCGGCTCCACGTCGCGAACGAGATCGGCAAGTAGCGTCGGATGCCAGACAATGCTGCTGCCCGTCCGTTTCCAAGTGCTCGAAGTCATCTCTTGCATCAGCCCACCTCCCCGGGGAAGCGATACAGTTCAATCAATCGTTCGACGATCGCTTTGGTCACTTCCCCTCCGACCGGACCGAAATTCGCAAGATCTGTAAATGGCTTCACCGAGATGACGATCGAAGAATCGGCCAGGGTCGCGATGCCCAGGCCGGG
>JANOBD010000058.1:0-22882 GCA_031411495.1 Phycisphaerae bacterium | reverse complement strand
CGCCGCTGAACGTGCCGCCGTCGTAAACGATGTTCGAACCGGCAGCATTGACGATGCCGGAGACGATCGTCTCGGTGCCGCCCGCCCAGTGAATCACGCCCGAGCCGGCGAGGGTCGAGCCGTTGTTGAGATCGAGCTGGCAATTGAATTGCAGCTCGCCGTTGTTCGAGGTGACCGTGCCGAGTTGATTGAACACGAGGACGACCGCATTGGTGTTGATCGTAGCGGTTCCGGTAGCGATTTTGACGAAGCTACCGCCGGCATTGTTGTTGATCACTGGCGAGCCGCTCACGCCGTAGGCATTAAGTGCGCCGAGCGTGGTGTCACAGGTGAAGGTGGAATTATTGTTGAGGACCGCGCCGGTGCCGAGATTGAATTGCCCGGCCGTCCAGTTGGTTGCGCCGTTATTGACGAGGTTGCGGGCGAGCGTCTTGGCCCCGCCGGTGCCCATCGTCAGCGTAGAGATGATCGTCATTGTCCCGCCGCCGCCGATCGTTCCCGAAAGTCGGTCAACGGGGGTACGTTGCGCAGCGCATCCTCGTGCAGCGCGACTTCTCGAACGTGAAGAATCTCATGGCCGGGTACACCGTCGTAAGGCAGACGCAATCATGACCGACACCGTAGCTCCGTTCGTGAGTTATCCGAACAACGACTTTGGCCCTGCGATGAAGGGCATGGTCATCGGCGGCCTGGGCATCTTTCACGTTTTGCTCGCGCAGTTCGCCATCGCCTAGAACTGCGCTGCAGTCATGACATCGCGATGTATTCTGGTGCTGCGAGCCGATTGCGACGCCCCGGTCGTTCCACTAGCGTTAAGTGAGATGTCGCCGCTCATCCCGACATTACTGATCTTCGGGGTTTCAACGATTGCCGGCGTCTTTGGATCGCTGCTCGGGCTTGGCGGCGGCCTGATCGTCATTCCATCCATCCCTTTGTTGTTCGGCATCGATATCCGCGTCGCGATCGGCGCATCGATCGTCTCGGTCATCGCGACGTCGAGCGGCGCGGCACCCGCTTACGTGCGCGTAACCCGGCATTTCGATCGTCTTTGTCGCCGGGCGAGGGATCGCGTGATCGCTTCGACCGTCATGAGCGCGTCGACTGCTTCATCGATTCTGAATCGGGTGCATCACTGCCGGTTTCAGGAACTGCTGCAGCGGGTCGAGAGCCGGTCGATCCCGATGCTTAGCATCGACCCGCCGTACGTCTATCAGCGCGATGAGATGCACACTTACCGAGCTCGATCGGCACGTAGCCTCGACTGCGATGGCGCAGATCCAGACGTGGCGGTGGGAACGGTTCTGGTTCTGCTGCGTGAGTCAACCGTGAGAACTACGAGCTTGGTGCCGGGTGCATAGCAGAGGCAGTCGCTGGCAAGTCCGATCGCTGTGCGACGGCATCGAGCGACGAGAGCCTGGTCCACTTGCATGACCGGCCGCGTCTGGATGCCGTGGCCCGCGTCATGTGTCCTTGACGATAGCCCAAGCGTCCCGGCCGACTCAAAAGCACCGACCGCGCTGCCGGCATTGACTAGCATCATTTCCACAATTCAAAGCTCGCGACGGACTTCACGCCGCCTTCGGCCTCCACTTCGACCCAGAGCTTGGAGTCGGCGGGAAGCGGTTCGGGAATCTCGGCGTGGGTGTGCCAGCGGTTGGGTTCGGCCGGGTTCTCGATCGCGGCCTTTGCCTTGACCGAGCCTTTTGCATCCTCGGTGCCGATCCAGAATCGGACCGCCGTCGGCTTGCCGCCGGTCGACGTAACCGTGACGTCGATCGGCGCGTCTTTGCCGGCGACGATCGCGCCTTGGTCACGCGTGGCGACCAGGGAGAACGGTACCGCCGTCGCGGTTCCCAGCGCAATCACCGGGCCGCCGTGTCCGGCGGTCGGCACAGTAGCCGGCGTATGCTCGCCGTTGGGTCCGTGGGGATGATCGTCGCCCGTCTTGGAAGCGGCCGCCGGCGGATGGTCGTGGCCGTGGTCGTCGCATCCGACGACGCCGATCGACAAAAGGGAAACGACAGAAGCGAGCAACCGAATTTGGCTCTTCATAACGGTCCTTTCTTGAGAATCAGGGGTTGGGTTTGAGAAGCGAGACGTATGCGCAATGACTCCTTCCGGAAGCCGGATTCAGACCGCCGATGCAACGGCGATCTTGTCAGCCGATGACTCGCCGGCGCGCCGCACGGCACGCCCGGACAACAGCGAGTAGCCGGCCGGGACGATGAACAGGTTGAGCAAGGTGGAACTGATCAGCCCGCCGAGCACGACGACGGCCAGCGGCGCGAGCAACTCGCTGCCCGGCTCGCCTAGAGCGAGCGCCAGCGGAAGCAGGCCCAGCATCGCGCTGATGGCGGTCATGAGGATCGGCACGAGCCGTTCGATCGACCCGCGGACGATTGACTCGGCGAACGGTACGTTCTCGTGCTCCTGGAGATGGCGGTAGTGGTTCACCAGCAGAATGCCGTTGCGGACGGCTATGCCGAACAGCGTGATGAAGCCGACCAGGCTGGCGATCGAGATCACCGGCGGCACGTAGGGTCGTGCGCCGATCCCGAAGAGCGCCAGCGCGTTCCCGCAGAACGATGCCGATTCCGTGATAAAGATGGCGACCACTCCGCCGATGAGTGCCAGCGGCAGGTTGAGCATGACCAGCAGTGCGACCCGAAGCGAGCCGGTCGACAACTGCAGCAACATCACCATGACGACCAGAACGCCGGCACCTGCGTAAAGGATCGTCCGGGATGCCGACTGTTGGGCTTCGAACTGTCCGCCGAAGTCGACGGTGTAACCGGCGTTGGCGACGATCGGTTCGACGCGGGTCTTCACCTGCTCGACGAGGTCGCCGAGGTTGTAGCCATCGGCGACGTTACAGCTGATGGTCGCCTTACGCTGGGCGTTCTCACGGGCGATGATGTTGCTCGTCTGCTCCGGGCCGATGTCAGCGACGTGCGAGAGCCGTACGATCGCGCCCCCTTGCCCGCGCAGAAGCAGGTCGCGAAGCTGCTCGATCCGCTCGCGTTCTGAGGCGTCGAGCCGAACGACGATGTCAAAGCGGCGAACGCCCTGGTTCACCTCCGCGACCATCTCGCCATAGAGCGCCACCTGGACCTGCTCGGCTGCATCGGCCGGGCTGAGGCCCGCGGCGGCGAGGTCCTGCTGACGGTAACGGATCGGCAACGAGTTGATCATGATCTCCCGATTGGCGGTGACGTCCCGCGCACCCGGCAGTGCGGACAGTTCCGTCTCGATCTCCTTCGCGATGCGCCGCAGGACGGAGAGGTCTTCCCCGAACACGTTGATCGCGATCGCTGCGGGCGTTCCGGAGAGAATGTGCGACAAGCGATGTTCGATCGGCTGGCCGATCTGAACCGTCAGGCCCGGCACCGCCTTGGTGACAGCGGCGACGCCGGCGCGGACGGCGCGCATGTCTGCTCCGGGCTTCAGCGTGATGTCCAGCTCACTGTTGCTGACCGGCTCGGCGTGTTCATCGCGCTCGGCACGGCCCGTGCGCCGGGTCACGCTCAGCACGCCTTCCACTTTGATGAGGTTCTTTTCCGCCGCGGCGGTGACGCGGTTGCTCTCGGCCAGCGACGTTCCCGGCGGCGTCGACAGGAATACCGTCAGCGAGCCCTCGTTGAACTCCGGTAGGAACGACGTGCCGTACGTGCGGGCGAGCAGCAGGCTCGCGCCCGTCACCACCGCGGCCGAGCCGAGCACCAGAGCGCGGTGGGCGATCGACCACTTCAGTGCCGGCTCGTACCAGCGTTTGAGCCAGCGAACGAGGAATCCGTCGACGTGATGGTGTGCCGCGGCTTTCGCGCCGGGCTGGCGACGCAGGATGAGCCTGCACATCGCCGGCGTCACCGTCAGCGCGACGACCAGCGAGGCCATGATCGAGATGATGTACGTCAGCGCGAGCGGCTTGAAGAAGCGGCCTTCCAGCCCTTCGAGGAACATCAGCGGCAGGAAGACGACGCAAATGAGGATCGTCGCGAAGACGACCGACGAGCGGATCTCGTTGCTGGCATCGAAGATGACCTGGACGAATCCCTTCTGCTGATCGGGTGGGAGCGCGTTGTTCTCCTGAAGCCGCCGGAAGACGTTTTCGACGTCGATGATCGCGTCGTCGACCAGTTCGCCGATCGCCACCGCAAGTCCGCCCAGCGTCATCACGTTGAGCGTCAGGCCGAAGAAGTCGAGCGTGAGCAGCGCCACCGACAGTGAGAGCGGGAGTGCCGCCAGCGTGATGAGGGTCGTGCGAACGTTCAGCAGAAAGAGGATCAGCACGAAGCCGACGATGATCGTCGCGTCGCGCAGCACCACGACGACGTTGTTGATCGAGCGATCGATGAACTTGGATTGCCGGAACACGTCGCGATTGATGACGATGCCCTTGGGCAATCCCTTTTCGACGGAGTCGAGCGTCTCGTCGATCGCCCGGGTGAGCATGAGCGTGTTCGTACCCGGCGATTTTTGAACGGTCAGGACGACGGACGGGACGCCCTGAGCCGCAGCCGTACCGCGCTTCGGGGCCGCGCCGAGTTCGACGTCTGCCACTTCGCCGAGCGTGATCGGGGTGCCATGGTGATACGTGACGATCGTGCCGCGGATGTCCTGGACCGACTGCACGCGGGCCGCCTGGCGGATGGGAAGTTCCTGGCGATCGACTTCAGGCAGGTAGCCCGCGCTGGCGGTGCTGTGCGACTTCCTCGCCGCGGCGACGACGTCTTGGATCGTCAGGCCGTACAGCGCCAGCCGTTCCTGCTTCACGTTGATCTGGTACTCCGGCAACTCGCCGCCGATCGCGGAGACCTGAGAGATACCCGGTACGGCCAACAGCTTGTTGCGCAGGTCGAACTCGGCGTAGGCGCGGAGGTCGAGGTCGCTCACGGATCGATCGGGCGAGGAGAGCGCAAGCAGCATGATCTCGCCGGTGATGCTGCTGACGGGCGTGATCTCCGCGTGGGCGTTGGCGGGCAGGGTGTCGCGCACGGCCGCGAGGCGCTCGTTGACCAGTTGCCGGGCGCGGTAGATGTCCATCCCCCAGTCGAACTCAACCCACACCAGCGACAGCGAGATGGCCGAGGCGCTTCGAACGCGCCGCACGCCGGGCAGGCCGTTGACGGCCGACTCGATCGGGAAGCTGACATACTGCTCGACCTCGTCTGCCGCGAGCCCGCCGGACTCGCTCAGGATGGTCACGGTGGGCGCGTTGAGTTCGGGGAAGACGTCAACCGGCATCTTCGTGAGCCGGGCGACGGTGTACACCAGCAGCGCGATCGCGATGAGGATCACGAAGCCCGACTGCCGTAGCGAGAATGCGATGAGATGCTTCAGCATGGCGGATTAGTCCTCCCCTTCGTGGAACGTGCCGTCCGGGTGGAAGTGCCCGCCCTTTTGGATGGAACCGCTGGTGGCGACGAGGAGCTGGTACGCTCCGTCCTGAACGATCTCGTTGCCCTCGGCGACGCCGCTGTTGATGACGACCCACCGTCCGTCATTGGCACCGACGTCGGCTTCGAGGCGAATGACTTTGTCCCGGTTAGCCGGATCGCGCCGGAAGAGGATCGGAGTGAGCCCGTCGCGCACGACGCAGGCCATCGGGATCGCCAGCTCTTCCGTTCCACTGCCAGCCAGCGTGATCTCGACGAAGCCGGCAACGCCGTCGATCGCCCAGTCCGCAAGCGCCTCGGGCGTGACGATGAGGTCGATCGTTCGCGCATCCGCTTGGGCTTGCGGGGCGAGGGTCAGCAAACCCGTCATTACGGTGGTGTCGGCGATGCCCGTGCCAGCGGGTGGAACGATGCGCGCGGGGAGCCCCGTCTTGAGCCGGCCCAGGTCGCTCTGAAAGCCGCGGGCGCGGAATCGCACCTGATCCGGCGCGATCACCGTCAGGAGGTGAGCCGACGATTCGACATAGCTCCCATTGGTAACGCCGAGCACACTGATGACGCCGCCGGCGGTGGCGCGAACCTCAATGGCGGAAAGCGCCTGCCAGAGCGGGCCGTTCTTCTCCGACTTGGTGGAGAGCGCCTCCACGTTGTGGCCGGTCAGGGATGCCATCGTCGCGAGCAGAAGTTCGAGCTTCTGATGTACGGCGGCGAGCTGCGCCTCGTTCTCGATCTTCCGGGCGTTGAGCTCGGCTTCCTTTTCCAAGGTCTCAGCGAAGTCGGCTCTGGCGTTGGCGAGGGCGGCGTTCGCGGCAGCCAGCTCTCCGGCCTGCCCGCCGCCCGCGGTGCGGACCTCTTCGAGCTGGCGAACGCGTTGGCTCCACAGCTCGACCGACTTCTCGATCTCGACGTGGTGCTTTTCGTGGGCCTCGAAGAATGGCGGCATGCTGTCGACTGCGGCCTGGGCGAGCTTCACGCTCGCCGCCGCGTCGGCGAGTTGTTGTTGCAGCTCGCGCAGCCGTGGCGATTCGATCCGGGCGACGACCTGGCCCGGCGCGACGCGGTCGTACTGGCGTACCAGCAATTCGATCTTCCCGGGAGCCCCGGCGCAGTACTCGCCACTGGCCGTCGGAAGCAGCTCAAACGCTCCGGGCAGCCTGAGTGTCCGCGTGACGGCGCGGCTCTCGACCTTGGCGAACGTGATGCCCAGGTTCTGCCGAACGTTGGCCGGAACGTCGACCCGATTCGTCGGCGCGGCACTGCCCGACGCGTGCTCGGATGTCGCTGGCGGTGGAGCGGAGCGGTCGCAGCCGGCGACGATGACGATGCCTACACAAACGGAAGTAAAAAGATGCTTGGTGGTCATTGGTCGCCCTTGGCCGCTGGGGCCGGCTGGGTCGTCGGGAGTTCACCGGACAGTTCAGACAAACGGATCGCAGCGGTTCCTTCGGCGAGACGAGCGTCCAGCAAGGCCAGACGCGCTTCGTAGCGTCGGACGAATGCGTCGAGCAGAAGCACCGCGTTGACCTCGCCAAGCTCGGCGAGCCGCTGCGCGTCCGCGGCCTGTTCGTCCGCTGCCGGAACGATGGTCGACTCATGGAGCAGTCGTCGCTCGACGGCGGCGTCGTACTGGAGCTTCGCGGCAGCGTGAGCCGCGGCCGTTTGCTCGATCGCGGCTTCGAACTGCGTCCGCGCCAACTCGCGTTCGGCCCTCGCCGTCGCGATCGCTTGTTGATTCCGATTCCACAGCGGCAGCGGAAGCGACAGGCCGAGCAGCGCTCGCTCATCCCCCTGGTCGGTGCCGAAGCCGGGCCCGATCACGAGGTCGGGGTACTGAGCTTGGATCTCTCGCTTCAACGCGCGTTCTGCGGTCTCGTACTCGGCAGTGGCGACGCGAACGGCGTAGCTTGCATCGGCCGTGAACGTCGCCTGGCGCGCCGTGGGGCCGGACACCGCTGAATCGGCAAACGCGACGGCCGCGTCCGGAGCGAAGCCGAGGTGCGAAAGCAGTTGGAGGCGCAGCTCGGCGAGCCGAGCCTTCACGGCGATCCGCTCGGCCTGCCGGGTGGCCCGCTCGACCTGAAACACGCGAGCCTCCATCCGAGTGATCGCACCGGTCTCCGCCAGCTTGGCGGTGAGGCGGTTAACCGCGTCGAGACGCTCAACGAGTTCATCCAAGAGGGGGAGCTTTGCGGATTGGGTCGCCCATTCGATGTACGTCGCGCGCACCCGATGCCGAACGGCAAACTCCTCACCGGAGACGCGGACCAACTCCGCATGGTGAGCGGCGGCGGTGCGGGCCTTCTCGGCGTCCAATCTGCCGGACAGGGGCAATGTCAGATTGATCGATCCGGCAACCACCCACGGATCGGCACCGCCGCTCAAGACGCGTTCGACGTTGATTCCCAGTGAAGGGTCCTCCCACTGGCCCGCGTGCGCGGATCGGGCGCTCGCGACTCCAGCGCGCTGGCGGGCGAGTCGAAGCGTGGGGTTGAACACCAGCGCATACGCCTCGGCATCTGCCAAGTTGATGGAGCGGACGGTCGCGGCCGATCGGGTGCTCGGCGTCGAACCGGCATCCCGAGTCGAGCGGGTTGCTGGCGACGCCTCGGACCGGTCACGCCATGCCCGAGCGAACTCGACCGAGTCGAACGGTGATGCCTTGTAGCTTTGGCAGCCGGACACGCCGACTGCTGCGGCGCACGCCAGTGCGCCAACGAGAAAACGGATGCCCACGACGGTCTCCTTGATGGGCCAACGGCCCATCGAGCAGGTCATGTGTTCAAGAACTGGATGTGAAACGAATCGCTCGCGCAGCTCGGCGCGAGGCAGGTGCCGCGGGCAGCGTCACCCGGGTTGAGAGGTGCGACGGTCTACTAGAAGAGGAGATGCGTGGTCGATCCCGAAAGGGGAACCACGCCGGGCGGAGCCTCTGACAGCACCGATGCGAACTGGACGCGCGTCGGCTCGAGGAGCGGCTGGAGAACTCGACTGAGTTCGATGTACGCGAATGGCGAGATCAACTCGGGCACGACCAACTGAACCCGCAGCGCCTTAACAACGCCAAGTGGGATTTGGACGTGGGAGTGGTCAGGCGTTTCTTCCCGATGGTCGTGATCCGCCCCGAAGCCGAAGAGCACCGTCGGATGGTGAGGATGATCGTGGTCGTGCGCTACTTCAGCGACCGCAGCGTCGATTCCATTGCCGGACAGATCTTCGTGCCAGACGGTCTGGCAACGCCCGAAGGCGATTGCCAGCAAGTGGCCAACGAGGATGACTAGGACGACAGTGCCACGCATGGGGGTAAGATCGGGATAATACGCCGCAAACTGCAGCGTTCAACCGGTGATCCGCTTGAAGATCCGTCCATGCCCGAAAACACTTCGGCAGCCCAGAGTTTATCGGCCGGACAGTCGCGGCCGTTTCAACGGCGGAATTCCAACGAGGAATGCCGGCAGGATTGACCGCGATGGATGCGAACACCAAAGCGCGGTCTGCAGTGCGACCGCCGCCGTGGGCCGCGCTACGGCAGCGGGACTTCTTGGTGCTCTGGACGGCGAAGTTTGCCAGGAACGCCGGCTCGTGAAAGCAGAAGACCGCGACCAGTTGGCGTGTGTACGACATGACCGGGTCGAAGGCACTGCTCGGCCTGGAGGCCCTCGTCGGGGGATGACCACGGTAGTGCTGCTTCCCATCGACGGGGTTATCGCGGACCGATTCGATCGACGCCGGCTGCTGATCGGCTCCAACCTTCTTTGCGCAGCGATTGCACTCGCCTTGTCCGTGGTCGCGTTCGTTGGCCAACTGCACGTCGGGCACACCATTACGTCGTCCGCACTGACCGGCGTTGTGCTGGCCGTTATGGTACCTGCGAGCACATCGCTCTTGCCATCACTGGTTCCCGCCATGCGGCTTCAACGCGTCGGCGATGGTGCGGATAAAAGGGGGGCGTGCTCCTTGAACGCTTCGATCGCGGCCGGGTCGTTCTTCTCATGTCGCGGCCGTGGCGACAGACACGAGTAGCCCAGGCGATGCAGGACTTTGTAGATGGCGCCGATGGAATGCTTCAAGCGGCGTCGAACGCGCGGGACATCCGCGCCAGTTCCTAGTCTGCCATCTTCTTGATCGCCCGCAACGGATGATCCGGCCGGATGCGGGAATCCAGATCGATCCAAGCGACCAAGAGAATGCTCTACGGATCACGCTTGCCACGCATCAGACCTCCGTGTCAGGACCGACGCAGTCCAGCGCGAACCCTGCGATTCGTCAAGGGGTTTTTCAGCGGCCTGCTAGGGCAGACATTTGGCTATCCACCAGCCGTTTCCACAGCGCTTGCGATCACCGATTCGGAATGCCGCAGCGACGGCAATTCGAAAAGGTCCTGCGAAATCAACACAGCCGCGCCCAGCAGTGGCATCTTCTCGTGCTCGGCCGCGGCGCGCACGACTACGGCCTCCCGCAGACGCGGCAACGCCGAGCGGTCGATCTGTTCGCGGATCGCATCCAGCAACGGCGCTTCCACTTCGTCGATCGGGCCGCAGACGACGATTTCATCCGGACCAAGCAAGTTGATCAGGTTGCTGAGGGCGATCCCCAGGTAGTGCCCGATCGCCCGCACCATGCTGGCGCAGTCGGCATCGCCCGAACTGGCGAGGTTGTAGATCAGTTCCGGAGTCAGCGGAGCGCCGGCGCTGACCCTTTCACTCAAAGCGCGGGCTTTGCCGTCAGCGATCATCTCTTTCGCTCGCGCGACGATGGCTGGCGCGCCGATGAGCGTCTCCAAGCAACCACGGCTTCCGCAATCACACGGTTTGCCATTGATGTCCACGATCGTGTGCCCGATTTCACCGCTCAGCCCACCCGATCCGACATACAACTTTCCGTCCTGCAGCAGGCTCATCCCGATGCCCGTACGAAGCGAGATGACGATCACTTTTCGCGTCAACGCCTCGGGATGCGTCCACTTTTCATACAGCGCCGCAAGATGGATCGAGCGATCCGCTTTCAAGGGAGCCTGCAGCTGTTTCCCAAGCCACGGGCCGATCGCGACATCCTTCCACCGCGGCATGTTGGTGGAGGAGTGGAGGATGCCGCTATCCCGGTCGATCAGGCCGGGAAGGCTCAGTCCGACGCCTTGCAGTTGTCGAAGCGGCAGATTGCCGGTCACGACGCGACAGAGCTTGAGTATCTGCGCGAGGATCGATTCGGGGTTGTCGAATCGGTCGATCTTCTGCTCGCGATAGCCGAGAATCCGCGCCAGCACATCGGTGAGGGCGACGCGAATATGATCGGGCTCAAGGTCGATCGCGAGGATGCGCTTGAGGTCGCAATTCACTTCCAGCATCAGTGGCGGCCGGCCAAAGCGCGTGTTGGCGGCGGCGTTGCCAGGAGCCTCGCGGAGGAGCTTTTGCTCGATCAGGTTGTTTACGATGCTTGTAACGGTTGCGGGGTTCAGGCCGGTGCTGCGGCTCACTTGGGCGCGAAACGTGGGCTGCATGACGCGGACGGCATGCAGGACGAGCCGACTGTTGAGCTCGCTGATCAAATCGGTATTGCCAATTCGCGACTGCGACATACAAGCGAGCTGGTGCAGAGTTCCGACCCCCGAGATGGTATTGACGCAATTTCGCCGACACGTCAAGCCGCGGAATTCTAAACTTCCGCGTCGACTTTATCTGTGTCGTGAATTAAGTTGGTCCCGTCCGGTTGTACCGGACAGACAGTATGCTAAGGGCCGCTTCATGCTCGTCACCCCCGATCACGCCGAGATTCTCTGCGCCCGAAAGCTGCGGCGCCACTGGTTCCCGATGCACGCTGAATTAACTGGGAGAAGAACATGCGAACAAAGAAGCTCAATGTGTCTCGTTCCGCGTTGATCCTGTCGAGTGTCGCGGCCGCGTCCAGCGCTTTCGCGGGAACGTCCTTTCTCCACCACTTCGATGCGACGATCGACGGCCCCAGCGGCGCAACCGGCGCCGGCTCGGCGGACTACGCCGCCGGTGTCGCGGCCCAGCAGTCGCCGGCGCCCTTTGGCTTCGGAGGCCAGATCGTCTCCTCTCCCGCGAAGTTCGGATCCTCGCTCCTGCGCACGGACGGCGCCACCATCGGCGGCCGGGTGAAATACCAGATCGCCAACAACTGGAATGTGAACAAGGGCACGGTCGAGATGTGGATCCGCGGCGACGGCATCGTCGGCGGCTTCCCCGGCGGTGGTTTTCAGGGGCTGATGGGCACCGACACCAACAGCGGCGCCGGCGATGTTCGCTTCTACATCTACGACACCGCCGCCGGCCGGACTCTCGGCGGCTATCAGCTCGGTGGCGGTGGATCGTTCTGGGAAATCGAACAAGTCATTCCCGCGGCCGGACTGAACAATGACCAGTGGCATCACGTTGCCTGGGCGTTCGACACGGCGGCGGGCGTCACCGCGACCTGGTGGGATGGCCAACTCCTCCGCAACACGCCCGACTCCGGCACCGTCAATCCGCGCACCGCGCTGGGCGCGACGCTCTTCCATGTCGGCGAGAACCAGGGCGGCTCCGCGCCCTTCCGCGGCTACATCGACGAGTTCCGCATCAGCGACACGATCGTCTATCCCACGACCGGCAACTTCACGCCGCCGACGGCACCGTTCGTCGTCATTACCGGGTCGCAGTGGGCCGTCGATGCCGGCGGCGACTGGTCGACCGCGGCCAACTGGACGGCCGGCACTCCCAACGCGTCCGGCGCGGCTGCCGTGCTCGGCTCGGTCATCACCGGGCCGAGGACGATCACGCTCTCGGCGCCGACCACCGTCGGCTCTCTGAAGTTCGATAACGCCAATCGCTACACCGTGGCCGGCACCCCCGCGCTAACGTTTTTGTCAGCAGGCGGCGCGACCGTCGAAGGCACCAGCGGATCTCACACGATCAGCGCGCCGATTTCGTTCGCATCTTCGACGACGCTCAACATCGCCGCCGGAAGTGTGCTCGCCGCTTCGGGCGACATGTCCGCCAGCGCCGGCACGACCCTGACTAAATCCGGTGCCGGTACGTTTGCGGCCAAGCACGTCCGCATCGATTCGCTGAACGTCGGTGCTGGCATGGTGCAAATAGTGGCGTCGGCAACAAGCGGCGCATCGAGCGGGACGAGCCGCGTGAACGATCTCACGATCGCAAGTGGCGCGGCATTCGACATCACCAACAATGGCGTCGTCGTCGACTACACTGGCTCATCGTCGTACGCGGCCATCCGCAGCGCGATCTTCGTCGGCAACGGCGGTGTCGAGGGAATCGTTTCCTCTTCAGCAACCAGCAGTAAATCGATCGGCTATGCCGAAGCGTCGAGCATGTCCGGCGCGACATTCCTCGGCCAGGCTGTCGATAGCTCGGCCGTCGTGTTGCGCCTGACGTTTAAGGGCGACAGCAATCTCAACGGCCTGGTGAACTTCGACGACCTACTCAAGCTCGCGCAGAACTACAATACATCGGCCGACTGGTCGGGCGGCGACTTCACCTACGATGGCGTCGTGAACTTCGATGATCTGCTCGCGCTCGCTCAGAACTACGGCGGTTCGCTCGCGCTCGCAGACGCGTCGGCCCTGGGTGCCGACTTCAATGGCGACTGGACGCTCGCACGATCGCTCGTGCCCGAGCCGACGTCGATTGGCATGGTCGCGTCATGTGCCGCGGTCGTACGCCGACGTCGAACTGGCCGCCAATCGTTTCTTGCGTGCTGAATTGTGAATCTCGAAATGGAATTGCGCGCTTATCGAGGAGAAGCAGATCTCCGGTCGTTGGTTGACGTGGTTAATTCGGCCGCGTTGGCGGATACGAACGAGGGCCGCACGGACGTCGAGGAATTGAGGTCTGACCTTTCCCGTCCGGACATCGACCAGGAACAGGGCATCGCTGTCGCCGAAGCCGGCGGCTTAGTGACGGGATTTGTTTTCACGATGGTAAACGACAGCCCGACCGGCACGCCTACCGTGCATGTCGGCCTTCGATCTCGGCCCGAGTCAAGCGCAGAACTTGATCTGCCGCTGATTCAATTTGCTTTGAAAGGCGCCCAGGAGATTGCGCGGCAACGACGGCGGCCGGTTGAAGTTCTTCTGCCAGTGAACGATACGCGAATTGATCGCGTCACGGTCATGAACGAACTCGGCTTCGAGGTCGCTCGCTATTTCTTTCGGATGCGGGCGCCGTTGGATCCCGCACCGATGAAGTGCGTCGGACCGGAAGGCTATCACGTTCGAAGCCTGAGTGATGAGAGTGAGCTAATTCGCTGGGTTGAACTATTCAATGAATCGTTTATCGATCATTGGCACTTCATTCCCCAAACGATCTCACAGGCAACTCATTTTGCGTTACATGATCCGAACTATTGCCCGGATGGTGATCTGGTCGCCGTCGCGCCGGACGGAACCTTTGCGGCATTCTGCCAATGCGTGATTCGCAAGAACGAAAATGAACAGACCGGTCGTTTCGATGGTTGGATGTCGCTGCTGGGTACTAGGTGCGTGCTTCGCGGACTGGGACTCGGACGCATGATGCTTGGTGCCGGCATGAACTACCTCCGGTCACGAGGAATGAAGGCTGTTCATCTTGGCGTTGACGCAGCCAATCCGACCGGCGCGCTTTCCCTCTACGAAAGTTTTGGCTTTGCGGTCACCCATCGGCGGATCGCCTTTGTGAAGTATGTTGCGTGCTGATCGGCATCCTTCAGGCGAGGCAAGTCCATGCAGATTCACTTGATCGACTGGGCCATCGTCGCCGCCGGATTTGGATTCTTCCTCGCCTGGGCAATCTACCTGAACAGCAAGTGCCGCAGCGTTGCCGACTACCCTGTCTCGGGACGAAAAGTCCGCATGTGGCTCGGCATGGGCGCGGGCATCGCCGGCAAGATCGGCTTGATCGACATCGCCGCCATGTGCGAACAGGGCTACGGCCACGGCTACTCTTTTGTCGCAATCAATTTTCTCTCGCTGGTGATCGTCGTTCCGTTGTTCGGCATCTATGGCTTTGGCATCGAACGCTTTCGCGCCACCAAGTGCATGAGCGTTGCTCAATATGTCGAAATGCGCTATTCGAAAAACCTGCGCGTCACCATCGGCATCGTCAATTGCGTCGCCGGCGTTTTGCAGATGTGCATCTTCCCGATCGGCGGCGCACTATTCGTTTCGCATCTCCTGGGAATGCCCGCTGAAGTTTCGATCGTTGGAGTTACCCTGCGCAGCGAGATCGCGCTGATGATTGTCCTGCTGATCTGTCCGATTGATCTTCACCACGCTAGGCGGCTACACGACCCTCATCGTCACCAACTTCTTCCAGGGCGTCATGGTCATCTTCGTGATGATGGTGCTGTTGGTGTGGGTGATCTCACACGCGCAGCAACCGCCCGAGCTTCTTGGCGGAATCCAAGGCTTCTGGACGGGCCTGGAGAACAACTTGCAGCGCGCCGGCGTCAATCCGTTTGCGGACAATCCTGGAGCTTACGGAATTCAGTGGTTCCTCTTTCTCAACGTGATGACGATCCTGTTGCAGTTTTCTTATGGCCCGTACCTGCAACAGTATGCTGCGATGGATCGACCCAAGACCGCTTCGCGAACGTACCTTCTTGGCACCGTGTTCGGATTTGGGCGATCGCTGATCATATTCGGGCTCGGCGTCGCTACGGTTGCAGCGATCGGGAAGCTACAACCCGCGAGTACGAACTACAGCGTGACCGAATGGGCAAACTATGCCACGCCGACTTAAATTGAATCGATCGGCATCCCCGCCGGCCTGCTTGGTTTCGTGCTGCTCACACTCTTGTTCGCGGATGTGTCCGTCACAGACAAGTACATGCTCAGCTGGTCGACTTCGATCGTGAATGACTGCATTTACCCCTTTCGGAAGCGACCCTTCACGCCCACACAGCAGATTCGCGCGGTACGAATCACCGTATTTGTACTATGTGTGTTGTTCTTTCTCGCGGGACTGATCTACCGGCCGGGCATGTCAATCTGGAGTTACACGTGGCTCGTCGTCAACCTGATCGGCGGATCGGGCATCGCGGTGCTGCTGGGAATGTACTTGCCACGCGCCAAAACAGCCGGCGCGTATGCGTGCATCGCCGTATGTGTTGTGATTCCGCTCGCGGATCTGATCGCGCGTCAATTCATTGCCTACGCGAACCGAAAGCCACTTCCGTGGTCGCCCGAACAAACCGGGCTTTACATGTATCTGCTGGGAGCGGGTTTAATGATTGTTGTATCGCTGCTTTCGCGCGAGAAGTCGAAGTATTGGGATCTGGGAATTGCTGTGCGGGAACAGAACAAGATGCGATGAACGGAGAACTTTCACGATTCAATTTAGCAGCTTGTTTCACGCATGGTCGTCCTTTACCTACTAGGTCGTGTTTGCCAGCATCCTGCTCACGCTCGGCTTTACGCTCGTCGTCTTCATTGGTGGCCTATCTGACCTTCGATTCCTCATCCGATCGCTGGACGACGAGCAACCGAATCAGAACGACGATGGCAGGGTGGAAGGCAACTAGGCCGAAGCCTCCCTAACAAAGCTCAAGGCTTAGATAGTCGTCGATCCGCCGCCGGCGAGCTTGTTGTCGAACGTGAATCCGAGAGGGCCGAACTGTTTCTGGATCAGCTCGAAGCCTTCCTTGAGGAACACGATGTCCGTTCCCCAGGCGATCAAGCTCGCGCCCATCGTGCGGATCTTGGCGACGTGATCGAGGTCGAGCCCGGGCATTCCCCAAGCGTTTGCCGACGGCTTTCGTCAGCGCCCCGATGCGCTCCTGTGCGTTGAGGATCAACGGGTGATTGAACTGTTCGGGGATGCCTGCCAGTACAGAGAAATCGCCGGGCCCGAAGAAGATGCCGTCGACGCCGGGCACGGCCGCGATCTTTTCGACGCGCTCCAGCGCCTTGGGATCTTCGATCTGCACGAAGACGAATGTCTCGCGGTTGGCGGCAGCGATGTAGGCGGGCAGCGACATCGAGCAGTAGGGCATGTCCGGCCCGCCGCCGTCCATCCCGCGTGAGCCCATCGGCGCGAACTTCGCAGACCGCACCACTTCGGCCGCCTCGTCCTCATGATCGCAGCGCGGGTACATGATGACGGTTGCGCCGGCCTCGAGCATGCGGCCCATCCGCAGGAACTCACCCTTGGCCGGGCGCGCGATGATGTCCGCGCCGCCCACGCGTGAGGCACGCATCAGGTTCGCGCCCGTCTCGAGGCTGCGCGGATGATGTTCCAGGTCGAGCCAGAGGCAGTCGAAGCCGAGCAGGCTCATCAGTTCGGCAACGGCCGGATCGGTCAGCGCAATCGCTACACACATTGCCGGCGGCCCACTGGGTCCACTTCCCTGGCACTCGGATGGGTTTCAGGAAGGTCTCGAGTTGAGATGAGGAAGGTGACCACGCTATGCGTCGACCTGTCGACGATGCTCTCGCATGCGGAGGGACGAGATCACTTCGCCTGAGGCCAATGTGGCATCGCTGGCTGCGTCGGTTTGTCGGGGCACATGACCTTTCGGATCTCGGCGGCCTTGGGGTCGGCGGCGCGCGTCCAATCTTTCGCGTTCGGCCGTTTCAATTCCATGTTTGCGAGCAGCACATCGTCCTTTCCGGGGTTCCCCTTGCCGGCTGATCGCTCGGCGAGGAGTTCCCGGGTGCGGGCTTTACCGGCCTCGGTATAGCGTTCCAAGTAGCCTACAAACGGCTTGCCCGACGCATCCAGAAACACGCGTGCCCCGACGGCATCTCTGCCGCCGTGTGAGAAGGGCGGGAGGTTCGACGACGTATCGACGAAGAACGTTTTCCCGTCATCGTCGCTGAAAAATGCGTCAGTGCCGACGTAGGTTGAAGAGCCCGACCAGAAATACCAGAGGGACACGATTGCCAACACAATGACACACCCGGCGAGGGCCAATAGTGCCTTGGAACTGCTTTTGGAGGGCGCTGCGAGAGCCACCGGTTCGTCCTTGGACAGTGAAGCCACTTAGTTTACATCGCGAATTAAGTTCCGTCCAGTGCAGACCGTCTATACAACGCATTGTGAGTAGCCGTTACCACACCTGGCATACATGGCGACCATCTCGCAGTACGGGTTGGTTCGTTGCCTTTGCGGATGGGTATGAATGCCGCTTGACGATTGTAACTGCTGTTAGAATGGAGGCTGTTCGGCAACTTTGCGAATTTTAGGATTGACAGGCGAATAAGTTCGAGGCATTAATTAAGTCGCCGGAAAGGGTGCGTCTGCGATGGCGACCTTTGTGTCGTTTTTCCGGGCGTCCGATCTGGCGGGACCCTCTTCGATGGTCCGACCCGGCAGCAGGTTTTGCTGTCAGTATGTGAAGGGAGAGAACAAATGAAAGTCGTTGCACGCTCGCTATTTATGATTCTTGGCGTCTCGTCGCCTGCGCTCGCCGGCACCACGTTCCTGAACCACTTCGATGTCGGCGATCCCCTTAACAACGGCGCTGGCGCCGCCGACTATGCGGCCGGCGTCGCAGCACAGCAGATCGGACCTCCGCTGGGCCCTGGCGGCTCGATTGTCGCTGGCGGAAAGTTCGGCAACGCCCTGAACCGCCCGAGCGGCCGGGTCGAATACCAGACGGCCGGCAACTACAACGTGAACAAGGGCACGATCGAAATGTTCGTCAAAGGCCCGGGCGTGACGAGCGGCGGCTTCCTCGGACTGTGGGGCACCGACACCAGCAGCGGCAACGGCGATATTCGCATGTACATCTACGACACCGGCGCCGGCCGCACGCTCGGCGCGTACCAGAACGGCGCCGGCGGCTCGTTCTGGGAAATCGAACAGGCGATTCCCGCCGCAGCTTTGGACGACACCAACTGGCACCATCTCGCCTGGGCGTTCGACGCGGCGGCGGGCGTCACCGCGACCTGGTGGGACGGCCAACTCCTCCGCAACACGCCGGATGCCGGCACCGTCAATCCGCGCACGTCGTTCACCGGAACGCTCATGCACATCGGTGAGAATCAGACGGGCTCGGCGACCTGGCCGGGGCTGATCGATGAAGTCCGCATCAGCGACACGGTGGTTTACAACACGACCACGAACCTCACCGTGCCGACCTCGGCTTTTGTTGTCCCCGAACCCGCGACTCTCGGTATGATCGGCGGCCTCTTGACGACGCTCATCCGTCGCCGCCGGTAACTTGATCCGCCACACAAGCGATCGATTCCGGAAGGTGTCGATCGTTTTTGCTCTGAATCCGAATCGAAACACGCGGCCACGGCAACCGGAGAACAAACATGAGAAACCGAAGTACTGGTTTTACGCTCGTCGAGTTACTCGTTGTGATCGGAATCATCGCTCTGCTGATTTCCATTCTGCTACCGGCGTTGGGTAAGGCCCGCGAATCGTCAAATCGGGTCAAGTGCGCCTCCAACCTGCGCCAACTCGGAATGCTCTGGTACAACTACTCCAACGCTTACCGCGGGTTCTTCCCCGACTGCACGGAGTACGGCGGGACCTGGGAAATCCTCACTCCTGAAAAGAAGCAGAAGTTCATCGAACTCTCGAAGCTCAACGACGGCAAGATTTTCTACTGCCCGACGTCGATGGGATATTCGAACGATGCCAAAGGTTCGGGCATTCCCGATCAGGACTGGAACATCCTGATCAACACCAGCATCGGACCGGCATATCACATCGGGTATGAAATCTATGCCTCGAATGGCAACGCGAAAGCGTGGAACGATTTTTTCAGCGCCAAGGGCACAAGCCCGACGCGCCGAAGCTACCCGCCACCGACGAAGGTCGGCGCCAAGCGAATGGCCGAACTGCCGATGATCATGGACAGTCTCCAGTTCTTTCAGCCACCGAACGAGCCCGTGCCGACGTGGGCTTTCAGTAATCACTTCAAGCCGGTGACGGCGCTTCCCGACGGGATGAACACGCTCTACGGCGACGGCCATGTCACGTGGAACTCGTTTCCGAAAGATCCCAAGAAACGCTTCATGATCATGTGGAGTGAAAGTCAGGAGCACGAGCGCTGGTGGTGGTAAGAAATTCCATACAAACTCACTCGAATGCCGGTGTTCTTTCGCCGGCATTCTTGTTTGGATTGGTGAGCGGAGTCGCTGGCGTTGTCGGAGTTCGCACAGCCTACGCAGATGAAGCGCCGATCGTGTCGGTGCAGATCGAATCGAGCACGACGATCTACACGGCCACCCCGGCGTCGAGCACGATCCTCGGCTTCAAGCCGCACATCAACTTCCCGTACATGAAACGCCGCGCAGACGGCGGCCTGATCGTCAACGCGACCGTCGGCCAGACCCAGAGCGGCAAGGTCTTCGGCATCCGCCGGCTCAGCACCGACAACGGCCTGTCGTGGTCGGCACTGCCGAACATCGGCAACCCCAACAGTTCACTCATGCTCCCGGCGAGCCAGACGAGCGTCGGCGTCTCTTATTCGATGGCGAACTCCGCCGGCCAGACGAGTTGGCTCGGCTCACGCTTTCGCTCGACCGACGGCGGCCAGAACTGGACGGCCGACGACGTCTCCTTCAACACCGGCACGATCAGTTACAAATCCGTTTACAACAACTACAACGACATCGTCCCCGTCGGCTCCACGCTATACACCTCGGCGTACGCAACCCGCGCGGTCGATCAGTTCTCCGAATCGATCCTGCTCGCCAGCAACAACGGCGGCTTGAACTGGACGCGAAAATCCACAATCGCCTTCTACGACACGCTCCCCGACATGGGCTCGGAAGGACCAAGTGAATCGTCGCTCATCGGCTTGAATAACGGCAACCTGCTCGCGGTCTATCGAACCGGTCAGACGTTCCCATCGACCGATGTAAACCTCATCTCGCCGTCGCTTTTCTTTTCGATCTCGGCGGATGAAGGAAGCACGTGGTCGCCGCCGAAATCGCTCGGCGTCGCGGGCGTGTTTCCAACGCTCAAGAAACTCGACGACGGAACCATCGCGCTCTCCTACGGCCGCTATGGCGCGAAACTGATGTTCGCCGACTCGACCGGAAAACGCTGGTCCGAACCGACGGTCCTTTACAACGGCCCCGGCAGCGGGCACACCGAGTTACGTCCGACGAACGACGGCCGATACGTCTACGTCCATGACCAGAGCAGCTTCTTCGGCCCCGGCTACGATTCATCTCCACCCGCCGGTTATGTGTACGACAATCAGCAGTCCGCCAACCTTAAGGCCCTGCGGCTGAACATCACCAAGCAGGCAAGCACCGACGATTTCAATTGGGCTATCGAATACCACGGCGACTACTCGCCAATTACCACCGGCCAGGGTTGGGTCGAAACCAACACCAGCGCCGTCTCCCGCCGCGCGTACCTCGCGCAGCTCGGCACGGATTACGCGGCGTACGACACGATCAGCACCGTCGGGTCAAAGCAGCTCTACTACACGATACCGAACACGCAATCGTCGTGGCAGGCGGTCGATTTCGCGTCGACCGGCGTTGTCGTCGACTTCCGTGCCCGGCTTGCGACCAGCCTTGTCGTCAACGAAGGTGCTGCCGACCTGCAACTCGGCGACGGCGCCGGGCTGGCGACGCTTCAGCTCAGCAGCAGCGGCGTCTTTCTGGAAGGCGCGGGCGGAAACGCTTCGCAAGCTGCCTACATCGAATCAACGCACGCCGGCTTTTCAACGAATGATTGGCATCGTTATCGCGTCGTCGTCCGCCTCGACCCTGCGACCGGCCAACGCATCGCGAATGTTTTTCTCGATGGCGACCTCTCGACGCCGATCCTTACGAAACAACTTGCGGCAGGCTCCACCGATGCGCTGCGCTTCGGCGATCTCTCGAGCACCGACAACTCGGCATTCGACGTCGACTACCTCCGCTTCAGCGCGATCGTCGGCCGATGGAACAGCAACGCAGGCGGCTCGTGGAACGCGCTCGCGAATTGGACGACGACGGTCCCCAACGCCGTCGACGCGGTCGCGAACATCACCGCCGCGACGGCCGGCACACAAAGCGTCACCATCGATTCGCCGGTCACGATCGGACAACTCAACCTCGACGCGACCACGCTCGCCTTTTCGGGTGCCGGCTCGCTTCGATTGCAGTCCTCCGCCGCGGCGACGGTGAATGTGCAGAGCGGCACGCACTCGATCACGGTTCCCGTCACGCTCGCGAGCGATGTCACGGTTAGCGGGGCGGGAAGCATTGCGTTCACGCACCTCGACGGCGCGGGCTTGCTCACCGTCGACGGGCACGCGTCTGCCAAGCGCGCGCGCATCGGCCGGCTTCGCGTCGGCGGAACATTCGCGTTGACGCCCGGCGCCGGCGAGACGTCGCGCGTCACCGCGCTCGAGATCTCGGCCGGAGGCAGTGTCGACCTCGCCGACGACGATCTCGTCATCGATTATGCCGGCGCATCGCCACAGCAATCGATTCGCGAATTGCTTCACGCCGGTCAACTCTTCACTTCCGTCGCGTCGAACGACGGCCACGCGATGCGGGTCGGCTACGGCGAGGCCAATCGCTTCTTCGCCGGCCCTGCGTTCTACGGGATCCCGCTCGACGCCTCGACGTTGATCCTGTTCCACACGCTCGTCGGCGACGCCACGCTCGACGGCGTCGTGAACTTCGACGATCTGCTCGCGGTCGCTCAGCACTACGGCGCCGATGCAGACTGGCTCGGTGGCGATTTCAACTATGACGGCGTCGCCGACTTCGATGATCTGCTGGGCCTTGCGCAGAACTACAACGCCGCCTCCTTTGAAGCCGACTGGCGACTCGCGCAATCCCTCGCGCCGGAGCCAGCTATCGTCGGTATTCTCTCGCCGTTCGCGTTTGTCGCCCGCAGGCGGGCCGAATTGTCACGAAGGAAGAAGAATGTGAAGCGTTGCGCTTCACATGCGAAGTTGCGCGAAGAATTGCATTCCCTTTAGATCCGACCTGAGCATGTGATCACAAAGCGGATAACAGCCACCTTCGCGCACCTTTGGAGCGGCGAGCACAAACCCCTCGCAGGCCGGTGAAAAAGTCAGCTATTGTTCGATTTCCCTGCTTCTGATCGGTCAGGTGTGGTATGTCGAACGGGTTTTGGATGGTTCGCGAGGTCGGTGGCGCCCGCTGTCCCCACTGCACTCACGCGCACAGGCTTCGCATCCGCACCAAGTTCGGATTCAGCACGACGATGCAAAGGGGAACCCTCGGCGACATCGCTACCGAATCACTGTATGCATTCGCCGGTTGGCTTGAATCGCGATGCGGCTACGCCGAAGTTTAAAGCTGGCGGCGACGTGACAAGGCATTCGCGGCCGCGTGGAAGGACACCATCGGCATGCCGTCTCTTGAATCGCTTTCTGACGTGCAAAGCCCGCAATGGCCCGCAAAACAAGGGTTGGACCATTCTAGTGTTTCATTGCAGCTGTATTGAAGGGTATAGCCTGTGCAGCTTCACCCGCGCATCAGCGGTCGTGAATTGCCAGCGGACGCCGACTGTCGCCGCGTTGCGGGAATGCTCCCATGCGGCTACCTCCCGCGCTAACGT
>JANOBD010000057.1:0-2035 GCA_031411495.1 Phycisphaerae bacterium | reverse complement strand
GAGTCATGCATCGAATTGACACTTCCGTTGGAAGCCGCCGTAGTTGCCGCTGCCCAGATGCCTGAACTGACGATACCGAAGCGAACTTCCTTGCCTTCCATATTGCCCCCAGACTGTTTTTCGGTGGCAGTTTGATCAACGCTTGCTTGATTAGCATCGGAGCTCGAATCAGCATTTGCAGCGAGCTTCGCCAATTGAGGATTGCCTGCTTGTTCGGCTGCGACAACAGCGAACACTAGCGGAACAAAGATAACGATCATCGCTATGAGCACCGCCCAACCTTGCCTGCGATCGCCGACCATATCTCCAAATGTCCAGCACAAGGCGCCGGATATGACCAGGATTGATAACATCTCCACGAAATTGGTGAGTGGTGTGGGATTCTCGTAGGGATGAGCTGAGTTCACGTTAAAATATCCACCACCGTTGGTGCCAAGTTGTTTGATGGCAACCTGCGAAGCAACTGGGCCCATAGGTAACAACTGTTCGGTGATAAATTTCTTTTGAGTGATCGCTTTGCCATCGACATCGACCGACGGCTTGCTATCCGCTCCGATTTCGGGTTCATCGATGCTCGTAGGTTGCAGCAGTGCAACGGATTGATAGGGCTTGAAATTTTGCACCACACCTTGCGACACCAGTACAAGTGCCACGACAGTTGAAAGCGGTAGCAGGATGTAAATCGTTGAGCGAGTTAAATCGACCCAGAAATTTCCAATCGTCTCAGCGTTACGTCGGGCAAAGCCTCGAATTACAGCAATCAAAACAGCTATACCGCTCGCTGCGGAAACAAAGTTTTGTACCGTTAGAGCGAGCGTCTGCGAGAGGTAACTCATGGTGGTTTCGCCACCATAACCTTGCCAGTTCGTGTTGGTCGTGAAGCTGACGGCTGTGTTAAATGCGAGGTCGGGTGTATTCGCAGAAAACCCCTGTGGGTTAAGCGGTAAAACGCTTTGAAGTCTGAGGATTAGATACACAAACGCAACGCCGAGAAAATTGAAAAGCATGACCGCCAGCGCATAACTCTTCCACGACATCTCGTTTTTCGTGTCGACTCCCGCCAGGCGATACATTCCACGTTCAGCCGGCCCTAGCAAACGGTCCAGTCCACATGGTTGCCCTTGAAGAACTCGGGACATAAACCACCCTAGCGGTTTCACTGTCGCCAGCAAGATACCTACGAACAAACATATCTGAATCAAATTATTTGCGGTCATGCGAACCACTCCGGTTTTAACAGGGCAACGGTCAAATATGCCAGCAATGCAATCGCTACCAGCAACGCGACTATTTCGGGCCCGTTCATCGTCGGCTCCCTTGCAGCCGATCGCATAGCGCAATCAGCCCCCATGTCAGCCCACACAAGCCGACAGACATTCCAATTACCAAGTAATCGCTCATCAAAAACGCTCCTTATCGCAGTTACCTACGAATGCGTGGTTTAAAAACTCAGTGATGAATTCTAGGCAGCACCTGTATTAAGAAGGTGTCAAAACTAGCCGGCGGAGTATCAAGAAAGTTTCAAGACTTCTTACAGACGCTAATTAGTCCGACAGCGCAATGTTTCACCTAACTAGACAAAAATACGCAGACGTGAGTTTGCAGTAGCAATAGTCGTACCCGGGAGTGAAATCCGGTCCGCAGCCGGTTGTTTGCAACGCTAATTCAACGCGAGGTTGGTTTATTGGCAAACGCAAAGTGAAAGAAACGCATTACGAACTGCAAGTTGTGCGGTTATGCTCGTTCGAGGCGAGCTTGACCGCACGTATTTACGTACCTATCGCAACTAAATGTGTTTCGCGCTGGCTCGACTGTGATGCGTCAAAGATTAAAATCCGAATACACAGCTGTATGCATCGGACACATCCATCGTACTCGGTGGTTAGCTAAGATCGCTTTCAGCGGCTTCATTCTGTTATCACCCGACACTCGCATAGAAATTCATGTGCCATCCAGCAATCCACTAATCTTGATCATTGAAGACGAACAGGCTATTCGTCGGTTCTTGCCCTCATCAGTGAGTGATGCTCGCAAG
>JANOBD010000056.1:0-7466 GCA_031411495.1 Phycisphaerae bacterium | reverse complement strand
GTCGCTGGTCAACGTCGAAAAGATGACCGAGGTATGCCGGTACCTGAATGGACTGGACGTGATTCACCATTCGGAACTGGGACAGATCGTGTTCGCGCGGACGCTGATCGAATCGCTGACGTCGCGTTTGCCGCCGGATTCGAGGTTCGGGCGAGAAGCGCAGTCGGCGTGGGATCGGCGGCGGTCGTAGGGTGATCCGCTTGCGGTGTGAAGACGCGAGGGGAAGCGCTCCGCCTTCGTCCATGCCTGATGATCAAGTCCAAAACCAAACTTGCGGAAGCGTGCGGGGTGTCGCGCGCGACGGTTGACGACTGGTTGAACCATGACGAGTGGGACTTCGGGAGGGGGCCCTGGCCCGATGACATTGCAGCCAAGGTCAAACGCTGGCGCGACGAGGTGCTTGCTCCGAACCCGGCACTCAATCCCGGACAGCCCCGCGCTGGGCGCGATCCGCAGCTCGCCATCCTCAAACAGCGAGCGGAAACCGAGCTGGCCGTTCAGCGGGCGGGGTTCACCAAGACCAAGCGAAAGCTGCTCGAGGATGCACTGGTCGACCGCGCCGAGTTTGAAACCCGCATCAAGGAACTGAACGCGAAGCTGACGCTTCACCTGATTTCGTACTTCCCCACCGAGTGTGTTCGTGCGGAGGAAGAGCGGTTTCGGCAGCTCGGCCGACCTCTCACGACCCTGGAGAAGCAGGACATCATTCGAACCAAGGTTGAAGAGGCGCTGCGGGCCTTGAGCGGCGAGTAATCATGGCGAAGACGAGGACGATCAAATCCACGGTGGTTGCTGTTGAAGGCAAAGCCTCACCCACGGACGCGACACCCGAATTGGTTCGCACCGTTCACGGCGAGACGATCGCTGCATCCGAGTTGACGCACATCGCGCCCTTGCTGCGGCCATTCGCGATCGGGATCGACTTGCTCACGCGCGATCCGAACAACGCCCGAAAGCACGACAAACGCGATTTGAAATCGACCGCGGCGAGCCTGCAGCGGTTCGGCCAGCGGGCGGTGATCGTCTTCGACCCGCGGAACAACACGATCGGGGTCGGCAACGGGCGGCACGAGGCGGCCAAGTCGCTACTCGAATGGAAATACATCGCTGCGATGCCCTTCGAAGGCACGCCCGAAGAGTTCCGGGCCTACAAGCTGGCTGACAACCGGACGGCGGAGCTGAGCACCTGGGATCCGGAGGCGCTGGCGCGGGAGTTGGATGCGGTGCGCGACATTGAGGCGGAGCTGGAGAACCTTGGCGAGCTGAACATCGACGCGATGGGCTTCAGCGACCAGGACATGGCCGAGCTCGAAGAGGCGTTCGAGGACAAGCAGAAGAAGAAGTCGACCGCGGTCGAGGCCAAGCAGGCGGAGAGCGTCTCGGGCAAGTTCTTCAACATCGTCATCAAGTGCGGGAGCGAGAGACACCAGCTCGAGTTGCTGGAAGCGATAGAGAATCGGAAGGCGAAGGAACTGATCAAGTTGCTCAATGGGGCCGAGTTAAGGACGCAGAACTGAGCGGAGTGAGGTCAAGGTCCCTGGCGGATATCGAGTGGATTGCCCCGTTTTAGGGCGTCGAATTCAGTGAAGTCGCAGATGGCCCCGCGCCCGCGTCCTTCGAAACTTGTATTTAATTGCCGAAATCGCGTTGTGTCGCACGGTGGGGGCTAATACGGTGCTGTTCGTAGTTCACGTCCCACCGATTCCCTCCTGTCGATTGGAGACTCTATGCCGTCTCGAACAGTGCTTCATCTCTCGGTTCTGTCAGCTATTGCCGGGGTCTTCGCGTTTTCGAGCGCCGCTGACGCGATTCCCATCGTGAACTCGAGGGGCGAAATCGCTCGTCCGGACGGCCAGCTCACCTATTGGACGTGCTACACCTACAAGAACGCGAACGGTGATGTCCTGTTCCGAGACGCGCAATGGAACACGCCGGTTCCGCCGGGCTATACACTGTGGGCAACGACCTCCGGAACGGACACGCACCTGTCGATTGCGTTCAATCCGCCGCCGGGTAGCGTAGTTTCGGGCAGGTGGTATTTGAACTACAACGACACCGTCCCGCCGACCACGGCGACCGCGGACGTGACGGTGTTGATGGGGCTGAAGAACGGCACGTATTCGAGCAACCTTGGTCCGATGACGGGATTCCCGTCCACCAACGCGCCACAGTACACGGGCGGAACATTTGGCCCGGGCGGGACTTCCCAGTTTCCATTCACCCAGACCACGATGTTGAGCGCGTCTCAGCTCGCAACGGCATTGCCGACTGGTTACGACTTGTCAGAATGGACCGGCGCGACCGGCATCGTCGGGATGTTCAGGATGTCCGTGCCGCTGTCACAGTTGTTGCCGCACCGATTCGACGTTGGCGATTACAACGCCAGCGGCACGATTGACGCGTCGGACATTAATTTGCTTTTTGCCGCGCCCGGCGGCAGCGCGACACCGACGACCGCGAAATACGATCTGAACTTCGACGGCGTGGTCAACCCGATCGCCCATTCCCCCGGCAGCGACGCCGACTACTGGGTCAGTCTGTTTGCGCTGACCCACTACGGCGATGCCAACCTGGATCGAACCGTCGATTTCGGTGATCTGTTGACTTTGGCGCAGAACTATGGTTCCGCAACCGGCGGCTGGGCACAAGGCAATTTCGACGGCACCGCCGGTGTCGAGTTTGGAGATCTGCTCGCGCTGGCCCAAAACTACGGGACGACTTCGATAATCGACTCGGACATCGGCAGTCCGCAGTTTCAGGCCGACTGGCGCCTGGCGCTTTCACTGGTCCCCGAGCCGATTTCAACGCTGACGATCACAAGCAGCGTGCTCGTGTTCGCGCGACGCCGACGTGCGTGAACCTTGAAGTGGTCCACATCACGCTGCGCAACCGTGTGACCCAGCGTGCAGGTGGAACACCTTGCGACCCGCTTCAAGCCGTCGCGCTGACCCTGTCATCTGAGCAGACCCCCGTAGACTCTGAGCCGGAAGGCGAGAGCTATTCAAACCGACCGTCGCGTCAAACGGCGCGGCCAAGAACGGCGCCGCAGCGTTCTGTCCTGGGTTGACAACGCCAGCGAGAGGGCCGGAACCCTTTTTCTCCATGCGCATTCAACACACGATTCATCGCTCGGTGGCGGTGAGCGCGTCGCCGCGCGTTAAACAGCTCGAAGGGAAGTTTTCGCTCGAACCGCTTACCAAGTCGGTCGCGACATGGGATGTCGATGTGACGCTGCCCGAGAAGTGGAATGTCGGCGTGATCGTCGGCGCATCGGGATCGGGTAAGACGGCGGTGGTCCGGCTGATCGCGGAGAAACTAGGTGAAGGCAAGCCTCACCCTTCGGGGTGCTCCAGATGCCCCGCGATGAGCGCGGCAGGCACAGGGACGCGTGTGGTTGACGATGCTCCAGTGCCCAACGCAGCCACCACTCCGGCAATCGCGCTTTCTCGATACTCGCTGAGCAATTTGAGCCGAGATGAACGTCACAACTGTCCGTGTCATGTGGCGGAAGTGCATTCCGCGTCCACATGCGTGAGGCGAATCTTGGGCTTGAGACGGGCGTCAATGGGCGCGGCGGCGCCTACGGATCATCCCGAGCAAGGACAGGACGGCGAACGCGCTCGGCTCCGGTGAGAGTGTTAACTGTACATCGTCTGCGTACTGCCCATCAAACTCAGGAAACCCGGGGTCGTTCACGATGTCCTCATAGGCCGACACGATGATCGAGACATACTTTGTGCTTGTCGGCAGCGCCAGCGTGTTCGACAGGGTTTCCCAAGTCGTGAGGTTGGCGTCGGTGAAGAACGACGTCGTGTTCGTGGCCGTCAAGATGAGCGATTGCGCATTCGCAAAACTCGTGTGAGACTCCAGGCGCATCACGAACTGTGTGTCCACATTCGGCCCGATTACGCGATTGAAGCGAGATGACACCGTAATGCTTGAGCCGCCTGCGAGAATGATGGACTGATCCGCCGGCGACGACATGTCGACGATCTGGCGGACATCGCCGCCGATTGCCGCTGACCCCTGGAGCACGGTCGCCGAGGCAAACGAGGTCGAGAGGAACTTGAGCATCCGATTCCCGACTGCGGGCGTGATCCCGTTCTCCGCGGTTGCAAACGCGTGTCCATCCTGTCTCCAGTCGGTCACGAATGGCGAGCTAAATACCGGAGTGCCTGTCTCGAACGACGGGTTTGTGACAATCGCCCCGTTGGCGCAAAGAGAGATCGATGCGGCTGCGCAGAGGCCCGCGATCGTCAAATGTCGTCGGCATTGCATCAGTGTTCTCATTTGGGAGTCTCCTAAAGCTGTCTGATCTATCTGCTGAGTTCGGGATCCACGCTTGGTGTCCGACTTCCGGCAGGCCCGGACGGGACACGGCGTAGCGGTCCCTCTGCTGGTTCAGAAGGATGGTGCCTGAGTGACCTTTGAAACCCTAGTGTGGTGCGCGTAGTGCCGCAATGCAATTGTGACAACATTCTCACGGAGCAATCGCCAAGTATGCATATCTTTCGGAGTGCGGCCAAAAAAAGGGGAGCCGCGATATCGACTGTTTTCTGCTCTCTTGCGGTGTCGGGGAGTGTCTCGGAATGGCGCGCGGAATGAACAAACTGGATGCACGGGACAGGTTTCAGGAAGCGTCGCAGCCGATTCCGTGAACTGACATTAGACGCGAAGCTGCTTGATCCCCAGAGTGATCGCCACCAGGGCAATCGATTCTGGAACATCCGCAAGACGGCGTTCGTGTGATGCCTCGCGAATAATGAACTGATGCAGCGATTCATCAGGACACTGAGCCGATGAGCGTCGGTCCGGAGCAAAGTTGCTCTCTGACTTGACTGAGAATCAAGTGCCAAGGGCGTTGGGCGAAGCGACTGAGCGCGTCGACTTTCCGAGTGTGATGTTCGCGCTCTCATCAATTTCCACCATGCACATCAAACAGACGATTACGCGCGCGGTGGAGGTTCAAAGCACGCCGCGCGTGAAGCAGCTTGAAGGGAAGTTTGACCTTGAGCCGTTGAAGAAAGAGAAGGCGGTCTGGCGGGTCGACTTAACGCTGCCCGAGACCTGGAACGTCGGCTTGATCAACGGGGCCAGCGGATCGGGCAAGACGACGGTGGCCCGGTTGATCGCAGACAAACTGGGCGCGGTGCTGCAGACGCCCCGGGATGAGCGTGGCGGGCACATCGACGCCTATGACTGGCCCAAGGACAAGGCGATCATCGAGGCGATCGCCGGCCCGGATGCGGCCATCGACGATGTCACGGCCCTATTAAGTAGTGTCGGTTTCTCGAGCCCGCCGGCGTGGCGACTGCCGTTTCACGTGCTCAGCTACGGCCAGCAGTTCCGGGCGACGCTGGCGCGGACGCTCAGCGACTCGATCGCGGACGGGAAAGTCCGTGTCGTCGACGAGTATTCGAGCGTGATCGACCGCCAGGTGGCCAAGATCGGCTCGGCAGCGGTGGCGAAGTCGGTACGCCGATATGACCGGCAGTTCATCGCGGTGACCTGCCATCACGATGTGATCGACTGGCTCGAGCCTGACTGGGTGATCGAGTGTGGATCGGATCAGTCGGTGACGCTGTCGATCGCGACTTCAAATGGGGCAACCCGGAGGTGGCTTCGGCCACGGATTGACGTTCGGATCGTTCGCACGGGGCCTGAGGCGTGGGCTGGGTTCAAAGCGAATCACTATCTGAGTCACGAGCTCGCGCCCCAGTCGAACGACAAGTGCTTCCTCGGCTGCGTCGATGGAGAGCCGGCGGTCTTCGCAGCCGTGCTGCACTTTCCGCAACAACAGAAAGGGCTGACGTTCCGCGAGCATCGGATTGTGACGCTGCCCGATTACCAGGGCGTCGGACTGGGCAGTGCGGTCAGTGATGCGATCGCAGCCATGGTGAAGGGCGCTACCGGGCGGCCGTATTACTCCTTGACGAGTCATCCGGCGTTCATCGCGCACCGGCTGCGGCGTCCGGAGATGTGGCGGCAGACGCGCAGGCGTGGGTATTCGAATGGATCGACGGGACTGAATCAGAGCGGCAGCGTTCGACGAACCTCGCGCGACCGGCTGACGAGTGCGTTCGAGTATGTCGGCCCGCTCGACCCGATGGGTGGGCGGGCGCTGGGCATGCACCGCTGGGTCGACGGTTGATCGGCGCAGCGGAAGACCGGCGGAGGCACGTTTAGTTCAGCACATCCGGCGCGACGCGCGATCGTTGCGAGGCGGTTCCGGTCGAGGTACCCAATAGGACGCTGTTGCCGTAGCGCTGGGCCAAGAGAAGCAGGTCATCGAATCCGATGAGTCCATCGGTCGAATAATTGAAGTTCCCCTGCGAGAAGGTTTGACCCGTCAATCCGTAGTTCTGGGCGATGATGAGCAGGTCGTCGAAGTTGACGGTCCGGTCACGATTCGCATCGCCCTTGAGCACGAAGAAGTTCAGGATGATCGGGGCACCGCTGGCCGGAATGCCGGCGCTGTTGGCA
The DNA here is from genome assembly GCA_031411495.1 of Phycisphaerae bacterium. Taxonomy (GTDB): domain Bacteria; phylum Planctomycetota; class Phycisphaerae; order Tepidisphaerales; family Tepidisphaeraceae; genus JANOBD01. The sequence goes on along the minus strand of JANOBD010000056.1, from coordinate 983 downwards.
ATGTCTCCTGCGTTGACCGTAAGGCGATAGCTTCCGTCGGGGATCTGGTTGGTCAGGGTCAGCACCGCCTGGTTACTCGTCTGGTTGTAGGTCAGGATGCCGGCCGACTGGGGAAGGGTTACGCCCGTGGTGAGGTTGAGAAGCTGATAATCCTTGCGGCCCAGGAACGCGCTCACGTCCTGGTTAAAGGTAAAGACGATCGCCTCACGCGTCTGGAACTCAAACGCCTGCGAGAGGATCTGCGGTGCTGGCGGCGGAGCGCCTGCTCCCACATCCACTGCGACGATGTTGGCGGTGGGTCGGGTCAGCAGCAGCGAGTTGTTGGATGGTGTCGCGCCGCCCTGGAAACTGTCAAAGGCGTTGAGGATTCCGCCGCTGGCGACAATGACATCATGTCTCGTGCCGACGGCCGGGTTGTAGCTGTTCACCAGATCCGGATCGAATCGACTGGTGGAGTCTGGCGAGTTCAGATCCAGCGAGCCGCTGATCACCACGCGACCGAAGTCCGTCGCACTCGCCAATTCTGCACGGATAACGGGTTGCGAGACACCGGCGAAGCGTGCATTGCCGTTGACGGTAAAGACGGAGCCGGGCGAGAGATCGAGGATACCTTCCTGCGTGTAGGTGCGTGCCGTCGGGGTAGTAACAGGCAGCGTGACATCCGCTCCGCCGGTCAATCCGATCCGGCCGCGGTTTGTGAGCAATCCGGAGAGTTGAGGAACTGATCCTGTCCCGTCAATCTCGATGTCAGCGGTGAGCGTAGTGATCGGAGAAGAGAAGTTCAACGCGGCGCCACTGTCGACAAGGTAGCGGCCGGAAGAGAGGAACGCTCCCGAGCCGATGTTCGATGTGCCCAGAATGGAGAAGGTTCCGGCATCGATGTTGACGGTGCCCGCGTTATTAAGATTGACGTTGGGATTGACCAGTCCTGCGGCGGTCTTGTTGAAGGTTCCGCCGGCGAGGATGGCGAGTGTGCCGGTTCC
>JANOBD010000055.1:0-1546 GCA_031411495.1 Phycisphaerae bacterium | reverse complement strand
GGTCCGAGGCGTACCTGCGGGTGCCGGCGGTGGTGGACGCCCAGCGGGCGCAGCGGGTGGCCGAGCGGAAGGTGCAGCAGATCCAGGAGTCGGTGTTCCGCAAAAACCTCAACGCGGACGAATATGCGGCGGTCGCCAAGGCGCGTTCGGAGATGCAATCGCAGAAGCGCGTGACGGTCTACAAGCTCGACGCCAAGGGCGAGTTGGAAAAGGCGCAGCTGACCATCGGCCTGTCAGATGGCGAGAACGCGCAGATCATTCGCGGCGCCAAGGAAGGCGACGTGTTCGTTGTCCGCTCGACCTCAACCAGCAAATCCGCGTCGACCTCGTGAGCGCGGGCGCTACCAGCATGGCGAACGACAAGCCCGCGAGTGAGCGGCCAATCATCTCGTGCCGCAACCTGTCGAAGATCTACACGATGGGCGACCAGGAAGTGCGGGCGCTGGATGGCGTCGATCTCGACATTGCCGAGGGCGAGTTCGTCGCCATCATGGGCCCGTCGGGATCTGGCAAATCATCACTGATGAACCTGATCGGCGCCCTGGATCGTCCCACGTCCGGCGAAATGTGGATCAACGGACGCGCGCTGTCCGAGATGTCACGCGACGATCTCGCGGACCTGCGCAACGAGACGCTGGGCTTCGTGTTCCAGCAGTTCAACCTGCTGGCGCGCCAGGATGCGTTCCAGAATGTGCGCCTGCCTCTTCGCTATGCGCGCAAGGATGCGGGCGACGACGACGCGCGTGCCAAGGCGTGCCTCGAGATGGTGGGACTGGGCGATCGCATGGATCACCGGCCGATGCAGCTCTCCGGTGGCCAGCAGCAGCGTGTGGCGATTGCGCGCGCACTCGCCAACCGTCCGCGCATCCTGCTGGCGGACGAACCGACCGGCGCGCTCGACACCAAGACGACAGACGAAATCATGCACCTGATGCAGGATCTCAACCGCCAGGGCATCACGGTGGTGGTGATCACGCACGAGGATGAAGTGGCCGCTTACGCAAGCCGCCAGATACATTTCCGTGATGGGCGGATTGAATCCGACAGCGCGCATCCCGATCTCAAGCGCGTCGGCGGAGCCAGACCATGAAATTCGGCGTCGCCACCTCCTCGGCTGCGGAAGCCCTCTTTTCCAACCCGCTGCGAAGCCTGCTGACCATGCTCGGCATCATCATCGGCGTGGCGTCGGTGATGGTGATGATGTCGATCGGCGAAGGCGCAAAGGCGCAGATCGACAAGCAGATCAGCAGCGTCGGCACCAACACGCTGACCCTGATGCCCGGCAACATGAATCGCGGCGGCCGCAACCAGGGCGGCGGCTCCGGCCGGCCCTTCGCCGAAGCCGATGTGGCGGCTGTCGCAGAACTGCCATTTGTGAAGGCGGCGACGGGCGTACTCTCCCAATCGGCGAACGCAGTCTCCGAAGAGGCGAACTGGGTGACAAACATCCAGGGGGGCGACGCATCTTACTTCGAAGTTAACAACTGGCGCGTGACGGAGGGCCGGGAGTTCACCGCGCAGGAGGTTCAGAGCGGTGCCGCCGTGG
>JANOBD010000054.1:0-2198 GCA_031411495.1 Phycisphaerae bacterium | reverse complement strand
GACACCCTTGCGCGATTCCTAATCGACCCGAAGATGCAGGCGGGCGCACAAAACGGTGTCATATGGCTGGATGAGGCAGGTCTAGTCGGGACAAAGACGATGGCGGCACTGTTTGATGTCGCGGACAAACTCAATGCCCGCGTTATTCTCGCCGGCGATGTCCGCCAGACGGCAAGTGTTGAACGCGGCGCAGCGCTTCGCGTGCTTGAGAATGTAGCGGGACTCAAAGTGGCCGAAGTGCGGGAGATCCGACGGCAAACCAATGAGGACTACAAATCAGCAGTAACTTGTCTGGCGAAGGGCAACACGCTGGACGGACTCAGCAAACTTGACGGCATGGGCTGGGTCAAGCAGATGCCGGTTTGGGATAAATACAAACCAGTTGCGGCCGATTACGTAGAGAAGCTCTCCCGCGCGAAGAACAAAGAGAAGGATGTATTGATCGTCTGCCCGACGCACGCCGAAGGTGAAAGGATCACCGAAGCGGTAAGGCACGAACTTCATGCTAGGGAGTGCTCGGTGCCGAAGAGCGTACTTTCAAACGATTGGTTCCGCTGCAATGGACGGAAGCGGAACGCGGTGATCGCGAACGATACTCCGGTGAGGAAATCCTTCAACTTTCTCGCAATTCCGGTGAGTTCAAGGCGGGCCAACGCCTCACGGGTGAGGCTTTCCTTAGAGCGAAACGCGCACCGAAGGCCGCACACTTCGCGGCGTACGGCGTCGGCACTATCTCGCTGTCGCCTGGAGATATGGTCCGTGTCACCGGATCGGGTAAGGCGAGGGAAGGCGCAACCACTCACAAATTGGAGAACGGCTCGGTATACACCGTGCGCCGCTTCAATCGCGCCGGTGACATTGTGCTTACCAATGGTTGGACAGTCGATCGCGATTTTGGGCACCTCACGGGTGCGTATGTGAGCACGGCGCAAGCGTCGCAAGGTCCCTCGTGTGAGCATGTCATCCTGTGTCAATCGGCGGCCTCCACGCCGGCGAGCAGTCGAGAGAATTTCTACGTTGCTGCTTCACGCGGTCGGCGATCAGCAACCATCTACTGCGACGATCGTCGTGAGTTGAAAGAAGCGGTCGAGCGAAGCAATCCGCGCATGTCGGCGACCGAATTGATGGCACGGCCGCCGGTTTCGATCTGGCGGCGAATGCGCGACCGCGCAACGAGATTCCGCCTGGCGTCGCTGATGTCGGAACGAATTGCGTCGCATGAAACATCACGCGCTCAGCCGGAGTACGCATATGCACGATAAACCCTCAGCACTTCAGAATATCCTTCGGCCGGTAAGTTCGCCGGCCTCGCCGGCCCCATTGACGACAGCGGAAGACAACGACGAAGTCGGCTTGCCCGCACTCATCGAAGGTTCGTATCAACCCTACGCACGCGCGTCCAATAAGCCGCTCTCGTCCATTCACTTCGTCACCCCGAAAGGCGACGTGCGGAGTTTTCAGTATGTCGATCTCGATAGCGATGCTCGGTTCACACCTGAGCAGATTACACTCGCCTTCACTGGATCAACGCCAATCCGCGTTGAAATTCGCGGCCGCAACCTCTGGCGTTTGTACGACTACATCCACCAGCAGCGCATGCGGTGGGTCATGGTCGCAACTCGTGATTTCGCAAAGGACGGCGAGCCGCTCGTGACCGCGGTGGACTTTACCGTGGTGAAACCTGATCACTCCGATTCGGACGATTCCGCTTGAGCACGCGGTCACTCGCGGTTAAAAATGTAGGTGTCGGCGGTATCCCCGGAGAAGGTCCCCCCCTCCTTTTCCAACCTCCGACATTTTATGCGCTCTCGTTGATTTGTCGGCATATCCAACCGGACGGAAAAACCTCCGCCCGGTGGATGATGTGAATTACTCTTTCTTCTCGGTCGCAACGCGAAGCGCGATGCGGCCATCGAGCGGAACCGTTTCGATCTGCACCGAGAAGCCCTTGCCATCGGCGTGTTGCCACGCGACGCCGATGCGGGTCCAGAAGCCTTTCTTGCCGTCACGGTCACGCACGTGATACGCGACGTGACTTGGTGCGTTTGCGGAAGTATTCGCTGATGTTTCGTTGGTCATGATGATCTTCTCCTTTGTGTTGAGGCCGCTTGATTGCGTCCTCACAGGAAAGCGACCCAAAGCAGGAACAGACGGGGCGAAGCGCATCGAGCAAGCGAAGGACGGAGGCTCACGCAGGG
>JANOBD010000053.1:0-100187 GCA_031411495.1 Phycisphaerae bacterium | reverse complement strand
GGTGCGGTAAGAGCGCACCGCGCGACGGGTGACCGTCGTGGCATGGCAAACCCCGCCGGCAGCAAGACCAAATATGCGAGAGAGCCCCGCGCCCAGGGGCGTGAATCGGTCGAAAGATCGGTTCGCTTTCGCGGGTAGGTTGCTAGAGGCCTGTCCGGACGCAAGTCTGAACGGTGCCGATGAGCCGACGAGCAATCGCCGGCCAAGATGAATGGTCACCCGGTGCGATGAAAGTCGTATCGAACAGAACTCGGCTTACACGCGGCCACTCACTCAAAACACCGACGGCGGCTCCGACAAGGGGCCGCCGTCGATCTTTTTGCTGCCAAGTCGCCGTCCGACGTGCACGGCGATCCGCCACATAATGACCGCAAGGCGGCAACCGCCGACTCATGCGTTCACCACTTCGCCACCGTTGACGTGAAGGGTCTGTCCCGTCACGTACGACGCATCGGCGCTCGCGAGATACACGTAAGCGCCGGCACACTCGAATGGCTGGCCGACCCTGCCCATCGGAACATCCTTGCCAAAGCTTTCGACCTTGTCGGCGTCAAACGTCGAGGGGATCAACGGCGTCCAGATCGGCCCGGGGGCGACGGCGTTCACGCGAATGCCATCCTTCGCCAGATTCGCGCTCAGCGACCGCGTGAATGACAGAATCGCACCCTTGGTTGAGGCGTAATCGAGCAGCTTCGCGCTGCCTCTGAACGCCGTGACACTCGTCGTGTTGATGATGCAGCCGCCCTGCTTCTTCAGATGCGTCAGCGCAGCGCTTGTGAGATAGAACATCGCGAAGATGTTCGTCGAAAACGTGCGAAGCAGTTGCTGGGGCGTGATGTCGGTAATCGACTCCTGAGGGTGCTGTTCGGCCGCGTTATTCACGAGCACGTCGAGCCGGCCGAACGCTTTGATTGTCTGTTCAACGATGCGCTGGCAGAACTCGACCTTTCCGATGTCGCCCTTGATCAGCAGACAGCGTCGATGCTCGGCCTGAATCAGTTGCTGGGTCTGAGCGGCGTCGGTCTCCTCGTCCCGGTAGACGATGACCAGGTCCGCCCCTTCCTTGGCATACACGATGGCGACGGCGCGGCCGATACCGCTATCGCCGCCGGTGATGATGGCGACCTTTCCCAACAGTTTGTCGGCGCCGCGATAATCGGTGCGAACGAACACCGGTTGATCGAGCATCTTGTGTTCTCGCCCGGGGTGCTGGGACTTTGAGTGCGGCTGTCGCCTGGGTTCGGCGCGCTTACTGGCCATGAATTGCTCCTTGTGGCCCTGTGATCGCGAATCGGTCGGGCCGATGCCATCGGGAAGGAGACAGTAGTGGCTTCAGGGATTGGACGAGCCGGAGCGGGCGTTAATATGGCTGCGATGAGAATCCGACATCTAATCGCTGCTGCCCTGGCGATTCTCTCCAGCGCGTTCGCGCCAGGCGATGAGCCCGCCCGCGCTGCGCGGTCGGTGCACCTCTCTTACCTTCCCCCATCGGACGATGACGGCTACCTCGCCTTCTGCAACGAGTGCACCATCGAGCGAAGCGTACCCGGCAGCTATTTCCAGGCGTGCGGTTTTGCGGGCGGATACTTCGGCGTACAGGAACTCGACGGCGGGAATAAAGTCGCCATCTTTTCCGTCTGGGATCGGTCCAAGGGCGATGATGCGGCTCGCGTGAAGGATCGGGATCGCGTCGAGATGGTCTACGTCGGCGATGGCGTCCGCGCGCAGCGCTTCGGCGGCGAAGGCACGGGCGCGCAGTCTTTCTTCGATTACGACTGGCAGGTCGGCAAACGCATCCGCTTCTTTGTGGAAGCGACCGCAGAAGAAAACAAGACTGCGTATGCCGCTTACATTCAGTTGCCGGATGGCAAGACGTGGAAACACCTCGCGACCTTCCGCACGCGCAGTGGTGACACGACGACGTCGACCGGTAAGCCGATGAACCACCTCTATGCCTTCATTGAGGATTTTCGCCGCGACACGATCTCCGCGACGCAGATTCGCCGCGCGAAGTTCGGCGATGCGTTCGTCCGCGATTCGAACGGCACGTGGCTACGCCTGGACAAGGCGAAGTTCACCGCCAGCGGCGCCGATTGGGAGGCGAAAGACACGATCGACGCGGGCGTGAGCGGCGGCGACTTCTATCTGCAGACCGGCGGCGAGACAACGACACACGCGCCGCTCGGATCGATCATCCAGCGACTGCAATGAGGTGGCCTGATCTCCTCATCCTGGGCGCGAAGCGTGCCAAGTTAAAACGACAGCGCCGGACGAATCGCCCGGCGCTGCAATGAATGATTTGTAAATCTGGAGGGAACGGTGGGTTCGACGGGCTCAGCGGTGAGCACGACTCAGGCGTACGCGTCGACTTCGCCGCCGAGACCGGTGGCGGCCGCGGCGAGCGCGTCGCCGGCCTTGACGCCGTTCTGGCTTGCCGCCTCGATCAATTTGATCGCGGCCGCACCGTTCATCCTGTCGACGTCCATCATCTTCTTCGCGACGGCGACCTGCACGCGGGACATCGTCTCCGCCTGCTTCATGCCGATCGCCATGTTCATCAGGTCTGAATTCATAGGGTCTCCACCCTCGATCATCGGCCGATTCGTCCCGCAAACTTTGCCATTCGCCGGTGACACTCGCGGCCGATAACGCACTGCGGCCATGTTCAACGCCCGCCAAACAATTCTTCACTCAATCGGCTTGCCACCCCTCCAATGTTAGGATAATGTCACCCCGTACGCTTTCCGAACGCCGGCACGACCACTTCTACGGGCCGCCGCGGAACAGCTCGCCACAGGAGCGAACGCATGAATCTCACGCCCCGTCAGACCGATGTCCTTGTCGCCATCCGCAATTACCGCCACATTCACGGCTACGCGCCGACGATGCAGGAACTGGCTGACACGCTCGGAACGAGCAAAGTGACAATCTTCGAACACGTCGGTGCGCTCGAGAAGAAAAAGATCCTCCGGCGCGACAAGCACAAGGCCCGTTCGCTGGAGATCACCTCCGACAAACGCCTGCCTGATGAATCGCGCAGCACCAAGCTCCCGCTGCTGGGCAACATCGCCGCCGGTAGCCCGATCGAAGCGGTCGAAAACCGCGAAGAGATTGACCTGGAATCGCTCTTCGCCTCCAAAGCCGGCGTGTACGTGCTTCGCGTACGCGGCGAATCGATGATCGAAGACCATCTTTGTGATGGCGATTACGTCGTCATCGAGCGCCGCGATAATGCCCGCAACGGCGAACAGGTGGTCGCGCTGATCGAGGATACCAACGAAGCCACACTCAAACGATACTACCGCGAACCGGGCAACCGCATCCGCCTTCAGCCGGCCAACAGCACGATGGAGCCACGCGTGCTGGATGCCAATCGCGTGCGCGTGCAGGGCGTTGTCATCGGCGTGTTGCGCTCGTATCACGCGTAGGCGGGATTGTCCTACCTGCCGGGCTTGTTCAGCAGTCGCGCGTGCAGTTGTAATCGCTTGTGAGCGGCCGAGGCGGCGTCGTGCGCGACCGGGGTTAAGTCGTGCGCGCTCCCTTTAGGAATGGACTGTCCTGCGGGAGTTGAGTGGCGTCGGTGTTGAAGGTGAGCCTCGTCGCGGCATCGCGCCAAAGCGCCCGTGCTCGGTGCAACTTCTGGTCCCTCATTGTCGATCGCAATTGATAAAGGAGCCGTCATGTCGTTTGTAGCCTCTGGATCGTCCGCCTCTAACGCCCGCGGCAGCTTTCAAGGAAATCCCCCTTCGGCGGCCCGGCCATCGCCCCCTCAATCTGCATCGTATCCGCAATCGGCGAATCCAAAGCGTGCGCCTCGCGAATCGGCGAGCGCGCCGCCTTTAGACGCCCGTTCAGTTCGCGGCCGAAAACCTGGATGGAAGAAAGGACCTCGTGCCGACGCACAGAAGACGCCCGATCCGATCCTGTTCCAGACCTACTTCAAGAGCGTCGGGCCGCGGACCTATGCAGCCCAGCTCAAGCGGGCCGGCAACGGCAACCAGTATCTCGTCTTCACCGAGGGGAAGCGCGACAAGGTCACCGATGAAGTTCGCAAAACGAGCCTGTACGTCTTCAGTGAAGACTTCGTCAGCTTTTTCAAGCTGCTCAAGGAGACGGCAGAGTACGTGAAGGCGCACCCCCTGTCGGCGGAAATGGTTCAGAAGCGCGCCCGGTTCTGGCAGAAGCAGAACGAGACGCCAGGCACGGCCAAGCCAGGCAACAAGGGCGCATGACCAGCGAGGGCAACGTGCAGGTTGCCGTCACGTTTGTTCGGGCACGTAGCCGGCGCTATCTCGCATCAAAGGTGCGGAGTCTCTCGTTCCGGGTCGGCTGCTGTGGGTAAAGGAACTTCCTGCTCCAGTCCGAGCCGAACGTTGGCTGGTGCCGGTGGGATTTTTCTGCAGCATCGCTGTGCTTCGACTTGAATCCGCGAGGAGTTGGCGCATGAAGTTTGGATACGCGATCATCTACGTCCCCGACGTCGGCGCATCGATCTCCTTTTTCGAACGAGCCTTCGGGCTGAGTCGACGATTTCTCCACGAATCGGGCTCCTACGGCGAACTCGATACCGGCGAAACCACTCTCGCGTTCGCCGCGCACGAGTTGGGTGATTCGAATTACGCCGGCGGACACGTGCGCGCCGACCGCTCGCCCCAGCCACTGGGAATGGAGATCGCGCTCGTGACCGACGATGTTCTTGCAGCGCACGCCAGGGCGATCAGTGCAGGGGCAACCGAACTGGCGGCGCCGACCGTAAAGCCGTGGGGCCAGACGGTGTCATGGGTGCGGTGTCCCGACGGCTCGCTCGTTGAATTGTGTACGCCAATCGGCTGAGGATTTTCCGGCGTCGCTTCTCGCGGTTGCTGCCGCTTCGTTCCTGCAGCCGTCACACGGCGATCGAACCGCGAAGTCGCCGCCGGCGGCACCTCAATCGCATCGCGATTCGGTCGCATGCCTTCAACTGCACAAAACCATCGGCGAGTCGTGCACTGCGCGTGCTCGTGGCGTGCGGCGTCTGATCGGTGCCTAGGCTTTTACCGCGCCGCTCGTCATCCCCTGGATAAACTGGCGCTGAAAAAGGAGAAACGCGAACACCAGTGGAAGCGTTGCGAGCAGGCCGGCGGCCATCAGCATCCCGTACGGCGTACGCTGTTCGCCCTGCAGCAGGTAGATCACCAGCGGCAGCGTGTACATGTTCTCGGTGCGCAGGCAGATGAACGCCCACATCAGGTTGTTCCAGTTGCCGATCAGCACGAGGATCCCGAGCGCCGCGAGCGCCGGCTTCATCACCGGCAGAACGATCGAGTGATAGATCATGAACTCGCCCGCGCCGTCGATGCGCGCCGCGGCAAGCAGGTCGTCGGGAATATTCGTCGAGATGTACTGCCGCATCCAGAAGATGCCGAACGCATTGGCCGCACCCGGGATGATCATCACCCAGTAGGTGTTCATCAGGTTCAGCTTGTTGAGGATGACAAACACGGGGATCGTCGTGACCGCGCCGGGGATCATCATCGTCCCGAGAACGACACCGAAGAGAACGCGATTGCCCGGTGCGTTGCGAAACTTCGCGAACGCGTAGCCTGCCAGCGAGCAAAGGAACAGCGAAAGCGTCACGTGTCCGACCGCAATGATGGTCGAGTTGAGGAACGCGCGCGCGATCGTGGTCGTGGTGAAGGCTTCGCGGAAATTGTCGAGATTCAGCCGGCTCGGCAGGATCTGCGATGGCGTGAAAATCTCCTGCTGGTTCTTGAACGCGCCGGTCGCCAGGAACATGTACGGCACCAGGAAGACGAGCGCGACGACAACGAACAGGCCGTACAGAAACACCTTTTCGACGCCGAGCGAAGATCGCCTTCCCCCGCGCGCTTCGCGCGGCTGATACTCCAGCGACGGGTTCGGCCCGCCGGCGGTTGCGAGCGCCGTTCCCTGCGTCATCCCGGTCGAGTTGCCTGTTCCCTGGCTCAATCGTCCTCCTTCTGCACGCGCCGAACGATCAGCGTCAGCACGAACACGACCGCCGCCGTCACATACGCCATCGCCGATGCGTAGCCGAACTTGAAGTATCCGAAGGACGTGTTGAAGAGCACCACGCCCACGTTGCTGGCCGATCCGTTCTTGTCGACCAGGAGCACTTCCTCGAACAGATAAACCGTACCAAGCAGCGACATGATCGTGCAGAAGACGAACGTCGGCTTCATCAGCGGCAACGTGATCCGCCAGAGGGTCTGTGCGCGGCTCGCGCCGTCGATCCGCGCGGCCTCGTACACGTCCAGCGAGATCCCCTGCAACCCGGCGAGCATGAAAATCATGTTGTAGCCCGACCACCGCCAGATCAGCAGCAGCGCGATCGAGACGCGCGTCGCCAGCGGGTCCTGCTGCCACTTTACGGGCGCCAGGTGCAGGCTCCGCAGCAGCCAGTTGAACAGCCCGGTGTCGTAGTTGCAGAAGATCACGAAGACGATCGAGATGACGACGATCGGCGTCACGCACGGCAGAAACACCGCCGCGCGAAACATTCCGCGGAATTTCGTCACCGGCCCGTTGAGCGCCACCGCCATCAGGAACCCGAGCAACAACATCGGCGGCACGTACAGGATGAACAGGAAAAACGTGTTGCGGATCGAGTCCCAGAACTGCTCGTCGTGGAAGAGCATCACGTAATTCTCAAAGCCCACGCTCGCGCGCGGCGTCAACCCGTCCCACTTCATGAATGAGAGGTAGAGCGAAAACAGCAGCGGCCACAGTCCAAGGACCGCGAAGCTGATGAAGAACGGGCTGATGAAAAAGTAGAAGTGTCGATGTTGCCAGACGCGCTGAGCGAGCGATTGCTCACTTGAGCGATGCGCCCCGATCGCGAGATCCGTTCGTGCAGTCATGCTTCGGCTTTCCATTCCGCCAGGTCGAGATGAGTGTCTCGAATCTCCCGCGCGCGTCCATGCAAAATCGAGAAGAAACACTTCATTCGTTCGCTTCGGCCTCATCAGTCGGACGTATTCGCCTTCGCCAACGGCCGACCCAGCCGTCGACTGAGCGCGGCGGCCGTTTCGCGAAGATACGTCTGGCTGTCCTGTCGCTCGCTCGCCCAGGCGTAAAGCGTCTGGCCGATGTAGTTCTCGGCTTCGTCCCAATCCCGCGTGCGCGTCATGGGCGTGAGCTTTTCAAAATCCTTTGCGAACAAGGTCGAGACATGCTGATTGCCGAAGAACGGGTCGGGCTGATCGAACCTCGGGTCGCGCAGCGCCGGGAGATACGCCGGGAACAATCCCCACTCGCGGTACTGCTGCAGTTGGGCGTCGACCGTGCAGAGCGAATATTCCACGAACTCGCTGGCGCGCTGTCCGTGCTGCGATTGCGCCGGCACGACCAGCACCGATCCGCCCTGGTTGCTCTGTCGCAATCCGCCGCGCTCCTGCGCCGGCAATCGAAAGACGCCCCACTCGCCAGCGTGGCTCTTGGAGGATTCCTTCATGTTCTGCATCATCCAGACCGCGCCCGGAAACGCCGCAACCGAATCATCGGCATAAGCAACCTGAAGCTCCTCGATCGAAACGATCGGTGAGCAGATGGCTAGGGTGGTCATGTGGCCGTCGATCTCAACGTCGACCTTCGCTTCCAGGAGTTTGCGCACCTGTTCGAGCGCGCGGAAGTTGAGCGCGTTGTCGAAAATGATTTCGCCGGCCTCGTTAAAGATCCCGCCGCCGCCCTGCTGCATGAAGATCTGGAAAGGATCTTTCAGTCCGTTGGATGCCAGCGGCTGAAGGCGGGTCTTGCCGCCGGACTTGATGACGATCTGTCGGCCGGCCTCGATGTAGTCGTCCCAGGTTTCGATCTTTTCCGGGTCGATCCCGTACTTATCGAAGATCCATCGCTTGTAGAAGACGCCGCAGGGTGCGATGTCCCACGGGATGGCATACACGCGGTTATCGACGACACAACTTTGCCAGAAGCTCGCGGGGAAATCGTTTTTGTATTTCATCGCCCACGGCGTGAAGTCGGTGAGCTTGCCTGTACGAGTAAACTTTCCGGCTTCGCGTTCCTGGAGCTGTGAAATATCGGGAGCGCCGCGGCCGGAGGACATCGAGAGCAGGAATCGCGACTGCATCGATGTGCCTGAGACTTTCACAACGATATCGGTATCCGGGTGCGAAGATTCGAACGCGGGCGCGAGCGCGGTGAGGCTTGCGCCGGCGATATTCCAGCCCCAGACTTCGACGTGCTGCCGCCCATCGATCGAAGTGGCATTCGCGCCCATGTGCGGCAGATACGTCAGGAAAGCCCCTGCGGCTAAAAGCAGCACCCAGACTCCGATCGCGCTCCAGGGCCAGCGGTGTTGTTTGTATTCCTGCTTCATATCTTCCCGCGACTTTTTTCGACGAATAAAGAATTAACGCTGGCGTTTTTGCCGCTTGCCGTTGCGTTTCTCGTGTTTCGGAATAACTTCGACCACGAGGTGCGATTTGTTCCCAAACGCCTCGCGCAGCGACCTCATTCTCGGACGCTGTTTTGAGTATCAAGCCGATGCTATCGGCAGTACTCGACAAAGCAACGACCGGATTAGCCCGATATCAGGATAGAGTTGTTAGCTTGCCGGCAAGCATTCAACTGCCGCCGGCAATTCAATCGCCGAGATTCGACCCCGAGTGAAATGTCAGATCCGCTGTTTACATACACACGAATCGTCCGAGCCGGTCTCGGGAACAATATGCTTCCTTGGGCGCGGGCCGAGATCGCCGCTTCGAAGCACGGGCTGCGACGGATTGCGCCCATCTGGTTCCATTTCAAAATCGGCCCGATCCTTCGCGGCGAGCGCGACTGGCGATGGTACAACGCCCTGTTCCGCCACCCCGGCGAAATCGGCGGCCTACGCCGGCGCTGGATGCTCGCACGCAGCGAAATCGTCCCCGAGTTCGAAGCCGCCGAGCTGCTTCGCACGCGAAACGCCGGCGGCCCGACTCGCGTTGTCGAATACAGCTTCATGAACTTCGGCAGCCTCGTGACCGGCGGCTTTGAGTCGATCACCAAGATGTTTCTCGAGCTCTTGCCGCATGTCGATCTGCTCAAATCGCGCCTCGAGCAGATCATCATGCCGGTCCACATGAACACGATCCGCTCGACGCTCAACGAACCCTTCATTGCGATTCACTATCGCCGAGGCGACAAGCCGCCCATCAAATACGGCGACGCCTATCCGCTCGAAAGCGATCATCCGACACTCCCCGCCGAGTGGTATGCCAGATCGCTCCGGGAGATGCGACGGCTCATCGGGTGGGATGCGCCGGCGGTCGTCTTCACCGATGGCACGCCCGAGCAGGCGAAGCTGCTTCTCGAACAGCGCAACGTGAAGCTCGCCCCTCGTGGAAACAACGCCATCGTCGACCTGATGTTAATGGGCAAGAGCCGGGCGTTCATCTCGACGATGAGCAGTTCGTTCTCCCACTGGTCGGCCATGCTGGCGAAATGTCCCAGCGTTCAATTTCCGGGACGGGATTTTCATCTCGTGCATGGCAAGCCGGAGATGACCGTGTTCAGCGACGTGGAAGGTAATCTACCCGACGCATCGGCAGCGCATTTTCATCGCGCCTTCGCGGATGTGAAACCGTCCTCAAGTTCTGCACTTCAAGTCATCGAAGCTTGAGAGTGTCTGCTTCAAAGGCAATCGCGAGCGACGGAATCTCCACGGCTTTCCGGCTGCCCTGCCTGCTGACACGCCCGGCAATCCACGCGTCGTATCCTGCGGCCAAAGCGACTTCCACACATCGTGCAGCGTCACTCGCATCGACATAGGCCGCGAAGCCGACGCCCATGTTGAACGTGGCGTACATCTCGCGCTGATCGATCGGCCCGCGCTGCTCGAGAAAACGAAAGACGGGCAGCGGCTCGGGCACGACATCGATCGTGTAGACGAACGGTTCCTCCAGCCGCATCAACTTGCGCCAGCCGTGGCCGGTCACGTGGGCGAGGTAGTGCAGCTTCAACTTCGACGCGAGCGCCGCTGCGACAAACTTCACATAGATCACGCTCGGATCGAGCAGTCCTTCGCCGAAGGTGCGGCCGTCGTTCATCTTCGCGAGGTACCCTTCGGCCTGTCGCTCGGCGACGGCGCGGCAAAGCGTGAGGCCATTCGTCTGGACGCCCGATGAGGCGAGGAAGACGATCGCGTCGCCGTCACGCACTTCACCCGTGATCCGGTTCGATTTCGGCGCGATCTGTCCGACCGCGCTGCCGGCCAGCACGATGCATTCCGGATTGATGATTCCCTTGAGCGTGGGCGTTTCGCCGCCGCCCCAGACGGCATTCGCCTGGCGACATCCGTCGGCGAAGCCCGCCGCAAGTTCCGAGGCGCGGGTTTGGTCATTGAACCACTCGCTCTCGCCCACGCCCGCGTGCATCGCCACGCTGATCGGCAGCGCGCCGCAAGTGATCAGGTCGTTGACGATCGTCGCGACAGTGTCGATAGCGATCGCGCGGTAGAAACACTTTCCAGTCAGCTTCGCCATTGCGTCGGCGACGAGGTTCTTGCTGCCCAGGCCTTCTTCGACGTGTGCGAGAAAATGAGCGTCGCTCTCGATGAGATACGCGCTCTCGCCGCGTACGTTCGCGGGTTCGGCGTAGCCGTGCTGAGCGAGGAGGTCGCGCGTGGTTGCGGCCTGCTGCTGACAGGTGCGTTTGAAGGCATCGAGCGGACCGTAATCGACACCGGCGGTTGAATAACTGAGCTGGCTCACGCCTGCTTTGTACTGGATCTGACTTCGAATGCCACGATGCGCATCGGCTTCTCATCGGGCCGCGTTGGCGGCCCTCCATTTCGCGTAGGTCTCCAGCACCGTGTTGCCGCGATTGTTGAACCAGGCGTAGTTCACGCGTCGCTCATGGCCCAGCTTTTCGAACCTGTCGAGTTTCACACCGTCGCGATCGCAGAAATACGGCTTACCCGTCTCGAGATCGTAGAACCGCGCCCAGATCGGCTTCGCCGCCGGGTCATCGACCAAGTTGGTCTGTTTGCCAAGTTCGTACTGCGTTCCGGTGAGTTTCTCGACTCGCTTGCCGAGGATCTTGTGGGACTCGAACCAGGCGGCCGCGCCATCGATCGCCGCCTTGACGCGCGCATCGGGACTCTGGATCTCCATTAAAAACACCGCAAGCCCGGCGCTCTCGGTTGAACAGAACGATGGCAGTTCATACGAGCGAGCGGATGTCGGCGCGAGTGTGACTTCGTCGTGCTGCTGGCACCAGACCGTCGGCTTGCCGTCGATCTTGATCTGGGCCGAGAGTACGCAATCGACTCCTTTCTTCAACGACTCCGCGGCACGGGCGCAATCCTCATCACTCAGCCAGGCGAAATCGGCTTCGCGATTCGCGACACCGCGCAGCAGTTTCAGTACGCCGAGCGTCGCGTCGTCGTTAAAGGTGATATGCCTGCCGTAGTTCTGCTCCAGCGGAAAGCGCTGCGGCCAGCCGCCGTTGGCGTACTGCGAGTCGAAGATGAACTTCAAGCCGCGTCGAAACGAATCAGAATACTTTGCGTCGCCAGTGACGCGCGTAGCCCGGGCGAGCACGGTCAACTCCGAGTACGTGGCGCTGTTGTCGATCGTGCTCGTGCGATGCCAGACCTTGCTGTCGTCGCCGGGGATGCCATCCTTCTCATCCTTCTTCGATGCGGCCCTGGGGGCATCGAGTCTGTACGCCTTCCACCAGCCGCCGTTCGCGTTCTGGTAGCTGAGGATGACATCAAGTGTCGCTTTGCCTTCATCTGACGTGAACCATTCATCGGGTTGGTCCACCACATCATCAATCCTCTTCGGCGCGGCCTGAGTTGGCGTAGCGAGCAAGAGCGTCGCGAACACGAACAGTGACATCGTGAGACGGTTGATCCATTTCATGGCTTTTCCTCTTCTGGCCGGTTATTCCGGCTTCCAGTTGTCTTCACCGCGAAGCACGTTCTCAATCGCGAAGTCTTTCGCGTCTTCATCACTCAACTGCGTCGCCCATTTTACTCGGCCGCTCACATCGAGCGGTTTTCCTTCGAGATCGGTCGATCGGTATTCCCGGTAGCGTGTGTTGTTCTCAGGATGGTCATTCTTCGGATCCCACGGGCTCCACCCGGCCGCGCCAATGTGTGGACCCATTCTGCATCGGATGAAAGCGACGGCCGCGTTCGAGCCACGGTCCCACTGCCAGGGTCTCCCAAGCAGCGCGCTCGCTCCGTCGCCGGTGAGGGTGCAATCGAGGAATACGTAGCCGAAGGTCTGCTCTGGCGTGGTCCGTGCGGCGGTGACGTACCCGCCGTTCTTGGAATGGATCTCGCAGTGATCGAACACGGCGGTCGAGCGGCCGAAGATGAAGTCGACGCGGCCTTCGATATAGCAGTTCTTGAAGTACTGCCTGCCCCCATCGGCACAAAGCGTGTCCTGCCAGCCGATAAATCGGCAGTTCTCGAAGACGCAGCGGTCGCCCTGCACTTTCAGCGCAACCGCTTGCCCGTTATCGCCGGCGGAGTTCTCGAAGGTGACGTTCCGCGCGACAAAGTCGGAAGCGCTCAAAGTCACGCTCGCGCTTCCGCTGGTGCCGACGGGCTGGGTGGTTCCGGTCGCGATCGACTTCGCATTGAGATCGAAGGTCAATACGACGTCGCTCGGATTGGCGCCGTCGCCGATAAGTGTGATCGGCGATTTGTTCTTCTCGATCTTCAGCCGTTCTTTGTAGATGCCGGGCTTGATGTGGATGGTCGTCCGCTCCTTTGATCCACCCTGCACCGTGTCGATGGCGCTTTGAATCGTCGTGTGCGTGCCGCTGCCGTCGGCGGCAACGTTCAAATCGCCCGCGAATGCCGCAGTGGCGGCTGCCAGGACCCATCCGAACCAGATCGCTCGAATCATTTCGTCACCTCGTTAATGAAGACTCGCCAAAGGTCTTTTCGTGGGCCCGCGGCCGATCGACCGGCTCGATATCGGGCCGCTTTTCAGGAACGCGACCATCATCGGTCGTGTCGCGGCGCTCGTCGCGGAGGGCGGCGTAGAAGTGCCTGATGTCGAGGACGCCGCCGATGCCGAACCAGATGAGCGTTCCGACCGCAATGACGAACGGCAGCACGATGCCAAAGACCAGCCAGTACGCCGACCACCACGCCGTCGGCCACGGATCAATCGCCAGGTTCCACGTGGTGACGACGACGTTGACTGCGAGCAGGAAGATCGACCACCAGAAGATTCCGCCGGAAACGAGCTTATCGGCGCGCGTGAAGTTCTGATCGAAGCGGAGGATGCTCGAGGGGCGGAATCGGCTCCAGAAACCTGGTGCCGCGGCTGCCGAACGGATCGACCCGTCGCTGGATCGCGGCGTGCGGTGCAACATCGCGTCGAGATCGAACTTCCGCCCCCGGCTGGTGATCAGCGATACGACGACATAAACGGTCACCGCGATGATCGCCGAGTAAAACGCGACCTGCTGACCGTTGAGCCAGAACTTTGGCGGCAGCGCGACGCCTTTGTCGGCTCCGAGCGTCACGATGCGCGTCCAGAGGTCCTTGTTCGTCATCGCGACGCCGCCGAGCGCGAGGATCGAGCCGGTGAGCGCGCCGCTCCAAGCGCCGGCAGTTGTGCCGCGTCGCCAGTAAAGACCGCCGATGATGGCGACGCCCGCGCCGCCGGTGAAGACGCCGGCCGTCAGCGCCATCCAGAGCGCAATGTACTGGCCTTGCGAGTACGTCAGGCTGAAGAAGAGCGCGAAACCCGCGACAAACGTCACAGACAAGCGAAGCGCAAGGATGTGTCCGGGGCTCGACATCGGCCGTTTACGCAGCGGGAGCAGAACATCCTGCACGAAGATGCTTCCCCACGAGTGAAGATGTCCGGCGTCGCCGGCGATCAGGCCCATCATCATGATCGCCAGGAACAGTCCCTTCGCGCCGCTGGGCAACAGGTAGCTCAGCGCCACCGGCGCCGTCATCTGCTTCTGAAGCTGCGGCGTCTTTGCATCCTGCAACCACCCCTGGCTGCCGACGTCGTGATCGCTTGGCCTCACGGCCGAGTCCGCATCGATCATCGCGATCCTTGCCTTCGCAGCCGCGGATTCATCACGAAAATCCGGATGACGGATGAACGTGGCCACGCAAAGCCCGAGCGATAGCAACATCAGGCCGCGCGCGTAGACGCGCCAGTTTCCCAGCACGTACGCCATCCGCGCCTCGTGAGGGCTCTTGGCGGCACTGTTGAAGCCCTGCTTGTTCTGCAGCGCCATCGTCGAGTAGACGGTCGTCGCCAGCCACATCATCACGTAAATGAAGTTGAAGTCTTCGACCTTGTCGGCATCAAACGGGTTGATCATCGACTTTCCGCTCGGCGTGGCCGACATCGTCTGCACGATGTCGCTCCAGCCGATGTGCATGAAGACGACGAGAACGATCACGATGTAAATCAGGTGCGAGAAGATTCCCTCGATGCAATCGGTGACCATCGACGTCACCTGCCCACCCACCAGAACCATGAACACCGTCGCCGAGAGGTAGACGACCATGATCGTGGCAAACGTCGAGAGCGTGAATGTGCCGAACGCGAAGTGGTGCGGCAGATCGAGAAAGTAGATGAAGAACCGGGCGCTGATCGCCGGGAAGATGCCGTAGTTGAGGATGCCCGAGACGAAGGCCAGCCCGCCCATGAAGAGCCGGAAACGCCGGCTATAGCGCTGTTCGAAAAACTGTGCGAGCGTGAGGGCGCGCGTCTCCCGAAAGCGATAAATCACGAACCCGCTGATGCCGACCAGAAGCAGTACCGGTGTGGAGATCTTGTCCCAGAAGCTCAGCACGAAGCCGGCGACCATGAGCTGTTCGAACTTGCTCATCGTGTTGGCGAGGCCCGCATCCGATTCGCCGCGCGCGTTGGCGAGCAGATACCGACCGGCCAGTCGTCCGCCCGACAGAAAATCGGCCACGCTGCGCACGTAGCGGTTCGTATAGATCGCGACGGCAAGAACGATCACGATCGGGACGACGACCAATGCCCAGTCGAGATTCGTCATGCCTCACGCATCCGTGTCAAAAGGCGGCGGGCAATTCGACTCGATCGCGCTGGTGCGAAGACGAACCGAACTGCCCGCGTGGCACAATTTCACAGAACCCTCGACGATCAACGACGGCGGCGGGCGATCGCCACCAGTCCGCCGAGCAGGCCGAGCGATGCCGGCTCGGGCACGAGGCTCATCGCCATCGTCCAGTCGTTCGCGAAGGCGCCGCCCACGTTGTTCGCAAGGTCGCCCGCCATGACGACCGAGCCGCCATAGTTCTGGGCGAGCTTGAGCAGGTCATCGAAGTTCACCGATCCGTCGTAGGTGAAATCGCCTTCGCCCCAAGTCTTGCCGGTGCTGGTGGCGCTGTAGTTTTGAGCCACGAGGAGCAGGTCGTCGAAGTTGACGACGCCGGTCAGGTTCGCGTCGCCGTACAGCGTGTACATGACGGTGAACTTGGAGGCCGCCGTGTCGTCGGCGTAGCCGAGGCCGCGGGACGAGGTCGCGGTGGTGCTCTTGATGTCGCCGCTGGCGAAGTTGGTCGAGTAGGCGAAGGCCAAGCCATTGCTGCTACTGACGATCTGGGTCGCCGGCGAGCTGCCGCCGGTGTAATCGAAAATGAGCTTCCCGCCGCGCAGGTCCGCACCGCCGACGGTCGTCACGTTGGGTCCGCCGATGATCGTGTCATTCGCGTCGCCATCGACGGTCAGCGAGCCGGCATTGATGATCGTGCCGCCGGTGTAGGTGTTTGCGCCGCCGAGCAATGCCGGCCCCGCGCCGTTCTTCGTGACGGTGGTTGCGCCGCCGTTGTCGTTGATGATTGCATTGATCGTGGCCGAGCCAGAAACTGCGGGGTTGAGGGTGATGGTCGGTGCGGAGATCGTGCTTGCGCTGTCCGATGCGCTGACGAGCCCATTCGTGAGGGTGACGCTGCCGAAGGTTTGCGTCTGGGCGCCCTTGATGCGGAGATCGCCGCCGCTGACCAGCAGCGCCGGGTTGCCAGTCATCGCGTTGCTGGAGTTGAACAGGAGCTGGCCTTCGCGGACTTCGAGCGTGCCGGTGAGAGGGTTGGCAGCGCTATCGAGACGAAGCCGGCCGGCGCCGATTTTCACCATGCCGCCGGTGCCAGAAACGATCCCGGCGATGCGGAGGTCAAACTCGTTTGCTTCCGCGCCGCGATCGACATCAACGGGGCGCAGCACGCTCCCCAGGTCGAACGCGGTGGTCGTCAGCCCGATCGCAACGCCGCCGTAGAGATTGCCGCCGTTGTTGAACTCGATGCCGCCTTGTTCGGCGACGCTGCCTGTGAAGCTGATGGGGTTGCTGAAGCCCGCGTGCTGGGGCAGTGCCGTGTAGTTCAAGAGCAGTCCCGGACCGCTGTTGCGCAAGATGCTGAGCACCGCGCCGCCGGAATTTTCCAGCGGCCTGGCGGTCGCGGCGAGTGAGGTGCTCGTCGGGGTATTAAAGACGACGCCCTTGACGGTGGAGGCGATGCTGACGCGAATTCCGCCGCCGTTGAGGATGTAGGTGCTGTTTGCAGAGGCGCCCTTGTGGAGACCATCGGCCGTTCCATTCAGCCGCACCCAGCCGTCGTTCACAACCGTGTCGCCGTGATAGCTGGCGATTCCGCCGGCGTTGGCGCTGAGCTCCCAGGTTCCCGTACCGTTTTTGATGATGCCGATGGGATTCGCCACGGTATCGGCCAGAGCGTACTTGATTTGATTCTGCGCCTGGTGTCCATCGTTGTGGGTGCCATCGAGGTAGATCGTGCTGGGGCCGGAACCGGAAAAGGTGATCTGGCCGCGCGGCTGGAGCCCGCCTTGGCGGTTGGTGTTTGCACCGCCGCCGCCGGGCAGACCCTGTGGGGCATTGCCGAGGAAGGTGTAACTGTTGCCGTGGATGGCGATCGGGGCGTCGATGGCATAGGCCAGATTCGGAGCGCCGGCCGCCGACGCGTTCGTGAGATTTGCCGTGACCTCCGTCGTGCCGCCACCGGTCAGATGAATGGCCTGGCCGGACGCGGTGCCGAGGGTGAAGTTGATCGTGTTGATGTTGTCGAACTTGAGGTTCTTGATGTTCCGGTTGGCGTCAATCGCGACGATGTAGGTATCGACGGTAGCGCCGCCGGCGGTTCCCGTGCCGGTGAACGTGGCCGTGTCTGCATTGACGAATGTGGCATCGGCGACACCCGGAACCACGCCGCCGACCCAGTTGGATGCCGAAGGCCAATTGAGGTCGCCGCCGGTTTGCCAAGTGCCATCGGCCGCGCGGGCCGACGAGATCAATCCGCCTGCGATAGCCGCGCCAGCGACCGCGATACACCCACTGCGGGTGAGGAAGCCACTCACCGATTTGCGATTTTCAGTCAACACGTTTTCTCCTCCTCGATGCCACGTTCGTCCGCTTGCCGATCTGCCGAGATCGGTCAAAGAAGTGATCAGTCCCGACCAATATAAGCCCCCCAGCCTACACCAACGAGTCAAAGCGTTGCGTTTTCCATTTAACCCGTTTTGGCATTACGGCATACGGTACGATCTTGTTATCGAACCGTCGCTTTCAGCCATACGTCGTGAGCGTTGGTCTGGGGCAGATGGTTACGTTAACGTGGCCGGGCCGATGCTCAACTTTTACGACATCGCCTACTACGCCGGCCTGGGACTGGCGTGGCCGGTCTGGGGGACGAGGCGACACACCCGGGAAAAGGTGCACGACGCGTTTCGAACGCGGATCGGAAAGGTGACGCCGCGCGTGGGCAACAGCCGAGCCGTCCTGATCCATGCGGTCAGCGTTGGCGAGCTCAATGCCGCGCGCGGCCTGGTCGAACAACTCCGCGGCGCCTTTCCCGATATACACATCATAATCACTACGACCACCCGGGCCGGCGACGAACAGGCACGCAGACAGTTCGAGAACCAGCCGCTCACCACCGTCACGCGCTTCCCCATCGATCTGTCTCCCGCCATTCGCGGCCTGCTCGATTCGGTCCGGCCGACACTTGTCATCCTCATGGAACTGGAAGTCTGGCCGAACTTTCTCAAGCACTGCGCGGCGAGGCAGATACCCGTCGCGGTTGCGAACGGACGAATCACCGAGCCGAGCTTCAAGCGCTACAGGTTCCTTGGCCCGTTCGGGCGGCGTATGTTCCGGCGGCTCGCGGTATGCATCGCGCAGGATGAAACCTACGCGAACCGCTTCGCACAGCTCGGCGTGCCGCGTGACCGGCTGCACGTCGCCGGAACGATGAAGTTCGATACGGCCGCCGTCGAAATGCGCGTTGCGGGCGATGACGAGCTGGCACGCGCGATTCAATTGCCCTTGCCGCGCGAATCGACATCGGCCGCACGCGATCCCGTCTGGATCGCCGCCTCGACAGGCCCGGGTGAAGAGGAGACCGTCCTGGACATCTATGGACGTCTCCTGGTCAAGCACCTGAAGCTTCGACTGGCAATCGTCCCGCGCAAGCCGGAGCGATTTGATGAGGTCGCGACGTTAATCGAATCGAAGAACTTCATCTGTGTCCGTCGATCCGCGCCGCTCGCGGGCCTGATGAAGCGCGATCAGTCGCCCGCTTCGGCGGTCGTCGTACTCGGCGACACGATGGGCGAATTGCGGAAGTTCTATTCGCTCGCGGATGTCGTGTTTGTCGGCCGATCGCTGGTCGACCTCGGTAAGAAGCAACACGGATCGGACATGATCGAGCCGGCGGCACTTGCCAAGCCGGTGATCGTCGGTCCCTTCACGACCAACTTCGAAGAGCCGGTGCGGGCGTTCAAATCGAAGTCGGCGATGATCGAAGTACGAACGGCGGATGCGCTCTACACGCAGGTCGACCACCTGCTCGACCACCCGGAGGATGCGCGATCCATGGGCGAGCGCGCTCAGGCGGTCGTCGTGGCCGGCAAGGGATCGCTCAAGCGCCACATGGACCGGCTCTTGCCTCTGCTTCATTGAGCCACGGGCGAGTTGGAGGCGAACATCCGCTTCACGCGCGGTCTCACCAGGACGATGATCGTCAGCACGCCCAGCGCGGTTCCGATCGGGATCGAAATGCAGTTCAGCGCCGCCATCACCATGCACAACATCCACTTCCGCTGCCGCTTCAGCGAGAAGCCGGCGTAAACGGTCAGGCCGCCGACGATCCAGCCGTAGCTGACGATCGCACCGCCGATGATCGTGAACATCCACCCCATGAGCTGATTGGGGAACGGCGCCGCGGACGGGCCGGTCGTGGGCGTCGGCATGGGAAAACTGCCATTGAGCATGGCGATGCCCATTCCCAGGTGAATCAGCCCGAAGCTGGAAAACAGCGCCGTCAAGCCGCCCCACACCCAGTAGCAGATCGCCAGGATGTTGAGGTGCGTCGTGTCGACATCCGCGACCGGCTGCGCTTCGTACGCGATGGGCGGAGGTCCGGCTGGCTGGCTCATGAACTTGCCCTTCCTGAAAGCTGATGACCGACCTGCACGGCAGTCCCGCGCCAGATGACCCGCCCGGTCCGACAGACGTGAATCGAATAACCGAGAATGGTCAGGACCATCGGCCACGTGATCGGAACCGCGGCGGCATAAATCATCGCGACTCCGGCCGTCGCGTAAACCCACGCGATAAACGCAAACATCAGCACGACGTGAATCCCAAACGTCGCAACCCATGCCGGATGGTGGGTACGCAACGCAAAAGCCGATTCGACCGCCAGCACCGCAACCGTCGCAGTCATGAACAACATGACGGCGAGCATCGGCCAGATCGATCGCGCGCTGCTGCCGGCGAAGATCCGCGCCCATCCATGAAACATTTGCCGGAAGTTCGTGTGCATTCGCGCGTGTGCAAGTTCCTGTCCGAGCATGAGCCGCGTTTTCGCGCCGGCGTGCTTTAACACGCGCATCAGCGCCACATCTTCGACGATCTGATCGCGCACCGACTCGTGACCGTTCACTTTCTCGTACCACTCCCGCTTGATGAGAAAGAACTGGCCGTTGGCAAACGCGTGATCCGGGCGCGAGTCGTCGTTGGTGTAGGAGATCCGAAAGGCTGCGCTCCACGCGACCGCCAGCAGCGGGAGGAGCGATCGCTCCCAGAACGTTCGGGCATCGAGCGTCGGCATGATGCTCAGCACATCGTAGTTGCGTTCGACGCAGAGGGCGACGGCGCGACGCGCGGCATCGGTCGAGAGCTGCACATCCGAATCGACCAGCAGCAGCCAATCCGATGTCAGGTCGTGCGTGCCTACGAACAGCGCGTGGCATTTCCCGAGCCAGCCATCGGGAAGATCGGTCACATGGAACGGTTTCAATCGAGGTTCAGCTTGCGCGAGTTCATCAAGGATCCGAGACGTGCCGTCCGTACTGCGGTCATCGACGATGACGACTTCGGCGCCCGGATAGTCCTGTGTCAGCACGCGATGCACGCATGCGGCGATGCCCAGTGCCTCGTCCTTCGCGGGTACGACGATGCTCAGCGACGGCGCGGGATCGGGAAGCGCTGCGCGACTCGTCTTGAGCCGGTTCATCCGCACCCGCGCGAAGATGCCGAGTACGATCAGGCCCAGCCACGCGAGCGGTCCAAGCAGGAGGCAGATTGAGAACGTCAGCGCCACGCGCGATAGCCTAGGTTTCACGCCGCGAACCGCCAGCGCGCCGATTCATTTCAACTCTGCGGCGACGCGTTCGCTCTCGTTGCCGCATCGGTCGACGGCAGTGACGACGACGTATTTCACGTCCGGCTCGAGCTGCACGGCCCTCCATTTGCCCGGGACCACCTGGAAGCGCCACGCATTGCCGTCGCTCTTCCAGATCGCGTATTGCCACGTCCCCTCGCCGTGGCCGGCACTGAGCCGAAGCTCAACTGACTGCTTTCGTGTGGTGATAAGCTTTGCGCTCGGTTTTGGCGGCGGCGTGTTGTCGAGCCACGGGCTCGCCGGCACGAGCGCCGGCTGGGCGTACACGCCTTTCGCAAGCGTGTCCGCCACGCCGTCACGGTTCTCCATCAGCGCCTTCATGCTGAAGTGAATGTGCCCGGGACCATTGATCACCAGGTCGCGCGTCACGCCGATCTGGTCGACCACTTCCTGCGTCGTGTACGGGCGATTCTTGTCGCCAATCCGGCTCGTAAACAGCCCAGGCCAGATGTGAAGCCCTTCCGCGTTCTCACTTTTCCAATAGTCGAGCAGCACGGGAAAGCTCTGCGGCTTCTGCGCGATCGGCCAATACAGCTGCGGCGCGAAGTAGTCGCACCAGCCGTTGTTCAGCCAGAGTGATGCATCGGCATAGAGTTTCGAATACTGGTCAAACCCGGTGATACCTGGCGCCTTGCCGGGTCGGCCGATGCCGAACGGGGAGATGCCGAACTTCACCCAAGGCTTGAGCTTTCGCGTGGATTCGTGGATCGCATAGATGAGTCGGTTGACGTGGTCACGCCGCCAGTCGTCGCGCGGCAGGATCCCGCCGGATTTCTGATACGCGTCCCACGAATCATCATCCGGAAACGGCACTTCGGCTGTTTTATCCTCGTTCTGGACGGGATAAGGATAGAAGTAATCGTCGATGTGGATGCCATCGACGTCGTAACGCTTTACCACGTCGTTGAAGACCTCGAGCGAGCGTTTGGCGGCGAGCGGCTCGGCAGGATTGAGCCACAGATAGCCGCCATACTCTTTGACGAGTTGGGGATTGGTCTTGGCGATATGGCTTGGGGCGAGCTCGGTCTTCGTCTTGGCCTTGGCGCGATACGGATTGAACCAGGCGTGTAGTTCGATCCCGCGCTTGTGCGCCTCATCGATCCAGAACTTGAGCGGGTCGTAGTAAGGCTTTGGGGGCTGGCCTTGCGTGCCGGTGAGGTAGACGCTCCAGGGTTCGAGTTTGGAGGGGTAGAGCGCGTCGCAGGAAGTTCGAACCTGCAAGACGATGCAGTTGAGGCGCATTTCGACCGAGGTGTCGAGGATCGCGATGATCTCGGCCTGCTGTTCCTTGGTGGGCAAGCCCTTCTTACTCGGCCAATCGATGTTCTCGACGGTGGCGACCCAGGCGGCGCGGAACTCTCGCGGGGCGGCGGGAGGCGGTTCTATGACTTGTGCCAGTGCCAGCATGGCGGAGTAGAAGATCATGCCACAAACGCCGATCACCGTCTTTCGCGTCAACATTCGATTCCTCCGATTCGACCGATAATCTGGCCACCAACCCCACAATAACACTTACCACCGCCACCTGACGCGCGAGCATTCTGCCAAAACTACGGCAGAATATTGTTGACAGACAACACGCGTGAGCTAGACTCTTATATAACGTCGCGACGCGGTTCGCGAGGGAAAATGTTGATCCGATGCTGTCTGGGCGGTCGCTTCGCCGCGGGCTGGGCGGATCAAATTGTCAAGAGGAGATGCAGATGAAGATTTCAACCCTTGTTGCAGCAGCGGCGGCGGTAACCTTTGTTGCCGGCAGCTACGGCGGCACCTTAACGGCTCTTCCTACGTTTGGCGGCGGAGACGGCTGGCGCGCCCCCAATGAAATCGTCACGGGAGACACCGCCGGAACCGCGACCGGATCCAACTACAACTACCTTCAGACCGCCGGCCTTGAGCGCGGCCTGGCGTATAACCCGACGACCGGGAACCTGGTCCTTGTCAGCCGCAGCGGAGCCGGCAACGGCATCCGCCTCCTCAGCGGTTCGACCGGCGCCGACGTCGGCGCACTCAATCAAGGCACTGGCATTATTACAGGCGGAACCTTTGCCACGAACATGGTCGGAGTCGCCGATGACGGGGTTACATACGTTGGCAACCTAAGCACGTCGGCAACCGCAGCATTCAAGGTCTATCGTTGGTCGGACTCGAACTCCACGACGACCCCGACGGTTGCCTATAACGCCGCAATCGCGTCCACGATCGACCGCGCCGGCGATTCCTTCGCCGTCTACGGCAGCGGTACCGGCACCAAGCTCGCGGCCGCCGGTTCTGCCACCACCAATCGCAGCAGTTTCGCGGCCTTCTCGACGACCGATGGCCTGAGCTTCAGCAGCACGGCTTACGCAAACGTCCCCGGTACGCTGACCACCAGCAACGATTACCGTCTCGCCCTGACCTTCATCGATAGCGATACGCTCATCGGTAACCAAGGCACCAACGCCCGCATCACCGATTTCGGCACCAGCGCCACCGTCACCGCCACCATCGCCCTGGGCGCGGCCCAACGCCCCATGGATTACGTGGAAATCAACAGTTTCAAGCTGCTCGCCGTTGGCGACACCAACAGTTCGTTGGTTTCGGTGTACGAAATCAGCAACCCCGCGTTGCCCATTTTGCTTGCCACAGGTAACAACACCAGCGGCACCCTCACGGCCAACGCCAACGGCACTGGCGGCGTTGCATTCGGAGCCATCAACGCGTCCAACAATTCGGCAACTCTTTATGCGATGAGCAGCAACCAAGGCATTCAGGCCTTCACGTTTGTCGTGCCAGAACCCACTTCGATCACGGCTCTCGCCGGACTTGGCATGCTCGTAGTTCGTCGCCGGAAGTGATGTTTCGAATTAGTAGTTCGTCAGAGAAGTCGGGCGTTCCGGACAACCGGGACGCCCGCTTCCGTTGAGGATGATCTCGAAAACCAGCCGGCTTCTTCACTTGCATTGCACGCTTGAAAATCCACTCCGAATCGGCTTTCGGGGCGTTGACAGCGATTCTGTCTCCCATACGATGTTCCGCCTGCCGTCGAGAGGTCCCGATTTGATCGGGATTGGTAGATAGGTTGGTCATCCCACCCTTCGCACACCTTGCCAGCGGGGTCTTTCCCAACTGGTTCTTTCGACCCACCACTACCCCGTGGTGTAACGGTAGCACAGATGGTTTTGGTCCATCTAGTCATGGTTCGAATCCATGCGGGGTAGCGTTCTCGTGAAGTGCACAGTGGTCAACGGGCAGTAAGCGATCAACCGATTCGCCTTTTGCTGCCCCTTACACGAACGACCAACCACAATGCCAGCGACCGACACCGACAACCTCAAGATCTTTGCCGCCCGGTCGAATCCGGCGCTGGCGAAGAAAATCTGCGAGTATCTGAAGTTGCCGTTGGGTCGCGGGCAGACCGAACTGTTCCCCGACGGCGAACTGATCGTCCGGATCGACGAAGACGTGCGCGGCCGCGACTGCTACATCGTGCAGTCGACCTGTCACCCGGTGAACGCCTACCTGATGGAACTGTTCATCTGGATCGACACGCTGAAGCGCGCCTCCGCAGGCCGCGTGACGGCGGTCATCCCGTACTTCGGCTATGCCCGGCAGGACCGCAAAGACTCCGGCCGCGTGCCGATCACCGCGAAGCTGGTGGCGAATCTGCTGGAGCGCGCCGGCGCCGACCGCGTTGTGAGCGTCGACATGCACGCCCCGCAGGTGCAAGGCTTCTTCGACATTCCCGTCGACCATCTGAATGCCGGGCCGATCTTCGTCAAGTGGTTCAAGTCGCTCAAGCTCAGCAACCACGTATTCGTTTCGCCGGACGTCGGCAACGTGAAGCGGGCGCAAGTCTACGCGAACATGTTCGGCGGCGACCTGTGCATCATCGACAAGCGCCGCAAGAGCGGAACCGAGATCGAAGCCGCCCATATCATCGGCGACGTCAAGGGCAAGACCGTGTTGATGACCGACGACATGATCACCACCGGCGGCACGATCACCAGCGCGGTGAAGATCCTGCTCGACAACGGCGCCAAGGACATCTACATCAGCGCGACGCACGGCGTCTTCGCACCGCCGGCGATGGAACGGCTCACCAAGTGCCCTTTCACCAAGCTCGCGGTCACCGATACCATCCCGCTGTACGACCGTTGCGACGCGATCAAGGACAGGCTCATCACGCTGAGCGTTTCAGAAATTCTCGGCGAGGCGATCCACCGGATTCATCACAATAAGAGTGTCAGTGCCCTGTTCAAGGAAAAAGAAGAGGACAGTGCACGCAGATGAGAATGACCAAGCACCAATATCCAACAAGGAACCAATGACCAAAGCCCAAACGGCGAAGTTCATTGTGATTTGGTGATTGGGATTTTGTTGGTCATTGAGATTTGGTCATTGAATTGAGGTAAGAAACTATGGCATCCAACGTAATCCCCCTCCCCGCTCTGCCCCGCGACGCGACCGGCACCCGCGCCACCCGCCGCCTGCGTCAGACCGGCCAGTTGCCGGCAATCGTCTATGGTCACAAGCAGGATGCGGTCAACGTCTCCGTGCCCGCCAAGCCGTTCAACGAAGCGCTCAACAAGGGCGCGCACGTGTTCGAGTTGAGCGTGGGCGCCAAGAAGGAGAACGCGCTGCTCAAGGACGTGCAGTACGATCACCTGGGCACCAACATCATCCACGTCGATTTCGCCCGCGTCGACCTGAACGAGAAGGTCACGGTAACGGTCGGCATCGAACTCAAGGGTGATGCGCCGGGTGAAAAGGAAGGCGGCGTCGTCCAGCAGATTCTCAACGAGATCGAAGTGGAATGCGTCGTGACCGAGATCCCGTCGGTCATCATCTACAACATCAACAATCTGAAGCTCGACGAAAGCGTCCATGTGAAGGAGCTGACGCTGCCCAAGGGCGTCACCGCTTTGACGGATGCGGAACAGATCGTCGCGGTCTGCCATGCGATCAAGGAAGAGATCGTCGAGCCGGCAGTTGCCGAGGTCGCCGCAGAGCCCGATGTGATCAAGAAGGAAAAGGTCGAAGGCGACGAAGCCGAGGCCAAGTGATCAGTGGAGAGTTGTTAGTGGAGAGTGGAGAGTTATCGAGATTGCTTTTGCAACTCTCGACTCTCGACTCTCAACTCTCGACTGTGGTGAATGCGAATTGTCATCGGCCTCGGCAACCCCGGATCGGAATACGTCGGCACCCGGCACAATGTCGGATTCGACGTCATCGATGCGGTGGCCGAACGGCTCGGCTGGGTGCGCAAGGGTGAGTTCAATCGGATGGCCAAGAGTGCATTCGATGGTCTGGTGGTCGACGGCGTGTTGTCGCTCCACTCGACTGGTGGCACTGAGAAGGTGCTCCTGATCAAGCCGATGACTTACATGAATCGGTCCGGACAGAGCGCCTCGGCGGCGATGAACTTTTACAAGCTCACGCCGCAAGAAGTGCTCGTGATCGTCGACGAAATCGCCCTCCCCAGCGGAAAACTCCGCCTGCGGCCGGACGGTTCGGATGGCGGCCACAACGGGCTCAAGAGTGTTCAGCAGATGCTGGGCACCAAAACGTATCCGAGGCTCCGCGTCGGCATCGATTCGCCGCCGCCCCAGATTGCTGGGAAGGATTACGTGCTCGGCAGGTACGGCCCGGACCAGAAGCCGCTCATCGAGGGCGCCGTCAGCCGGGCGGCAGGATGTGTCGTGACATGGATTGATGAAGGCATCGTGAAGGCGATGAATCAGTTCAATTCCGTGGAGACTTGATAGTAGAGAGTCGAGAGTAACGCTGAAATCGCGTGTTTTAACTCTCTTCGTTCGACTGACTAAAGAAACTTCGCTGATCGCCGTGATCAGCAACCGGGCATACCGGTTTCCGTGAAGAAACGGAGTTGACAGGCGAGGTGGTTCGACAAGTTGCGGTTGCAACTCTCCACTCTCCACTTTCAACTCTCGACTGTTCAGAAAGAAGATTTATGGCAAAGCCCATTCCAACGTATACGTATGAAGGTCTGTTTCTCTTCGGCACCGCGGCCACCGTGGATGCCGAAGGCGCCGTCAAGAGCATCGGCGACATCGTCACCAAGCATGGCGGCGAGATCCTGCTCCTGCGCAAGTGGGACGAGCGGAAGCTCGCCTACGAAGTGAAGAAGAACAAGCGCGGCCTGTACGTGCTCTGCTTCTTCAAGTCGCCGGGCGCTGCCGTCGACAAGATCACCCGCGATGTGAACCTCTCGGAAAACATCCTCCGCGTGCTGATCACCGATGCCGGCCACCTGACGCTCGACGAAATGAAGGCCCAGGAGCCACAACAGCCGGTCAAGGAAGCCCCGCGTCCCCGCTATGACGACGCGGTCCCGGCCGAGGCGAGCGGATATTGAACAATGAAGAATGCGAAATGAGAAATGCGAAATGGACGACTGCTCCGATCGCATTTAACATTTGGCATTTCGCATTTTGCATTCGGAGCAATCATGGCTGACCTGAACAAAGTGATGCTGATCGGAAGGCTCTCGCGCGATCCGCAGTTGCGGTATCTCCCGAGCCAGTCGGCCGTGTGCGACTTCGGTTTCGCGGTCGGCCGGAAGTACAAGCTCGCCAGCGGCGAATCGAAGGAAGAAACCTGCTTCGTCGACTGCACGGTCTTCGGCAAGGGCGCCGAGATCTTCAATCAGTACATGGCCAAGGGAAAGCAGTGCTATCTCGAGGGCCGGCTTCGCCTGGATCAGTGGGACGACAAGACCACCGGCCAGAAGCGAAGCAAGCTGACGGTCGTCGTCGAGGACTTTCAGTTCCTCGGCTCCAAGAGCGACGGCGCCGGTGGCGGCGGCGACGAAGGTGGCGGCCAGGCGCGCTCGGGCGGCTATGGCTCTGGACCGACCCGCGCCCCCGCCGCACCGCGTGGTGGCGCATCGCGTCCGGCCCCACAGCAGCAGCAACCCGACGCCGAGCCGCCCTACGGCGACGAACAACAATTCAAGGACGACGATATTCCGTTCTGATGAATCAGTGGAGAGTGGTCAGTCGAGAGTCGAGAGTTCGACTCCGAATGCCGTATCCAACTCTCGACTCTCTACTCTTAACTCTCGACTTTAAGGACAATCATGAAAGGCAAAACTCAAAAGCTCCTGCTCAACGAAACGGTCAAGCACGTCGGCCGCGTCGGCGATGTGGTGGAAGTCTCCAGCGGCTACGCTCGCAACTACCTGGTGCCCAACGGCATCGCGGTCCAGCCGACGCCGAACAACCTGAAGAAGGTCGAAGCCCTCAAGGCCGAGGCGATCCGACTCGAACAGGAAGCCCGCGCCAAGCAGGAGGCGCTCATCAAGAAACTAGAAGGCGTCGAAGTCGCGATCGAACGCCGCGCCAACGAGCAGGGACACCTGTTCGGCAGCGTGAGCGCGACCGACATCAGCAAGGCGCTCGCCGCCCAGGGGTACGAGATCGAAGCCGGCGACATCTACCTGCCCGGCAAGCTCGACCGCATCAACAAGTACGCGGTGGACGTCGGCTTCGCGGATGACCTTCGCGCGGCGATCAAGGTCTACGTCTCGCCAGATGCCGAGAGCAAGGCCGGCATGGACGCGTGGGCCAAGGAACATGCGCAACAGCCTGCTGCGCCGGTCGCCCAAGCCCCTGCTGCGGCTGAAGCCAAGGCATAAGTCCCGGGCGGCTTCAACCTGTTGTCGAACCACGCCATCGGTGCACTCGCACCGATGGCGTTTTTCGTCCGGTAAACCGATTCACACGCGTCGCGAAACGGGTTCATCCGCGCCGCGCCCTAGGTCGGGTTCGGCGAATTCTGCGACGCCCGCACCTAAGCTTTTATTAAATCCACATTTATCGCTAGTTCCGGCCGCCAGAACTTTCTTGACAGACCGGCAAATTCTGTCAGAATTACACCAGCGGAAGATTGGCAAGTGGTCTGGAGTCGAGACAGTTTAATCGATTCAACAGGGCGACTTGACGATCCGATGCGGAGGCCATCCAGCGCGATAGTGTCGCGGTCTCATCCCGGTCGAGCGAGAGCGTTTCTCCTCACCGAAGGAACGAAACTCTAGGAGGAAGAACATGATCAAGTACGCCTTTTCCGCTCTCGCCGTCGCTGCAATTCTCAGCGCCAGCGCATCAGCTGTGACGTTTAACGATGCCCTCGGTGAAAACTTCGACGGCAACCCGCACATGGACATCAAGTCCGTCTCGGTCTCAAACACCGCGACCGACATCACGTTCACGGTCACCCTCAACGGCGACATCGCCGCCACCAGCTGGGGCAAATACAACGTCGGCATCGACAAGAACACAGCCACCGGCGATTTCTCGGCCAACGGCAACGGCTGGGGCCGCGCCCTGAATATGGCCGACGGCATGGACGCGTGGATCGGCTCATGGGTGGATAGCGGCGGCGGCGCGCAGTCGTGGGTATTCGGTGGCACATGGTCGCAGACCAACCAGGTCACGCCTGCCCTCACGCAGTTCTCAACCTCCTACACCTTCCCGCTCGCCAACCTCAATCTCGCGCTGGGTGACACGATCCACTTCGATGTCTATTCGACCGGCGGCGGCGGCGGCGACAGCGCCAACGACGCTTCCTCGAACCCGAACCAGACCATCAGCAACTGGCCGGGACCTTACACCACGCCAGCCGGCACCGGACATGTCTACACGCTCGTCGTTCCGGAGCCGACCACGCTGGGCATGCTCGTCGGCGTCGCCGTACTCGGCCTGCGTCGTCGCAAGTAATCGCTCGCGCGATCCGCGACAGATGCACGTGGACAGCCAGTGAATGAACCGACGGTCGAAGCCCGCAAGCTTCGACCGTCGGTCTTTTTTCGCTACACTCGACGCGTTACCGACAACAGACCGTGCTGCCGTCCCAAGCGAGCTGTTGTCCGCAGCGGACAAGCCCTGCCGCGGTGGCCAAGGCCTGCTGCGGCAGGCGGGACCTTCGCTGGACTCGTTTTGGATGGCATCGCTCGACAGGCTCACCGCGCTGGTGATCCGCCGATCACGCAAGGACGCACCGATGACGCTTCACATCGCCGAAAACCGCAATGACGGCACGTTTGACCGCCTCCCCCCCCACTCGATCGAAGCCGAGATGTGTCTGCTGGCCTCGATGATGCTCGATAAGCAACTCGCCGAGCAGGTTCTGTCGATCATCGATGGGGAGAGCTTTTACCTCGTCGACCACAAGATCATCTTCGAAGCGATCCGCGGCATGGTCATCGAGAGCCGGCCGATCGACGCCATCATCATCCGCGAGGAGCTGAAAAAGGTCGGCGAACTCGATCGCATCGGCGGCAGCGCGTACATCGCACAGATCCTCTCGACCGTCCCATCCGCCGCGCACGGCATGGAATACGCACAGCGTGTCCGCGAAAAATCCTTGCTGCGCCTGATGATCGGTCTGGCGGATAACGTCACGCGCCGCTGCTACAACGGCGCGGAAAGCGCCGACACCCTGCTCGATTCCGCCGCCGGCGAGATGTTCAAGCTCGCCGAACGTCGCATCACGAACCCGATGATGCATCTCGGCGACGTGGCCGCCCAGGTCTACGAGATGCTCGAGGACAAGGGCAAAAAGGGTGTCGAGACCGGCTTCTGGGATCTGGACGAC
The DNA here is from genome assembly GCA_031411495.1 of Phycisphaerae bacterium. Lineage (GTDB taxonomy): Bacteria > Planctomycetota > Phycisphaerae > Tepidisphaerales > Tepidisphaeraceae > JANOBD01. Next base: position 69,913 of record JANOBD010000053.1, on the reverse strand, counting down.
ATGCTCAACGGCCTTCAGCCCGGCGAAATGGTCGTCGTCGCCGCCCGCCCTTCCATGGGCAAGACCGCATTCAGCATGAACGTCATGCAGCAGATCGCGACCCAGAACGTCCCCGTAGGCGTCTTCAGTTTGGAAATGTCCGGCCAGCAGTTGGCCCAGCGCATGCTCTGCTCCATCGCAATGGTCGATGCGCAGAAAGTCCGCAAGGGACAGCTCACGAATGACGAGTATCAGCGGCTGGCGAAGGTCGTCGTGCAGATGCGGAAGATGCCGATCTTCGTCGACGACTCGCCGCAACTCACGCCGCTCGATCTGCGCACCAAGGCGCGTCGACTCAAGCACGAGCACGACGTGCGGGCGCTGATGATCGACTACATGCAGCTCATGGACAATCCCGGCCCGGAGAGCCGCCAACAACAGATCAGCGAAATCAGCCGCGGCATCAAGGCGGTAGCGCGCGAACTCGGCGTGCCGGTGATCGCGCTCTCGCAGCTGAATCGTGCGAGCGAAAACCGCGACGGCCACAAGCCGCGGATGAGCGACCTGCGCGAATCGGGCTCGATCGAGCAGGACGCCGACGTCGTCATGCTCCTGCACCGCGAGGATTACTATCACAAGGCCGATGCCAACTACATCCCCACGAACCTCGCGGAAGTGATCATCGCCAAGCAACGTAACGGGCCGACGGGCACGGTCGAACTCGTCTTCGACGGCAACACCGCGACGTTCAAGAACAAGGCGCCAGGCGGGGATGTGATGTGAGCCGCGAACTTCGGCGGTTACGAAACCCGTCCTGGCGCGAGCTCAAGCACCGCGGCATCACGCTCACCGTTTGCCTGCAATTCCCCGCGCGTGGGGGAGCTACCGCACAGCCGCGGCGGCGGCGTCGGGTTGATCGGCCGCGATGTCGGCGAAGTCGCCCCGCAGCGCCTTGAGCGCGTACCGCTCTACCGCGATCTCATACTCCGTCCGGAATCCCATCTTCCTGAACAGTGGCAGGAGTGGGTACCAGCCCTGCACCGCGTGAAGCAGCACCATGCTCTGGGCGAATAGCGGGAGCGCGAGCCACTTGCGACTGGAGACCGCGCTGAGGAGCAGCCCCGTCAAGGTCATCGACGGGGCCTCGGTCTCGATCAACCGCTCCACGTCCCACTCGTGATCCAGTTCTTCGAGCCGCTCAGCAATCAATTCGGTATGTTTGCTGTAGAACACGACCCGCTTCTCGATGTCGCGCCGGACGCGCTCGTTGAGGCGGGTGCTCGTGTTCAGCGGCACGCGGCCGGTCGTTGAAGAGATCAAGTCTGCCGCCGAGTTGAATTCCTCTGACGACGTGCCGGGTTCGTGCTCGGGCAACCCTGTCGCCTGCATCACCGCGGTGGCGTCGGCACCGGGACCGAGGTTGGCATAGTCGCCGCGCAGCGCCTTGAGCGCATGGCGTTCCTTCTCGATCTCCACCTGGCTGCGCACGCCGAGCCGTCTGATCATGGGAAGCGGCGGGCAATACCCTTCGATGCCGTGCTGAAGGAAGAAGCCTTGAACCGCCATCGGCAGGACCAGCCACTTCCGGCTGACCGTCGCGGACACGATCATCCCGACCAGTGATAGAGCCGACGAGTTGAGTTCGAGCACTCGCTCGGTGTCCCACTCCTGGTCAAGCTCATGAAGCCGCTGGTCGATCAGTTCGGGGTGCCGCGCATAGAATGCAACGCTCGCGTCGGTTTCGCGACGGATGCGATCATTGACGGCCGGCGTGGACTGCTCCGAGATGCGGTTGGCGGATGTGGCGGTCATGTAGCCTCCTTGAAGGATTCAGGAGGTTAGGCAATTCACGAACGTGATTCAAAAAGATACTCGAGAGATCAGGGTAAACCTGACTTACGCCGTTGACATGGATGAGACCATTCTGTAACAGCAGGTCCGCGGGCTGGGCCTGACGCGCCGAAAGAAGTCGCCAGTCGATTGCGGCTATGAGCGCAACCCTCAGGCGTCGCTCCGCCACAATTGGATCAGCAGAAGGCGCGGACGGTCCCATTATTTACGGCTTCGATCTAGCGTCACTACCCAGACGCACGTGTTCACTCCCACTCGATCGTCGCAGGCGGCTTCGACGAGATGTCATAGACGACCCGGTTCACCCCTCGGACTTCATTGATGATGCGTGACGACATCGTCGCCAGCACCGCGTACGGAATCCGCGCCCAGTCGGCCGTCATGAAGTCCTGGCTCTCCACCGCGCGGATCGCGATGACGCTGTCGTACGTTCGCTCATCGCCCATCACGCCGACGGTGCCGATGGGAAGAATCACCGCGAACACCTGGGCCGTCTTTCGATAGAGATCGTTGGCGATGAGTTCTTCGAGCACGATTTCATCCGCATCGCGGAGCACGCGCAGTCGCTCTTCGGTGATGTCGCCGATGCAGCGGACGGCCAGGCCCGGCCCGGGGAACGGATGCCGCCAGACCATATGCTCCGGCAGGCCCAGTGCTTCACCGACCTTTCGCACTTCGTCCTTGAACAGTTCGCGCAGCGGCTCGACGAGATCGAAGCCGAGTTCTTCCGGCAACCCGCCGACGTTGTGATGGAGCTTGATGTTCGCGCTCGTGCCCGCGTAACCGTGTCCGGATTCGATCACGTCCGGGTAGAGCGTTCCCTGTGCGAGGAATTTCGCATCGGGGATCGTCTCGCACTCGCGTTTGAATGCATCGATGAACGCCTTGCCGATGATCTTTCGCTTCTGCTGCGGGTCGCTGACGCCCTTGAGCGCGTCGAGGAAAAGTTTCGTCGCGTCGTGGACGCGGAGGTCGGTGTGGAAGTGATCGCGGAAGGTGCGCTCGACGAGTTGGCGTTCGTTTTTCCGCAGCAGGCCGTTGTCGACGAAAATGCAGGTGAGCTGGTTGCCAATCGCCTTGTGAAGCAGCGCCGCGACGACGCTCGAATCGACGCCGCCGGAGAGTCCGCAGATCACGCGGCCGCCGCCGACCTGCTTGCGGACGTTCTCCACCGACTGCTCGATGAAATTGCCCATCGTCCAGGTGTTGCTGCACTTGCAGATGTCATAAAGAAAGTTGGCGAAGATCTGTTCGCCACGTGGCGTGTGAGTGACTTCAGGGTGGAACTGCACGCCGTAGAACGGCTTGGTTTTGTGTCGCGCGGCCGCGTACGGACAGGTGGCTGTGGTGGCGAGCGCTTCAAAGTCGGCGGGCAGTTCGTGAATCTGGTCGCCGTGGCTCATCCAGACGGTCGTGTCCTGCGGCAGGCCTTTCACGAACGCGTGCGTGGAGTGGATCTTCAGCTGTGCGCGCCCGTACTCCCGCGCGGCTGCGGGTTTCACGGCTCCGCCGAGCAGTTGCGCGGCGAGCTGCATGCCGTAACAGATGCCCAGAACAGGCACGCCGAGGTCGAAGAGTTTCGGGTCACACTTTGGCGCGCCCGGTGCATACACGCTGCTCGGCCCACCCGAGAGGATGATGCCCCGTGGACTCATGGCGCGAAGTTCTTCAATCGAAATGTCGGGCCGGCACAGTTCGCTGTAGACGCCCTGCTCGCGCACGCGGCGACAGATGAGTTGCGCGTATTGACTGCCGAAATCGAGGACGGGAATGACTTGGTCGCGGGTCATGGGACAGTGATATCCGAGACGACGACGACGGGCAAATCGCGCTTGCGTTAGCACTTCATCGAACCCGACGGCGCCCTGCCAACGCGAGGCCGCAGGCTGCAATCGCCCCGATTGTCGGTTCGGGAACGAGCGAGCGCGCCAGCGCCCAGTCGCCGTCGAACGATCCGGTGATCGCGCCGCCGGTGTAGTGCTGGGCGACGATGAGCAGATCGTCGAAGCTCGCGACGCCATTGCCCGTGAAGTCGCCCGTGCTCCACCCTTCGACCAGGCCGGATTCGTAGTGCTGCGCGAGGGCGAGAAGGTCGTCGAAGCTCACAATGCCATCGAGATTCGCATCGCCGGGCAGCGCGATGGTGAGCATCACGTCGGTCGGCGAGTAGGTGACGGCGAGCGACATGTCGGAGCCGATCGACATGCCATCGATGGCGCGGAACTTCCCGCTCACCGCGCTGCCGCCGAGCAGGCGCAGCGACTGTTGATACGCCGGCGCGAAGCCGGCAACCCGATCGAGCTTGAGGGTGCCGTCGAGCTGCAAAGTGCCTCCGGCGATGAGCGAATCGCCTTGCAGTACGCCGCCTGCGCCGGTCGCGAGATCCATCTGCAGTACGGCGCCGGCGTTGTGCGTGTAGTTGCCGGTGACGTTCACCGTCTGGGGCGTCCAGACGTAGCCAGGGTCGAACGACGCGGTCGGGTTGGTCAGGTCGGTGCCGGTCTGGAAGGTGATGTTGTCGACGCGAACGGCATTGCTGACGGGCACCGCGCCGGCGAGCGCGAGGAACGTGTCGAGATCTTGATTGGTCCCGTTGCGAAACAAGAGCGTGGTTGCGTTCAGCCTGTTTCCGACGGCCGCGCCGCCGGTTCCCGTGTTCATGTAGATGTCGTAGCGGTCGGTCGCGTTGTTGACGACCATCCAGACGTTGTACCAGGTGTTGAGCGAGAGCCCGCTGGCAAGCGTCGCAGTGAACGCGCCGCCGCTGCGCGCATCGACGGCGAACGTTCCGGCACTGGTGCCTGCTTTGAGGCGGAGCTGCGCTTCGTAGTCGCCGAAATCGACGGTGCCCGTCTGCGCCTGGTCGCCGATGCCGACGTTGTGGTTGAGGTTGTCGGCGGCGGCGCTGATGCGGAAGAAGTACGTGCCCGTCGAGCTGTCATCGAGCGAAGCGGCCGCGGGCAGCTGGCGCGACACGCCGACCGATGCGCTCGTCGATCCGAAGCTGAGTGCCTTGGTGCCGCCGATGGATTCGATGTCGGCGGCAGTGGTGCCCATGTGCGCGGTCCAGTTGGCGGCCGCGGTCGCGGTCACGTCGCCGGTGGCGTACGTTTCGAATGTATCGACAGAGGTCCGGCGTGCGGTTCCGAGCTTGTCGGTGCCGACGCGGACGATGCCGGTCGTTTGCGCGCTGAAGTTGCCGGTGATGGTCCCCGCTCCGCTGACGAGGCCCGCGGAGGCGACGTTCAGGTTGCCGACGATATTGCCGTGGTTGTTCAGCGTTCGGCCATCGGTCATCGAGAGGGTGCCGTTGGAGAGGCCGGTGGCGTCGAGCGTACCGGCGGCGCGGATATCAATGAGCGGGGTGAAGCGGAGCGTGGCGAGGTTGTTGAGCGCGAGTGTTCCACCCTTCACGCGGACGCTTCCAGTGCCGAAGACGTTCGATCCGAGGCGAAGCGTCCCCTGTGAGACTTCAAGGATGCCGTTGTTGGTGACGGTGCCATTGTTGATCGTGATGCTGTTCGCGCCGGCCTTGGCGAGCCGCGCGCCAGGTTGAATCTTGACCCAGTTGCTCGTGCCGGCGAGCGACCAGTCGATCGTGCCCGAGATGGCGCTCTCGCCGGCGAGCGCGTTGATGTACTTGAGCGTCGCGGCGGAACTCGTCATGGTCAGCGTGCCGCCGGTCAACGGCGCGACGTGTTCGCCGAAGTTCTGCCCGCTGATGTTGGCCGTTGCAGCGGGCGCAACTGCACCGACGTAACTGTAGGCGAGCGGCGTGGGGTTGTTGTTGCCGTCGTACAAATGCGCGTCGCTGAACCAGTGATACCACGCATAACCGGCGACATAACTCCGGTTTTCCAGGCCGGGCACGACGATGTTGAGGAATTGGCGATTGGCTTCGGCAATCTCCGCATCCGTGTACGCGCCGCCCCAGTCGTGAATCGCGAACTCGGTGATGAACACCGGCTTGCCGTAAGAGTTGTGATAGGAATCGACACGGCTCAGGAATGAACTGGCCGCGCCGGCGGGATCGGTCGGTGTGCTGACGCCGTACCAGTGGAACGCGACAGCATCGACTTTAAGCCCGGCACTGCTCGCCTGCGACATGAAGCTCGAGAGCCACTGCTGCCCGCCGGTCGCGCCGCCGGTGTCGGCGACGCTCGGGCTGACGAGCTTGATGCTGGTACCGGTGAACGCGTTGGACATCGGCGTCCAGGAGTTGATCGCCTGCGCGACGGTCATGTTGGCCTGGTCGGTGCGCTCGGGTTCGTTGAATCCAAAGACGTAACTGGGGTTCCGGGCGACGATGGTATTGAGCGTCGCCGCGCTCGGTGTGCCGCCCCAGATCATGGGGTAGTTGTTGGCATCGAACGTTCCCGGGCTGCCGGTACCGGTTCCCCAGGTGTAGTACCAGGCGGCGTTGGTGGCCTGGAGGTTGGTGTAATTGGCGCCGGTGTCGGCGAAACCGCGCTTGGTGGAAAGGATTTGCGCACCGGCATCGGCCGCGAAAAGGAGTGCGGTCGCCGTACAGAGCACGGATAGCTTCTTGTGCATCAGTTTCCTCCGGTCGCCGCTGGCCCGTCCGCCAGAAGTCGAGTGGCCCCTTCCGATCACGACGGGCCCGCCGACTCAGATACTCTACCTCGCCGATTTTCGATGGATATCGGAAACGGTGGAATTGGTCAACATTTTTCCGGAAAATGAATACCCGCCTGCGAGCCTTCCCGACCGGACGACGCCTGAGTTCATCCCTGATTACCGGATATTTTCGGAAGAAACGGATCGGAAAAAGATCTCATCTGTGTCTTCTTCCCGTGAAAAACACCGACGCGATAAGGCGGTCCGTTTCGTTGCGCGAAACACAGATCAAACGCTGGTGAAGAGACTCGCTCACCGCCCTCTCACTCGTGCGCCACCGCGCCGCCCGCCGACATCGGCAGGTAGAAGAACGCCACCGCCAGGATCGCGTATAAGGCGAGCAGCATCGCCCCCTCGAGCCAGTTCGTTTCGCCATTGATGCACACCACGATCACCGTCAATACCGCGAGCATTACCGCCACGATTTCCATCGGCGTGAAGACCAGGTCCAGCCGTGTCGCGTGCCCCATTCCCATGCTCACCATTCCCGCGCTCAACAGAACGAGGAACGGCGTGACGAAAAGTGCGATCTGCAGGCTCGACTGGAACGTGATCGTCATCGCCGTATCCATGTCGTCTCTCAGCGAGCAGAGAATCGCCGTCGAATGCTCGGCGGCGTTGCCGATGATCGCCAGCAGGATCACGCCGATGAAGACGTCGCTCCAGCCGAACTGGTGGGCGACGCTCTCGGCACTGCCCACGAGCAGTTCGGCCACGAGCCCGATCCCCACCGACGCCGCAAGCAACATGCCGACCGCGAAGCCGACACTCCACTTCGGGCCGTGGCGATGCGTCTCGTGGCCGGTGGTTTCATCCAAGGTCGGCGGTGGCGAGAGGATGTGTTTGTGCGTTTTGAGCGTGAATAACAGGCCGAGCACGTAGACGACGATCAGGATCACGCTGGTGGCCATTGAGACGCCGAGTTCGTGCTCGTGGATCTGCCGATCGTGCAATTTTTCGGCGGTGAAGTGGAAAATCGCGGGGACCAGCATCGCCGCGACGGCCACCGCGAGCAGGCCGACGCTGGTCTCGGCGCTCTTGGCGTTGAACGACTGCTTCTCTCGTTTCCAGCCGCCGGCAAACATCGCCGCCCCGCCGACCAGGAGCAGGTTGCCCAGGATCGAACCCGTGAGGGAGGCCTTCACTATTTCGTTCAGGCCCTTGGAGAGCGCGATGATGGCGATGATGAGTTCGGCCGCGTTGCCGAAGGTGGCGTTGAGCAATCCGCCCCAGGTCGGCCCGGCACGGGCACTGAGCACCTCGGTGGCTTCGCCCATCAGGTGCGCCAGCGGAATCACGCCAAGGCCCGCGAGAATGAAGGTTGCGATCGGCTCCCACGCCTCCCCTTTCCCGATGAGGAAGTGAACGATGAATGCCGCGAAGATCGCGATGTAACCGAGACTGTTGACGTACTTCATTGCGGGCGCATTGTGCACGAAGTAATGCGTCATTCCACCGGGGCGGGGCCCCGACGACATCGATTCCTACAGGATCGTCCGGCTCGTTCACACTGCACAGGCCCAGGAGTAACGATGGGGCCATATCAAGCCGCACAGCCGGCTTCGATTGGTGGCGGCGATCCCGGCCGCGCAGTCGATGTCGCGCTTCATCCGGAAATCGAGCCCACGATCTTGTGTTTCAAATGAACCGGCGTGGCCCGTCGGCGGAGTTTCATGTTCAAAAGTTCGACGCCGATCGCGAACGCCATGCTGAAATAGATGTATCCCTTGGGCACATGGCGATGGGTGGCGTCCACGATCAGCACCGCGCCGATCAGCACGAGGAATGAAAGCGCCAGCATCTTGATCGTCGGGTGTCGATCGACGAAGTCCGCGATCGACTTGCTGGCGAACAACATCACGCCGATCGAGATGACGATGGCGGTGATCATGATCGTCAGGCCGACACTGCGATGCTCGGGCGCCGTCTGGACCATTCCGACCGCGGTAATCACGCTGTCGAGCGAGAAGATCAGGTCCATGATGAGGATCTGGACGAGAACGCTCGAGAACGAGACGCCGGTGCCGACCGACTGTTCGTGTTCCTCACCTTCGAGTTTCTCATGGATCTCGGTGACGCTCTTGTAAATCAGGAACAGGCCGCCGACGAGGAGGATGACGTCGCGCCAGTTAAAGGGCTGTTCGTTGCCGAGCATCGGCTGAATCACGCCGCTCAGGATGGGCACGGCGTTGGTGAGGCTCATGATCCAGCTGATGGAAAGAAGCAGGCCGACCCGCATGATCATCGCCAGCGCCAAGCCGATCACACGGGCCTTGTCGGCGCGGTCGGGGCCGAGCTTTTTCGACAGGATGGAGATGAAGATGATGTTGTCGATGCCCAGGACGATCTCGAGCAACGTCAGCGTGAACAGCGCGACCGCCGCCTGCACGGTCCAGAGCGAGGTGATCGCGCCGACGCCGCCGTGCCCGTCGGCAGTTTGAGTGGACGCGGCGGCAAGGAGTTCGAACACGGTCGGCCCTTCGTTCAAGGTCACTGGTCACGAGGTCGGGAAAAGTCGAGCGGACGAAGTTAGAAGTCGTGTCCGTCGGCGGCGAGCGGTGCGCGATTAGAAAAGCGGGCCTAAAGTGGAATCACGGTCAATCGACTGACATCAATTTCGCGGCGAGTTCGATCGGATGGAGCGCGTGACGCTGAGTGCCATCGTGGATCTGGTGGCGGCAACTCGTTCCTGGCGCGCAGATGACCGTCTCCTTCGCGGCGGCGCGGATGGGCGGGAAGACGCTGAGTTCGCCGATCCTCATCGAGAGTTCGTACTTGCTCGCGTCGTACCCGAACGAGCCGGCCATGCCGCAGCAGCCAGAGGCGAGCGTGGTGACGCGACCTCCTGCCGATGCGGAACCCTCGCCGACGAGGCGCTTCAGCAGCGCGCTGCTGGTGACATCGCCCCAGAGCGCCTTCTGATGGCAGTGGCCGTGCAGGATGACGTCGAGGTTTTGGGGCTTGATCGTCGGCCGCGTCGGATGCTTGTCCCAGAACGCCTCGACGAACTCCTCGACCATCATCGCCTTGCTCGCGAGCTTTTTGCGCGTCTCCATCGAGGTGGTGAGCTTGAGCTGCAGCCAGTCGTCCTTGAATGCGCTCACACAACTCGGCTCGCACGCGACGATCGCGACGACGTTCTCGTCATCGATCAGCGGCCGCAGCTTGAGAAGCACCTGATCGGCCTCCCAGATCGCGTCCTTGAGCAGACCGGTCGACATCATCGCCCGGCCGCAACAGCCGACACTCGGCATAAACACTTCGTACCCGCACGCCTGCAACACTTTGATCGCGGCCTGGCCGACGTGGGGCTCGTTGTAGGTGGCGAAGCAGTCGGCGTAGAAGACGACTTTCGGCCGCGTTGCATTTTTGGTCCCCTCGCCCCGGTACTCGGGGGAGAGGGTTAGGGTGAGGGGGTTCGAATTGGCTGTTTGCGAGCGACTCTGCTTTCGCACATCCGCGTCCCGCTTGCGGAACCAGCTGTACAGCGACTTCCCAAACGGCGGCATCGAGCGCTGCGGTGCGAGATGGAGCACGCGATTCAGAATCGATCGAACCAAGCCGATCCGGTTCACGAAGTTCGCGACACCGGGCAGGATCGAGCCGAGCTCATTCAGTTTCCGCACGTGTCCGAACACGCGCGCTTTCAATGGCGCGCCCGTAAGCTTGTAACTCTGCGCCTGGTACTCGGCCTTGAGGCGCGAGATGTCGACGTTGCTCGGGCACTCGCTCTTGCAGGCCTTGCAGCTCAAGCAGAGGTCGAGGGTTTGCTTCGTCGCGGGATCGTTCCAATCGGGCGTCGGCTTGGCTCCGTGGCGATCGTGTTTCGAAAACTGCCCGCTGATCGCCATGCGCAGCGCGTTGCCGCGACCCCGCGTGGCATGGCGTTCATCGAGCGTGCCGCGGTAGCTCGGGCACATCGTGCCGCCGCTGGTCTTGCGACAGACGCCGGCGCCGTTGCACATCTCGGCCGCGCCGCGGAAGCCGTGCTGGTCTTCGTAGTCGTAGTACGTGTCGATCTGATCGACCGGCGCGCCGTGCGTCACTTCGTCGGTCCGCAGATTGTCGGTGATCGATTCGATCGGTCCGACATCGACGATCATTCCCGGGTTCATGATGCCGTTTGGATCGAAGATCGCCTTGAGCTTGCGGAACGCGGTCATCAATTCCGGGCCGTAGAAGCGCTCGAGCAGCGGTCCGCGAACGCGGCCGTCGCCGTGCTCGCCGCTCATCACGCCGCCGCAGTCGCGGGCCAGGTCGGCCACCTCCACCGCGATCTTGCGCATGATCTCGCGATCGGCGTCGGCATGGAGATCGATCAGCGGTCGAACGTGCAACACGCCGACGGACGCGTGCGCGTAATACGCGGCATGGGTGCCGTGCCGCGCGACGATCTTCTTAAACTCGACGACGAACCGCGCGAGGTTCTCGACCGGCACGGCGTTGTCTTCCACGAACGTCTGCGGCTTGCGGTTGCCGGGCATGCCATGCAGGAGCGGCTCGCCGGCCTTGCGGAGCGCCCAGAGTTTGCCCATCGACGCCGCGTCCAGATAGGTGGCAAGGGCCGCGCGACCCAGGCTTGAGAGCGCCTTGAGCTCGGCAAACTTCGCCTCGATTGCTTTCGCATCTTCCGTCGACTGGTATTCCACATACAAAATCGCCTTCGGCTCAATGCCGCCAGCGGGTGGAACCAGCGAGAGGTATTTCCTGCACTCGTTGTTCAGCCGAGCCGCGTCCAGGACGACGTCGTCGAGCAGTTCCACCGCGCTGGGGTTGGTTCCCACGATCGGCACAACCGCGTCCATCGCATCTTCGAGGGTCGCGAACGCGAGGATCGCCAGGCCGCGCACTTTCGGAATCGGATGGAGCTTCAGCTTGGCGCGGGTGATCATCGCCAACGTGCCTTCGCTTCCACAGATGAGGCCCGAGAGATCCAATTCGCGCTCGGCGACGCCGGCGTCGAGTTGCTTGAGAACGAGGTCGAGCCCGTAGCCCGCGTTACGACGAATGGTTTTGGGGAAACGCGCGCGAATCAGGTCGGCATATTCGCGGCAAAGGTCGGCCACACGATAGGCCAGCGTGAGCGCGCGGTGATCGCGCGCGCCCGCGCCGGGTTCGAGCCACAGCTTGTCGCCGCCGGGCAGGACCACTTCGACGCCGAGCAGGTTCTCGCTCGTGCGGCCATACTGTATCGACCGCGCGCCGGCCGCGTTGTTGCCGATGCAGCCGCCGATGGCGCAGTGGGCACTCGTCGCCGGATCTGGCGCGAAAAAGAGCGGCACGTTCTTCGCCGCGAGCGCGCGGTTGAGTTCATCGACGCCGATACCCGGCTCGACCAGACACTCGCCCTTCTCGATGTCGACGGTGAGTACCTTGCGAAAATGTGGTGAGAGGTCGGCCACGACGGCACGGTTCGTACACTGCCCGGCGAGCGATGTTCCGCCGCCGCGCGGGAGCACCGGCACCTTCTCATGGTCCGCAAAGCGCATCAATGCCGTCACATCGTCAGCATCCACCGGCGTGACGACGCCCAGCGGCGTCACCTGGTACACCGACGCGTCGGTCGAATAGAGCAATCGATCGTGCGTAGAGAAGCGGACTTCGCCGCGCAGGATGCCGCGCAGCCTGGATGCAAGTCGTTCGAGATCGGCGGAGTTCGATAGCTGCGGCAGCGAGGTCATGCGGTTCCTTTGCAGGTGAAGCAGGTTACCTGCGGAAGGGGCGGAGAACAGGGAAAATCTGCGTGCCCTTGTGTTTTGGGATGGACCCGCGTGTTCGCTTGACGCTCACAACGCGGCGTGGCGGACACAATAGGCCTCAGGTTAACTCCTCACGCCGCGCTGTGAGCCGAAGGCGAACACGCGGGTCTTGTCCAATAACAGGTCTTCTACAGCAGAGGCTCTTCTATCCAGAGGACTCTCCGCACAGTGCCCGGCTCACTCCACCAACCTCCCGCCGATCTTCCGATCCCACACCCATGCGGGTTTCTGTTTCGCAGTAATGTAGTGAAAGACGTTTACCGGATGGGCGCGATCGCGAATCGGCTTGAACGTGCCGCCCTGCGCCCAGAGTTGGCCGGTGAGACAGTCTTTCACTTGCTCAGTGGTGAATCGCTTCGCGACACCGATTTCGTGTTTGTAGGCAGCCGGGTCGTCAGGCAGGTTGGCCAGAACATGGACATGGACGGCACCCACTGCGATCGCCACAAGGTCGTGGTGACGCTCGTCAAGCTTGAATCGAATTGCGTCTGCGATTGTCTGCCAAAGTGACTCTTCGAACACGACTTTCGGTTCCGCACGTTTTTTCATCCAGCGATGAAGCCCCGCGTGTTCGCCTGCGGGTGGTGGATTGCGATAGTCGCCGCTGGAGTGGATGCGATGATGGTGGTCGCGAAACCCGCGAGGATCCCATGAAGCCAAGAGCAGCGCGTGTTGAGGATGATATGCCGCCGACGCTTCGAGTCGGAGTGCATGATGGCGACGGTAACGGTGAGTATTCAGAATTGCGAGAGGTTTCTGGACCCGCGTGTTCGCTCGAGGCTCACAGCGCGGCGTGAGTTTTCAAGACCCGTTCGCGCTTCCAATGCGCAATCACGCCGCGCTGTGAGCTAAAAGCGAACACGGGTCTTCAATCAAATCCCTCACATCACTCCTACCGCGTGCCGAACAGCACTTCCATCGTCAACTGATCCAGCCGCTCATAAGGCAACCTTGCCTTGGCCAGCTCTTCGCGATCGAGATTCGCTTCGAGCAACTTCTTCGCGTTGCCGGTGGAGTATTCCTTGGTCAGCTTCGAGAGGCCCTGGTCCTGCACGTTGACCTCGCGAACCAGTTGCTGGATTTCCTTGTCCTCGTTCCACTTCTTGGCCTTCTCGGCCATGAGCTGGTACGTCCGCATGCAGCCGCGGGCGAACTCCTTCACATCCTCGTAGTCGCTCTGGCGGAAGGCGTGGCCATCGAAATGGCGCGGGCCGTTGTACTTGTAGTCTTCGAGCAGTTTCACGAGGAAGAACGCGTGCTTCGGGTTCACGCTGCCGAAGCGGAAGTCCTGGTCGTAGCGGCCGAACTCCTGATCATTGAGATCGATGTGGAAGAGCTTCTTGCTTTCCAGCGCAGCCGCCACTTGGTGAACGAAGTTGAGCCCTGCCATGTGCTCGTGGGCGACCTCCGGGTTCACGCCGCACATGTCGGCGTGCTTCAACGTGGGGATAAACGCGAGATAGCTGCCGGTGACGGCGAAGTAGATGTGTCCGCGCGGTTCGTTGGGCTTGGCTTCGAACGCGAACTTGTAGCCGTAGTTTTTCTCGATCGAATACTCGCACAGGAAGTCGATCGCTTCGCGGAAGCGCTTGATGGCGTCGACCGGATTCTTGGTGGCATCACTCTCGACGCCTTCGCGGCCGCCCCAGAAGACGTAGATCTTCGCGCCGAACTCGGCGCCGAGATCCATCGCACGCATGGTTTTCTGGATCGCGTAGGCGCGGATCTTGGCGTTGTTGCTGGTGAACGCGCCGTCTTTGAAAACCGGATCGCTGAAGAGGTTCGTCGTCGCCATCGGCACCGTCAGGCCGTTGTCCTTCAGGCCCTTGCGCATTTCTTTCTTGATCACGTCTGCCTGCTGGAGCGTGGCGTCGATGGGGATCATGTCATTGTCGTGGAAGTTCACGCCGTACGCGCCGACGTCGCCGAGCAGGTCACAGATCTGGCCGACGGAGAGCTGCGGCCGGGTCGGACCGCCGAACGGGTCGCGGCCGGGGTTGCCGACCGTCCAGAGGCCGAAGGTGAACTTGTACTTTTTGTCGGGGGTGAAACCACTGCTCATGAAAGGATCTCCTGTGCCCTGCGCATCGCAAGCGAAAGAATGTGTCGTGGCGAGTGTCGGGGAACGGAAGGACAAGATCAAGGACGTCGAACGCGATGGGTGTGACAAGTAATCGGTTACCCAGTGCATATTCCTGCATTGTTCGGTCTCCCCCTGACGACCGCCGGATCGGACGGTTCGCACGCGTTGGCCGGACGCGCGCCGCGGGAATCGATTTCGCCTCGAACATTCGCGCCCGGACTGCCCCACCCGGCCAACGACGCGTCGACCGGCGGTATCACCCAGCCGCGTGTTGCCGGGGCTGCTCACGCGCGGATCCCGACCTGCTTAGCACAGATTGACATGGCGGCATCGGGTGTTCCGGCGCACCTGCATTCGGTTCGCCCTCGACGCTCCAGCTGCTTTGCTTCCCCGTAAAGGGAAATTGGTCGGTGGCGCTTGTGCAAAGGTGGCGAGGCCCTCATCGGCTTTGACCGGATCGACGCGTCCCTCTACCGTCGGCGGCCCATGTCCGACTACCACCTCGGCGCGCTGCTGGGCCTTTGCACGGCCTTTTGCTGGACCTTCAGTGCACTGGCGTTCGCCGAGGCATCGCGCCGCGCCGGCTCGGTCCCGGTCAACCTCATCAGACTGGTGCTGGCGGTGTTGATGCTCACCGTCGTCTGCAGCATCTATCGGGGCCGGCCATTGCCGCTGGACGCCTCGCCTCACCAGGCGACGTGGCTTGCTCTCTCCGGCGTCGTGGGGTTCTTCATCGGCGATCTGACGCTCTTTCGCGCGTTCGTTCTCATCGGCGCGCGACGATCGACGTTGCTGATGGCGCTCGCGCCGGCATTCGCCGCCATCACCGACTTTGTCGCGCTCGGGACGAAACTGGTTCCGCTTCAGTCGCTGGGCATCTTCATCACAATCGCCGGCGTGATGTGGGTGGTGGCCGAGCGGTCGAAGATGCGCCCGCTCCCCTCGCCGAGCCTGACCGATCCCGAAAGTCAGCAAACACCGCCTCGTGTCCGCGATGTGCCCGTGTCGCGCTGGGGGATCACGCTCGGGATGCTCGGCGCGCTCGGGCAAGGCGTCGGCTCGGTGTTGACCTCGCACGCGTTCGCGCACGGAAGGTTCGACATGTTCGCCTCGACGCAGATCCGTGCCGCCGCCGCGATCCCGTTGTTCCTCCTGTTCATCCTCGTCACGCGCCGGACGCGCGACACGCTGGCGGCGCTGGGCAACGGCAAGGCGATGCTTTACCTCACGATCGGCGCGTTCGCGGGGCCCTTTCTCGGCGTTTCGCTGTTCAACGGCTCGGTGGCGCGCATCCCCGCCGGCGTGACCTCAACGCTCGCCGGCATGGTTCCGATTCTGATGCTGCCGATCGCGGCATTCGTCCAGAAAGAACACATCACGTTGCGCGCGGTGATCGGCGCGCTGATCGCCGTTGCGGGCGTCGCGATGCTGATGTTGGTGAGGGATTGATCGATCCATCGCCGACAAACAATGTTGATCTCGAAGAAGAACCCTGGCGCCCGCCGTACGCGCGATTTAAGAACCTTGATGCCCGAAAAAGATGACCGCCCGTCGACGATCGACGGGCGGTCCTTGAACTTGACTGAGCGAGACTCTTCCGGTCTCGCGGCGATCACTTATCGGCGCGTCCGGCGGAGCATGCCAACAAGAGCCGGCGCGACGAGGGCGATGCTCGTCGGCTCAGGAAGAACCACGACCGAGAAGTCGTCGAGGTAAACGGTGCCGTTGTTACCAGGGTTCGGCTCGCCGCCGAAGGTCTGGATCGCGTACACGAAGCGGCCGCGATCGGCGTTGGCCGGAGCGTTCGCGGTGAGCGAGAACTCCGAATAGGCCGACCCGGGCAGGGTCAGCAGGTTCGGCGTACGGCCGACTTCGCTGGTCGCATTGCGCCATTCGATGCGCATTTCGGTGGCCACACCCAACGCGGTGCTCGGCGTGCGATGCCAGCCCGAGAAGGTGACCGGCGCGCCCCCCGGAACCAGGACATCCTGAAACAGGCCGGCGAACGAGTTGTCATCGCCAAGAATGGCGAGCGCGACATGGCCCGCACCGCTGCGAGGCGAGACGGTGCTGTTGGCGGCCGACGCGTTCGGGCTGCCAGAGAACCCTTCCCACGACCCGATGAACGGAGGCCCGTCAAACGTCAGCGGTGACTCGAAGCTCGGATCCACCAGCAAATTGGTTGCTGCCGAACCAAGCGATGCCAGACCCAGAATTGCCGCGCCAAGAACGATCGAACGAAGCATGTGACTCCTCCAAAGAACCAGAAATGAATCTCTCTCTACGCTTTTCCAGACACGAGATGGACGAAGGACGAGGACCGCCACTTCGGCTTCCCAACATGTCGGTACCGGGGCACCCTAGCACCGGAGTGTTTCTGGCGAAATCATAAAAATGCGATTCTAGAAGAATCTCGATAGCCTCGTCGCAGATTCCCCATAAATTATCCAAACTCCGGCATTTACATCCATTATAAGGAGGCGATCCGAAATCTTCTGGGTGCTTGAGGTAGGAAGATCGTGGGTGTAAGCCGGGCACGTCCGCCCTAAGCGATCTTGGAGACAATACGTCCATCGTGTGTACCGGAGCGGGACCGCGACACCGATCCCGAAGAATGCTGAGTGCTCGAATCGAAACTGCCTCGTCACCTCGGCGCCCGCTCTACACTTGCGAATCGAAGTCCTGATGCACCCATTGGCAGTCAGCGATAGGCCCTCGATGTCGAAGCGGCTGCCAAATACTGGCCAGAAGCGGTGATCCGAACCGATGCTTTTCGGTTGATAAAGAGTGCTCCATGAACAGTTGGGGTGGCTCCAAATGACGTCCGTATCGGGTTCGCGAATATGATCACCCTCGTTTCCCTCGATCGCATCCGGTCTAACGCTCAGTCTATCCGTGACAGGACGGGCGTCGCGCTCATCGGCGTCGTGAAGGCGAACGCCTACGGCCTGGGTGCCGTCGCCATCGCCGATGCGATCGCCGATCTCGTCAGCGCGTGGTACGTCTTTTCCTCGGCCGAAGCCGCGCGGATTCGGCTTTGGGATGTCACGAAGAAACCGACCTTGTGTGCCACCGTTCCAGATGCTGAGCCCATCGAACACCTGCGATCCCAGGGCGTCCGGCCAGCCGTCTGGACGATGCCGCAACTCGACCGCTGGCGCTCTCTGAACCCGGTGCTGAGTGTTGATACGGGGATGCAGCGCTTCGCGTGTCCGCCGGAACACCTCGATGAATTGCTTGCCGCACACCCATTTGAAGAGGCGTTCACGCACGCATCGCGCGCGAAACAGGCACACGAACTGAAGGCGCGCCTAGGGGAAAGACGGATGATGCTTCATGCGGCGGGGTCGGCGCTGCTGAACGATCCGACCTGCTGGCTCGACGCGGTGCGGCCGGGGATCGCGCTGTATCACGACGCCGTCACGATCAGCATTCGGCTTGCGGACGTGCGCCGCAGCCGCGGGCCCGTCGGGTACACCGGCTTCGAGGCGATGCATCACGGCGTCGTGCTCCGAGGGTATTCCGACGGCATGCGGCCAGGAGTTTGCCTCGTCAATGGCCGTCGACAGCGGGTCATCGAGGTCGGAATGCAGACATCGTTCATCACGCTCGACGCGAAGGACAAGACCGGCGACGAGGTGACACTTCTCGGCGCGGACCTTCCGCTCGCCGAAGCCGCAGAAGCGTGCAAATCGACGCCGCATGAGACGCTGGTTCGCCTGGCATCGATGGGCGATCGGCAATACGTGAAATGAATTGGGTTTCACATCCGCTGGCATATTGCTTGCGGCTAAATTCCTGTTGACCCGATCGCTGGAAGCCGTCGAGTCGACACCGCCGTGAAATCACTCGATCCCAGCAACCTCCCCGAGCCAAACTTCCCGGAGAAATCTGCTTCATTGCCGGCAGTTTCTGCGCCGAATGCGCCTGCGCGGGTGGACGAAGCAGGTGAGGAATTGATAATCTTCGGGGCTCCGGCCAAGCTGCTGGGCTTAGACATGGCCGACCCGCGCACCATTTCCGCCGATGTGCCGACCGCTGAGAGCGTCGTCTGCCCCTTCTGCGCGCATGTGCGTGCCGACGCCGCCGGCTCCTGCCCCAAGTGCACCATGGAGGACACCGCCACCACCCGCCGATCGACCGGCGAGCGAATCGGCCCGTGGTTCGTGCTCCAGCGCAGGAATCCGACGGCCCCGGGGCTAAGGCTCAGTGTCCTGCTCACCCTGGCACGGCGCGGCCATGTGACGCCCAAGTCGATCGTCCGCGGCCCAACCACCGGTCAGTTCTGGCGCTACGCGGCCCAGGTGAAAGGTCTTTCACGCGTCTTCGGCCTCTGCTGGCACTGCGGCGCCGGCGTTTCGCCGGATGCTGCGACCTGTCCGCGCTGCAAGAGCGCGCAGGAGATTCCGGACGATCCCGATCAGTTCCTCGAAAGCCATGCGGCACTGCCGGTCATGCGCGAGGTATCGACGCGCGAAGAGATCGAACAGGACCCCTCGCCGCGCGCTTTGCCGCCGGCTCGACGTGAACTTCCCGAACAAGCCAAACCGCCGGGCGACCTCGCCGTGCGCGATGCGCGCCCAACTTCCGGGACGCGATCGATCACGCTCGCCCGCGGCGACGACGACGTCATTCTCTCCGCCAGCGAACTCGCGGCGGCGTTCCAGCTCGATCTGCCTCAGCCCGGCCTGGTAAAGCGCACTTCCAGACGTATCTGGAAGTTGACGAAAGTCGCCGCGATCTTGCTTGTGCTGATCTCGCTGGCGTCGGTCGCGGTGATCTTCTTCAAGCCCGACTGGTATCGACAGGCGCGCGACACGGCGCGCCCGTACTGGGATCGAACGCAATCCTGGGTCGCGCGAGCGATGGGGAAGCCGGTGCGAAAGCCTTCGACACTGGAAGACCTCAGCCAGCTTCCGCCGATCACTCCGATCCAGCTTGAACCTCGTCCGACCACGTCGCCCTCCAATCCGGATGCCGCCGACGGCGCGAACAAACTGGCAGGCGACGAGGCCGCGCCGCTCACCGGACCGCAGCCCCGCGTGCAAAGTGTCTGGTCACAACACGCCGTCGATCCGAACGCGCCGATCGATGCGCTCGCAGGGCAGGCATCGGTCTTCCAGCCGACGACCCGCAACGTTTACTCGCCGCCGCCGGTCGCGACGGCGAGTGAGTTGGACACGATCCTGGCGAAGCAGGATGCTCCAAAGTCCGACCAACCGTCGAAATCCACCAAGCAGCCGATCGACACGTCGACGCCCATGTCGCTGGACGAGGCGATCGCCGCTGCCGCGACGCTCCGCACGAGCGCGCTCGACGCCGAAGCCCGTCGTGACTGGCCAGCCGCCGTCATGATCTACGAACAGATCGCGAAGTTGCCGGAAGCTGCCCACCCGAGTGATTTGAAAGTCAAACTCGCGGTCGCGCGGGAACGGGCGCGGTCGTGATGTCCCGCTCGATCGGCCCACACGTGCCCAGCAGTGCCTTTTCTGATTTCGATTCACGCCACGCCATTCTTCACTAGAATGCCCACATGCCCTTCGGTGGCAAACCCATCATTGGAATCGTCGGCGGCGTCGCGAGCGGCAAATCCTTCGTCTCTGGCGTACTCCGTTCGCTCGGCTGTTTCGTCATCGATTCCGATTCGATCGCCCATCAGATCTATCGCCGCGCCGATGTCATCAACACGCTGCGCAACTGGTACGGCGACGCGGTGCTGGGCGAGGGTGGGGAAATCGACCGCAAGGCGATCGCCGCGCGAGTCTTTCCGAGCCTCGACGAACGCCGACGCCTCGAAGCGTTCATGCATCCACTGATCAACGAGCATCGAGACCTGCTCATGCGCCAGCGCGCGGGTGACAATTCGGTTCGGGCGTTCGTATGGGATTCACCGCTGCTCATCGAGGCCGGGTTGAACAACCGGTGTGATGCGCTGATCATGGTTGACACGCCGCGCGACATCCGGCTGCGACGCGCGCGAGACCAGCGCGGATGGGATGAGCGAGAGTTTGAGCGACGTGAAAAAAGCCAGTTGCCGCTCGAACTCAAGCGGCAATTGGCGACAGACATTGTTCGTGGCGATCTGGACGAAGCGACATTACGCGTTCAACTCAATGAGCTGATGAACCGTGTCACGTCGCATCTCACCGGTCAATTCTCCGGTGGCAACTGAGTGCTATGGTGCGACGCCGGCGGATCGCTTGCCGGAAAGCTTTCCATCGCCGCTTCGTCGACGACGTCTTCCGGCTCCTGGTTCGAGGCTCGTCCGCCGTCGGCATACGACGGTGAATCCGGCGTCGGGCCGTCCTTGATCGAATCGAGGTGAAGGAGCTCGGCGAACGATTTCCCGGTGATCTGTCGAGCCAGCAGCGCAGCGCCGCCAATCGTGAGCGCTGCCGAGACGACACCACCGGCGCGAAGCCCGCGGTAAATGAGCCACGCGCCGGCGCCGATCGCGGCGGCGGTGCCAATGTCGGGGATCGTGCAGACTTCGCGAAGGCTTACGTCCCGCGAGTCGTCGTTGGCGATATAAAGGCGGCTTGCCATGGTTTGTCTCCTTGATTTGTACGTGCGGACGCACTTTAGCGCCATCCGTGCGGGTCGGGCATCGGGGATTTCAAGGTCGCGGGGGCATTCGATCCCGAGAGCCGCTTTGTAACGTGCCAGAAACGTCCGGTTTCGCACACCTCACGCTATGCTGCGACGCCAATGTCGGTCCTTACCAATAATTCCATCGGCTGGGCAAATGTGCAGATCACCGGGGGCTGGTCGCGAATCGCGTGGGTGTGCGGCGCGATCGCAATCGGATTGCCCTTACTCTTGTTCGGCTCGATGCGGATCAGTGAACAGCCCGACGCCACCCTCGCGTGGTGGTATCACGCGCTGAGCATTGTTCAGGGCATCCTGTTCGGGATCGTCATCCCGACGCGGGTTCACGGCGCGATCAAGCGCGACCGCATGAACAAGCTGATCGAATCGCACCGGCTCATGCCCGAAAGTTCGGCCGCAGCCGTCGCCGGGTACATCTTCGGACCCAACCTGCTCCTCCTGGCCGCGATGGCGTGCGTGTTTGTGATCGGCCTGTTCATCGCGTCGGCCGCGAACCAGGATTGGCGCGGCTGGATCGCGCTTCATGCGGCGGGTGGCGGCATCTCCTTCATGATGTGCTGCCTCGTCGCTTTCACCACGCAATGGCTGCCTCGATTTAACCCGGCGTTGTTCGGCTTCGCATTCGGCCCCATGGCGATCGGCGCGGGGACCATCGTGCCGGCGCTGCGCGTCATGTTCTCGCCTTACAGTTCAGGGTTCGCGGCGCTGCAGATGGGCGAGATCAAGGCGATTCACATCATCGCATTCGCGTCGCAGTTCACGCTCGCGGTCATTCTCTTCGTCGGCGCGTGTCGGCGATATCGAAGAGACGACGTTCCGCCGCTCGGATTCGCCTGGGGCTTTGCGCTCTTGACGCTTTGGGTCGTGCTCAGCTGCGTCGGTTCGCTCGGGGAACGCGTCTGGATCATCGGCCCGCTCAACAGCGACCAGGTGATCGGCATCTCGTACATCATCGGCGTTTCGACGTCGATGCTGCTGGCGGTCGGACCGATCAGTTCCGCCGCCGGGGCCGTCGCGCGCTGGCGTGAACGACGGAAGATCGACGCGTACTTTATCGACAATCACCCGCTCCCCTTGCCGCTCGCGTCGCTGATGGTGTTCGTCCTGCTGCTCTCACTGCTGGCGGCGGCGCCGCTCACGGTCGGCGCGCTCTCGGGATGGTCGACGCACGGCACGCCACGCCAGTTAATCCATTTCCTACTGACGGCGCTGGTGATTGCCGTCTTCGTGCTCAGCGTCGCCCTTCTCGCCTTCGCGGCCGGGCGCATGAAGATTCCCACGGCGTATCTGTTCATTCCCTGGCTGATCGTCTTCTGGACGCTCTTGCCGATCATCGACGCGAGCACCGCCGCCATGCAGGGCGAAATCGACGCGTTTCCGCGACTTCTCAGCAGCGCCTCGGCTCCGTTCTGCCTGGGGCTGATCTGGAAGGATGAAATGTCGAGCGCACTGGTCGGCGTCGTCGCCCAGGCGGCGGTGATACCGCTGCAGATCATCTTCTGGAACACGATCAAGCGGTTCAACGATCGAAAGCGAATCCCAGCTGCGGCATGATCTGATCTGCACCAGCACGCCTCTCCTGCCGCGCCAGATCGATTGTTGAACTGTCATTTCGTTCTCGCGGTATCATCGCCGTCGATGGCCGACCCCAGACCTGATCCGCTCGGCTCGCCGGAGACCGCTTCGATCCATTCGGGCGAGGCGCGGGCGGTCGTCGTCGGGCAGTTCACACTGGTGCGCGAGATCGGCGGCGGCGGCATGGGCGTCGTCTACGAGGCCCGCCAGCGCGACCCGCGACGCGTCGTGGCCGTCAAGTTGATGCGCAGCGGCGTGGACAATCCCAACGCGGTCGAACGGTTCCGCCGCGAGGCCAACCTGCTCGGCCGCCTGCAGCATCCGAACATCGCGCAGGTGTACGAAGCCGGTGTCGCCGAGTTCGGCGGCAAGTCCGTGCCGTACTACGCCATGGAATACGTCAGCGGCGCGCAGACGTTTTCGAGCTACTTCCGCAGCGGCACCCATTCGATCCGGACCAAGATCGAACTGCTCATCGACCTTTGTTCCGCCGTCCAGCACGGACACGACCGCGGCGTGCTGCACCGCGATTTGAAGCCGCCGAACATCCTCATCGACGCCGACGGACGCCTGAAACTGATCGACTTCGGCGTCGCGCGGGTGATGGCGGATGTCGATGGATCGATCCAGACCACGGGTGACGCCCTCCTGGGCACCCTGCCGTACATGAGCCCCGAGCAGGTCTCCGGCGACGCCCATGCCATCAATGCACGCAGCGACGTGTACAGCATCGGCGTCATCGCGTGGGAACTGCTCAGCGGGAAACTGCCTTACGAGATCGGCAAGCGCACCATCCTCCAGGCCGCACACGTGATCACGACGCAAGACCCGCCACGCCTGCGAACCGCTGCGCCGGAGCTCGACGCAGACCTGGAACTCGTGCTCCGGCATGCCCTTTCGAAGCACCGGGAGGATCGCTACGGCTCGGCAAAGGAACTGGCGGGCGACCTGAGACGGGTGCTGGAGCGGGAGCCGGTCTCGGTGTCACACCCGTCCGGCGCTGCTCACCTGTTGCGAGAAATGAGGCGTCGATGGGTCGGCGTGCGATTGACACTTGTCGTGTGCATGGCGCTTTCCATGGCCATCGGATGGATCGCGTCATTCCCGAAGTTCCTGAGTTATCCGCCGGGCAGCACGCTGCAGCGCGGCCTGAGCTATGTCTCGTCCGCAACGCGGCAAGGAAAGCCGATGAGCAGCCGGGTGCTGGTCATCGGTATTGAAGATGAGCCGGCCACTCGGGAATTAGCAAAGAGTCTGG
The DNA here is from genome assembly GCA_031411495.1 of Phycisphaerae bacterium. GTDB lineage: Bacteria > Planctomycetota > Phycisphaerae > Tepidisphaerales > Tepidisphaeraceae > JANOBD01. The sequence continues at coordinate 46,161 of JANOBD010000053.1, read as the reverse complement.
GCGTGTCCGGTGTCGATTTTGATTCGCCGCGCCGATCGGTGCTTCGCCCGGTGTATGGCGAAATCATTGCTCGCCTCGTGCAGGCAAAACCCGCGGTGATCGCCTTGGACGTCGTCTTTCAGGGCGCCTCGCCTTACGACCAGCCGCTGGCCGACTCACTCAGGATGGCGAGTGCCGAGGGCGTCCCGGTCGTTGCCGCCATGGCGGCGTGGGATCCGTTGCCAATCGCTCCGGTGGTGGCAGCGAACGTCGCCCAACTGGGCGGCGTGACCGGGCAGGTCAATGACCAGCTCGGGCTCTGGAGCCAGGACATTGCGATGCGCGTTCCCGCCCATCCGCTGGCTCCTTCGCTCGCGCTCCTGGCCGCGATGTACAAGCTCGACCCCACCTCCCACGAGGTGCAGGTGCAACTGGATTCGTCGGAACAGAACATCGAAGTGATGCTGTCGCGGCCGACCAGCGTTCCCTCGGTCCGACATTGGAACGATCGGGCCTGGCTGATCCCTTTTGCGCGGCAACAGCCAGTCCGCGAATACGCGAGCGAGACGAACCTTCCCGAAGGGTCACAGACGTTGGTCTATCCCATCGACCTGCCGCTGGAGCGCGAGCGCAGGGATGCATACCTCAGCGCTGTGGAGTTCGCACGAATGACGCCGATCGATCTGGCGCAGCGGGTGAGCGGCCGGGTAGTCGTCATCGGCGATTTCCGCGTCAGTGGCGAGCGTCGGCGCACTGCACCGGATGGATCGATCCTGCCGGAAACCTACGTGCAGGTCATGGCCATTGATGCACTGCTCGGCGCGGGCGCGACTCAGCCGGCGGCGCAGTGGCTGGTCCGCGCGAGCTATTGTCTTAGCGCGATCGTCTCGGTCTGGCTCACTTGGCGGCTGCGTCGGCGTCGCCTGCTGAACGGCGGCGCCCTGCTGTTCGCGGTGGCAACACTGTTGGCGGCGTCGGTGTTGTTGGTGGTGATCGGGAGGATTCAGCTGAACCCGGTCCCTGCGATCGTCGGGTGGCTCGCCGGTGCCGTGGTGACCCTTTTGGCCACGAGGGTGTTGAGGGCGCCCGACACACTTGCGAACACCATCGATATTCAATGACGATCAGAAGACCACTTCGAAAGGCGCTGATGAAGCGACTCGTAACGGCTGGAATGTTGTCGATGCTGCTGGGGTGTTCTTCGACTCCGGTCGAACCGGCGAGAGCCCTGATGCCTGGCGACGAACAGGCGCGCGCGATCGCGTGCCTGTTGGGTGCGAACGGAAAACCCTATTCCGCGATGCGGGGACGACTCAAAGACGCGGCCGGCACTTCCGATTTCTATTACCTCGTGGCGTTCGAGATGAATCCCGCCGCGACACCTCCCGAAGAGAATCCGCCGCCGCCACAGCCGCTGCCAACCCCCGCACCACCGTCGCCCACGCAACCGCAGCCTATCCAGACGGCGACAACGCAAGCGGTCGGCGGGCCGATGCTTCACTACATGGGGAACGTGCTGGTGTACATCATGGGCACGAACGGCTCGGCGGAAAACGAGCACGTCACGACCGCCGCCACGGGTACGACATTTGCGGTCATCCCCCTCACTGCCGACTCGTGCACGATCATGTACCTCTCAAAGGACAAGGGACACTGTGTCGAGATAACACCTAAAGGCGACACAATCGAGCGCCTTACGGAGTGTTCGTACATCGACGTACAACTGGGTAGGGACTCGGCGAATCGGCCGATTGCACGACTGGTCCGGCCCGCGAAACCGTTTGATCTCGTCGCCGGACCCAATCAAACCAATGATCCCGTGCATTACCTGGCATGGAAGACAGTGATGACGCTTTCTACCAAGGCGAAGATTCCACATGATTGAATCTCGAACCGGATTGCGGTCCGCTTTTTGCCGTGTCTAACTTCCATGCAACCTCAGCAGCTCGCGCGCTTAGTTTGAAGGCAAAATGCCGCAGTCGTGTGAAAAGCTAGTGAAGGTGTAGGCATCATGTTGACAGCGGGGCTTCGTTATCGCAACCTCCCGGTTCGGTTGGTGGTTTGTGACGTCCGGATGGACAAGGTGTGACTCATGCGGGTTTTCATGTTGGGTTGGGAATTTCCTCCTTTCATCAGTGGAGGGCTCGGCACAGCATGCTACGGCCTCACGAAAGCCATGAGTGCCGCCGGCACCGATGTGATTTTTATCCTCCCGCGGCCGGTGAACTCGCCCTATTCCACGCACGTTCGCCTCGTCGCGCCCCAGCCCGGTTCGACCTACGAGCAACCGCAAACCGAGCACCGTCTCGACGAGTTTGAGAACGTCAGCTTCCGTACCGTGGATGCACTGGGCACCGACCCATACCAGCAGCCGGGCGACCTTTCGCCGATGACGCAGAAGTTCATCTCCAAGGGTACCAAACGTGTCGAAACCACCCGGCACATCCCCAGCGCGGGCAACACGCCGGTTCAGAGTTTCATTAACCAGGGCGGCGGTTCGGGCGCCCAGTATGCGGGTGATCTTTTCGCCGAAGTGCATCGTTATGCGTCACTTGCAGTCGACCTGGCGAAAAAAGAACAGTTTGACGTCATCCACGCACACGATTGGATGACCTACCCCGCCGCACTCTCCGTCGCCGCCGCAACCGGAAAGCCGCTGGTCGTTCACGTGCACTCGACCGAGTTCGATCGCTCCGGCTCCAACGTCGACAGCCGAATCTACGACATCGAACGCCGCGGCATGCACGCCGCCATGAAGGTCATCGCCGTCAGCCATCTGACCAAGAACATCTGCACCCACCATTACGGCATCCAGCCCGACAAGGTCGAAGTGGTCTACAACGCTATCGACCTCAACGGCGGTACCAACGGCATGTTCGACCCGATCAAGTACAACATCAAGAAGGACGAGAAGATCGTCCTCTTCTTCGGCCGAATCACCATGCAGAAGGGCCCGGAGTATTTCATCGCCGCCGCGAAGAAGGTCCTCGAGGTGATGGACAACGTGAAGTTCATCATGGCCGGCAGCGGCGACATGATCCGCAGGACCATCGAGATGGCCGCCGCCATGGGCATCGGTCACAAGGTGCTCTTTACCGGGTTCCTCCGCGGCAAGGACATCGACGAGGTCTTCAAGAAGGCCGACCTTTACGTAATGCCGAGCGTGAGCGAACCGTTCGGCATCGCCCCGCTCGAAGCGATCGCCCACGACGTGCCCGTCATCATCTCCAAGCAGTCCGGCGTTAGCGAAGTTCTTCAGAACGTCCTGAAAGTCGACTTCTGGGATGTGAATGAGATGGCTAACAAGATCGTCGGTGTCCTCAAACACCCCGCCCTGTCCAACACGCTGCGCGAACACGGCGCCTTCGAAGTGAAGAAGCTGAGCTGGAGCGACTCGGCCGTCTCGTGCATCAAGGTGTATGAGCAGGCGATTGCGCTCGTGCCGTAAGAATCCGAACGCCTGGACCTCACGATCGACACGCGGCATCTTTATCGCCGGCGCGAACCCATGGAACGGCTTATCCCGCCGCCCCTCCCATCACGCCAGGACGTCTTTGCTGACGCGCGACTTGGCTCTGGCCGTGAAGCTTGGCACGGTCTGCAGCAGGCTCGTGCCGTAGCGTTGGGCGAGCAACAGCAGGTCGTTGAAGTCGACGAGGCCTTGCGTATCCAGGTCGAAGTTGCCTTGGCTGAAGTTCCGGTTCATCCCGCCGTAATTCTGCGCGAGCGTCAACAGGTCCGTGAAATCGACTCGACGATCATTGTTCGCGTCGCCGCGCAGGATGAAGAAATCGACATCGACATTCGTTCCCATCGGGACGCCGTTGGCGCTGATGCCGCTTCCCGAGAGCGTGGCGCGGTAGTTGCCGTCGGGTGGGAAGCTCGCGAGCGAGAAGAGCGCGGCACGATTGGCCGAATCCCACGTGACCTCGCTGATTCCGACCGTCTGGTTGGTCGCGAGGTTGCGCACGGTGAGGTCACCCGTGTCGAGACTGGCGCCCACATCCTCCAGCCAGATGAAGAACACGCGCACGGGGTACTGCTCCATGAACATCGTTTTGTAGTACGGTGTCGGTCCAGGCGGCGTCGTAATGCTGACGGTCGTCGAGACCGTGTTGCCTTCCAGGCCGGCGTTGTCGCGCGCGATCGCGTAATACTGGTAGCTGCCCGCTGAGAATCCCACCGTGTTGATGTCGGCATACCACCCGTCGGCGGCGCTGACGTCGGTGGCGAGCAACGTGTCGCCACCGAGCTGCAGACCCCCGATGCCGTTGGTCTCGCGGAAGAAGCGCACATCGAGCACCGTTCCGTCCGAATCACTGACCCCATTGGCAGCGAGGCGGAAGGCGTTGCCGGCGACCACGCTCGATGCGGAAGACGTGAGCGAAGCGATGGTCGGCGACTGATTGGTCGGCGTTGTCACCGCAACCGTCGTGGAGGCCACATTGCTGAACACGCTGCCGTTGTCCACGGCACGCGCATAAAGCGTGTAGGTTCCGGCTGCGAGCCCGCCGGTGTTGAAGGTGCAATTGTACGGCGAACTCGAATCGGTCGTGAGCAGCAGGTCATCGCTCTGAAAACCGGAGATGCCGTTGTTTTCGCGGTAGAAATAGACAGCCAGGATGGTGCCATCGGAATCTGTCACGCTGTTGGCGGTGAGGGTCGCCGGGGTGCCTTGCGTCACGCTCCCCGCCGACGCCGAGAGCGAGCCGATCGTAGGCGGATTGTTCACCGGCGTTCCGCCGTTGTTCTCGATGCCGGTGTAGTAAACGGGCAACCGATTGCCGAACGACCACGTGCCCGAACTGCTGGTGGTCGGCGTCTGCACCGGCGAGGTGACGCCGCTCATGTTGAGCGCGAGGGTATCGGTACCCGAGCGGCCATCGAGATGATACTCGATCGCGCTCGACGGCGTGATGTTGAACGTGTCGCCGGCGCTGCTGCCGTAGAACCACGCCTGCTCGGTGTTGGAAAGGGAGATCAGCGCCGTGTCGGACGAGTAGACAGAGGTCGCGGTTCCGGTGTAGGTGGCGGCCGAGGTGCTGTCCTGATCGTAGAGATTCACTTCATCGCTGCTGCCGCTCTGGCCGTCGATGGAGATCGCGCCGTCGATCGGGTCAAGTCGCTTGGTCGTTCCGTCGCCGATGTAGAAGCGATCGCTGTTCGCACCGCTGAACAAGTTGTACGTGCAGGTTGTTCCGGTGGAGCGAACTCGGATTTCATCCGTGGCTCCGGTGGCGGTGAGCTTGAAGATTTCCATCGCGTTGAACGTCATCGCGGCGCTGCCGACGCGTTCGAGCGTGTTGCTGGAAATGTTGTAGACCGAAGGATTGATCTGGGCGGTATCGCGAACGTCGAAGGTGTCCTGTCCGCCGCCGCCGTCGACCATCAGCGGGTAGTAGTACGGAACGAGTGTATTGGTGACGCTGGAGACGATGAACTGGTCGGCGGCATTTCCGCCGTACACGCTGGTCGGGACGGTCGCTTCGAAAATGTTGACGGTGGAGGCGTTGCTTCCGAGGTAGGCGCGGACCGCTTCGGAGTTACTGTGATAGACGGTGAACATGCCGCCGCGGGTGAGGTAGTTCCCGTTCATCTGGTAAATGCTCGCGACCGGGTTGAACGCGTCTTCGTACCAGATCGTGTCGGTGCCAAAACCGCCATCGAGCGTGACGTCGGCATCAATGGCATCGAGATTGTTGTTGTAGCCGGCGTAGAGCTGGTCGTTGTCGTTTCCGCCGCGGATGGCGATGCTGCCGGTTCCGGACGCCGCGCTCGCCACGCGAATCGTGTCGGCACCGTCGCCGCCTTCGACCGTCGTGGGCTTGACGATGTCGACGGTGATGTTGTCGTTTCCGCTCAGGCCGTCGATGAAAACGGAATTGACGTTCACGAGATCGAACTCTCGCACGTAAGCCGGCAGGTCGCCCGCGCCGGGCAGCGCACCGCTGCCCGGAACGTCGACGGCAAGGTCCACACTCACGCGCAGTTTCGTGCCGACCTTCATCACGCTGATAATGTCGTTGCTGGCGTCCCGCCCGCGCACGGTGAGCCGGCCGGTGCTGCTGTCGAGCTGGGCGTAAAAGCTCTGAAGGGTTGTCGGGTCGGCGATGCTGTAGCCGTACGCGTCAGAGAGGATGCGCAGGACCACTTCGTTGGGCAGGTAGCGTGCCTGATCGTAGACGGCATTGCCCGAGTCATCAGTTCCGTACCAGGTGGCGCCGCCGACAACGGTCGAGCCCGGGCCGGCAGTGTGGATCGGCGACCCCCAGTTGCTGCCGCCGCTGCCGCCGTTGTTGGTGGTCATCAGGTGGTCGATGGTGGGCCCGTCGAACTTCACGAAGTAGCCGAGCGAGCCGGTGTTGCCCGCGCCTGCCTCAGCGGTGTCGGGCGCGGTGAGCACTGTGGTGTAGCCGCTGGTGGCGAGCTTGTAGGCGTTGAATCCTGTACCGGTAATCAGGCCCAGCACGTGCGTAAGTTCGAGCGAAACGACCGTGTAGAGATCGAAGTTTGAAGTCGTTGAGGTCGGTCGGCCGGCGAAGGCGTTGATGACGTTGCCGAGAAACTCCGCGCTGTCGGCAGGTCGAGGGTCGAGGTACCAGCCCGCCCCGTCGCCGAGGCCGTCGCCCGACGTGTCGCTGCCGCGCGAGATCGACATCGAGCCGGTGCGAGGCTTGCCGTCTGCCGGTACAGTGCTCGAAGGCCCAGCCGCCGCTCCCCAGCCGGTGCCGCTTCCATACATCGAAATCGATACTTGAAAGGTCGTCGTCCCGTCCGCTCGGTTCCAGCTTGTGATCGCGTTAGACCAGTCTGCCAGAACCTGGTCGACAACGGTACGAGCGGCACTGGCGTTGGCGGCAAAAGTGCTCGCAAATCCGTCACCCACGGTGCCGCGGTTGGACCAGATGATCGAAACGGCATCTCCGCTTCCCGAGTTCGCCTGCGCGCTTCGCTCGAGCTGATAATCGAAAGCGGGCGCGGGATTCAGCGCGGTGTGAGGCAGCCCACAAAGCATTTGGCGTCGTTCCAGCGATTGCGCATGGACAAATCGGCGAGACGAACGAGCACGCGAACACGATTGACGCTTCAAATGGATCTCCCCCGCAGCCGGGATATGAGGACAGGCCGATCGTCGATTGATCGCAGGCGAATTATGACAGGTTTTTACGCGTGCCAAAGCAGACAAGCCAAAGAATTAGCAGTGAACACGAACCTTGAGTCAATATAGGTGAACTCTATGGCCCGGTGGTTCGATGACGCGCAGATGACGCCACGCCGTAGCCGGATCCCTCGATCCCACGGAAGATCATCGGACACCAGGTCGTCAAGACGCGATGTCGAAGTTGACAGAAAGCCACTTCATGGGTTTTCTCGCGGATTCCGAGAGTTCACGATTCGTCGCGCGCGCGCTTTGCCCATCGCAGTTTCGCACTGCGTGAGCGAGGGTTCTTTGTCTGCTCTTCTTCATCCGCCACGATCGGGTCGGCGCTGATTTTGTCGAAAATGCCCTCGCGTAGGCCGTCGCGGAACGCCTGCTTCACCCTTCGATCTTCGCCGCTGTGGAAGCTGATGATCGCGGCCACGCCGTCGGGATTGAGAACCTCCGGAATCACCGCCAGCAAACGCTCGAGGTTCGCCATCTCGCGGTTCACAAGGATGCGCAGCGCCTGGAACGTTCGTGCGGCCGGATGGAGCTTCGCGCCGGCGGCGCGTTCGATGGTGAAGTCGCGCGCTTCGCAGACGATCGCCATCAGATCCGTCGTCGTCTCGATCGGCTTCTGCTTCCGTCGCTCGACGATGAGCCTGGCGATCTGCGGGGCCTCGTCTTCGTCGCCGTACTCCTGGAACGCTTCCGCCAGTTCCCTTTCGCTCAGTCGATTCACAATCGCGGATGCCGGCTGACCGCGCGTCGGGTCCATGCGCATGTCGAGCGGGCCGGGCTTTTTGTAACTGAACCCGCGTGCGGGATCGTCGATCTGTGTGCTGGCAACGCCCACATCGGCGAGGATCGCGTCCACTTTCTCCACGCCGGCTTCACGCAACACGTTCGGCAGCGCGGCGAAATTGTTGTGATACAGATCGAAGCGTGCGGCGCCGCTCGCGTTAACTTCGTCGAGTTTCGCGCGGGCGATGGCCATGTTGCCGGGATCGAAGTCGATGCCGATAAGTCGCCCGCCGGGAGAAACGGCATGCAGCATCGCCGCCGCGTGTCCGCCGAGGCCCAGCGTGCAATCGACCACCGTCATGCCGGGTCGGACGCGCAGCACGTTGAGAACGGGTGCGAGCAGAACCGGAATGTGGCGTGTTTCCCGTCTCTTCATCGCACGCAGCGTAGCACGACTCCACGGCCAATGCCGACCCTACGGCGCCGTCGTGAACGAAACTTCCTTCGGCAGCAGCGGCATCCCATTATCGTCGACGAAGCCGAGAAAGTTCGGGCCGTTCAACCCGAAGCGATAGGTGTGATTCGGCTCCAGCGTCGCCGGGAGCGTCAGCACCTTGCGTTCTGCATCGAACGACGGATTGCCGATCGCCGGGAACTGGGATCGGTCGAGCGTAACGACCGACCAGCTCTTGTCGCGCATCGGCCGATCGAACGTGATCGTAATCTGCTTCGTCTTTCCCGCATCGACTGCGTTGTCGCCGTTGCCGGGCGTGATGGAGACGATCTGCGGAAAGCGATGCAGCATCGCGTCGTAATTCGTCGCCGTCTTGTCGAAGAACGCAACGATTCGTGGGATGAACGATTCAAAGTCGACAAACGTCTTTCGATCGGCCTCATACTGCTTGAGCAGGTCGGCGAAATCGAGAGTCCACGCGAAGCCGCTGCACGCCTCGCTGATCGCCTGCTTCTGGCCGACCTTCTCTCCGTACAAATTTGCCATCGCGCGAACGACGCAGGCGCGGACGAACGATTCATACGCGAGCGTCCTGGGCATTCCGTAAGCATTGCGGCGCATCGTTGCGGCGGTGCGATCGAAGAGATGGCCGCACGATGTGTCGAGTTCCGGCCAGTGCTTCTCGACGATCGCGTTCGTGTACGCGTGGCAGAACTCATGGAAGATCGTGTGAAGCACTTCGCCGCCGATCGCAGGAAGTCCTTGATCGTCCCACTTGTAGATGCCGATGACGGGCGTGATCTCCTCGCGGCCGTCGGCGTGGCGCATCGAGACGCCATAGTTCCCGCCGCCGTTGAGCATGCCGACGATCACGGTGTACGACGCGGTCTGCCGCTTGCCGAAGTAGCTGTCGAAGAACGGCATGATCTTCTGCTTGTTGACGATCGTCGAGAGCCGGCCGGCGCACTGTTCAAAGAACGCGGCGTGAGCGTCGAAGAACTGAGCGGCATCGGTGTCCTTGACGAACCCGTCGAGAGCAGCGATGAACCTGGCCGCGTCGGCGTCGGTCCACCGCGATTCGAGCAGCGCCGGACGCGGTTCCAAAGGCGTGCGCGGCCCGGGCGGAAGCTTGTCATCGAGATGGACGGCCATGCTCATCACGGCGTCGAAAGAAATGCCGCGCGAGTTTCGAAGTTCGCGTGCGAGTTTCACCACCTCATGATCGCGGAACTTGCCGAAATACGCTTCGACCTCGTCGGCGTACTTCGACTTGGAGTTGGGCATGTTGTATTCAGGGTTGCCGGCGAGCCTGAAGACGATCGCGAGCAGCTCGACCCGCGGGTCCACCTTCACGGGGATCGCCTGCTCCGAGCTGCACACCGACAGCGTCGATACGAGAGCGAACACCAAAGCGACAGAATGACGGAACATCGAGTCCTCCCCGTCGGAACTTACGAATGCTACCGGCTTGAAGAGAGGGGCGCGTAAAGAAACCCGCGACAGCACAGCTTGTCGCGGGCTCCTGCATTGACCCCCGATGCGAATACTCAGCTCAGCGGCGGCGACGTGCGACGAGCGTCACGCCGGCGAGGGCGGCGAGGCTCGCGGGTTCCGGCGTCAGGAAGCCGCGAATTTCGCCGCCACCAAAGGTCGATGAATGAATGTTGAGGTAGGCTTTGCCATCTGCATGAGCGGCGAGCAGTGCGTTGAGGGCGTTGGATACCGATCCGCCATTTGCCGTGACGAACGAGGGGTTGTAGCTGCTGGCCAGGGTCATATCGAAGGTGTGGTCGTAGGTACCCGACGTGACGCCGCTGGGAAAACCGGTGAAGGTCGGAGTGACGGTCATCACGCCGGCATTACCGGCGCCGGCAACCGCCGTAGCGCCGTGAATGTGCGCCGCGCTAACCGTTCCGGTCAGGCCAGTAAAGTCGGCTTGTACGCGCATCGTGACCAGATCGAGATCAAAGGTCACCGTTGCATGTCCGGTACCAGGCGACGCATTCGCCGGCGATTCATTCGGTCCACTCAGAAACGCGGAGTATGAAACCACGTGGGCGCTTGCCGCCGACGCGAAGAGCGCGGCGACCGCCGCAACAACAAACTTGGAGTAAGTCTTCATCTATCCTCTCCTTACGCAGAAATGAGTCGGCGAGAATGGAGACACCGCTACGCGCTGAGCGTCGAAACTCGCTACGAGGAGAACCGGCACGCGGATTCGGCTATTCCGCCGAAACAGGATTATTTCCATTCGCCCGTTCGTTCTGATGCACTGCAATCGCCAGCGACCGCCACTCTGTCCGGTTCGAATCGCCGGCCGGAGCGCCACGGGTGGACACGCCGTTGGGCCCGAAGCGGAGAAATGTCCTCTCGATCTTGTCGCTGCCGGATCGTCGATGGATATTCTCGCGCGTGCAAAGAGCCCGCGATGCTGGCGTCGCGGGCGGTCAAATCATGGCTTTCGACAACCCGTGAATCAGCGACGACGACGCAGCGCGAGGAGAAGCCCGCCTGCGGCGAGCGATGTGGATTCGGGAGTGGGCGGCACCACTTTGTAGAAGCCTTTGAGTGCGCCGCTCAATTGCGTCGACTTCAGATCGAGGTACGACTTGTCGTCGGTGAGCGCGGTCACGAGCGAGTTGAAGGCCAGCACGACGTCGCCGTGGTTTGCCGCGTTATTGAGGAACGCGGGGTTGTAGCTCGAAGCACTATCCATATCGAACAGGTGTTCGTACGTCGCGGAGTGAACGCCGAGCGGGAAGCCAGCGAGCGAAGGCAATGCGGTCATCGCGTCGGCGGAACCGGTGTTGGGGCTGGCCGTCGGGCCATTGACCGTTGCCGCGCTCGAATTGCCGCGCAGGCCTGTGAAACCGACGCGGATCAACATGTCGTGGGTGTCCAGATCGAACTCGATGCTCGACCAACCGGTGCCGGGCTGGCCGGCGGATTGAATGGGCGCGAGGGCCGTCCCGAACTTGATCGAGCTTCCCATCGCTGCCGACGAAAACATCGACGCCACGAACGACAATGTGACAAGCGTTCCGTACCTCATTTAACCTCTCCTTAGATTACGCAGACCTGATAAGAAATGGCCCCGGGCACATCGCGAGGGCAGCAAGATTGTACCGGGTGATTCTTGCCACGCTATGCGATTTGAAGGCCTATTATCGGGCGTATCGCGAATTAAGGTTATCGGTTACCGAGTCGCCGCCGATTCGCGCTTTCGGATGATGTATCCGACCCCGCCGGTGTTCACGAGCCACGCGTGCGCCAGTTCATCCGCTTTGTAGATGATCCCGTTGCCGCGGTCTTTGCTCGCCGGGTCGTTGACGATCAGGTCGCCGGCCTCATTGACTCCGCGGACGACAATGAGGTGGCCGTCCGTCGAGTCCATCACGTTGCTCGGAAAAGTTCCGGGCTCGAAGTTGATCGACGCGATGATCGGCTGCCCTTCGGCGAGCCGCATCTTCACCTGGTCCATCGTCGTGAACCGTTCCAGCTGCGCGTCCAGCCCGAGTGACCCGGCGTACTGCACGGCGCGGTTCCAGTTGCCGAAGATCGCATAATCATCGTCCCAGATCGCCAGCGCGTTCTGCTGTGTCGGCCGGTCGATGCCCGCCCACTGCAGCACCATGCTTACGCTCGTCGGCGAACAGATTGAGCCGCTGATGCATCTATCCTCCAGGCCCTGCGCGCGGAACGGCACCGGCAGATCCACGCGCGCCGGCGACGCCTGAGAGAAGATCGTCGGCTTCGGCTCCAGCGGGCGCGAATAGACCGCTTGCACCCTCCGGACCATCGGCATCGCGGGCTCGGTCACGTCGAACGACATCAGCGTTGAGCGGAGTTCGAATGCATCGGCCGGCTCGCTCAGTTTCAGCGTATCGATATCCACTTCGCCGCGCGGGAAGTCGGTCGTGCGATGATCGTGCGTGACCCGTCCCCAGTAGCCGATGTAGAGCCAGGGCGACCACTCGCCGCTCGCGTGATCGCGCACACGAACGTCCCACCGCACGCCCGTGTTTTCGGGCACGGTCACGTTCCAACTGGGCAGCAGCTCGGTAAATGGGAACTCCGCGTTCACCGTCGCGCTGGTCCAGCGCTTTGTGTGCGGATATTCCCTGGCCCGCCGCGTCGTCGGCTCGCTGTCCGCGTCGAGCGGGAGCGAAACGAAACGATGCTCCATCAGCATCGGCGGGCGCTGCGCGCTCTTGGCCTGGGCTTCCTTCGCCTCGGCGACTCTCGCAACGGGGCTGCCCGGCTGAGTCGGGGCGCGGTGCGTCGCGCAGCCCGTGAGCAACAACAAAATGAGGCAGAGTCCGATCGGCAGTTTCATCCGTTCTCTGAGGCTATGGCGAAAATACAGGCCCGACATCTCAACGGAATCGCAAATCGGATTCCGCAAGCGAGGCCCAGAGTCTACACTCGCGCCAATGCCAACTTCCACCATCCCCGTTGCCAAGGCCGTCATCGGCATGGTCCACCTTCGTCCGCTGCCCGGCTCTTCCGCATATCGCGGCGACATGAATGAGATCATCCGCGACGCCCTCTCCGATGCGCTTGCCCTGCAGGACGGCGGCGTCGACGCCATCATGGTCGAGAATTTCGGCGACCTGCCGTTCTTCAAGACCGGCGTCCCCGCCTCCACCATCGCCGCCATGACGGCGGCTATCGTCGAGATCCGCAGCGCCGTCTCCGCCATCCGTGACACGCCCGTCGGCGTGAACGTGCTCCGCAACGACGCGTGTGCGGCGCTCTCGATCGCGTGCGCGACCGGCGCGAAGTTCATCCGCGTGAACGTCCTCACCGCGGCTCGCTTGACCGACCAGGGCGTAATCGAAGGCGCCAGTGCCGAACTCGCGCGCCTGAAGCGGATGATCAACGCTTCAGACATCAAGGTGCTGGCCGACATCGACGTCAAACACTCCGCCCCGCTCGCGCCGCGCCCGATCGAAGAGGAAGTGGCCGACACGATGGAGCGCGGCGGCGCCGATGGCCTGATCGTCTCCGGAACCGGCACCGGCAAACCCACCGACCCCGCCATGGCCAAAAAGATCCGCGCCGTCGCCCCCGGCACGCCGATCTATATCGGCTCCGGCGTCACGGTCGAAAGCGTCGGCTCGTTCCTCGACCACGTCGACGGCTTCATCGTCGGCACCCACTTCAAACACAACGGCAAAGTCGCCGAGCCCGTCGACCCGGAACGCGTGAGAGCGTTCGTGAAGAAGGTGAGGGGGTGAACGGCGGGTGTCTGTTCGAAATGCACCCGGCCGCTTCAAACCGGAGACCTGCGTTGAGTAATCCCCGATTCAAATCGGCATCCGCCTTTCAGGACGATGTGCTCGCGCTGCCGGTCAAGAGCCGGGACGACGCCGCGGCGTGGTACGCGAAACACTTCGGCATGACGGAACTCGAGCGACGCGACGAGCCGGTCCGCACCGTCATCCTCCAGCGCGACGGCGCGCGCATCGGCTTCGCGGAAAACGGCCGCGATTCAACCCAGGACGGCGCCGCCATTCTCGTCTCGAACATCCACGCACTCAAAGTCGAGTTCGAGTCCGTCGGCCTCGCCGTGGGCAATTGGCGCATCGACAACCGGGACGGAAAGCAGTTTCAGGTCTTCTTCATCGTCGCGCCGGACGGGCTGTGTTTCTATTTCCACGAGCCGGTGTGAACACTCCGCGTGTTCCCGTGCGGATCGAGTCCGCACCTTCACTTCGCGCTCCTGCGCGCTCCTGCGCGTACCTTCGCGGATCAAATCGCCTTCGCGGCCGGCGTCCATTTCGCTATGATCCACGTCGTGCCGTCGAGGTTCTGCATGCCGAACATACCGCCACCGCCACCCTGACGTCCTCCCGGCCCGCCGCCGCCCGGGCCGCCCATGCCGGGAGGTCCGCCGCCGGGACCTCCCAAGCCGCCGCGCGGTTGTGGGTCTGCCGGGCGCTTCGGAAGGTCGATGCGCCGGATAATATTCACCGTCGGGTTATCGCGGCCAAAGGTCTGGCGCAGCTCCGACTCGCTACACACGATGAACACGCTGTGGCCTTCACCGGCGGCGGACGAGTCCGTTGCCCCTGTCCAGGCCCTCACATCGCCGGCGAACTTCTCGAGGCGTTGCTGCGTCGTGCCGGTGTAGAGTTCGCCGAGTCGCTTCTGCTTTTCGCCTTGCATCGGCGAGGGGCCGTTATCGTCGCCGCCGAACATGCGGCCGCCGGGGCCCCCACCCGGTCCACCGAATCCGCCTCCACGGATCATGCTCATGTCCGCCAGCTTCCACTCGCGGACGAAGTCGGCATGCTGCAGCACCGCGCCGCTGGTGACGACGACATCATCGCGCTTGGCGATCGCGCGGAGGTCTTCGGTGATCGTCGTGAGCGCCCGCTTGGAGAACGCCATCCGGTTCAGGCTCTGCAGCGCATCGCCCGTGCCCCAGAGGAGCTGGAACGACACGAGCACGATCGGCAGCGCGACCAACACGGCGCGAGGCGCTGGCTTCGTCGCCGTCGCGAGCATCCACATGCCGGCGAGAATATAGATCGGGAACGTTGGCAGCAGGAACCGCATGGTGGCCGCGCTGTTGCCGCCCGGCGCCCAGTAGTAGGCCATATAGAGCAGCAGCATCGGCACGACGAAGAGTGCGAGCATCGCGCCCAGGGCGCGCGTTCCGCGGACGCAGAGCATCCACGCGATGCCGATCAGCCCCAGCGCGAACACGATGCCCAGCCCGTCGCCCTGGATAATCTGGATGTACTGGATCGCGTGCTGCTTGAAGTAGGCAAAGCTGAAGCCGGTCTGTTCGTTGGTGAGGGCGTAGCCGGTCTTCCAGAACCCGCCGAGCACGAGCTGGTTGCGCACGAGAAGCGGGACGATGGGGATGAGCGCGCCGGCGATTGCAGTGCCGAGGTGCAGCGGGAAATTCTTTTTCGATTTCCAGTATCCCAGAACGAACGCGCCCACGCCCAGCGCGATGAGCGAATCGGGATAGCGAATGCTCGGCACACATCCTAGCACGAGCCCGGCCAGGAAGATCTGCCAGAGCTTATCATACTTCGACCAGAGCAGGAGCAGGCCCGTTCCCCAGACCAGGCAGAAGGTGACGGCCATGTGCGCATCGCCCGCGAGCGTGTGGGCGATGAAGGTCGGGTTGGTGGCCAGCAGCACGACGCCGGTGAGCGCCCAGCCGACGGGGATCAATCGCCGGGCCATGAAGTAGAAGCCGACGAGTGAGCCGATCGCGAGCAGCGGATTCACCAGCATGGCGGCTTTGTATCCGCCGGCCATGTACGCGACGGCAATCAGCGCCGGCAGGCCGGGCGGGTAGCGGCTGACGTAGATGTCATCCGCCGGCGCTGCGGTGCCCTTGTCGTCCAGCAGCCAGTGCATGCCGATATATTCGGCATCGCTCGCACTCCTGAACCACGTCGTGCCGCCCCGAACCCAGCGCGTGGCCTGCGCGAAATACCCGTTGTCGTCGGGCTCGGTGATGGCCGGCGCAAAGTGGGCGGCGATCAGCACGGCGAAGAGCGCCACGACGATCAGCACGCTCATCCACCCCATCGCGGAATGTTCGCCGGCGGGCGCTGGCTGCAATTCGACCTCTTTGACAAGGCCCTGGTTGGGAAGCGACTGCATGGACTGCTCCTGCCACATGAAGTGAATCGTGGCCGTTGACCCCGATAAGGGCAACGGACGCCGGCGGGGTTTATTTGCAGAGTCCGGACTGACGCGCGGCGAAATCCATTTCGGTTTCCGATTGCCGATTTTCGATTGCCGAATCGGGGGGCCGGGCTCTGGCGCGATGCGTCCGCGTTTTGGGTCGGAAGTGGGCGAATGCAACACCGTCTGCGGTCTCGAAGAGTCTTGCATTCCCTTGCATTTCGTTGCATCGGTCCGGAGCGCCGAATGCACGCAATCTGCGTTTCCGCTGGAGCTTTCGCGAAAAGGCCCCGGATCGAGCGGTGCGGCAGCCCTGCGCGGGTGCAAGCCACGGGACCCGGCCGTCGCGAGTGATTGGTGCGAATGGTTTTCGCGCCCCATACCGTTACTCGAGGCGCTGCGCATTTCTGCGCTTTCGCGCAGCGCGACCATCGTTCATTTCGAAATTGCGTCGGCAACTGGAAGAGAGGGCATTGGCGAGAGGAGGCGAACGGGGCCGGAACGCGCCGTGGATGCTCGACGCCTTTTGGCCCCGCTCCTGTCCTTTCCCCGGATTTCCGGGGAGGGGGACCAGAGAACTTTGTTTCAGTTAGCGGCGGGCGGCTGGCCGTCGGTTGGCGTCTGACCCTCCGGCGGCGTCTGCCCTTCTGTCGGCGCGCTCACAGGCTTGAGCCCGGTGCCTTTGCAGTCCGGGCATTCCATCTGGCCGGTCCCTTTGCAGGTGTCGCACTTGGGGCCGATGACGCCGGCACCACGACACAGGTTGCAGCGCTTCAGGCTGGTACCGCCGCACGCCGGGTCAGGCACGCGCGTCGTGCCGTTGCAGATCGGGCACGGCCCTTTCATGGTCGGCTCGCCGTTTTCCATCTCCACCACTTCCCCGACGTGCGCATCGCTGATCTTCAGCTCGTTGCCGCCCTTGCCTCGGAACTTCCGCCAACGCTTGCCTTCCGCATCCGGCGTCCCGGTGAAACTGTCCGCCTTCAGGCACTTGCCCGGACACGGGATCATTCCGTCGACACACTTAGGCGTCTTGCACGGGCCGAGGTTGCCGCTGCCAGCGCATTGCGTGCACGGCGTAGCCTCCGACGGCTTCACGCCCTTGCCTTCGCACGTGGTGCACTTGGTCGTTGCGGTTCCCTGGCAGGTGACGCAGAGTTCTGCCACGTGCGACTTCTGCCATTCCTTGACGATGCTTTCCCGCGTCGTGCCGTTGCCGAGCTTGCGGATTTTCTGCCACGAGATCTCGATCGGGTCGGCCTTGGGGTTGGGCTTGATCTTGACGACGGCGGGCGTGACTTCGATCAGCTCGCCGGAAATCGTCGTGCCGTCCTTCATCATGATGACCAGCCGCTTGCCCGCATCCTGCGCGAACGCGAATGAGAAGGTCAGACCGATGAGACACAAGAGCATGACGGTGAGGCGAAGTCGGGGCATTGGGTTTCTCCTGCGGGCGAAAGTTACATTGTAATCACTGTTTCACCAACGCAATCGTGAAACACCCGGTGGGTGACAAGCGGTCTTAGCGAACCAGACACCGCAGAAGCGCAGAGGACGGCGTCCATGGGAATTCCATTTGTCCCTCCGGATGGCGATACTGCTTTGGATGATCCGCTACACGCTCCTCGATTCGCCGATCGATTCACTGCTCCTCGTCGCCGAGGGCGATGCGATCGTCATGCTGCAGTTCGCAACCCATCGCGGCGAGCCGTTGGGCGCCGAGTCGAACTGGACCCGCGACGACCACGACCCCCTGCTGACGCGGGCGGCGGTGCAACTCGATGAATACTTCGCGCGGAAACGCATCGCGTTCGATCTGCCGCTGCGGCCGTGCGGCACGGCGTTCCAGAAACGCGTGTGGGACGCCCTGCTCGACATCCCGTTCGGCCGGACGCTCAGCTACGGCGAACTTGCCCGGCAAGTCGGCGACGTGAACGCCTCTCGCGCGGTCGGACTCGCCAACGGACGAAACCCGATCGCGATCATCATCCCCTGTCATCGTGTGATCGGCGCGGATGGATCGCTTACCGGCTTCGGCGGCGGGCTCGAACGCAAGCGCTTCCTGCTGACTCACGAAGGCTCGCTGCGCGTCGAGATGAGCCTGTTCGAACTCGTCGAATGACGTCCAAGTGTGTCTTCCCCAGTGTCGACCCCACCATCGCATGATCCGCATCGAACCCGTCAACATCGAAAGGCTCGATTCCTATCGGGAGACGCGCCTCGCCGCGCTCAAGGATACGCCGCTGGCATTCGGGTCAACCTACGCGAACGAATCGGCGTTCACGCCGCAGCAATGGCTCGAACGGATCGCCAGGCATGAGAGCGGCCTGTCGTGCGCCCACCTCGCGTTCGACGACGACGCGCCTTGCGGCATCGCCGGCGCGTTCAAGCACCCCGACGACCCGTCGACCGCGACGCTCTTTTCCATGTGGGTCGCGCCGACACACCGGCGGCTCCGCGTCGGCGAAAAGCTCGTCCGGGCTTGCGTGGACTGGTGCCGGGCTCAAGGCGTCGGGGCGATGCTGCTGCACGTGACCGACTGGAACGTGGGCGCGATCGCGTTTTACGAGCGGCTCGGTTTCGTAAAGACGGGCAACACGATCCCCTATCCCAATGATTCGAAGTTTCTCGAGTTCGAGATGCGGAAGGTGTTGTGAACCACATCCTGCGCGATCACGCGTCGCGCGTTTCGATCAGTTGCAGGGTTCCATCGCCTTCGAGCTGTCGTTCGGCACTGTAGAACTGTTTCTTGTCGACGAAGGCGATGTGGAGCTTGATGTCGACCTCCTTAAGATCGTCGCTGCGCTCGAAGGCGGCATCAATCACGTCCATGCCGTGCTTCTTCAAATACTCCACCGTCGAGGAAATGCAGCCGACCTCCCACGGCCTGCGGACGATCAGATATCGATATCGGCGCTTGGGCAGGATGTCTTCGACGTAATCGAGAATCCACAGGCTGGTGAGCACCATCAGGGTGGCGAGGATGGTCATGAGCGGCAGGCCGAAGCCCGCACACAGACCGATGGCGGCGACGCACCACATGCCGGCCGCGGTAGTGAGTCCGCGAATCATGCCGGCCTTGCTCTGAACGATGGTACCCGCGCCGAGAAAGCCGACGCCGGTCATGACACTGTAAGCGATGCGTGCCGGGTCGATGTTGACGTTGATGCCCGGGCGCGGGTTGATGTGGAGTTGGTTGGTGGCGAACTGCATGCTGACGACCATCACCAGCGCGCTGCCGAGACAGACCAGGAGGTTGGTGCGAAAGCCCGCCTGCCGCCCGCGGACTTCGCGCTCGAGCCCGACGAGCCCGCCGCAGACGGCGGCGAGAAACAGCTTGAACACGCCATCCATCGGCCACTGCAATCCGTTGGCCCAGTCGGCGAGCATCCGGTCGAGTTCATTCAATCCCATGCGTTTGATACTAACGCGAACGGATGCGTCACAGCCCGGGAACTGACCGCACGCAACAAGACGAGTCCGCGATTCTCTACTGGGCTTGCGGAAGAACTGATTCAATCGTCAAAGCCCCAGCGCCAGACCGTCGGCCCGACAATCGCTTCCCGCCACGTACGCCCCGTTGGGAAGCTTCCAGATGATCTGCCCACGGCCGAAGGTTCCGCTGGAGGATGGCGCGAGCGTGATTTCATGACCGCGCTCGCGCAGCGCATCGATGACGGACGGGCCAAATCCTTCCTCGAAGACGACCTCGTTCGCTTTCGACCAGTGCCAGCGCGGCCGGTCGAGGCTGGCCTGCGGATCGAGCAGGCGATCGAGCGTGTGGATCATCATCTGCACGTGTCCCTGCGGCTGCATGTGGCCGCCCATCACGCCGAACGGGCCGATGGGTTTCTCATTCCGCGTGAGGAAGCCCGGGATGATGGTGTGGAACGGACGTTTGCCCGGCGCGACCACGTTGGGATGATTCGGGTCGAGGCTGAAGCCGCTGCCGCGATTCTGCAGCGCGATGCCCGTTCCGGGCACGACGATGCCCGAGCCGAAGCCGGCGTAGTTGGACTGGATGTAGCTGACCAACATGCCATCCGCATCCGCGGCACAGAGATAGACGGTTCCGCCGCGTGCGGCTTCGCCGTGCGGATGGATTTGCGCGCGATCTGTGATGCGGGCGCGCTGCGAAGCCGCATAGCGGGCCGAGAGCAGATCATCGATTTTGGTGCGCATCGTCGCCGGGTCCGACACGCAAGTCTGAACATCCGCGAAGGCGAGTTTCATCGCCTCGAGCGCGAGGTGGGTCGATTCGACTTCGTCGAGCGATTGCAGGTCGAGGCCGTCGAGGATGTTCAGCGCCAGCAGCGCGGCGATGCCCTGCCCGTTGGGCGGGATTTCCCAGACGTCGTGATCGCGATAGCGCGCGGAGATGGGTTCCACGAAGTCGCCGCGATGCGCGGCGAGATCGGCTTCGGTAATCAGGCCGCCGGTGTCGCGCGCGAAGTCGGCGATCTGTTTTGCGAGACCGCCTTCGTAGAACGATCCGGACTTCGTAGCAGCGATCTCCCCCAGGGTCAGCGCGTGATCCGGCAGCCGGACGATCTCTCCGATGAGCGGCGCCCGGCCATTGTTCGTGAACGTCGCGTGCCAGCCGTCGTACTCGCGGCCGATGTATTTCGAGTATGCGTCGGCGGCGCGGTTCCACCAGTATGCGACTGTGGGCGTGACGGCAAAGCCTCGCTCGGCGGCATCGATCGCGGGCGAGAGCACCGTGTCGAACGTCAACTTGCCGAATCGTTCATGCAGATCGCGCCATGCAGCGGGCGCACCGGGTACGGTGACGGTGAGCCAGCCGCGCGCGGGCATTGTTTGGCTTCCATCGCGCTGGATGCGCTCGAGCGAAAGCATCGCCGGCGATCGTCCGGAGCCGTTGTAACCGTGGAGCTTCGTCCCGTCCCAGACCAGCGCGAACGCGTCGCCGCCGATGCCGTTGGAGGTCGGCTCGACCACGGTCAGCGTCGTCGCCATCGCGATCATCGCATCGACGGCATTGCCGCCCGCTTCGAGCATCGACAAACCGGCACGGACCGCTTGCGGCTGCGACGTCGCGACCATGCCGCGCGCGGCAATCGCGGGCGGCCGATTTCCTGCAAATGAGGTCATGGACGAATCGTATCAGGAGTGTCCCGCTCATGAAGAAAATCAGGAGCGAGACGCTCCTGCTACTTGAGGTCGCGAATCATTTGATCTTTCCGTTTCTCCAGGCCGCGCAGGTACCGGACGACGTTACCGAACACGGGGTGGAAGCCGAATGCCGGGAGTTCTGCGATCGCTTCATCGCTCGACCATCCCTGTTCGAGGATGCGGTACGAACCGATCATGAGTCCGGTTCGGTCCGAGCCGTGCTGGCAGTGGACGAACACCGGCTGGTTCGCCGAATCGCGGACGATTCTCAGGAAGGCCACGACATCTTCATCCTCGCTGTGCCACGCGTTGGAGCGCAGGCGGATGTATCGCAGGCCGGTACCCGCAAGCAGTGACGCGTCATCGTGCCAGAAGCGCAGATCCACGACCGTCTTGATGCCGCGGCGCCGCAACTCGGCAAATCCCTCGGCCGTGGGTTGTTCGCCGCGATAGAGCGTTTCGGAGATCTTCGCGAAGTTGTCGACGCCGAGGATGCTCGAGGAGTCGGCGGCAGCGTGTGCCGGATTCATCGCGGCCGGATTGACTGGAGCGGTTGAAGCGCATCCCAGCAGCGCGATCGCGATCAGACAGGACATGGGGATTCCGAAATGCATATTCCTCCGTGGCATACCTGCCCCGCTCATGTTGCGCTCATTGAAATCACGAGCGGGCGCTCATGCCGCTATCGCACTCAATGCGCCGTGAAAAGGTCATCGATCCGCTGCGCCAAGCCGATCAGATAGTCATCGCCCCTGGCGTGGTTCGTGATCCCCACGAGGATGTACTTCCGGGCCGGCCCTTCGATGATCGCCGTGTCGTGCTGCCAGTTCTCCCACTCGCCCCACTTGCGGAGGAACGTCAGGTTCCGGTCCTTGAGCGCTTTGACGAACTTGATGTCGTCGTGCGGGATCTCCGGCGTGGCGAAGATCTGCTTCATCGTTTGCGAGACTTCCTTGGAAACGAGTTGATCCTGATCGAGCATCAGCCAGAAGCGCAGCATCTGGCGGACGGTGATGGCGTGAGAATTGTCGCCCACCGGATCGCCGTAGCGTTCGCCGGTGATGCCGTAGTGTTTGCCGACCCAGATGCCGCCGCCGTGTGCGGCATCGTAGAAGCCGTCGCGGTTGAGGATCTCCTGAATCGTCTTGAGCCCGAGCTGCTGGCTGAACTTCGCGGCCATCTCGTTGCTGCTGGCCTTGGCCATCTCGCCGAGCTCTTTCCGCGTCTGCGAATTGAGTTGCGCGAGATCCGGGTGCAGCACGAAGTACGCGTAGAGGATGCCGACCTTCGGCACGCTGGCGCCGTACTCGATGCGGTCGGGAAAGATCATCGCGACCCGATGCGTATTCAGGTCGATCATGCCGGCGGCGGCGTGCTTGTCGGTCATGTTCAGCCGGGTGCGCAGCTCGAGGTCGATCAACTCCAGTTCGGTTTGTAGTCCGGCATCGGTCGGCGTGGTGAAGTCGAGGGCCATGGCGATCCGTTCTGGTTTTGGTTTGGCTGCGCACCCAATGGCGACGATTCCGCTGAAGAGCAACATCACGACGGCACAGCTCATGCCGTTGAGGGTATCTGCAACAATTAGAACTTACGACCCGCTGTTCTTCATTAGCTTGCTGCGGGATGACAATAATCTTTAGCGTAGGAGTTATCCCTACATCTGGTTGATCGGTCGCTCCGTAGTCTGCCACGGTGCCTGCGATCGTGGTCGGGGTTGTCTTGGCTGCGTGGGCATTAATTGACTCCAGGAGAGGAGAGTTTTCGCATGAGACATCGTCTAGCGGTCCTTGCCGCCCTTTCGGCCACCGGTGCGGGTGCATCGTTCGCCTCCGCAGTAGCCATTTATGGCGTTACGATGCAGAACAATCTGTTCAGCGTCGATAGTGCAGCCCCTTCCGCCATTCAAACTGCCGTATTCATCAGCGGACTTCAGAGCAATGAAGTCATCACCGGTATCGATTTCCGTCCGGCGACCGGCGAATTGTACGGCGTGGGCAGCACCGCCCGTCTGTATACGATCAACCCGACGACGGGCGTCGCAACCGCAGTTGGCACGGGCTTCACGCCCGTCCCGAACGGCACCGAGTTCGGCTTCGACTTCAACCCCACGATTGATCGAATCCGGCTGGTGAGCGACACCGACGCCAACTTCGTCCTCAATCCGATTACCGGCACAACCCAGCTCGTCGCAACCAATCTGAATTATGGCGCAAGCGACGTAAACGCCGGTGCGAATCCCAGCGTCGTCGGCATTGCGTACACCAATAGTTCACCTGTCGGCACGACCACGCAGCTGTATGGAATCGACTCGGTGCTGAACATCCTGGTCACCCAGGCGAACAACACCGGCGTGCTCGGGACCGTCGGGCCGCTCGGCGTGGATGTCACAAATCTGGTCGGCTTCGACATCGCGGGCGCGAACAACACCGCATACCTGTCGGGGAACCTCGGTCCGGCAGACACGAGCAAGCTCTACACCGTTAACCTCGCCACAGGCGCGGCCGCCCTCGTAGGCGAAATCGGAGGCGGTCTTTTCGTGCGCGACATCACCGTTGCCATTCCCGAGCCAACCACGCTCGGCCTGCTCGGCGGAGTCGCGACGATGGGTCTTCGACGCCGCAAGTGAACAACGATCGCGCCCGACCTTCCAGCGGCGCGATACACAACCTCTCCCTTTGCCCTTCACCGGCCGTGGATTCCCCCACAGCCGGTGTTTTCTTTGGTGCCTGATTCGGTTTCAAGTAATTTCCCGTGCAGAAGAGATGAGTTCGAGTCGGCGCCGCCGATATTCCTCAATCGCTGCAACGTGGGATCGCCGAGGAGCCGTATGAGCGCGCTGGAGGCGGCGAGCATAAGGTCGTCAGAGCGTTACCGCCGACATCAATTGGCGTCCGTGTAGCACTTCCATTCGCCAGGCGATCCTTTCAACCTGGCGGAGTCGACTGCGACGACGTTGTGGCCGGGGCCGGCGACATCGGTGCCGGCTCTGGCGCGGCGGGCTGAGCGCCTGGGGTTCGCGTTGCCGCGGACTGTGTGGTAGGCGCGGTCGGCTGCAGGAGGTCGGCATTGAGGAACATTTCCGTCACCGCATGCCCGTCGATGTCGGCAGGCGGGTCGATCTTCAGCACGTAGCACGCCGTGGCAAACGTGTCGAAGGTGGAGAGGTCGTAATCCTTGCCGAGGCGTGTCAGGTCGAAGTCGCTTCGCACGCCAGGCCCTACGGCGATCCATGGAATAAAATGCGAGCGCGGGTCGCCTCGCCCGTGGCTCAGCAGGCTGCCGCCGTGGTCGGCGCTGACGATGATGAACGTGTCGTCGAGCAGGCCGGCCTTTTGATACGCATCGAGCACCCGACCGACGGCGGCGTCGGCGAGGGAGATCGTCTGGATCTGCTCCGGCGTGCCCCAGCCAACGCCGTGGCCGGTTGCATCCGTCGCGCCGAAGTGAACGAACATCACGTCGGGCCTGAAGTCTGAGATGAGTTCGACGGCATGCGTCGCGGTGCTCGCGTCGTCGACAACGGTCTCGGCGGGCGTCCAGAAATGGTCAAGGTGGCCGGTATTGGAAAAAAGCGTGAACTTTCGCTTGCCCGATGCCATGCCCGTTGAAAAGCCGTGCTCCTTGGCCAGGTCGAACAGCGTGGGCACGGCGATCCTGGCGTCCGCCGGCGGATCGCTGTTGAAGCCGATGCCGTGCTTCTCCGGAGTGACTCCGGTGAGCATGCTGACATGCGACGGCAGCGTGATGGCGATGTCGGTGGTGCGCGCCCACATCGAGAAGGCGCCGACATTCATCAGCTTACGGAGATTGGGTGCATCTGCGCGGAGCAGACAGTCCGGCCGAAGGCCGTCAATGCTGATGATGAGCACGTGCGGAACGGCGGGCCTGGTCTGCTGGGCGCACGTGAGAGTGGTCAGGCAGACGGTGACGAGGACGATCGAGGTCAGCCAGCGAATCATGTGGCGTTTTTTACTGCGAAGCGGTTTGAATGTCGTGAACGCGTGCAAAATCGGATATTAAATTCAACGGCCGTTTCGGTTCCGCCGGCGAGGTTCAGTTCATTCGGCTGACGGACCGCATGCCGGTGATCGATTGCTGCAGGCTGGCAACCTGGTCACTGAGCGACATGAACTCAGGGTTCGACTTGATCGTCGCGAGCGAATCGCGAAGGACCCGCCGGTAAGCAGCGTTGAGTGCGTTGGCCTGATCGCGAGCCTCGACGAATGCCGCGTCGGCCTCGAGTGCGTTTGATTCGAGCTGGGTGATCTGGACGCGGACCGCCAAGGCATCCGTCGCACCGTCCATGATCTTCTGGATGCGAACCGGGATCTCCTCGCGCACACCGGTAAGCCGACGCTGGGTGTGATAGAGGGCCAGGCGAAGGTCCTTGTATTCCTGGGTCTGGTAGAGGCGGGTGAGGACGTCGGTCCGGTGCAGGTACATTGCCGAGTATGCCTGGCCGGCCGCGCGCTGCGCCTCGGTGACCTGCGGTGCGTTGATCGCTTCCGAGTACAGCCGGATGTGCAGTCGCATCAGTTTCGCCCGCGCCTCATCAATGGCCGGGCGGCCGGCCTGAGCTGGTGCGCCGAATAGTGTGGCGGCGAGGAGTGCGATGCCGAGAATCGATTTCTTCATGTTCACATCCCCTGTATCGAACCGGTTCCCAGAAGGCTTGATCGGCGCATGCCGGTACTGCACACGCTATCTGAGTCATACGCCAGTTTATCGGCCGATGGCGCTGGAAAAAACGCCACAAGCGTCAATCTGACTCAAAAACCCATCTTTTCGTCTACGATGCTCAAACGATGACCCCCCGCGCATGGCTGAAACGGCTGGCCTTCTCGTTCCTCATCATCGGATTCGTCCTCTTCTGGCGCGGCCAGAAGCAGATCCAGTCGGGTGATCACTCCACGTCACCCTACCTGTGGCTCTCGGCCGCGGTGGCGTGTGTCGTGCTCGGAATGATCGGCGTTCGGCTCCGGCATGGGTCACGCAGCTGAAACGAATCCCCTCAGGATGTGGATCCACCGACCCGTTACGGCCGCCGCCGACCGTTCCCAACCGATGGGTGGCTGGCCCGGGACCTCTCGCTCTGGACAGCTGCACAGAATTTGCGCATCGACGATGTTCCGGAATTGGGACGCAACCGGATTAGGCAACGTCATAATTCTAGAATTCCTCGACCCCGATAGAAATCTGCCGGACAGTCGGTGTCTCAATCCAATCCCCCAGTCCTGCACAGAGCTGGCACCAGCTTTGCCTAGAAAACCACCAACCAATAGTGCAGCGCGTCCCAACCAGGCGCAACTTAACCCCGCCCGTGGCGGAAGGTGATCCCATTATGCATCGTCTGAAACTCCGCTGGCTTGCGCCCTTGTGTGCGCTGGCTCTTGTCGCATTGCCGACGCTCGCCTTGGCGCAGGACACGCCTGCCGCCGCTCCGGTGGCGCCTTGGATGACCAGCACCATCGATACAGGCTCCACCGCATGGTTGCTCATGAGCTCGGCGCTGGTCCTGCTGATGATGCCCGGCCTTGCCCTGTTCTACGGCGGCATGGTCCGTGCCAAGAATGTCCTCAATACGTTCCTCAACGTTATGGTCTGCTGCGGCGTGATCGGCGTGTTGTGGGTCGTCGTGGGTTACGCACTGGTGTTCCCCGTCGTGGATGCAACTACCGGCGGCGGCGAGCACGCGCTGATCAAGGCCGGCATCAACCCAGACAACGGCACGACCAAGAGCATTCTTGGCTTCGATTCGAACCTGGTCGGACTCAAACAGTTCGGAACGCCCGAAGAAACCGACGGCAAAGGGAACGTCACCAAGGCCGCCGGATGGACCGGCATTCTGACCTCGGGTGATACGACCGGCGCGGTTTCCACCGGCGTACCGGAGCTCGTCTTCGTGATGTTCCAGGGTATGTTCGCGATCATCACGCCCGCGCTGATCATCGGGTCGGTCGTCGAGCGCGTCCGCTTCGGACCCTTGCTCCTCTTCCTCGTCCTCTGGTCGCTGATCGTTTACTGCCCGATCGCCCACATGGTCTGGAACGTCAACGGCTGGCTCTTCCAGAAGGGCGCGCTCGACTTCGCCGGCGGAACGGTCGTTCACGTCCTCGCTGGTGTGTCGGCACTGGCTCTGACGCTCGTCGTCGGCCCGCGTGCCGGCTACGGCACCAAGCCGATGGCCCCGCACTCGCTCGGTTACACGCTGATCGGTGCCGGTCTCCTGTGGTTCGGCTGGTTCGGCTTCAATGCCGGCTCGGCGATCGGTGTCGGCGGCTCGGCACTGCCGGTTGCCGGCGGCGTCGCGGCGCTCGCCTTCGCCACCACCCAGACCGCGGCCGCTGCCGCCGCCCTCGCATGGATGGTGGTCGAGTGGCTCAAGGACGGCAAGCCGACGATCCTTGGCTTCGCATCGGGCATGGTTGCCGGTCTCGTCGTGATTACCCCGTGTGCCGGTTTCGTCAGCCCCGCCGGCGCGCTCGCCCTGGGCCTCATCGGCGGCGTCGTCTGCTACTTCGGCTGCCAGCTCAAAAAGGTCTTCAAGTATGACGACTCGCTGGATGCCTTCGGCGTCCACGGCGTCGGCGGCGCACTCGGCGCCATCCTCGTCGGTGTCTTCTTCGTCCGCGGATCGACCAACAGCATCGGCACGCAACTGGGCATCCAGTTCACCGCTCTCGCGGTCGCGGCGATCCTCGCTTTCGTCGTCTCGCTCGGCCTGGGCTTCGCCATCAAGGCGACACTCGGCCTGCGTGTGAAGGAAGCCGACGAAGCCGAAGGCCTGGACATCACCGTCCACCAGGAAGCCGGCTACAACCTCTCGACCTCGAACTGAGTTCCAGTCCCGATCGAACAGAAACGAAGAAGGCGACCGGCATCTGCCCGTCGCCTTCTTCCTTGTCGTCCGCCAAGGTCTTTCTCGCCATCTGTCTGCCGCCGCGAATCACTTCCCGTGAAATACCGGCGGCCTGCGCTCCATGAACGCCCGGATCCCCTCCTGGTAATCGGCGCTGTCGTAGCTGGATCGACGCAGGCCCTGGATCCGCTCGAACGTGTCCGGCGACATCGGCGAGGCGTTGCTGATGATCCGCAGTTCCTCCTTCATGCAACTCACCACCAGCGGCGAGACGTGCGTGATCTGATCGGCGATCCGGAACGTCAGCGCCTCCAGCTCGTCGATCTCCGCAACGTGATTGACCAGCCCGCACCTCAGCGCACGATCCGCGGAGATCGGCGCGGCGGTGAACAGCATTTCCTTCACGGTCGACAGCGGCGCCGAGTTGAGGAAGTTCAGCAGCCCGCTGATGTTGTACGGAACGCCGAGCTTGGCCGGCGTGATCGCGAACGTCGCCTCTGGCGTGCAGACCGCGAAATCGCACGCCACGACCAGCTCGCACGCGCCGCCCCATACCGTCCCTTCGATCATCGCGATGACCGGACACGGATGCGCCTCGAAAGAGCGCACGACCCGGCGCAGCGGGTCGTTATACGCCAGCGGATCGCGGCCATTCTTGGGCAGTTCGGTCACGTCGTGGCCGGCCGAAAACACTTTCGCGCCTTTGTAGGCGCGCAGGATCACCGCGCGCACGCTCGCCTCGCCGAGTGCGGTCAACCCATCCAGCAGCGCATCGATCAAGTTGTGGCTCAGCGCATTTCGCTTAGGCGGATTGTTCAGCGTGAGGATGCCGACGCGGTCGCGGATTTCTCTTTCGACGAGGCTCATGCGGTCTCCTGATTCAACATGCCACTGTCTCAGTTGTCGGCACGGAAGTCGACGGGGCTTTGGCGCGAATGGTCGCACGTGCGTCAGAGCCTGGACAATTCGACGGCATATTTGGCCCGCAGCTTCGCCGCACCCTCGGCACGGCCGGTCCGTTCGAGAAATGCCAGATACCCGCGCAGCATCGATCGCCCGGGCAGCGTGCTGGCATGGTAGGGTCCGCCTTCGCTGAGCACCGTCTGCATCGGATCGTGTTTGTCGGGCATCTTGGCGAATTGAGTCTGGTGCCAGCGCTCCAATCGACGCGCGCCTTCGCGAACGACTTCAGGATGCTCCAGCGCCACGTCATTCTGCTCGAACGGATCGGCAGCGATGTCGTAGAGCATCTCTTCGGGGAACAAATGAAACCCGTCGTGCCAGGTGCGCATGTAGAGCCATCGATCCCATCGCACGCTTCGCTGGCAGACGTGCGCGCATTGCGAAAGGATCACTTCGTCCCGCGAATGGACAGAGCCCGTTCGCAGCGTATCGGCGTAACTTTCTCCATCCCAGAGCGGGCACGGCTTCCGCCCGATCAGGTCCATCAACGTCGGCGCGAGGTCGATGTTGTAGTGAAAGCCGCGATCGACGGCGTCCTGCTTCATGCCGGGCCATTTGATGATCATCGGAATCCGGCACGTCGCGACGTCGGCCGTCGCGTGTTCGGCATAGATGCCGAGCTCGCCGAAGTTTTCCCCATGATCTGCCGAGATGAGAATCGCCGTATCTTCGTAGACGCCTGCGGCGTTGAGCATCGAGACGATGCGGGCGACGCGGTCATCGATGTAGCGAATGGCCGTGTCATAGCCGTCGACGAGCCTGCGCATGGAGGCCAGATCATTCACCTTTCCTGGCTGGCGCGGAAAGCCCGGCCGCTCGGCGTCGTCGTACATCGAAATCTGCAGCGAGCAGTGCGGGCCGACGAACGCGTTGTGACGCCTGATGAGTTCGATGCGGTCCAGATGTGCCGGCAGCGGATCGCTCGCGAACGGCTCGCCATAACCTGCCGGCACGCGGTACGGCGTGTGCGCGTCCCAGAAGTTCACGTGCAGGAACCAGTTGTCGCGTGAGACGTTCCGGTCCAGCCAATCGAAGAGGACCGGATCGACTTCCTCCGCGCTCTCGATTCCACACTTTCCGGTGTTATGGATCTCGTTGAAGCCCGCGTAGAACCACCACGCCGCATGACGCTGCCCGAAGGGTGAGACCATCGCGGTGTGGAAGCCCGCTCGCTGGAGTTGTGAAGCGAGGCCCTGGGCATCGAACTGGTCACGAAACTCGCGCGACTGGCCTTCGTTCTTCGGCGTCGCGGCCGTCCCGCCATGTCCGACGACGCCACTCTGGATTCCGAATCGTCCCGAGTACATCGCCGTCCGCGAAGGAAGACACGGCGCATCGGGCGTGAAGTAATTCTCGAATCGAACGCCTTCGCGGGCGATCGCATCAATGTTCGGCGAGGTGTTGCGGTGATATCCGTAGCAGCCGAGCCGATCGGGGCGCAGCGCGTCGATATCCAGGTAGAGGATGCGCATGAATCGTGAGGGTAATGCCCCTTTGGCGCTCGGCAAAGCGAGCGCGGGCCCCGCCCATTGACCAACCACCCAAAATCGGCATATTCTTCGCGACTCGCCCGAGCCTAACCGGGCGCGCCCGTTTCATTTACGGGCAAGGATTTCAGACTCGCTTGGCCCCATCGTCTAGCGGTTAGGACACGGCCCTTTCAAGGCCGCGACACGGGTTCGATTCCCGTTGGGGTCACATGAGGCATGCCTATGGCGTGCAGGGCCGCGTTTTTCACTTGGAAATCGCGGCCTTTTTCTTTTACCTGCGCAAACTGCGCGATCTCGTTGGTTCCTAGTGCAGCGCTTTTTGCAGCGCGCGCTGCACTGACCGCACGTTCCTTCTCTTGTGGCGTCAACATCAGGTAGTGGCGGTTGGCGACGTCTGGAGAATTGCCGATCCACGCGCACACGTTGTGGAGCTGGTAACCCTGAGCGATCAACTCGGTCTCGCGGCTCGCGCGCAGGTTCTGAAACAGCTTCGGCCACTGCCGAAGTCCCGCCCTTTCGACGAGACGCTTGAGCCTCGTGTGAGGATTGCAGTCCGAGCGAATGGCCGGCAATAGATGAACTTGGTCCGCAGCGGCAGCGTCGTAAGCCGCGCGAAGATACGGAAGCAGCTCATCGAAGATCGGGACGTGTCGCACGGCCTTGCCCTGCCGCTTCGTCTTGTCGCTCCGCACGATGATCTCGTTCTCAGTCCAGTCCACCTCGGAGAGTCGAATGTGCGATGGTTCACTCGGACATCTCAAGCCGCCATATCGCGCCAGGGCGATCAGGCATCGCCATTGAACGCACGATTCCATCGCTATGACTTTTTCGATGTCGTCTCCGGGCACGAACTTCAGCCGGGCCGCGTTGCTCTGTGAGCCGGCAACTACCTTCGTGAACGGGTTGCTCTTTAGGTTGCCGCGCTCGACAGCGTCGGCGAACACGCATCGCATTCGCTTTATGAATCCGGACACACTCGCCGCAGACAGGGTCGACTCGAGATGGCGCCGGAAGTCCTTTGCCTCAGCGACGCCGATTTTTGCAACCAGCTTCAGAGGGCTGAAAAACTCCGAGGCCTTCTTCTTTGCCTGCCCGTAATTCACCCGCGTCGACCCTCTTAGGTCATTGCGACGCGAGAGAAAATCGTCGAAGAGCTTGGAGATCGTCAACCCGATGCCGCCGTTCTCAATCTGCTCACGTGCCGACACCAACTGCAGCGCGGCGAGTTTTGCGTGTAGGTCGTCGGTGATGTCACAAAGCCAAGCCTGTGTCGCTGGTGGAATCCCGACTGAAGCCTTGCGAGCCTGCTCAATCTGGCCGACGTGGAACTCAACGGCGCCCATGCCATCGCGGGAGAGGTTGCCCAGGCGACGCACGCGACGGGAGCTTCCCGCGCCAATCTGCAATAGAACGGTTCGACCTTGTTTGTAGACGCTTGCCATCAGGCGTTTGCTCCCGGTCGTGTTGCGTTCTCGACCATGCTCTTGAGATCCGCCACGATGTAAACATATCGACGGCCGATCTTTCTCGCCGCAGGAATCTTACCGACCTTCGTGTCTGACTGCAGCGTGCGCAGCGGTAGACCGATCATTCGGGCCGCTTGTCTCGCATCCACGCTGAACTCATCGCCGCGAAGTTTTGGGATGGAGATGATGGTCGTACTCATGACGCGCCCCCGTCCGTCGGTTTCGTCATCGTGCCGATCGTTTCGAGCATGTGCTCAAGCAGCTTTTCACGGCCAACGGTGCTCAGGGCGGCCTGGTACTCTCTTCTGTAGCGTTCGTGGTCGAATGACTTGTGCGAAATCAATCGGCTCTCTTCTTTGAGTCGAAGCTGCTCGATCGACTTGCCAAGGGCAACAAGTAGTGCACGTTTCATCGAATCCTCGTTCTCAGTTCCTCAATGTTCTCAGCGAGTTCGCCGATCTCGCCCAGCATGTCCGCAGGAACACTTCGACCGCAGCAACGGTCCAAGACCTCGCTGCGCGCCTCGGCATTGCCGGCGAGCGCGGCGTCGACGAGATCCTTGAACATTTGCGAGA
The DNA here is from genome assembly GCA_031411495.1 of Phycisphaerae bacterium. Lineage (GTDB taxonomy): Bacteria > Planctomycetota > Phycisphaerae > Tepidisphaerales > Tepidisphaeraceae > JANOBD01. The sequence continues at coordinate 13,701 of JANOBD010000053.1, read as the reverse complement.
TTTGCTCGGTTGTGACGCTTTCCAGCATCGCGCGTCTGAAGCTCATAACCAGCGCGGCATGCGGGTTGCCAGATCCGCCCCGCCACCCTTTGGCGAAGCGACCAGTGCTGCGGTCACGTCCATCAGCAAAAGGTGGAATGGAGTTATCATCTTTGTTGCTCATTGCATGCTCCTCGGGCGAATCTCGACGTTATGAGTCGCCATTTGATTTGGCCCCAGAATCCTGCGTAGTCGCGATGACGGGCTGCAAGCATCGGCCATAAACAGATGGGACTCCTGCCGGACGCGCCGGCGGCTTGGGGTCGTTTCGATGGGTGTCTAAACGTTCGGCTCGGACATCGACGCATTTCAGCGCGAGCGCGCGGCCTGCGAACTTCAACAGGCGACGAAGTCGGATTGCTTCTGGAATCGCGTGTTTCCGGGCGTCGATGGTGATGCGGTACCGGGTCAATTTGATTCCCCCGTGTAGGAGGATTCGAGCGATCTCGGCAGGTCGACGAAGCGCTGAAAGCGCAGGTCCGACTTGATGCGCGCCGTACCGCCCCGAACGCCGTCGCGCCATTTGGCGACGATGACGTCGGCGATGCCGGTAGGCTCATAGCCAGGTGTGCCGACTCGGAAGTAATCATCCCGATGCAGCAGGAGCACACCGTCGGCGTCCTGCTCAATTGCGCCGCTGTCGCGCAGGTCTGCCATGGTCGGCCGCGGGTCGTCGCGATGTTCCACGCCGCGGTTGAGCTGGCAGGCGACGAGACCGGCGACGCCCAGGTCCTTGATGAGATCGCTGATCGCTCCGCTGGCGTTGGTCGTTTGCTCGTAAAGGGATTTGCCCGGCGCGCGTACCCGGCTCAAGTGATCGACGATGAGCAGCCGGCAACGATGCTTTTGCTTCATCGTGGTTGCCACAGCGCGAATCTCGTCAACGCTACGGGCATTGCGGCTGATGAAAATTGGCAGCTTCTGCAATCGGACTACGGCGTCTCCGAGGCGGTTCCACTGGTCGCGGTCCATGTTCGCGCTGCGGATCCGGTGGTTGTCGACGCTCGCTTCGCTTGCGAGGGCGTTGCGGGCAATTTTGGCCGGTGATTCCTCAAGACTGATGAATCCAACCGGGATGCCCTGCGCGCCGACGTTTTTCGAAATGGTCCGCAGGAACGTGCTCTTGCCCATGCTCGGTCTGCCGGCGGTAATCACGGTTTCACCGGCGCCGAAACCGCCGACGATAGCGTCGACTGCGGATAGTCCGGTCTGAATCAAATCGGCCGAGCCCTCATCGAGTCCGTCATAAGCGGCCTCGACCGCGTCGGCAAAGGTGATGATGTCGCCCGCGCTACGGTCGGCCAGCACCGCGGCCGCCTCTGCCGTGATTTCGCTTGCGAGAGCGGCGACGTCGTATTGGCCGTTTTGGGCACGGCGGATGATGTTGTCGGCCAAGCCGATCAACTGCCGGCGCGCCGCATGTTCGCGGACGCGAGCGGCGTACTCCGGCCCGTGTGCGGCGCTCGGAACGGTCCCGACCAGCTGCGCGAGCATCGCCGCGCCGCCAATCTTCTCGTACTCGCCGGCCTTGCTCAGTTCGTCGCGCAGGACGATCAAGTCGACCGCGCGGTTGGCGGCATGAAGCGCGGCAATCGTCTCAAAGACGATCCGATGATCTGTCAGGAAGAATGAGTTGGGCCTGAGGGTCGGAAGCACTTCACGCGCGAAGTCCGGCGCGATGAGCATCGAGCCGAGAAGGCACATTTCGGCTTCCAGGGAATGCGGCGGGAGTTTGTCGGTGGTGTTGCTCAATTGTCCTCCTGCCCGGCGGGAATGGCGCCGACGCCTGCAAAGCGGCGGTTGGCGTGGCCGTTGGTGTGCGGGTTCGATTTCTTCTTTGTGTTCAACAGCCAGTTGGTCAGGAATGCCGGGATGCCGCGCGTTGTCTTCTGCTTCGTCGGGTTGGCTTCACACCACGCCAGCGCTCCGCGGCATTCGTCCAGAACGTCGATGCTCGGGAATCTTTCGGCGAGCCGGTCGGCCGCTGCTCGGGTCAGGTCCCAAGTGTCGCTTCTCCCCTTCGACGCCTTCACGGGAAACGTCAGCAAGACTTCGACTGACGAGTGCTGCGAAGCAGCATGAGCGCATGAGCCGTTCGGTAAGCCGTTCATTAAGCCGTTCGGGGGGGCGTGGCGCAGGAGACCCCGGGGGGCATTTTGGCCCCCTCCCAGGGGGGCGTCTTGGGGGAGTCTCCTGCTACTTGGGGGAGAGGGGGGCTTTTCGGGGGAGTCTCCTGCGCCAAGGGGGAGACCCTCCATCGTCAGTTGATACCTTGTAGATCGGTTGAACGTCGCTGCCGCAACCATCGCAAGATGGCCCTTTGCAACGAGAGCCTTGATCGCCTCGCGGATGCGGTCGTTTGATTTGTGTCCCAGCAATTCGCAGAGCTTGTTGAGACTCGGGTAGCTGATGCCCGTAGAGTTGTCGGAGTAACGCAGCATCACGAGCAACAGTTTTGCCTCCAGGCCCGAGAGGTTCGCCAGGTGGTGGTCGACGAGCGCGTTGAGCTGGTCGAAAAACCTCATCGGCCGAGCCCTCCCTGCGTGTCGACGTGAACGAGCCCGCCGTCGCGGTCCACCAGCACGCCGGCGCCAGCGGCCTGCAGCACGCGAGCGACGCGAAGCGCGTTCGGACGGCCGAGTCTGAAACCGATAAAACGGTTATCAGCGCCGCCCATCAGGAGCATGGCATCAGCGACGACGTCGGCCGGTCGCGGTGGAGTTTGATGATGTTCGGGATAACGTCTCATCGTCTTTGTCTCTCGCCGGCGGCGCGATTGGCGTCCCGTCCGTCGACTTTCTGAAGAGCCCCGGCCGGGGATGAACCCGGCCGGGCCCGGAGATCAGCGGCACGGCGCCGCCGACTAGCTTCACTACAAGTTCTTCAATCTGTTGGCGTAGTACGGGTCTGGCTTGTCGATGCGCTTCAGCGCGCTGCGGATCTGCTCGATGCCGGCTTCGTCCCAACAATTCGCCGAGCCGATCTTCGTAGTGGGTTCAATCTTGTAGAGCCGGCACGCGTACTTGACCTGCTCGAGCGTCGCGCGAAGTTCGCGTGCAACTTCTGGAGTAGTCTTCATGGGTTGCGGGGATGCGTCGGCCATGTGGCAAAGAATGCCAAGAGTCGGCGTCACGCAGTATGGCCCCGATATACCCTGTTTCGTTTTTCTATTCGTCGCGCATGTAGCCGCGTCCACGGACGTTTCGGATGTTCGATTCCGGCCGCAACTTTTGGAGCTTGGCTATGGCTTTTATGACGCCGAGCCGATCCGTAACCGGTCGGTTGATCATCGCGACGATTTCGCTACCCTCGCGCCCATCCGGCGCGATCGGAATGGCGTCAAACACTTCTTGGAGCAGTTCGGAGAGTGCCTTCGGCTCGTGAACTGCGTAGCTATCCGGTTCAACATTTCCGCCGATCTTCGCAGCTCGTATCCGCGATGCCTCTGCGAAGAACCTGCCGGATAGACCTTGAAGCGATTTCAGATCGACCGATGACAATCCGAGAAGGCCATTCGGCCATTGATCCAAGGCACCCTTCAACTCTCTTAGTAGATCGCCAGAAATGCCCGTGCACGTGTTCTTCGCCATCGATTCGAGGCGAGTCAGATCACGGACGAGAATCATCGACCGGTTGAATTGCTCTGCACGAGTGCCGTTCAACCCCGAATTGGTCCGCTTCGACAGCTTGACCGGTTTTCCGAACACTGAGAGTTTGAGCAACGCATCGCCGATTTCCTTGAGGATCTGGAACGGTGTGAAATCGCGGTTCATCGTCTACCTCATCACGGGCCGGCCGACGGCAGCGCGGGAGGTAGACCGCGCCGCCGCCGCCAGGCCGTGAATCGCGAAGCTGGCCGGCCGCGCGACACCCGTAGTCGTGATTCTAGCGAAACTCCGGCCAATCCCGGCCAGAGTGAAGCGACCGCGCCGGCTATCCACCGGCGCGGTCGTTATGGCGAAGCGCGCCGGCGATGTGCCCGGCGCGCCCGAGGAGTGGCTCAATCGTTCATGCCGGGTTCGGCGAAGCGCTGGACGACGCGCAGGTCGGTCGCGAACCAGCTTTCGAATAGGCCGTCGGAGTCGCGACGCCAGACGATGACGTCGTCAGCAGGGTCATCGCAGACGGCTACGACGATGCCGGGAGCGCTGGAGTGGTGCATGTGGTCGACGCGGTCGCCGGGGAAGATGATCGGACGCATAAAAACCTCCATGTTGAGTGAATCGAAAGAGCCGGCGCCCGAGTGCAGCGCCGGCCCAGCTAAGGATTTAGTTTCGGTCGATGACCCCGGCAGCTTCGAGCTTGGAGCGGCCCCAGGGCGAGACTGAGATGCTCCACTGCATGAAGCGAAGGGCCCTGCCGTCCGGTCGGTCGGGACGCTCGCCGCGCTCTGCGACATCGGCGAGAAAATGGAAGGCGGATCGCGGCAGCCAGCACGTTGCCAATGAGTTCGCGCGACCGAACCAGACGGCTTTGTCGGTCTGCCGGAGAACGCAAACCTTCGGATACAGAATGTCGTGTCGACGTTTCATCTCATCGCGGTAGGCGAGCAGCCGGTCGATGGCTTCGTGCTGGCTCACGTCGACGTACTGGCGATCTCTGCGGATTTTGTCGGTGCTGAAGACCATGATTTGCACTCCAGTTTGTACGTCAATAAGATTACAAACATCGGATTGACTCGTCAATCTAAAAGCGTACATTTTCTCGAATGGGCTTAGACACCGAACGAATTAAGGCGCAGCGCGAGAAACTCGGCCTTTCTCAGCAGGAGGCGGCCGAGAAGGCGGGCATGGGCTCGCGGCAGAGATGGAATGACGTTGAATCTGGCCGCAAGGCGAACATCAGCATCGAGACGCTGGAAGCCATCGCGAAGGCGCTGGGTCTGTCGGCGAAGTCGCTGTTGACGGATGCCAAGTGATGGCCACTCCATTTGAGCACAACCGCGGGCGATTTCGAGTTGGGCTCGCCGGCACGTTTGTCACGCTGGCGGCAACATCGCTGTTCGTGAACGTTCTAGTCCCATTGGGACGTGAATTGCTTCCTTTGATCTGGTCGTTGGACTGGATGAAGATTGCGCCGATTGCCATTTCCAGCACAGCGCTGTACGTGGCGATAAACAACTTCCGGCACAGTCATCAATTCCTAATCAAACTCCGCAGGTGTCGAAGCGGGTTGATTCAAGACCGCTTGTCCGTTGAACCGTACGAGTTCTTTGAGGTTCAAATCGTGAATCTCGGACTGCCTCTTAGGAACGGCGCAATCGCACTCGTGGGAAGCGTGAACTTCGGTTTTTGCACGCTGCAGATACCTCGCATCAATCTGAAAGGGCAGACCGCCGAGCCGGAGACGATCGAGCGCGGAATGATCGCTACATTTCAGCTTCGAAGTTTCGAGCAAACCGAGGTTGAAATGATCCATTCACTTGCAGGATGCGGAACGCGACTCGGAATCGCAGTAGTCGCGGATGGTTACGAGGTGTTTCGAATAAAGATTCGCCGATGGCGCCGGCTGCGCAAGATATGGGCGATTTGGCAACGTGTGGCGCGGGCTGTTAGCAATTGGTTTGGCTACTACGTGGTGGAAGGCAATGAAAGGGCGATCTGCCACAGAGTGAAACTGCCCAGCGGGAATCTGTTAATTCAGTCGGTGTAGGATATCGCGAAGTGGAGGCCCACAGTTAAGCCAACGCCCCGCTCGTCCAACTGATGGGCCGCTCACGCCGACTGCTGTGCCGGCAAACTCCCGGGACTTGCCGAGCTTCTCGATAGGGTGTGATCCGTTGACCACACCCTGTAGCGGCCGGCCACTCCCCGCAACCTCGCCGCCGTCCTGCATCCGCTCTTTCGCTTCTCGTTAGTAGATGCCGCGCGCTCGGGCTGCGACCTTTCGCTCGCGGATCTCGGTCGTCACACCGGCTCAGATGTAATACTCCGGCTCCGGCCGCCAATTGCTCGCCGGAACGCTCATGTCTCCCGGCTTCCGGAAGCCACGCGGCGCCAGCGGTGGAAGGTTGAAGCCGGCTTCGCGGATCCTGCGCCGGCGATGAAGGATGGTATCGCGAGTGACGCCCAGCCGCTTCGCCAGGTCCGCGTCGCGCGGGTTCGTGGCATCCGCCATGTAGCGGCAATATTCGTCCAAGAACTTCACGTCGCGGTAGCTCAGCTGTTTGAGCATGTCGCTGTATTCCGATGGATGTTGCATTAGACAATCGCCTTTCCGGTTGAACTGCTCACGCGATGGCCACACGTTGGGCAGCGCGGGCATGGCATCGGCTCATGATTGCGATCGAATCCCGGCGGCGCGAACGGGTGTATCAGAACGCCCAGTGCGCGCAGCCGCTTTCGCCGGTTCCGGATCGTGCGCGACGTGCAGCCGAGACGATTCGCCAGGTCCGCGCCACGCGCGTGTAGATTCTCGATTTGAAACCGTGCATCGGTCTGCACGAATTTGAAGTCGCGAGGCTTCAGGTTTCGCAGCACGCTTCGCGGCGGTCATAGGGCACCGAGTCAATCGTGATGGTCGGTCGAATCATGGATGCGCGAATTCTAGCCAGCTCTGCCCGACGTGCCAGCGCCGTCAACATGCCGCGCCGACTTCGCCACCACGTCCACCACTTCGACGATGAACCGCTCGAACGTGTCCGCGTGCATCACTTCGAGCCGCTGCCTAGGCTGTGCGCTTATGAGCCCTCCCACCGCCGTCGGGGTCATCATCGCATAGCCGGCGTGCGGGCCGTCGAGCATCGTTAGAAACCAGATTCGGCCGCGCTGGCGCGTTGTGCGTCTGCCGTGTCGCATCGCCCGGAATGTGGCGCCGGCGTCGCTGGTTGAACAAGCAACAGACTTCTGACGCGAATGACGATTGGCGCCGGCGTGAACGCACCGCCGACGTCCATCGAACTTGCGCAGGTGCCGATGACCCGGCCGCAGAAGTATTTCTGGTTCTTGCATGCGGAGGAGAACGCTGTTCTTAACCGCGCAACGTCTCTAGCTGGAACGACCGCGTACATCACCGGACATCCTTGCGCCGCATGCACGCGAAGGCTTATTCAGAGCGGCGTGGTACGAATCGTGTTCGGCGACCGAGCATCTCAGTGCCTTCCACCGGACGAGCAAGTTATCTGTCAACGTATGTGCGACTTGGCAGGAGTCGAATTCCATCGCACGCTAGGTTGCGTCTGAAAACGCTGTAACGGGATAATCTGTTTTGACGACATGGAGGTCGCCAATCATGAAACGCCACGAGCTCACGGACGAGCAATGGGCGTTAGTCGATTCGCTGGTGCCTGGGAGCACTGCCAAGACAGGACGTCCGGCACGCGATCGACGAACGCTTCTCAACGGAATCTTCTGGATCCTCGCCACTGGTGCGCCTTGGCGTGACTTGCCCGAACGCTTCGGCCCGTGGCATGGCAGACGGTGTACGACCATTTTGCCCGCTGGCGACGCGAGGGCATCTTCGCCGGTCCAGCAGCCCTGCGACCTGCCATTTCTTCGGATGCTCTGCCTTGACGACGGTGCTGGTCTCAGTGGGCGATGATGCTGAGCTGGTCTTTGATCGAACAACTTTTCAAGCATGCCGATCGATCCCGCCCGGTCCATCGCCTGCAGTTGCTCGGGCGCCCGAGCGGAGACGAGAGAGATCACGTTTCCAACACACTCCGCTTCGCGGAGTCGGCTGATCGCGGTCTCTCCGGATGCGGTGTTCAGACTTGCTGCACACAGGATGACGTCGAACGCGTTCGCTTTCACCGCGGAGACAGAGTCTTGCTCATTGGTGAACGATGTGAGCGAGAATGCTGCGGCATTTCGCGCCAAGCGTGATACCATCCAGTCTTCCACTTCAGCTGACAGGCTAATGAATTCGAAGATTCCGCACGATCCTGGCCCGGCGGCGACTCCTTCATCGCTTGGAGGGGTCTAACGGTTCCATTCGCTTAAAGGTTCACGTTTACTCAGCGCTTCTTACGGAAAGGTCCCATGTACCGCGCCAACAATCGCCACTCCGCCGCAATCATCAACCGCGCCGTCCGAGGGATCGCAGCTCCTTCACGGTGCGCACTCGAAACGCTGGAAGGGCGGAAGATGATGTGCCAGCTCGCCCATTTTTCTCCAAGCGTTATTGCTCAGGACGCAAAGCTCGAGCACGCACGGGCTGAGGCGGCGGTCGAGGCCGGCACGGCTGGCAAACGCGGACGCGCCGCGACGTTTGATATCGCCTGGACCAACCGCGGCAACGACAATTTCGGTCCGATCTTCGGCGACCGAGCTGAAGCCGCTCGCAATGTCGTCGACGCTGTCATGCAGATGTGGGAAAACATCATCATCGACATGCACGACCAAGGGGGACGAAACCGCATCGATGTCGATGTTTACATGGACAGCGATGTCACCGGCTTCGGCGGCCTGGCTCGAATTCAGGACACGGAGTTTGGGTTTCCGGTGCGTGGGGATATCGAGATTGGAAACGGGAACGCAGCAATTGCGAAGGATCGTGGCTGGTTCGTCGATGACTCTCCGCTCGACAGCAGCGAGTTCGCGGGCCCAATGATCAATGCGTTCGCGGCCATTGCCCAGCAAGGGTCCACCGCTTTAAATCTTCCAGACCTCTTTACGGTCATTAACTCTGAGATGGTCCACCTGCTTGGCATCACCAGCCAGGCCGACACGCACTGGGTCGACCAAGCGGTTGCCAACGGCACTGGCACCGCCGATGGCAACGAGGGCGGCGGCATTGGTCAGCTCTATTACGTCAAAACTCCTACCATCAACCAACTGATGACCACTTACAACAGTGGTAACGGCGGCACCGACACGGGCGAGCCGCTTCATACCTCCCCAGGCTTCCTTTTTGTCGAGCCGGCGGTCGGAACGATCTTTGGCAGCGAGGACGCCGGAAACGCGGCCTATGAGTCGGCAACCCGCTACCTCCCGCCCAACAACATCGCGCAGCTCCTCGAATACGGCTACGGTTATGAGGTGCGCCAGCCCGAGCTACAGGGCACCTTTTACGGCCTGCTGAGGGACACCGGCGAGCTTCTCGTACGTGGCGGCGCTGACAGCAGCAACGACCTCATCGACGTCTATCGTGACCTTTCAACCAACGAGATCGTCATCAGCGTGGACATCGGTACCGACATCCCTGGCACCGGCCCTACCGACGCCTTCATCTCCCGCTACCCGGCCGCACGCGTTAGCACAATCAATATTCAGGGCGGCGGTGGAAAGGACACAATCAACGTCAATACGAACGTGAACCTGCCCACGACCATCGACCTGGGCGCGGGCAACGATCTCCTCGCCATCCACGGCAAGAGTCTGGGCATCGGGGGCACGATGTCGATCAATGTAATTGGCCTCGACGACGGCACCGACACGCTTGAACTTATCAGCGAGCGGAGCGGAGACACCGTCGACGTCAACAACAACGGCATCACGCACAGCGGCGGCTTCACCGTTAACTCGACGCCGAACTTCGAGAACCTCGTCATCGGCTGCCACTTCGGCCAAACCAACATAAAAATCACGCGTTCTGGAACGTACGAGAGTCTCCGCATCAACGGCAGCACGCTGGCCGACACCATCTACATCGACGCCCTTCCTCTCAACCTTCGAGCATACATATATGCCGGCAGCGGTTCCGACATCATCAGGCTCGGATGGGCCGCGGGCCAAGAGCTCTTCTCGACCGCCCAAGTGTACGGCGAGGGCGGCGACGACATCATGGAAGTTGGCAATGGCACTCTCGGGCAGTTGTATGACGGTGCGCAGTTCGTTCCGGGACCCGGCGTCGATACCGTCATATTCCATGATGAGCATAACGCCGCCGGGGGATATACCGGCACCGACTACGCGCTCACGCCCGAGTTCGTGACGACGTACCGCAACGGCGCGCTCGTCGAGGAGTACTACGTCGCCGACGTAGAGGTCGTGAAGATCGGGGGCGACAGCGGCAACAATCGCTTCACCGTCGCTGCCAACCTTCCGGCTCGCGTTGATCTTCGCGGCTACGATGGCAACGACATCTTTGACGGCGCCGGGACTCAGGCCGCTACCGTCTACGGCGGCAATGGTGACGACGAGTTTGTGCTGGGCAACGGCAATCTCGCCCCCAGCGCATCACTCGTCTCCGCCTACGGCGAGGCTGGCAACGACGCCATCACTTTTGACGACCATCTCTCGGCCTTTGCCCTTCCCTGGACAATTAACGGCGACACCGGTCTGCCCACGCAGCGCCGTGTCTTCCTTGGCATTAATGAATATTCTTACGGCGGCTTCGAGCGCGTCGGCATCCTCGGCGGGCCGCTCGCCCAGGAGTTCCGCTTCAACGGCAACTTCGATGTCGGCCTCAACGTCAACGCCGGGGGAGGCAACGACACCCTCACCGTCGGCTTCGGCGCTACCGCGGCCGACTTCTACCGCCCTGTAACGCTTAGTGGCGGCGCGGGCAATGACACCTTCAATTGGCGCAATCGCTCCAGCAACTGGAGCAACTTCCCTGGCATCGGCGGACAACCGAGCCTCGGCGAAGCGACAGTCACGCTTGACGGCAACGCGGGGTATAATTCCGTCTCCGTCGAAGATTCCATCCGCGCCGACAGCAACTACGTGCTGACGGACTCCAGACTCACCGTGTACGAAAGTTCGTTCCTCACCTTCGGAAGCGATTTCTTCTACGACAACATGGCGGCGATGGGCATCACCTGCGGCAATGGCGGCAGCGGCACGAACCAGTTCGTCGTCACCGGCGTCTCCAGCGACATCGATATCGGCAACCAAGTCACCATTCAGTTGGGAATCGGCGCAGACAACGCCTTCATCTATCCCCGGGACGCCGCCGGCAATCTGACGATCAATGGCAACATTGGCATCATCGGCAGCGACGGCGTTGACAATCTCACCATCGAAGACTCTGCCGCCACGTCCGGCATCAACTACGTCTTCTCCAACCCCTTCGGCGCAGGCACCCAGACTCTTTACGGACTGGGCGCCCGACCGCTTGGCACAGCCACGCTTGAAAACTGGCACATCAACACCGGCAGCGGGAATGACACTTTCGCCGTGAACCAGTTTATGTCAGGCGTCGCCGCCACGATTCAAGCCGGCGCCGGCGACGACTCCCTCACGATCGGAAATGGCAACGTCCGCGCAAATGTCACAGCCATCGGCCCCTTCACTTTCGACGGCCAAGCCGGCACCGATACGCTCACCGTCGCCCATGGCAACGCCAACACCGAAGCATTCTCTTACGTTCGCGACACGTCCTATCTCCGCATCGCCAGCGTCGCCGGCGGATACGCGTTCCGCATCCAGGATCCGAACGTTGAGGCCAGCATCGTCAACAGCGGCGGCGGAAATGCGGCTGAGTCAGTGGAAGTGATCGGCCTACGAAGCGGCGCGACCTTTGCCGCCTCGATGGGTACCGGCACGGACCTCATGCGGCTGGGTCGCTCGATCGTCACTTCGCCGAACGACCTGGAGACGATCCAAGGGCGCGTCAGCTACTCGGCTGGCTCCGCGGGCGGACGCGTCGAGGTCTGGGACACCGCCGACACGACCGGTGACGCGTTCCACCTCACGCAAACATCGCTCGCCGCTCTTCCCGGAGACAGCTTGTTCGGTCCGGGCGGCTCACTCTTCTTCAGCGGCCTCAAGGACGCGTCGGGCATCGCGGTTGCCATGTCCATCAACTGTGGCAGTGGCTCGGACACCGCCTTCGCCGCCCCGCTTCCCAGCGGTACGACCGTCATCAACCTCAACGGCCAGTCACGCACCAACGGGGGTAGAGATAAACCCGGCGACGCGCTTAATCTTGCGCTCGCCCTCGCATCCAACTACATTCTCAACGATACGAATCCGTCCTCGGGCAGCGTCTCCAGCGACAGCACCGGCATTCTGCGCTGGACGGGGCTTGAGCTTGGGCTGACCCTTGATGATGTGGCTCCCTCGCCACTCTCCGCGGAATACCTCTTCGACTCTGCGCTGCCGGCCTTGTCGTTCTCTTTCGATGACAACGTGTCCGCGACCCTCAGCTTGGAGTCGCTTACGCTCTTAGACCTCGCAACGGGTGAGAGCCTTTACACCCGCGATTTTGCGATCACGTACGACCTGTTTTCTAACGTGGCGACGATGACTTTCCCTAACGGCGCACTTCCCGACGGAAACTACCAGGCGATCCTGCAGCCCGGCTACAGCGACTCGTTCGGAAACGGCGGGTCCGCTTCCATCAGCGTCGACTTCTTCGCCCTCGCCGGCGACGCAAACCGCGACCGCGTTGTGAACTTCGACGACCTGCTCATCCTTGCTCAGAATTATGGCACGAGCGGGCGCAGGTTCAGCCAAGGCAACTTCGACTATTCCAGCGACGGACTTGTTGGATTCGACGACCTACTCTTGCTGGCGCAGCGCTACGGAAGAGCGCTCTTCAGTACGGCGAGCATCGCAGCCGCGCCAGCTTCCTCCGGCGGTAAGCGTTGGAGAGGCGTGGCGGCTAACGTGCTGCAGTGACCGATCCAGGGCGTCGCGGCGATCAATCCGGCTCGAAGGCGTTCCAGCCGCCGCGACGGTAGCTCACGCTATGGATGACGACCCTTTCGTGATCTACGTCCGCGAAGTGTTCCTGCCCGCGTTCGCCGCTGGTGATGTTTCGGTAATGGGCAACCTGCCGGGCCATAACCCCAAGGAGGTAGGGAGGAGTGATCATGAAGCCGGTTTACGTCCTTCTCGTTTCGTTACTGCTCCTCGGTGCTGCTCCAGTCACTCAACCAACAAGCAAACCGGCCACCAACATTCGAACGTATACGCAATCTCAATTCGACGCCTTAGTGAAGGCGCAAGAGTTGTTCACCGCAAAGTTCGACAAGTTCAAAAACTTCACGTCTTTCGAAAGCGCTGAACTCGCACTTCCCGGCGGGTTCGGGTTGGTAACGGCTACAGTTTCCTACACGTTTGACGGCGAGAAGCAGTTGGCGTCGCCAACCGAGGTTCATCTAGATGTTCGACGGCATGGTCGAGAATGGTATTGGCTCAAATTGAAGGACGTGCTTGCCTTTGAATCTGTAAACGCTGTGGGTCAAAAGCTCGATATACCCGGCGCGCTGATTTACGACGAGGTCGTAGACGGCGGAGTTGTCGAGATCGTCCACTTCAGATTCTCCCGCGATGATCTTGAGCCTCTTATGAATTTTCATGGTCTCAACCTGAGAGTTGCCAGTATCGAATTGAATGAAGAATCATCGGCGGAGATAGCAATTCTCCTCGACATCGCTGCGTTGAAGAGCGGGATTCTTGGCCGCAGTTCACACGTGAAAGTCGTGAGCGGTTAACGAACCGCATCTGCAATGAGTTTGATCAAGTTGGCAGACTGCCTGAATGAGTCGAGCATCGGATGCCGAGCGGTTGTGGCGTGAGCGGGTTCGAGCACAGCAGAGGTCGAGCTTGTCCGTGGCGCGCTACTGTGCCGAGCACGCGGTGAGTGAGTCGACGTTTTACCTCTGGCGGCGACGCCTTGGTGATGTCCGCCTACCGACGCCGATGAAGCTGGTGGAAGTGGTCACGACGGCGTCCTCCACGCCGCCGGCTGCCGTGAGTCACGGCGTGATCGAGATCGTTCTGCCAGGCTCTCTGATCGTTCGGCTTGGTGGTGAGGTGCCGGTCACGCGTC
>JANOBD010000052.1:0-8963 GCA_031411495.1 Phycisphaerae bacterium | reverse complement strand
TCAATCCGGTCGCAAGCGACCGGGCTAAAAAAGACGCGGTCTTTCCAAGATTCTGACGCGCTTCCACATCTCACTTCTTCGTCTTCACTCGCCTCGGGGTCAGCGCTGCTTCGAGATTTCTCATCGCCTGTCTAAGACGATGCTGATTTTCAACCAGTGCGATGCGCACGAATCCTTCGCCAAGATCGCCGAAGGCTTTTCCGGGCGAGAGGGCGACTTCTGCATCGGTCAGCATGCGCAAACAAAAATCCAAAGTGCTTTGGCCTTTCAAGTGCGCATCGGAAACTCTGGCCCATACGAACATTCCCGCATTGGGTTTTTCGTAAGTCCAACCAATGCGATCCAAGCCTCGGCACACTTCATCTCGGCGTTTTTCGTACATCTTGGATTGTTCGATCGGTGTATCTGCACATTGCCGCATGGCGATGATCGAACTGATCCAGATTGGCGCGAAGTGGCCGTAGTCGTAATAGCCTTTGATGGTGGCGAGCGCCTTGACCATCTCCTTGTTGCCGCAGCAGAAGCCGACGCGCCACCCCGCCATGTTGAAGCTCTTGGACATCGTGCTGAACTCGACGCCGATCTCCTTCGATCCCTTGGCAGACAGGAAACTGGGCGCGGTGTAGCCGTCGAAGTTGATCTCGCCGTATGCGAAGTCCGACATGATCATCACGCCGTGACGGCGACACATTTCGATGGCGCGGTCCCAGAACTTGGGCTCGATGGTCATGCTCGTCGGGTTGTGCGGGTAGTTGAAGATGACGAGCTTCGGCGTCGGGTAAAGGCCGCTGATGGTCTTCTCGATGTTGTCGAGGAATGCCTGGTCGTTTCCCAGCGGCACGCGGATCACGTTCGCGCCCGCCATCGCCGGCGCGTAGAGGTGAGCGGGAAACGCGGGATCAGGCACGACGGCGGTGTCGCCGGGGCCGAGCAGGGCGAGGCACATGTGGCTCAGTCCCTCTTTCGAGCCGATGGTGACGACGACTTCCTCTTCCGGGTCGAGATCGACGCCGAACTTGGTCTTGTATTTCTTCGCGATCTCGCGGCGGAGCCCGACGATGCCATTGGAAACCGAATAGCGGTGATTGCGCGGATCGGTGGCGGCCTCGAGCATCTTCTGCACGATCGGCGCCGGTGTCGGGTCGGTGGGATTGCCCATGCCGAGGTCGATGATGTCGATGTTCTGTTGCCGTTTCTCGAGCTTGAGCTTGTTGATCCGCGCAAACAGGTAGGGTGGCAGGCGGGCGATGCGGGCGCTGGTCTGGATCTGGAAGGGCTTCTCGCTGCTCATGGAAGAAAGCTAACGGATGAATGACCAACCTCCAATAACCAACGAATGCCCATTGACCAATTGCCAATTCGAGCCTTGTTTGGACATTGGTCTTTCGGTTCTATGTTGGTCATTGTGTCGTTGGTCATTTCAACTTGGCTGAGCGTCTGAGCGGCTGCCTTTTTTCCCAGGCGCAAGCGCATAGGATCAGAGCGTGCTCAATGAATCAGACATCTACGCCCGCATCGGTTTCGACGGCTTCGATCGGCTCGTCACCGAGTTCTATAACTTTGTCCGTACCGACGACCTGCTCAAGCCGCTCTATCCGGCCGACGACATGGAGGGGGCGAAGAACCGGCTGCGCGACTTCCTCATCCAGCGCTTCGGCGGGCCGACGACCTATTCCGAGCAGCGCGGCCACCCACGGCTTCGGATGCGACACGCGCCGTTTGTGATCGGCCCGGCGCATCGTGATCGCTGGATCGAACTGATGTCGAACGCGATGACGCTTGCGAACCTCGCGCCAGAGGTGCGCGAAACCCTCATGCCATACTTCTTGTCGACGGCAAATCAGATGATGAACAGCGATCGATAGGTCATGCGGCAATTGTCATCCAGAGCGTACTCGAGAAGGATCCACGATCGCCCGTCGCGAGTAGACGCTTCGCGAGCACGCTCGCCAAGACAGGCTATCGTTTTCTGCGGACGAAGATCGACAACGCAAACACAGAAAGCATTGTCGGTTCCGGCGTCACCGCTGAAACGGAAATGTACTTGATCTCTGTTTTCCCGCGGGCGCTGGTCGTGTCGTCGCCGAAGAAGAGGAAGTTCGGGGTTTCGTATGGATCAATGAGTCCGACAAACGGCGTGTAGTCGCGGAGCGCGCCGGTCAGTTTCGTCACGCCGTCAGCCTTCAGCGTGTAGGCGTTGCCGAGGACTTCTAGGTCATAGCGCGTGATGGCCGATGTCGTATCGAGCGCGACATTTTCCGACCGCACGAAGAGCGGCGAATCGCCTTGCGCGAAGATCTCGTCGGGATTGAAGCCGAGTTCGATTCCCTTGTTGTCGGAGGAGAGCGCGATCACGCTAAAGCCGGCTCGGCTGGTACTGCTCGACGTGCCGTTCACGACACGGATGTCGAAGCGGAGCGTGTAGCCCGCCGTGTGATCGAGCGGTGTCGCGGACTGCGTGACGAAGCCGGCGTAGATGGCGTTATTGTCGGCGACGGTCGTGTCGAGCGTGGTCATGCCGCCGGCGGTGGAATAGAACGGCGTCGCCGGGACGGAAGCGTACGGCAGGCCCTGGTCGACAGGCGTCGTGCCGAGCGTACCGTCGTAAAGCACCTGCGCACTGGCCGCGGCGCTCAAACTCAAACAGGCGACCGCGAATTGATGCAACTTCATTCTCTCTCCTTAAGATGGTTTCGAAAACAGGTCCAAAGGATTGAACACCAAATATCGCGCTCGGGCCAAGAAGAAATGCGTGCGGTTTCGCTTTCGAGTTCGGGTTCTGCGGTTTATAAGGCCGCTGAGATGTCGGTGCAGAACACCATTCCTAACAAGATCGAACTGACCTTCCTCGGCAGCGGCACGAGTGCTGGCATTCCGATGATCGGCTGTCAGTGCGCCGTCTGCACCAGTGCCGATCCGCGCGACAAGCGGACGCGCGCGAGCGTCGTCGTTGCCTACAACGAAACGAAAGTGCTCATCGACGCGACGCCGGAATTGCGGCTCCAATGCGTTGCCAACGGCATCGACTGGATCGATTCGGTTGTGATCACTCACGCCCACGCCGACCACATCATGGGCATCGACGACTTGCGGCGCTTCAACTCCATCCGCAACGGCCCGCTCGACGTGTGGATGGACGAGCCGACGGCGAAGGCGGTTCGCACCGCGTTTGGCTATTGCTTCCAGACGGAGAAGGAGCATGGCGTCTATCGGCCGGAATTGATCGAGCGCCGGATAGACGGCTTATTCCAAATTGGCGGTGTGACGTGGACGCCCATCCCGTTGTTCCACGGAAAGACGCGGATTCTCGGCTTCCGGATCGGCAATCTCGCCTACTGCACCGATGCGTCGGGAATCCCGGAAGAGAGCTGGCCGCTGCTGGAAAACCTGGACACGCTCGTGCTGGATGCGCTGCAGGAGAAGAAACATCCGACGCATTTCACGATCGCCGAGGCGTTGTCGGTCGTCGAGCGCGTTCGCCCTCGCCGCACGCTGTTCACGCACATGTCGCACGGGGTTTCGCACGCGGTGGTCTCTGCGCAACTGCCTGCGGGTGTTGAACTTGCGGTTGACAATCTGATGGTCCAGGTCGGAGATTAATCGTCCGCCCCGTTTGCCCGGGCCATGCGAGAGGAGAAAACGTGGAAGGTCTTGCGTCAGTGGGGTGTATTGAAAGAAGGCGCGATTCTTCTCGTTCTGCGCGGATGTGGATACACTCTCGGGGCACGGGTCGAGTTGGGCGGGACGTCCCGAAATGGAATTGCCGATTCGGATCGGCGTAAAGAGAGTTCGTGCGACCCGAAGGATTGGCACACAGACATGCTGGAAGTCATTTTACGCTACGTCATTCTATCGGTGTATGTGCTGACGCTGGCGTCCGTTGCGATGTATGGCCTACATCGCTATCACCTCGTCTACCTTTTCATCAAGCATCGGCGCGACGGACACGTCCCGCCGCATCGGTTCGGCGCGGATAAGCCCCGCGTCACCATCCAGTTGCCGATGTTCAATGAGCAGCACGTCGCCGAGCGCGTGATCGATGCCGCATGCGCCGTCGACTGGCCGCGCGATCGACTGGAAATTCAGGTTCTCGACGACAGCACCGACGGTTCGGAGAAAATCGCCGAAGCCTGCGTCGACAGGTGGAAGGCGCGCGGCTACGACATCGTTTACCTGCACCGCACCAACCGAGAAGGGTACAAGGCCGGCGCGCTCAGCGAAGGTCTGAAAGTCGCCAAAGGCGATTACATCGCAATCTTTGACGCGGACTTTGTTCCCCCCGTCGATGTCCTTCATAACGTTCTCAACCATTTCACTGATCCGAAAATCGGCATGGTGCAGGTCCGCTGGGATCATCTCAACCGCGAGGCGTCGCTGCTGACCAAGGGGCAGGCGATCTTTCTCGACGGGCACTTCGTCATCGAGCACACGGCGCGGAATTACTCCGGCCGCTTCATGCACTTCAACGGAACCGCCGGCGTATGGCGACGTGAGACGATCGGCGATGCCGGCGGCTGGCAGCACGACACGCTCACCGAAGATCTCGACCTTTCCTATCGCGCCCAGCTCAAGGGCTGGCAGTTCGTCTACTTGCCTCACTATTGCGCGCCTGCCGAGCTTCCGCCGGAGATGGTCGCGTTCAAGCAGCAGGCGCATCGCTGGACCAAGGGCTCCATGCAGACGGCGCTAAAACTCCTGCCGAGAATACTCAAGAGCAAGACGCTCCCCAAGCACGTGAAGGTGGAAGCCTTCTTCCATCTGACCAATACCGTCGTCTATCCGTTCATGGTGATTCTGACGCTCATCATGTACCCCGCGTTCATATTCGCGGGCGCTCCTTTCAAGCATCACCCGTTAGCGACCTGGCTCTTTGCCATCACACTCTTCGTGCTCGCGACGTGCTCGGCCGGGACGTTCTTCGTCTACGCACAATCCGTGTTGTTCGGCCGCCGCGAAGGGTGGCGCAGCATCCGCTACCTGCCGTACCTGATGGCGCTGGGCGTAGGCCTGAGCCTGAACAACACGCGGGCGGTTATCGAAGCGTTCTTTACCAAGAGCGGCAAGTCCAGCAACGAGTTCGTCCGCACGCCGAAGTACGGCGTGAACGGGAAGTGCGAACAGGCTGACAAAGCGATGGTCCGCAACTCGATCAAGTCCAACCGTCCGAAGTTCCCGCTGAGCAAGGTGCTTGGCGCGATCCTGGAAATCTGCTTCGGCCTGTACATGAGCGTCTTCATCTGGATCGCCTGCGTCTATGACTACGCATGGGCGAGCGTGCCGTTCCTCGCGATCTTTGCGGGTGGTTACGTGTACGTTGGCGTCTCGACTCTGGCGACGCTCTGGCAGATGCACGCCGAGCGCCTCGCCGAAACGGCCGTCGAGGCAAAACCGATTTCCCTTTGAGATTCAGGTCTCACCGCGTTTTCGATGGCTGCGTATTCCAGCGCCCTGGCGCGGCGAATCCCGGTTTGAATCCAAGTCGTCATTTCTAACTACATCTGCCTCCTCATTGCCTACGGTTTAGGGATGTTGTGATGTCATTTCGCGATATGGAGCGACACACTCACACTGGAGGCTACCGCGATGAACGGAAAATGGATCAACAACCTCAAGACGACGCTGCTGCTGGCGAGCATGGGCGGACTCATCGTGGCGATCGGCGGCTACGTCGGCGGCGGGGCGGGCGCAACGATGGCGCTCGTCTTTGCGCTCGGGATTAACTTCGTCAGCTACTTCTTCAGCGACAAGCTGGCGATTATGGCCGCCCGCGCTCACGAAGTCGGACCGGAACATTCCTTCTACCAGCTCGTCGCGCAGCTCGCCGGCCGCGCCAATCTGCCGATGCCGCGCGTCTACATCTCGCCGGAGCAGGCGCCCAATGCGTTTGCGACCGGTCGCAACCCGAAGAACGGCGTGGTCTGCGCGACCGAAGGCCTGCTGCGCGTGCTCGACCGAAACGAGGTCGCCGGCGTGATGGCGCACGAACTCGCCCACATCAAGCACCGCGATATCCTCACCAGCACCATCGCCGCCGGGATCGGTACCGCGATCAGCTATCTCTCCCAGATGGCGTTTTTCTTCGGCGGTGGACATCGTGACGACGACGAGCGCGGCAGCCCGCTCGGCGCGGTCGGGATGATCCTTCTGATCATTCTCGCGCCGATCGCTGCAACGATCATCCAACTCGCCATCTCGCGGCAGCGCGAATATGCGGCCGACACCGAAGGCGCGCAAATCGCCGGCGACCCGATGCACCTCGCGACCGCGCTGGAAAAAATCCACGCGCTGGCGCACAACGTGCCGATCCACACGCCGCCATCGATGAACGCGATGATGATCGCCGAACCCCTGAATGCGTTCGGCTCGAGCCTCGCCGGCCTTTTCAGCACGCACCCGCCGCTGGAGAAGCGGCTTCAGAACCTGATCGGGCGCGAATCGACGGGGCGCGTACGGTTTGCATGAAATGCCAAACAAGTCTTGTGATACGAATCGATCGGAAACTGTGGCAGGTCCGCTTAAGCGGTCCTGCCCCGTCAGGCGACTGGCGCAAACCGATTCACCGTTACAGACCGATCCTTGAGCGATTCGAATTCCGCATTCGCTCCGACCGGCCGTTCGATTGTGGGCTAGGCTGATCGTAGGCGACGCGGCTCGCGTAGCTCACGATGAGATTCACCCTCAGTATCCTCGCGGCATCCGTCCTGATCGGTTGCCAATCGAAGTCGATCCCGGCAGAACAGACCCGTGCAGAGCCGGCGTTTCGACCCGCCTCTGCGGCGCTGGTTTTTACGCCGCCGGTCGCGAGAAGTGACGATGAACTCGACCTTTCGCGTGACGGTCGGGGCATGTATGCGGCCGGGGGCGTGGAGCAGACGATCATCGACACCACCTATGTCTATCAGGATGATCGCCAGCGTTTTGATCGATGGGGCGATTGGAGCCGGTTCGAGCGGCGGGCTGTTTCGACAAGCGTGACCGTCCGCCAACGTTGATTATTGGACTCAAAATCGCGGTTTTTGCCCCTTCAACGCACCCGTAAGTCATTGAAACAAAAAAGAGTGGCCGTCTCGAGCCCGATGTGGTAACTCTATCGCATCACGGGTTTTAACGCATGCGGCCCGTCGCCGATTCACACGTCGTTTGGGAAGTGAGTTAGATCGAGTTCATCGCCTCGTGTAATAGGTGAGGTCGACGCCTGAATCGGCCAGATTGCCGCAACAGATCGGGAATGACCATGTCTACGATCACGAAGAAAGAGTTGATCGATCGAATCGCCGAACAGACCCGCCAGAAGCGCGTTCACGTGAAGCGCATCGTCCAGCAATTTCTGGACGAAATCATCAGCGAGCTCGGCCGAGGCAACCGGCTGGAGTTTCGTGATTTCGGGGTGTTCGAAACGCGTATACGCAAGGCGCGCCGGGCGCAGAACCCCAAGACGCTCGATCCTGTCGCCGTGCCTCCCAAGCGGACGGTGAAGTTCAAGGTCGGCCGATTGATGAAGGGCAAACTCGCCGCGATGGCCGCTACCGATGGACCCCGCGAGCCCACGGTCCAGCCGGCGTCGCCGTCGCCTTCCTCGCATTGAGCAATTCGATCACGGTCGCACCAGGCCCGTCGCGAGTGAAGCGGCGCGTTGCTGCGAACCGCAGGTCATCCTTCATAGCGCGGACGCGAGCCGATTCTCAGACTCCAGAATCGCTTCATCGACCGATTCCAGTTGGTGCCGGATGCGCAGCACGCTCCCCAGCAGGCCCAGCGACGCGCACGTAAGTATCAATCCTGTTCCACCGGCGCTGATCAACGGCAGGCCCATTCCCTTGGTCGGCATGCTCACGGTCGCGACGGCGATGTTGATGCACGCCTGAAGGCTGATGGTCGCGGTAAGTCCAAACGCGAGCAGCTTGCCGAACGGGTCGAGGCGGCTGGAGCGGATGGCGCGCACTGCGACCAGCAGAATCCCCAGGTACATCAGCACGACCGTCATCGCGCCAAAGAAGCCGAGTTCTTCGCAGACGACCGCGAAGACGAAATCGGTTGTGTCTTCCGGCAGATAGCCGAGTTTCTGGATCCCGTTACCGAGTCCGCGTCCGCCGAGCCCGCCGGAGGCGAAGGACATCAGGCTTTGGATCATGTGATATCCGTCGCCGCGCGGGTTTGCCCAGGGGTCGAGGAAGCTGGTCATCCGGCGCATGCGGTAGGCGGTGCCCACTACGAAAAACGCGGCCGCCCCGAGCGCGGGGGGCGTGACGATGGCCAGATGCCACCAGCGGATGCCCCCGACGACGAACATCGCAAACGCGACGACGCCGATGAGGGCCGCCGTCCCGAAATCTTCGATCACTGTAAGCAGGCAAAGCACGCCGACCGGAATCGCCGTGACGACGAAGCCGCGCCAGAACGCTTCGATCGGCACCCGGCGCCTCGCAAACCACCAGGCGAGGAAGATGACCGAAGTCCACTTCGCCACTTCGGAAGGCTGGAGTTGGATCGGGCCGACGCGGATCCAGCGCTTGGCGCCATTCACCTCGGTGCCGATCACCAGGACCGCCACGCTCAACAGGATCGCAGCGCCGAGCGCCCAAAGGACGGGACTCTTCCAGAGTGCATCGCCGCGGAGGAGGAGTCGATAGTCGAAACGCCCGACGCCGATGAATGTCGCGAGCGCCAGTGCTGAGAAGACGAGATGTTTGAACGCGACGCTGTTGAACAGTGGATTCGCGTCCGCGCGGCCGGTGATGTTCATCATCGCCGATGCGACCATCAGCACCCCGATCGATAGCAGCACGGCAACGCAGAGCGTCAGGACATGCGGCGAGCGGATGCCGAAGACGGATGAGGGCATGAAACGTTTATCGGACGGATGCCACCGAACTCTTGAGGTTTGCGGCCGGAGATAAAGTCATCAACGGTCATCTCAGGAACATCAAAGCCGCGAGCACGACGACCAGCACGGTCACGCCGCC
>JANOBD010000051.1:0-58165 GCA_031411495.1 Phycisphaerae bacterium | reverse complement strand
AGCTTCTGCGGTGGCGGCTTGATGCCGAGAAGAGCGGCAGCGGCTTTGATGGCCGCTTTCATGTCGCCCTTGTGCCGGGTCAGGCAGAAGTAGGAAAACGAATCGTGAATGGCCATCGATCCGCGTTGGCCCTTTTTGCTGCCGAACTTGCGATCGTTCGCCGGGTCGTTCTCGCTCCAGGTGCACAACACATCACGGCCGGCCTTGTTCTTGCGAATGAGCCCGCTGAACCCGGCATCGTCCTTGCCCGGCCGTCGATACTTGTCGCTGACGAACGTAGCGCCATCGGCTCGGGCAAGGTCGCGCACGTCAACGCGGGTGCAGAACTCATCGATAACGCTCATGCCCGATCGGGAACGCTGCGCGGCTTGGATGTCGATGCTGTCGGTGATGACACGCTCGGCAACGGGCGCGGGCGCATCGTCTTTGGTGTTGCCGTGAATGACGACGCAAGCCAGGTCGTCGTAGGTGTAGGTGAGCGCCGGCGAGTGCGAGACGATCGTCGCCATTGCCTCGGACTTGTAGTTCCACGTGCCGGGGGCTCGCATGATCCGCTCGCGATTGGTGCAACTGAAATCGCCGCCCAGCGTTTCGACGATGCGATAGACAAGATCGTCGTAGCGATCCAGGTCCGTGAAGAATGAATCGAACTTCCAGTAGACGTGAACGCCGCCGCCCGAGAACACGATCATCGTCGGCTCGGGGAAGCAATGCGCTTCGAGCTTCTGGCGTACCTCTGCAATCATCTCGGCCGGCGTCGTCGATTTGAGGTGCCCGCCGTTCTTATGACCGGGACCGTCGAACTCGACAAACACAACGTAGGTGCCGATGACGTTCGCGTTGCCGCACTTGCCGACAGCGGACCGCGTGCCGGTTCCGAAATAGACGTTGGTTCCGGCGGTCTGGTTGGCCGTGATGGCGAGTCGGGCGATGGTGTCACGATCGGCGTCGGCAAGGTGCCAGCGTTGAGCTGGGGCGCCGTTGCAAAGCGTCCGGCGTTCAATCGCGCCTTGTGCATCGTCGAAGAGCATCGACAGCCAGGTGATGAGTTGTGAAGGGTCGTTTCTCACTTGCTGCCCTCCCGTATGAACACGCTCGGCGGCGCGATGATCTGGTCATCGGGTTGATCGAATCGCCAGGCGTCGACGTGCTGAATGAACGCCTCGATATCCGCGACGGTTGCCCCGCCCTGCAGCGCATCCGCGATCATCTCGGCCGCGTGCGAAAACCCGCGTCGGAACGCCAGTTCATTCGCTCGGATCTCGTCGCGGTGGGAACGGTGCGAGGGTGCGCCGTCGTGTAGGTGGTGGTTCATCGCGCCGCCTTTCCGACGACGCGAATCGAGCCGTCCGACAGTTCGATTTTGACGCTGCCGTCTTCGCGAAGAATCCGACGGGTTTCGACCGTTGGCCGTTTATGTTTTTGATGTGAGCAGATAGATTGCATCCGTGCGTCTTTCCGCCGCTGGCTTCGATTGGCGTCTGGCCAGCGGCTTTTCCTGATTTAGTCCTGGGTGCTGCGAGGATCGACGGTCCGACTGTCGAGGAATGCCTCAACTGCTGATCGGCGATATCGAATCGAACGCGCGCCGGCCCTGATGTATGGGGGCAGATGGCGGTCGCCTCGGGCTCGCATCCGTGAAATGCTGCCGGCCTTCCAACCGATAAACAGTTCGACTTCCGCCTCTGTCATCAGGCGATCCGTCGCGGGCGATGGGAGTGTCTGTTCCTTCATGGGTCGTCCTCGTTTCGGGCAATGAGAGAGGGTGCACCGCGTCACGGTGTCGCTCTGATTTGGGTTTTCCTGAATGCCACCAGCACCGCGATCAGCGGCGCGGGCGGTGGGTTACGCCGATGCCTTGGCCAGTGGTTCCGGCTTGCGAACATCGAACCCACGGCGATGAAGCTCGTGCGCGATGTATGGCAAGTCGGCCTCTGCAACCACGCGGCGGCCCGCGATCAACTCGACGTCGCACTTCAACCAGCCGCAGTAGACGGCCGTGCTCAATAGCTTCGACGTGCACGCGCCACCGATCCGACGCGCCGCCTCGCCCATTCCAAACTTTCTCATAGTCGGCCTCCGTAAGTGTGTGCCTGTCTCGTTCGAGTCGGTCGGGACAAAGTGACAACCACCTTGCCGCCGCTCATACTCATTAGGGGGACTAGGTACAGATGACCCAGCCTGTACCACCGTTTTTTCGGGCGATTCTTCAAAGTCTGTACCTTTTGGCGGGGACAGGTTCGGCTAGATGTCATCACGTTCGAACTCCCTTGATTCGTCGTCACGGCCATCGTGATCGGCTTGCTGATCTCGTTCACGCCGCCGACTGGCACGCTCGCGTTGGCCTTCCTCTTTCTCGATTCGCGCGCGCTCCCTTTCCGCTTCCGAATCAATCGCCCCTTGTGACTCCGCGAAACTCGGATCGATCCTGGCCATGACGAAGTTCGGGGACTCGCCGACGGGGCCGTGCAACCGGACCGCTTCGGCCATCAGTTGGTTGGCGATCATCTCGGCCTTGTCTGACTTCTTTGGGCGCCAGAGTGTTCCCGATCGCCCGCGAGGGGTTTTCGATGCGGATGCACCAACCGGGGACTCGCCGCCTGGTATGGCGGTTCCGGTGTAATTGGTTTTGATGCCGTTCACGCTGCTGTTGCACTGCGAGTCACAGCGCATGCATACGCGGCCTGCCCTGCCGCCCCATACCGTGAAGTAGTCGATGCCGCCCGAGTCGATCGCGCCATTGCATACGATGCACTGCGGGCCGCTCACCTTGCGACGGCCAGCGGCCACGGGTGCTTCAAAGACGATACGCGGCGCGCGTCCCAGCTCTGCACGCCCGCCGCCGCCATCAACCGAACGATTGACGTGTTCGGCGTCTCGAATCATCTCGTTGATCTTCTTGGCGGCATCGCCGCGAAGTTCGCGAAGGCACGCCCGGCAATAGAGGTCGCCCGCCTCTTTAACCGTCGCCCTGCACGTCGCGCACTTCTTTCTCGACGGCGCCGATGTGCCAACGGTCGGACGCGACTTGTCCTCGATGCCGTCCCACCAATAGCGGCTCTTGTGGATGAAGCTCGTGAGGTTCGCGCCTTGCCACCACGCCGGCGGTTTGTGGTGCACGTCCTCGGCAGATTCCTTCATGCCGGGGTTGCGTGCTTTCTCTCGCTCGGGAATGCTCCGACCGATCGGTGCCTTGCCTTTGAGATAACCCGGCGACAGCCACTTCATGCAATCCGGCTCTGCGATCGTGTTCTCGGTGTCGGCCACGTACGCCTTCACCAGCTTGCGATCGTCGGCGGATAGATTCGCCGTCGCCTCGGTTCGATACGTCGCATGATTCTTCGCCCGCTGAATCTCGGCCTTGATGCCTGCGAGGGTTCGCGGGTCGTCGATGTTCGGACTGCCGATGATCGACTTGCGATCTGGCGAATCGGACGGGTTGCCCGGCTGAATCACCTTTGCATAGTCCGGGTGAAAGACGTCGATCGGGTTGCCGTCTTCATCGCAATATCGGCGAATGACCAGCACGTTGCCGATGTGCAGATTCTTCACGTTGCCGTGTGATCGGTGGAAATCAATCACCATGCCGTCGGCGCTGGTGATCATGCCGTCGAACTCGGCGAATGCGTCGGTGCTGGTATCGGCCTTCCCTTCGTACTCGGTTTCGATGAGCCAGACGCCGCCAACCACTACGCCAGGATTGGCGAGCGATCGCTTCACATCATCAACCGTGATGCCAAGATCGGCGGCAACGTCTTTGATGAGATTGCGGCCATGATCCTCGGGGGACCACGACGACTTCGCGACGATCGCACCGTCGACGATTTCGAACGCCTCGATGCTGCCGGTGATGCGTCGATCCTGTGCCAGCCGGCGCCGATGCCAGCCGACGCCAGGGTCGAGCGAGCCTATCCGCTTCCAATCAGCTGGCCTTGATGTGTTCAGGTAGGCAAACCGGTTCGTGTCCGACTTGAAATGCGTGAGATGGAACCAGAACCGAGCCGCCGGATTGGCCATAAAACTGTTGCCGCGGTCGCACACAGCGTAACGAACGCGATTGGTTGATTCGCGCTCGCGATGCCGACGGTGGACGATATCGAGCAAGAGCCGATCCATCGCGACGTCATTCGCTGGCCACGCTTCGGCACACGCCATTTCAAACTGCTGTCGCCGCCGGCGCCACTCAAACGCGCGCCGCTCTTGCTCGCCTCGCGAAAGAAGGAACTCGAATTGGCGACGATGATCGATGGCGCACTCGTAACAGGTGCCGCTGCCGTCGACGTAGTAAGCCGGAACGCTGGCCGCGATGTTGTCGCGGTTCCAGGTTCTCAGCAGCTCGCCGACGCGTCGAGGGTCGTTCGGGTTCGTGCTGAACCGGCCTTCGATCGTGATCGGGCCGCGTCCGGTCTGGTAGACAACATCGACAATCATGTCGTGCGTCGAAGGATGGTTGCACCGAACCCGCGCAACGGCTTCAGCTCTTGTACGCTTATCGGCTTTGACTTCAGCCGCACCGATGGCGACGTGCGCGGCTTCTCGAATCTTCTGGCTATGGTCGTTGGTCATTTGACACCCCGAATCGGTTTGCCAAACGCGTTGCGGACTTCGATGTAATACGATCCATATCCGCGTTTACTCTTCTTTGGTTCGCCCGCCCGCCTGATCTGCTCGCGGGCGACTTGGTATTCGCTGCCCAGCGCGCCAGCGGTGTACCTGCTATAGATGGCCTTGCCTTCTCTCGTGCTGTCGCCGCCGGCTTGGAAATACAGCTTTGCATCGATTTCCAGCCTGCCGCCCTTTTCGACCAGCCGCTTCATCAGGTGATTCGCACGCTCCGGGGTGTTGATCGGCGGCACGGGGTCGGTGTTCCCTTTGTTGCCCGTCATCAAGATCGGCGCAGAAAAAAGCTCCGGCACAGTGGCCGTGACCGAACCTTCATAGATCGTTTTCATCGCCCGTAGCGTCGCCCATGCGACTTCGAGATCGCGTGGCCTGCTGCTTACTGCAAAGAGATGGAATGGAAGGCAATCGACGTTAACCCTAATCGCGCGTCGCGCCATCTCCTGCGAGAATGCTCTAAGGTATTCAGCTACAACCGCTGCGCGCCACAACAGTTCGATGTCAGCTTTCTGTTTTTCGGGCGCACCGGGTATCGGTTGACCAACAAGAGCCGACGCTTGTAGAAGTAGCGGCCTCCCTCGCGTCTTGAAGTGTGTGAAGTAGTGGTCAAACTCATCCAGCGAGAGTCGCTTCGCAGATTCGTCGGCTACGCCTTGCAGCTGTTCCTTGAAGCGATTGAAGTCGTCCTTGACGATGTCATTCATGATTTCATACCTGTTGCCGGGTCGGACGGACGGTTGCGCCAGGTATGGAACGCAACCGTCCGAACCGATTCGCGCGTCAGCTAAACGCGCTCCCGAGTTCCTACAAATGCAGAACCGCATCGCCGCCCCGATGGCGGCGCGCAGAAACTGCCCAAGTTGTTCTCACTCCTTGAAACTCACTCCGTAGCTGGCGGCCGGTCTTATGGTTGGCCGCACTCGCTAACCGACGCAAACCCCTTAACTGGTGGCGTCGGGTTTGTCCCTTGTAGATGGCCGTGAGCGTCGGCCGGACCGTGGTGCTGAGTTCACATACGCTACACGGATTCAATAGTTTTTCGAGCCGGACACGTTGTTCATCCCGATCTGTTCACATCACACGTTCGCTTCGGTAAACACGGGCGATTCCACATCGCTGCTCATATTCTCTATTGTTAAGGTTGCGCTAATAAACGCCGCCTCACGTAATTTCTAGTAATGCTTCTGCGGTCATTTCGGAACGCTGCGCCGGCCACGCTTCCAGACGACACGCCGATCATCGACGTGGCCAATCACGGCCGATCGGGTTGGCGCGCCGATGCACCGCAGGAATAGAAGTTGAAACGCATGTTGGCGACGACGCCGACGGTAAGCGGTTGCGGTGTCGACGTTGTATCTCTGTGCGTAGTTCATCGTCGCGGCCCTCGCTTCCTCGGGTCGACGAGTAACAGCGCCACGCCCGCATACGTCACGTTCGCGATTGGCAGCGTGTACGTTTCGGGGAATCGATCCGTGTTGAGGTATCGCATGTGAAGCACGCCCGCGTCGATTGATTCGACGTGAGCGAACGCATAGCGATTGTTCTGCCCGTCGTCGGCTTCGATCAGATAGGCGTAACCCGGCTCGATCGCCGCGACGCTGATCCTGTCAACGTACACCGTTTCACCGGCGCGATACTTCGGGGCCATCGAATCGTTAAGCACTTTGAATGATCTGGTGTCGCCGTTCATGCCACACCTCGCAGTTCCCGGCGAGCATCTTCGACGATGCCAGCGGCGAACACCCTCACGGCCTTGCGTCGGACGTGCTGGCCATCGTTGAACGTCCAGGCATCAGACGGCGTCTCTTCCGACTCCGAGTAGCCGGCCAGTTCGCCGTGGTCGTCCAGGCCGTCGTCACTGGCGATCATCTGGCGTGTGAGGCATTGCATCAGCGCCGCGAGCATCGGGTCGAATCGCTGGCCGGCGTCCTGTAGACGGGCGTAGGTGACGAGCAGCGCCGCGAACGCTTCGGCATCCAGCTCGAAGGATGGATCGGCAATCTCGGCCGCCAGAGTGTGCCAGGTGTTGAGGGTGCTCTTCATTTCCGCCCCCGCTTTCCGGCTTCGACGACAACCAGCTCGCTGGCGAACCACGAATCGTACGTGCCGCGTGGCGTCCTCCATACGATCAGATCGCCTTGCCGGTGCTTCGCTTGGTGGGCGTAGACGGCGACGACGCGGCCGGGATTGTTGGTGCCTTGGACGGGTTGGTAATCGACCAGATCGCCGACGTGGATCGGGGTGACGCCATCGAGGGAGAGATTCCCGGTCGGGCGTTTTTTGGCTTGCTGTAGGCGCGGACTCTCGGTTATCGTATTTTGCAACACGGTAAATCCTTCTCGGTTTTGCCCACGCGGCCGGATGTTCAAGCATCGCGGCCGCACTTCTTTTGGTGTTCAAGCACCATCGGAACGGGCGGGATAAGGTTGACACCCTGTCCAGAAATCTGGAGAGGGTCGCGGCGTCAGATTTTCACATTGTGAAGATTTGAACTTCGCCGACTTCACTTCTTTGGTTGCTTCGCTTTCCCTCCCTTCGCTTTTGGTTTCGATTCAACCGGCGCGGCCTTCCTGCCGGCCGCGATCATCATCGCGTCGACGGCGCTGGTCATGCTGTTGCGCACGGGCGAGAGGTCGAGACGCGAATAGATCGCCGTCGCCTTGCTGCCGGCCGCGTGCCCCAGGCTCTTGCCGACGATGGCCTCGTTCGCGCCGCGTGCCGTCTGCCAGCTGCCCATTGTTCGGCGCAGGTCGTGGATCGTCATATCGGTGATGCCGGCCGCCTTGCAGATTCGCTGCATCGCGTATCTCGGCTCGGTGAAGTAACCGCCCTTGGCGATGTCGCTCCAGAACACGAACCGACTCGGCTTTGGGCGCATCGCGTTTGCATCGCGCCGGGCAATCAGGATCTGCATCGCCGGTTCGGTGAGCGGGACGTCAATCGGCTTCTTCGCCTTGGCCTTGGCAGGGGGGATACGCCAGGTTGCGTCGTGCAGCTTGATTTCGCTCCACTCCATCGACTGCACGTTCGCGCGTCGCTGGCCGGTGTAGAGCGCGATCTCGATGAAGTCTTTCGCGGTCTGGTCGTGCTCGTCTTTGAGCGCATCGAAGAATCGCCGCATCTCATCGGGCGAGAGGTAGCGGTC
This sequence comes from Phycisphaerae bacterium, assembly GCA_031411495.1. Taxonomy (GTDB): domain Bacteria; phylum Planctomycetota; class Phycisphaerae; order Tepidisphaerales; family Tepidisphaeraceae; genus JANOBD01. The sequence continues at coordinate 50,400 of JANOBD010000051.1, read as the reverse complement.
GCGGGTGTGTTGTTTGAACAGTCGAACGCCGCGCGCGGGGTTGTCGAGTTTGCTGGCGTTGAAGATGGCCTTCAGCAGTACGACGCATTTGTTCGCCGTTCGCTTGCCGCCCAGGCGACGGCCGGTATCCGGGTCTGCCTTCCCGGCCGCGACCGTCTCGTGAAACGCCTTCACCACGTCGGGCGTAATAGACTCGATGGTCCTGTCGGCGAGCGTCGATATCCAGACTTTCCACAAGCTCTCATTCGTGGCCCGCGTCTTTGTCGTCGTCGCATCGACCACGCGATACAGAACTTTTGCCTTGTAGGTTTCCCACAGGTCCGCAACCGTCTGGCGGTTCCGATCGGCCTCGCGCTTGGCCCGCAGTTCGGCGTTGGGGTTGATGCCTTGCCGAGCCTCTACCAGCGTCTGCCGGGCGATGTCGCGCAGCTTCTCGATTGGAAACTCATCGCCGCCGATCAGCCGCTTCACGGGCCGCGACTCGCCACGAACGCGCCCGTACCAGTAGAACGCTCGCGTGCCGCTGCGCTTGATCCTGCACACGAGCCCCTTGGCTTCGGTGTCGTGAATCACAATCTCGTCTTTGTCGGTAGGTGGGGCGATGCCGGCCAGCGCCTCGCGTGTGAAGCGTATCTTGCGTGGCAGCGGCTTGCCGCCTTCCTTGGCTATCCGGAGCGGAGATTCCATTTCCTGTAGCCCGGACTGTAGCCGGCTCCTAGGCGTAGGCTACACGCTGGCTATGTCGCCTGTCAATCTCCGTTGTGGTAGGTTGCGTTTGAACCGAAGAATACGGGCGTTTTCGCTCGTCTTTGTCCGGCTGATGTTGTGCCGGTCTGAGTTGGTCCGGCTACGTCTTTTCGGTCTACGGAACCGAAGGTTGCACGTTCGAGCCGTGCTGGGTGCAGTTCACTTCCCCTCGACAATCCGATGGTTCTGGCAGTTTCGGGAAGCCCTTGCGTCCCGAGACATCCCCAACATCGGCCGAAAGGGTCAGTTTGGGGTCAACGTCGTCGGCCGCAACGTCGCCCTACCAAGTTCCGCATGGTCGCCGTGAAACGTCTCGATCGTGCATCGCGCGGACGAGCCCGAAGATCGCGACGTTGCGCCGAGCCATTCTGGATATTGTGACGGGCAGCGTGATCCGACGCTTGCAATTGAAGAAGGAGAAGAAGCCGCCCGCCCGCTACGCAAAAATTACCGCTCAGAGTCCAAGCAGACTAGAAGACGGGACCGTGACGGATTGCGCGGCAAACCTCACCCCGGCCGACCCACGTTGCTCGCCTCACGTCGCGATGGTCCAAGTCCGACGGTGATCGGTGCTGGCGGCGTCGATGGTGTTGGCGTATCGCCGATGATCAAGAGATTCCCCGGCGCGGGAGAAAACGATGCGGCGATTCCAACGCACCGGTCATGTAGTGCGTTCGTGGTTTCATCGCGTGATCCCGCCGTGTTCAGGCCAACTCGTCGATCAATTTGCTGCTGGATCGGGCGAAACTTGGCGTAGTCAGCGCCGAGGTGTCGAAGTTCTGCGCAAGCGACAGCAGATCGTTGAACGTGACGGCGTTGTCGTAGCCGGAATCGCCTTTGACCCATGTGCCGCCTGTGGTCGTTCCGAAGTTTTGCGCGACGCGAAGCAGGTCGCTGAAGTCGACGGCTTGATTGAGGTCGGCGTCGCCGTCGAGCGTGTAGCGAAGCAAAGTGTCGCCGGGCGAGATGGTAAAGCCGCCGATGCTTGTCGGGGCGATTTCCGAGCCGAGTCCATAGCCGACACCGTCGCCGAAGGTCGAGACCGCGGCAGTGGATGAGTGGATCGCGCCGCCCCCCGCGCCAGTCCACGCCCCACCGTTGCGGCCAGCGATAATATTGGCGCGGAACGTCGCAAGCGAAATGGGGCCTCCGGCTCGGCTCAGGAACGCGCCTCCGGCCAAATCCATGGTGCCACTCAGCGTCAGGAATCCCGTCGGCGAGGCGTCGCGCGACTTGACCAACATGGCGTTGTTGGTGACGCGCAACGTTCCACCCGCGTTGACGATGAGATTCTCGACGTCGTCGCTCTGATCCACGATGACGGTGGCCGGCGCATCGCCCGCGCCCGCGTCGCTGTTGACAATCAGATGGTCAGGGCTGCCCGGCCCGGTGTTTACGGTTACCGGCGCGAATGGATCGGCGACGCTAACGCTGTCGCTGCCGCCGTTGCCGTTAATGCGCAGAGGGGTTACGGGATTGGTAATCAGGATGTTTGTGGGAGAGAGAAACGCACTGGCGGCGTTGCTCGCGTCCAATGTCGCGCTTTCCATGCCTCCCCAATTAATGAAACGATGGTTGCCGGAATCGGCTTTGTCCAACTGATCGACATTCGATCCTCGCTGGATGGTGTAGCTGTCCGTGGTGGTGGTGTCGTTGAGGTCATTGATAAGCAGTGAGTCTGTGCCTCCTCCGCCATCGACAAACAGGGATGGCGCGGCGGAAGTGCTCGTGGGGAAGTTGGCGTCGATGTTGCCGCCGCCGACGGTGAAGGTGTCGCTGCCGGAAAGGCCGACCACTCGGGTTGATCCTTTGGTCGAGAGAATGTTGAAGTTCGTCCCGCCCGGCCCGCCGATCACATCGAGCGAACCGACGGAGTTGAAGGAGTGCGTTTGCCCGTCGGTGAAGAGCCTGAAAAAGACATCGGAGGAGATCGTTTGTGACTCGAGCGCTGGATCGGTGGTGTTGTCGACCGTCGCGACGTTGATTCCAGTCCCGCCGAAGAAACTTACCGCGCCGAGAATTTCGGCATCGATGTTGCCATCGCCCAGGATAAAGGCGTCGTTGCCAGCGTTGGCGTTGACCGTCAGGATTGAACCAGCCGCCAGCCCGCGCACATCAATAGTGTCGCCCAACGTTCCGGTGTTCAGTTCGATTGAGTTTACATTCGTATAGTTGATGGTTTGGTTGGACGTCGTTTTTCGCACATGCGTGCCGGTGATTTCAAAAGTGCTTGTGCCTGCAAAGCTCTCATCGTGAATCCTGGCGATGCCGATATTGTTCAGGTTCACCGTTCCGGAGATGTTGCCCAGGCTGTTCGAGCCGACATGCACCAGCGTCCCGGGCGTCGGCCCGCCGTTGATCGTCGTGTTGTCGAGGAAGCCGCTGATGGAGAAAAGGTTGATGAGCGGCCCGTTGTCAGATGCCTCAAGCGTCTGGTTTTCGAATGTGCTGTAGAGCAACGTCTGCGAACCCTTTGCCAGGCTCAGGTTTCCGAAAGTGTATGTCTCGGTTTCTCCCGGACTTGAGCCGTCAAGGTGGTCGTCGAAGACGATTCCATCGTTCCCCGTGCCGGCCGAGAGGGTGATGCCGGAACTGAAGAACCCGTTGCTGTCCAAGTCTCCGCCGCCGATGGTGAAGGTGTCGTCGCCACCTAAAGTAGAGACGTTCAGCGTTCCACCCGTCGGTTTGGCGCTGATCACCACGCTGTTGGCTTCATCGTTTCCGGTAATCCGGATGTTGGAGAAATTGTCGAAGTTGATGGTGCTGGTTGTGATGTTGGTGGGCGCGTAGAAGAGCTGTCCACTGTTGATCTCATATTTGCCTAGGTGTCCGTCGCTGTCTTTGAGAACCAAGTCGTCGGTTCCCGTGCCGCCGTGAAAAGTGATGCTTTGCGCCAAAGAGGTGACGAGCGTGTTAGGCAGGGTGGTGCCGGCGGCTTGATTGGTGAAGATGTCGCTCCCGCCGTTGCCGGAGATTTCCACGGAGGTTAACCCGCCGAAGTCGTAGGTGAGGTTATTCGAGTCATTGTCGAAGCCGAGCGCAAGGCGTTCCACGTCGTGATACGCCAACGGGATTGAGTAGTTGGCTGCGAGGAAGTCTTTCTTCTGGATCGAGCCGTCGCTGATGGGGAAGCCTCCCGCGAATCCGACGGTGCCTCCGATGGCGTAGTCATCGTTATCGCCGATCTGGTCATTAATATCGCTCACGTCGATGGTGTCGTTGCCGCTGCCTCCCAAGAAGTAGAAGCCCGAGCTGTCAAAGACGTCGTCGAGGTCCAACGTCGGGCCCATTTGCAGGCGGTCATTGCCTCCTTTTGCGTCGATGAACACTCGCCAACTGTCGGGCGTGTCGATGACGGAAAACAGATCACCGGAATTGGTTGAGCGAAGGGTGAAGGTGATCGTGCTGAAGGTCACCAGGCTCGCCGGGCCGGTGCTGACCGACAGCCCCCCTTGGTTCAACGTCCAGCTTGATGCGCTTCCGGTATCTGACTGGTTGACCTCGACGTTGTTCACGCCGGTTCCGAGGTTCAGGTTGACGTTGCCCCAGTAGTTCTGGCTGGTGATCGGATTTGCGGGCGTTCCGAATTGCAAAAGGTCTTCTCCATCGGTTCCGGCGATGTTGATCAGCGGAACCGGCGAGTTGAAACCGCGGAAGGTCACCGCCTCAGGCGATCCGCCCGAAAGTGAATGCGCCGTGACGGTCATTGAATTGAAATTGCGCAGCGCGGGCCCGCCGACGAGTCCGTTGTCGTCAAAGTCAATGCTCGTGCGCGTGCTGGCCGCGCTCGAGTCGTCAACGGTTAGCAAATCGGTACCCGTACTGCCGGCATCAATCGTCGAACTCACCGGAAGATTCGGCTCAACGATCCGCTGGCTGCCGCCCAGATGAACCGTGTCGTTGCCGCCGCCCAGATTGAAGGTGGTCTTGGCAGGAAAGGCGCCCATGATTCCGCCTCCCGAAAGGCGAAGCACATCATCGTTGTTGCTGGCGATGACAGTCGTCGAGTCGCCGGCATCGACCATGGCCGGGAGCGAGATGAATGGGGAGCTGATCGACAGAAACGAAAACGAGCTGGCATCGGCGCTCCAGGTGAGCCCCGGGCCGTTCAGGTCGTTGATCGTGCAGGTGTCGTTGCCCGCGCCGGAAGGTTCGATGATCGTAACGTTGCGCTGAACGTTCGTGGCGAGGTTGCCGTTACCGACGATGAAATCATCATTGCCCAGTTCGCCGAAAAGAAAGAAGGTGAGCGTGCCGGTATTGAGCAGCGTGATGTCGTCGTTGCCGTTGAGTCCATGCACTTCAACTATGTTATCGCCGGGCGTGGGAATCGATTGAATCGCGCCATTGAACGTCAGGCTGATCGCGTTTCCAGAGCCGACGCTGAGCGTGAATGTGTCGTCGCCGCCCGAGCCATTGATGATCGCGGCGAGCAGGCAACGAGTTTCCAACGATTCAATCAGTGAAGCACGAAGAGGGGTCTGGTATCGAGCACGATTAAAGTGATTGTGCTGCATGATGGACTCCAAATGAACGACGGTTGAGGTGCTATCGCGGAGTTGTCCCGCAGCCCGGCTTTTGAACACACGGAAGCAGCGTCCCGATCAGAATGGCGATGATCGCGATGACGACGAGTCCCGGCGGTCGACCGGCTGCACTCGCGAACCGGCCGGTGCTGTGCTCAACACCGCCATCGCTGAACGTGACCGAGTCGCGCCACTGAAAGCTCAATTCGCTGTGCCGGACGTCTTCACCAGCTTCAACGTTCCACGTCACCAGGCCAGCCAGCCTGTCGCCATTGGCGGCGGTAAAGACGACGACGCCGGTTCCTGCCATTCCACCTTGAGCGTCGAAAGTGAACTCCACTTCTCCCACGGCGTCGAAGTTGCCCAGGTGAGATGCGGTGCCGTGCAGTTCAAATGGGGAGGGGTCTTCGAGTAGATCGATTTCCCCAGACCAGTTGTGCAGGACGATTGCCGGCGCCGCCAGCGCCGGGCGCGCGGTGTAGTTCAGAAACGCCAGAATGAGGAACAGGGAAAAAGCACTACTTTGGGTAATACGGTGCAGCATGATGGCAACCTCCAGGAATGTGGAATGAACAGACCCACCACCAGATGCCGACAGTGGACCGATGACCCCTCATTTTTTTTCGGGTGTTGGTTGGAAAACCGGGGCCGTGCAAGTGCGAATGCCGGGATTCGCCGCTAAGGGGCCGCTGGGCGCGTTGCCGGTTGGGTTATGGGGCTGGCGGAGTCCAATTTCGCGCGCCAGTTGGCCTCTTGCTTGTCGTGGCCGGAATTGGGCTGGGCACGATTCCAGGCAGAGTGTAACTCGATTATGGCGCGGGCCAGGTCGCGGCGCTCAAACTCCGTAGTCGATGGAGACTGGCTCAGAATTTCATGAGCTTCATTGAGGTTTGCCTCGGCTGCAGCGAAATCGCCTGTCCCGGCCCGGGCGCGACCGAGAGCCGTCAGGAACAAGCCCAGCCGGTTCGCCTTCCCGCCGGTGAAAGCCTTTCGCGTGGCTGCCTCTGCCGGCACCAGCACGGCAACCGCCTCCGCCGACTTGCCTTGCGCATCGAGTAACCGGCCCATCGTGCGGATTGCCACCAGCGTATCCGGAACCTCATCGCCGAGCACTCGTCGATATCGCTCCAGCGAATCTCGGCAGTAAGGCTCGGCCTCGACGAGCTTATTGCGCTCGATGAGCAGACGTGCGAGCGAGTTCATCGTGACCAAAACGTCCGGGTGGTCCGCGCTGAGCAGCCGTTGCCGCTTCTCCAGCGTCACCCGGTAGATTGGTTCGGCTTCATCCAGTCTTCCTTGCACGAACAGCAGTGAAGCCAGGTTGTGCATCACCAACAGCGTCGTTGAATGACCCTCGCCTAGAACCTTCCCTCGGCGCTGGAGCAACTCCCGATAGCATGCTTCGGCTTCGGCGAATCGGCCTTGGTTACGATAAAGCAAGCCCACATTCCCTAACGCACTGAGCGTCAGAGGATGGTCGTCGCCGAGCGCGCGGCGCTGGTTGGCCAGAGCCGACTGCAGAACGGGTTCTGCGTCATCGAGTTTTCCGTCCCTCATCAGAATCGCGCCGAGGTTCATCTGGGACCCAATCGTGTTCGGGTGATCCGGGCCGTTGACCTTTGTCGAACGCTCAATGAGTTCTCTGAGCAGTTTCTCGGCCTCGGCCGTTTCGTTTCGATCCTGCAACACCGCAACCAAGCCACGCATCGATTCCAGCGTGTCGTAGTGATCGCTACCCAAAACCCGCCGCTGAGCTTCCAGCGTCTTGCGATGAAGTTGCTCCGACTCGTTGAGCCTTCCCTGAAGCCGATAGGTCGTTGCAAGCCCGGACGCACTCCCGAGCGTATTGCGATGATCCGCGCCATACAGTCGACCGAACCCGTCCATGGCACTGCGCAGGCAAAGCTCCGCCTTGTCCAGCTTTCCCAAGTTTTGAAGGATGAATCCCATGCCATGCAGGGACTCCAGCGCGTCAATGTGTTCGTCCCCAACGAGCTTTCGGCGGATGGCGAACGACAACTCCTCGACTTTCAACGCCTCGCCGTAAAGACCCAGGTCGACCTGTGTCATCGCCATCGTGTGAAGTAGCCGAGCCTGAATGGCTGGCCGATCGGCGAACTGCTTCTTGATCACAGACAACGCCGGCACGAAGAACGTCCCTTCCAGGGACTCGGTCGCGAGACCCGTGAAATCAGTGTCGGCCGTCAGGTGCTGTAGTTCGGAGATGCGTTGCTCGATTTCCTCGCCTGGCACGTTCGCTCGCGTCGCTGCGGCACGGGCTCTGGCCATCAGATCGCTCCGAAGTCGTTGTCCCATGGCCTCCGCGTTGATGGCGTCGAACTGACCCTCTTGAAAGCGGACGACCTGCTCGAGTTCATCGCGCGCCGTCTCGGCCGCCTGTCGTTGCCTTCGCTCGGCGAAACCAAACCGCATCGATAACCCCGTCGCGGCCACCAGTGCCAGGAGACTGACGGCGGACGCAAAGGCGGCGGCGCGTTGACGCCGAATGAACTTGCCGAAGCGATAACGCTTGGATTCCGGACCGGCGATCAATGGCCGGCACCCGAGGTAATTCCGAATGTCGTCCGCCAACTCGCTTGCCGAGCAATATCGTTGCTCGCGGTCCTTCCGCATCGCTTTGAGCGGGACCCATGCCAGCTCACCAGCGAGTTGGCGCAACAGCGCCGTCGACGAAAGCCCGCGTTTTTGGGCAATATCTTCGATCTTGTCTCTCGGAAGTGCCATGAGTCTCGCCGTCGGCACGGGCGCATTCACCTCGCGCATGGCGCGCAGCAGTTTTTCGTAGCTGCCGCTGGTCCAAGCATCGGCGTCGATCGGCCTCGCGCCTGTCAACAGCTCGTACAACAACACGCCCAGCGAGAACACATCCGATCTTGTATCCACGGCCTTCTCGCCATGCTCGACTTGTTCAGGACTCATGTAGCCGGGGGTGCCGATGATCTGCCCCTGCTCGGTGACCATCGTCCCCTCACCGACCTGCTGGCTGATCGCCTTGGCGACGCCGAAGTCGATCACCTTCGGCGTGCCGGGCGCATCAGGACTTGATTGCGTGATAAGCACGTTCGAATTCTTCAGATCGCGGTGGATGATTCCCTTGCGATGCGCGGATTCAACGGCTTCGCAGACGTAAATGAATAGTTCGAGGCGTTGCCGAATGCCGAGCCGTCGTTTGTCACACCACGGAAGGATCGGTTCGCCGGGCACGAACTCCATTACGAAGTAAGGCCGACCCAGTGCGGTCGCGCCGGCGTCAAACACCCGTGCAACGTTGGGATGATCCATCATCGCCAGCATCTGTCGCTCGGCCTCGAACCGCGCGATGAACCGCTTGGTGTCCATGCCCAGTTTGATGATCTTGATTGCGACCACCCGCCTGACTGGCGACTCCTGCTGCGCCTTGTAGACAACGGCCATTCCCCCTTCGCCGATGGTTTCGAGGATGCGGTAGGGCCCGATTTGCTGGGGATCAGCCCGGCCGACCTGCGTCGAGGCCAGGTCGAACGCCTTCGAAGCCTTCTCGGAACATTCGATTAGCTCTTCAAGTTCGCGCCGCATGTCAGCGTCGTCGGCGCAGGATCGCTGAACAAACGCAGGGCGGTCCGCCTCTTGTAGTGCCAGCGCTTCGGCCAACAGTGTGGTCAAACGTTCGTGGTCAGATCGGCTCATGGCAGACGGCTCCCATAGCTAATGCCGATTCGCGCGGCCCGGCACCTCACTCTTTTTTCATCGCGCGATAAAGCCAGGCCCGCGCCATCTTCCAGTCGCGCTCGACTGTCGCCAAACTTACACCGAGCAACTCCGCGACCTCCGCTTCGGTTCGTCCTGCATAGAAGCGGAGCATTACGACCTTATGCTGCCGCGGCGAGGCTTCGGCAAGTTGCTTCAGCGCGTCGTCGAGCTGGATCCAATCGAGCACATCGACCGAGTCGACGGCATCACCCGCGATGTCTACATCGTCAAGATTAACCTGCGCACGCCCACCGCCACGCTTGTGCGCGCGTCGCTCAACTGCGTGATTCACCAGGATTCGGCGCATCGCCAGCGCCGCGGCATTGAAGAAATGCGCCCTGGTTTGAAAGTTCTGCTCGCCACGTACGAGCTTCAGATAAGCCTCGTGAACCAATGCTGTTCGCTGCAACGTGTGATTGGAACGTTCGCCGCTTAACAGCTTCCCCGCACGAGAACGCAGTTCCTCATAGACCAGCGGCAACAACTCGAAGGATGCGCCACTGTCACCCTGATCGATAGCGTGAAGCAGCACGGTTACACGATCACCGGAATGGGATGAGCCGGGGTTCACAGGCGACCATGATACCGTCAATTTTGGTGGAAGTTGGGCGTTTTGAGAAGCGTGCCCGGTACGGGGTGAACATGACCGACGTGCAGGAAATGATCGCTACCGCCGCTTTGACCACGTCGCGAGCTTTTTCGACAAAGAGCGCCGTGACATTGATGAGATGGGACAACCTGCCGAAAACGGGATTCGCGAACGGTGACAATTTGCGAGTCGGAGAGAGGTTCTGGTGGATGCCTGGCGAACTGAATATCGGTGTCAACTACAGATAATGAGCATTGAACTTGTCGCGATCGCCAAGAGCGAGATGCTTCTGACCGTTCATCTCGAAGCGCGGGCAGGCACCTCGTTGTAGAAGAGCTCGCCGGCTTCGTGGTGGGCATATTCGCTCTCGATGCGGCCTGCAGGCGGGTCGACGCTCACTCGAGCACAGAGAGCCGCGGCCAGGCAGTAGAGCAACCGAAGACAGTGGCGGGGATTGAACGACGGCTCATCCGTTCCTGCAATCGTCACTGATTCCCTGATCATCGAGACAGGACATGAAGCCAATGTCCGTCACATTGGCAAATCCAAACTCGCGTTCGCTAGGTTCTCGCGATTGAGCCACTTGCGGCGTGGAGGTCGGCTGCGTTGTTGACATTCAGCCAGACTTCCGCCGTCCATTCTGGCGGTGCTGACACTGTGCCGGCGTTTTCAAGGTTCAGGAGGCTGCGCAACGATCGCCCGCCAGCGAGAAAGTGTGCGCGGATCGATTCGGCCCTCGCGACATCGATTCTCATCGGCAGGGGTTCCAAGACGCAGTTGCCGTTGTTGTCGAAACGGTCAAAACAGGCAATCGAAAGATTCGGCGGTGCGTCGAGTAGCGCCAGCACCTCTGGACGACTGATTCGCACGAGATCGATGGGAAGTATGACCAACTGCCGCACTATGGAGGTTGCATCGGGAATGCGATCAATCGATTCCTCTGCAATCGTCGACGCTGCTTTCTCCGGCAATTTGGCGTCTGCGTTGAATGTCGCGAGGGTAGCGGAAAGTGCCGTCACGATGCCGCCGAGCGGGCCTTCGCCGGGAAACTGGTCTGCGATGGTCGCGGTGAAACCGGACGCACCTTCGAGGCGATCAGTTGCACCAGAAGTCACCAGCAGCGTAGGCCCCCGCCACTGCAGCCGGTTGAGCAGGTGATGTAGAATCGGTGTGCCGTCGAGCTGGATTCGGCTTTTGTCTACTCCCAGCCGCGAACCCTTCCCGCCCGCGAGAACGACCAACTGCGTCTGGATTTCAGAAATCATCATTGTCTGGCTCATTCTTTCACCGCACTAAGCGTTTCGAAGCAGCCCTGCAGAGCCCCGTGAAGGTCTGTTCTGCGACGGAGAGGGTCTTGCCCGCCGCCACGCCGATGCACCAGTGTCGCGACAGCCTGGTTCCGGGCATCGGGATGAAAACGAGCGATCCTGCGCTGAGCTCACGCTCGCAGACCCAGCGGGCAAGCATTGCAATGCCGAGGCCCAGTTTGACGAGCTCCTTGATTGCTTCGATCGAGCCCAGTTCGATCGGGTCACGAATCTGCAATTTCGATCGCGCGAAGTGCCGCTCGATCTGATTCCACGTGCTGCTGGCTCGGCTGTACAGCACCAATTTCTGATTGACGAGATCCTGTGCGCGCACCTTTTTCAGTTTGGAAATCGGATGGTACGGGCTCGCCACCAGTCCCAGTTCGTCTGTGAAGAGCGGATGGTACTGAAGTTTTGATTTTCGCTCACTCTTAATAAGCAGGCCGAGGTCGATGGAACCATCAAGCAACATCTCCGACACGGCTGGCGAATCGCCGGGTGTGATCGAGAGCGTGTAATTCGGGTAGCACTCCCGGAACTCGCGTAGCGCTTCGGGCACAATGAACTGGCAGGCTGTCGCGCTGGCACCGATGCGCAGCGCCCCCGCATCGGGTTGATCTGCCTGTTTGACGGCAGTTGCAGCTTCCTCCATCGCTGCGAACACGCGGCGGCTCTGCGTTAACAGCGTGTTTCCCGATCGAGTGAGTTCGACGCGTCTGCCCAAGCGTTCAAACAGGGTCACGCCGAGATCTCGCTCCATGCGCGCGATTTGATGGCTCACTGCGGACTGCGTCAGGAACAGCGATTCGGCCGCACGGGTGAAGCTTAAGTTCTGAGCAACCGAAACAAAAACCTTGAGTGCGTGCACATCGAACATGCAATCTCCATGAACATGATTCATCAACCATATCAGATGAATGAATTGGAATCATGCTGTTTCATCCGTAATCTTTCACCCGTCAGCGAAGGATGAAGGAACCACTGGGAAGCGCGGAAGTATTGCGCTTGTACAAGAAGTGGAGGCTTAACGGAGTATTTCGTGTCGAGCGCATTACGTCATAGGTCATCCCCGACTGTCCGTCTTGGCTTCGTGCCTCTGATTGACGCGGCGCCCCTTATTGCCGCGCAGGAACTCGGCTTCTTTGAGGACGTCGGATTGCGCGTTCAGCTGAAAAGGCAAATCGGCTGGGGGAACATCCGCGACCGGCTCCTCTTTGGGCAGCTCGATGCAGCCCATGCGTTGCTCGGGCTCGCCGTCTCCACCGCGATCGCCGTGAATGGCGTCAATCCGCCAGTTCTCAATGTCATGTCTCTCGGTACCGGAGGCGATGCAATTACCCTGAGCCGGCGCTTGATCGATCAGGGTATCACCACCGCCGCCATGCTCGCGAAGATGCTCAAAAATACACGGCACGGAAGCAGGCCTCAATTCGGTCACGTGTTTGGGAGCTCGATCCATCATTACCTGCTGCGAGAATGGCTTTCCCGAGCGGAAATTCGCCCAGATGAACAGGTGAGTCTCAATGTGGTGCCGCCAATTTTGACCGCATCGCACATGGCTCAAGGTCATCTCGATGGTTTCTGCGTTGGCGAACCCTGGAATCTCCTTGCCCAGCGTGCACGGACGGGCCAGATCGTCGCGTTGACCACGGACATCCTTCCGTCCCATCCAGACAAGATGCTGGCGATTCGTCGGTCGTTGCTGACGGACGACCCGTCGACCGTTTTCCGATTGATCGAGGCGCTGATTCACGCGTGCAAGTATTGCGCGGATTCCGTCAATCATCTTGAACTCGCTCGCCTGTTGGCGCGGCCGGAATATCTGGATGTGGATGTCGAAGCGATTGCCGCGAGTTTGTCTTTGGATCGCCAGTTCAATCTTCGACCGAGCATCCAACACTTCCGCAAGCCCGACTGGCACATGCGGTCATTCTCGCCGGCATCACTGTTCCCGAATGTCGGAGGGGGCGCGTGGCTTGTAGAGCAGATGATTCGGTGGGGCCATGTCGCATCTGATGTCGACCCGCTGGCGATGTCCATCGTTTCCACCCACACGGCGAGCTACCGCGAGGCGGCAGCGACACTCGGCGTCGATTGCCCCATCACCGACTTCACTCCGATCGGTTCAGGAATGACACATTTACTAGCCAGCAAGTGAATCGACCTTCGCATTCGATTGCCTACTCCAAGGAAAAGCATGTCACGAACAACAAGAGAGTCCAGCGAATTCAGCCGTCGATCAGTCCTCCGCGGCGGCCTGGCCACGGCCGGCGCCGCGATGCTGGGGGCGTTGCCGAGCTGGGCCCAGGCGATGAACTTTGCGAGCGACGCGCCCGAGACCGCGGACGTCACGTTCGGCATCATCGCACTCACCGATTGCTCGCCGATCGTCATCGCCCATGAAAAAGGCTTCTTTAAGAAGTACGGCATCAACTCCAGGATCACCAAACCCGCCAACTGGGCCGCGATACGTGATGCGCTCATCAACGGCGACACCCAGGCGACCCACATGCTCATCGGCATGCCGATCGCCAGCACGATGGGCCTCGGCGGCGGCAACAGCGTGCCGATGGTGATCCCATGGCTGCTCAATCGCAACGGCCAGGCGATCACCCTCAAGAGCGACCTCAAGGGAAAAGTCGCCGCCGATCCGAAGGAGCTCAAGCCGTTCGTTGACGAAGCCAGATCGACCGGCACAAAGATGACCTTCGCGATGACGTTTCCGCCCGGCACGCACGCGATGTGGATGCGGTATTTCCTCGGCGCCGGCGGCATTCATCCTGACAAGGATGTCGATCTCATCACGATCCCGCCACCACAAATGGTGGCCAACATGAAGGTCGGCAAGATGGATGGATTCTGCGTCGGCGAGCCGTGGGGCGCGCGGGCGATCGCCGAGGAAATCGGCTTTACGTCCATCACGACTCAGGAAATCTGGAAAGACCATCCCGAGAAAGTCTGCGCCTTCACTGCCGAGTTCGCAGAAAGAAATCCGAAGACCGTCAAGGCATGCCTTAAGGCACTGAACGAGGCGAGCGTTTGGCTGGACGAAATGGCAAACCGCGCGGAGCAGTGCCAGATCGTGGGTCGTGATGCGTACATCAAGTGCCCGCCCGAAGCGATCCTCGCGCGCCTGGAAGGCAAACTCGACTATGGTGACGGCCGCGTGAAGCAGGATGAGAACTACATGATTTTCAGCGGTCGCAACTGCAACTACCCGCAGCCGGCATACGGCAAGTGGTGGCTGAGTCAGTTCCGGCGCTGGGGAATGGTCGAGGGCGCGCCCGACTACGAAACGATCACAAAGCAGGTCTTCCGCAACGACCTGTACGAAGAAGCGATGAAGGAAGTGGGCTACTCACACGCGGGCTTGGACAACGCGCCCTGGTCGATGATGGATGGCGTTTCGTTCGACCCGAACGGTGATCTTGAGGCGTATGCCGCATCGTTCCCGATCAAGAACATCAAGGGCTAAAGGAACTGCTTCATGAAGACGAAGTTGCTGACATTCCTTCGCGAGGCGGTTCTGCTGCCGCTGGTTGGTGCGCTTCTATTCACAGGGCTGTGGTACGTCGTGTCTGCACTCACCTTCGAGCAGAAGACGTACGACATGCTCGTGAAGCAGCAGGCAAAGGTAAAAGCACCAGTTGCGGGTCAGGGCTGGCTGGCACCAGGTGTCTGGTGGCGGTCAACCAAGTTGCCCGCGCCACACCGTGCCTGGCACGAAGCCGAGAAATACTTCCGCGAACCCTTTACAAACAACCCGGATGACGGTTTTCGCGGCATCGGCCTGGAAACGATCGACTCGCTCACGCTCGTCGCCAAGGGATATCTCGCGAGCATCCTCCTCGCGGTGCCCATCGGTTTCATGCTCGGCGGGAGCAAGTTGTTCACCAGGATGTTTGATCCAATCATGCAGGTGCTTCGCCCGGTGAGTCCGCTCGCGTGGTTTCCGCTTGCCGGCCTGCTTGCGGTACCGCTCAAGAACCACTTACAGACGCAAGGCATCAAGATCGAGTCGCTCGAGTGGCAGTGCGTCTTCACGATCGCGATCTGCTCGGTCTGGCCGACAATTCTGAACACGGCCGTCGGCGTGCGCGCGATCCCGCAGGACTACATTAACGTCGCCCGCGTGCTGCGACTGAGCACATGGAAACGATTCACCAAGATCCAGTTTCCCGCGACGCTTCCGTACATGTTCACCGGGTTTCGGCTCAGCCTGGGAATATCGTGGCTGGTGATCGTGGCGTGTGAAATGCTCAGCGGAAAATCCGGCGTCGGGTTCTTCCTCTGGAACTGCTACAACGGAACACCGCCCAACTACGGGGCGATGATCGGCGCAATTCTAGTGATCGGCGGCGTCGGCTTCGCGCTGGATCGGGCGATGAGCCTGTTGGAGAAGAACGTCCATGCATTGCTCGCGCTGCCGGCCATCTTCGGACGCGGCATCGCATGGATAAGGCCGTCGGCTGTTAACGCACGGGAGGTGGCGCGTGTTACTTCTCGAGCTTAAATCGATTTCGAAGGGCTTCGGGCAGGGTTCCCTCCGCACGCAGGTGTTGAGCGATGTGAACCTGGCCGTAAAGGCCGGCGAGTTTGTTGCCATCGTCGGCTATAGCGGCGCCGGTAAGACGACACTCATCTCCTTGTTAGCAGGTCTCCTGCTGCCCGATACCGGCGAGGTGCGGATGCGTGGCAAACCCGCCGGCGCGCCGAGGCCCGATCGTGGCGTTGTGTTTCAGAACTACTCCCTGCTTCCGTGGCTAAGCGTACTGGACAACATCCGGCTAGGCGTGAAGCAGGTGTTTCGCGACTTCGACGACGCGCGGATTGACGACCAATGCAACAAATACATCTCGATGGTGAATCTAGGCCACGCCTCAGAGAAGTATCCGAGCGAGTTGTCCGGCGGAATGCGGCAGCGGGTTTCGCTGGCACGAGCGCTCGCGATGCAGCCAAGTGTCCTGCTGCTTGATGAGCCGCTCAGTGCACTGGATGCGCTCACGCGCACCACGCTTCAGGACGAGCTCGCACGGATCAGCCAGGCCGAGCAGACCGCGATGGTGCTGATCACTAACGACGTCGATGAGGCGATCCTCTTAGCAGATCGAATCGTGCCCTTGAGCGCCGGCCCTCAAGCAACACTCGGGCCGGAGTTCCCAGTCGGGATTCCGCGGCCGCGAGATCGCCGCGTCGCCGCGTCGCACCCGGCTCACGGAAAGCTGAAGCGGGAGATCATCAGCTACCTCACTTCGACCCGTGCCGCCAAACGAGATGCACTCCTTGCCGCGGGAGTCGCATGAACAACAAGTACCTCGAATGCTGGAAACTTACCAAGGTCTTCGCCACGGCGAAGGG
This sequence comes from Phycisphaerae bacterium, assembly GCA_031411495.1. Taxonomy (GTDB): domain Bacteria; phylum Planctomycetota; class Phycisphaerae; order Tepidisphaerales; family Tepidisphaeraceae; genus JANOBD01. The sequence continues at coordinate 34,123 of JANOBD010000051.1, read as the reverse complement.
CTCGTTCACGGCAGTCTTCGACTTTGATCTCAATGTCGCTGAGGGCGAGTTCGTTTCCATCATCGGCCACAGCGGATGCGGCAAAAGCACGGTGTTGCAGATGATCGCCGGCTTGCATGAAGTGAGTGGGGGGTCGCTGATTCTCGACAACAGGGAACTGCGCGACGCTGGCCCAGACCGCGCCGTTGTTTTTCAGAGCCCGAACCTGCTGCCCTGGATGACGGCATTGCAGAATGTTCTGCTCGGGTTGGAACAGATCAAGCCTCAGGCCACGCATCTGCAGCGGGTGTCCATTGCGACACACTACCTCGAACTCGTCGGACTGAAGGGCTCTCTGCACAAGAAGCCGGCACAGTTGAGCCAGGGCATGCAACAACGCGTCGGCATCGCACGTGCGTTTGCGCTCAGTCCTAAGATGCTCCTGCTCGACGAGCCGTTCGGCATGCTCGACTCTCTCACACGCATCGAACTGCAGGATGTGTTGCTCGATGTCTGGCGCGAGCACCGCATCACCGCGCTGATGGTCACCCACGATGTAGATGAAGCCGTCACCCTGAGCGATCGAATCGTCATGATGACCAATGGCCCGGCGGCGACGGTAGGTGAGATTCTCGGCATCCCATTTGTCAGGCCGCGCGATCGGGCCGCATTGCTGGAAGATCCGGGATACTACCGCTGCCGCGAAGCGGTGATTGGATTCCTTGAAGCGCAGGATCATCGTTGTACTCAGAAAGTCGTGGTGACCGCTTGAGCGATTTCAGCGACGAACAGAAGAACTACCTTCAAGGCTTCGCCGCAGGCAGCGGGATCGGTCTTTCGCTCGCGCAGTTGCCGACGTGGGCCGCGACCCTGGATATCGTCCAGACGAAGAAGCCGCACGACGCCGGTGAGGATCGCGATCCGAACCTCGCCGCCCAATCACGGCATCTCGCTGAAGGCAAGAAGCTCCCCGCTGAGGAAACCGCCAAGCGTGACATCGGCCACGGCCTGGATGTCTGGAACCGGATGCTCGAACACGCGAAGGACGCGAGGTTTCCCAAGGGAACAGATGTGTTTCTCTTCAAGTTTCAGGGGATGTTCTATGTCGCTCCCGCGCAGGACTCGTTTATGTGCCGGCTGCGCATCGCAGGCGGCGTAATGAGTTCGCACCAACTTCGCGGTGTCGCTCAGATCGCTGATGAGTTTGCCGGCGGATATGCGGACATCACCACCCGAGCGAACCTCCAGCTGCGCGAGATCAAGCCGCAGCACACGATCGATGTGCTCATGGGCCTGCATGATCTGGGAATCATCAATCGCGGCAGCGGCGCTGACAACATCCGCAACGTAACCTCCTCCCCTACGGCGGGTATCGATCCGCAGGAACTGATCGACACGTTGCCGTTGGCGCGGAAGCTGCACCATCACATCCTGAATCACCGCGACATGTACGGCCTGCCGAGAAAGTTCAACATCGCCTTCGACGGAGCCGGCCGGGTCAGCGCGCTGGAGGACACCAATGACATCGGCTTTACCGCAATGAAGATTCGTGATCCGGCCGACTTCATCTCCGGCGAGCAGATCGTATTTCGCCTCACGCTCGGCGGGATCACTGGCCACAAAGATTTCGCTCGCGACACCGGCTACGCGATACTGCCGAAAGACACGATCGCCGTCAGCCACGCGATTGTCCGCGCCTTCGCCGAGCATGGCGATCGGACCGATCGCAGGAAAGCACGTCTCAAATATGTGCTCGATCGCACAGGATTTGATGGATTCATCAGGGAGGCCGAGAAGCATCTGCCGACCGGCGTGAAACTCCATTCGCTCGCAGTGGATCGTTGCGAAGTTCGGCCCGCATTCGACAAGCTCGGACACGTCGGATTCCACCCCCAGAAGCAGCCCGGTTTGAACTACGTCGGCGTCGTCGTACCCGTCGGCCGACTCACCACTGAACAAATGCGCGGGATAGCAAAGATCGCGGATCAATTCGGCTCGGGCACGATCCGACTGACGGTGTGGCAGAACTTGTTAATCAGCGACATAGCGGATGCGGAAGCCGACCGCGTGAGAGAAGAGATTGAAGCGCTGGGCCTTCATCACCGCGCGACAAGTTTTCGCGCGGGCCTGGTTGCCTGCACGGGCGCGGCCGGATGCAAGTTTGCGAATGCACACACGAAGATCCATGCGATGGAAGTGGCCGAGCATCTCGAACGTTCGATCGGCGAGCTTGATGTGCCAATCAATATCCACCTCACCGGCTGCCATCACAGTTGTGCACAGCACTACATCGGCGACATCGGCCTGATCGCGACAAAGGTACAAGTCACGAATACTGCTGGTGAAGACGACATGGTGGAGGGTTACCACGTTTTCATCGGCGGGGGTTACGGCGACGACAAGGCGATCGGACGTGAACTGTTGAGAAACGTCGTCGCGGTGGATGTGCCACGTTATGTGGAGCGACTTGTTCGAGCCTATCTCACCCATCGGCACTCCGGTGAAGGTGTCCGCGGGTTCGTCTTGCGTCACACCACAAAGGCGATTCTCGAATTTATCGATACCGACACGTTCTCCACATCGACGCCGTTGTCCGCAAGTTGAGATTCTTCGATGACGATGAGCACGCCACCATCGATCCCGCTGGTTCCCGAATCAGCTCCCTTCTCGCCCAGCCAGCGCGCGTGGCTGAACGGTTTCTTCGCCGGGCTGCTTTCCAAACAGCAGGACGGGACGCCGCAGGAAGGCACAGCGAAGCCACCGACGGCTATCGAAGAGGATGCCTACCCGTGGCACGACCCCGCCATCGAACTCGAAGAGCGAATGAAGCTTGCGGATGGCAAGCCGCTTGAGCGGGTCGTCATGGCGGCAATGGCACAGCTTGATTGCGGGACGTGCGGCTACCTCTGCAAGACTTACGCCGAGGCGATCGCCCGCGGCGAGGACAAGGAACTCACCAAATGTACACCGGGTGGGAAGGCAACGGCGAGAAAGCTGAAAGAGATCATGAGCGGCGCGGTGCCGGTGAGCACACCGAGAGTGGAACTCACAGTGCACGGCGCCGCCTCGCCGTCGACGTCTCAGACATACAGCCGCAGCAACCCGTATTCCGCGAATCTCATCGTGAACAAAACGCTCACCGGCCCCGGCAGCGCGAAAGACGTCAGGCAGATCGGCTTCGATCTCGGCGAGAGCGGCTTGACCTACAACGTGGGCGATAGCCTGGGCGTGTACGCGGAGAACTGCCCGGAAACGGTCATCGCACTCCTCAAGCTTCTCGGCTTCGACGGCACCGAAACCGTCGGCATCGGTCAAGGCCGGAGTGCATCGCTGTTCGAGGCGATGCTGAAACACTTCACGATCACCAAGCCGAGCGAATCGCTCGTCCGCGCCCTTGCGGACGTGTGCGATGAAACGGCGCAGAAGGACGCCCTGCTGGCGATGCTCGATGATGAAGGTCCCGGCATCCCGGACGGAACTGAAGTCATCGATCTGCTCGAGCAGTTTCCAGCCGCTCGGCCGTGTCTGGAGTCCTTCTCGTCATCGCTCAGTTCACTTCAGCCGAGGCTCTATTCGATCAGTTCGTCTCTCAAGGCGACGCCGAGACAGGTTCACCTCACTGTCGGATGTGTTCGCTACACCAATGCGCGGGGACGTCCGTGCCGGGGGGTGGCATCGACATTTCTCGCCGATCGCGTCGCGCGCACGCGAGGTGCCCGGCTGTTCATTCAACCTGCGCACGGTTTTGCACTGCCGAGCGATCCGAACACGCCGATCATCATGGTGGGTCCTGGGACGGGAATCGCGCCGTTTCGAGCGTTCCTCCAGGAGCGTGCCGCCATCGGCGCACGCGGCCGCAACTGGCTCTTCTTTGGCGATCAGCGGTCCGAACACGACCTCCTGTATCGCGACGAGCTCGAGTCCATGCGCTCTGGGGGTCTGCTCACAAGGCTAGATCTCGCCTTTAGCCGGGATCAAAACGCCAAAGTGTACGTACAGCACCGCATGGCCGAACACGCTGCATCGATCTGGTCGTGGTTGCAGGACGGCGCCCATTTCTACGTTTGCGGCGACGCGAAACGCATGGCGAAGGACGTCGATGACACGCTCAAGCGACTTGTCCAAGAGCACGGCAACATGAGTCCCGACCAGGCCGGCGCGTATATGAAAGAACTGTCTCGAGGCAGCCGTTACCAGCGGGATGTGTATTGAACGTGGTGATATGAAACATGCGACGCTTCCAATCTCTCCTACCCAATTCGCGCCGTCGAAGGCCGTTACCAGAACACATTGTCCGTTCTGCGCGTTTCAGTGTGGCATCACGATCGAATCACGCGATGGCGCGTACCTCGTTGCCGGCGACCCGACGTTCCCTGTCAACAATGGTCAACTCTGCATCAAGGGATTCAATGCCGGCGAATTGCTGACACGTCGGGATCGCATTACCTCACCCCTTAAGAGAACGAGCAACGGTGGGTTCGAATCGATCCTTTGGGAGACCGCTCTGAACGAGATCGCTGCCAGATGGACATCGATTCGCGAACGCCACGGTGCGAACGCGAACGCGTGCTACGGTTCCGGCTCGCTGACCAATGAAAAGGCGTATCTACTCGGCAAATTCGCGCGGCTCGCGCTGCGAACCGCGAACATAGACTACAACGGCCGCTACTGCATGAGCAGCGCCGCCGCCGCGCAGAACAAGGCATTCGGAATCGATCGCGGCATGCCATTTCCGATCGCCGATCTCCCCGGCGCGAGCGCGGTGCTGCTCTGGGGCAGCAATCTCGCGGACACGCTTCCGCCGGCGATGCAATACTTCGACGCCCTGCGCTCTGCCGGAGGGAAGCTGATCGTTGTTGATCCGCGAAAAACCGACACAGCGCGGGCAGCGGCGATCCACCTCCAACTCACACCCGGGAGCGATCTCGCGTTGGCAAACGGCCTGCTTCATCTCGCCGTCGAAGAACAGCTGGTCGATCTGGACTACATTGTCAGGCGCACCTCCGGCTTCGATGCGGTTCGTGCAACGGTCAGTCAATATGTGCCCGCCATCGTCGAGCGAATTACCGGCATCGCGGAGCCGATGATGCGAAAGGTCGTTCGCCTGATGGCCGACGGACGGACGATGTTGCTCAGTGGCCGAGGGCCGGAGCAGCAGAGCAAGGGCGTCGACTCCGTTCTCGCGATGATCAACCTGATGCTCGCGCTCGGAAAATGCGGCATGCCCAACAGCGGTTACGGCACGCTCACCGGGCAGGGTAACGGACAAGGGGGCCGCGAGCATGGACAGAAATGCGATCAACTCCCAGGTTATCGATCAATCGAGAATGAGCTTCACCGTCGAGAAATCGCGGCCATCTGGCAAGTCGATGCCGCACAGATCCCTCGGAAGGGATTGCCGACCGTGCAGTTACTGAACGCGTTGGGCAGCGAAGTGAAGTCGCTCCTCGTGATGGGGTCAAACCTCGCGGTCGCGTCGGCAGACTCGACGAACGTGACCGAGAAATTGAAATCGCTCGAGATGCTTGTCGTTTGCGATTCGTTCATGAACGAGACAGCCGCCCTTGCAGACTACATTCTGCCGACAATGCAGTGGGCCGAAGAAGAAGGCACCCTTACCAATTTCGAGGGACGGGTACTTCGTCGTCGTGTCGCCGCCGCTGCACCACCCGGCGTGTTGAGCGATCTGACAATTCTGGGGGAACTGGCAAAGCGCCTGGGCGCAAGCGGTTTCGATTTCGATGGCCCTGCAGATGTGTTCAATGAACTGCGCAGATGCACAGCGGGCGCGATCGCGGATTACTCGTCGATTGACTATCTATCGATCGACGACGCCAACGGCATCCCTTGGCCGTGCAATGTTGACGCACCAAAAGGCACGCCACGAATGTTTCTCGAACGATTCGCGCACCCCGACGGCAAAGCCCTGTTTCACGCGGTCGAACATCGCGACGCCGGCGAGATGCCGGATGAAGAGTATCCGCTCTACTTCACCACCGGCCGACTCAAGCAACACTACAACAGCGGCGCGCAAACTCGACGCATCTCGGCACTCGAGAAGGCCCAGCCGATCCCACGTTTACAAATCCATCCACGCCTCGCGCAGCGCCTAGACCTATCGATCGACGCACGCGTGATCGTCCAGAGCCGCCGCGGCGAAGTCGAATTTGCGGTCGAGGTCACCAGTGACATGCGGGAAGACACCGTGTTCGCGCCATTTCACTGGGGCGGCAAGAGTGCGGCCAACACGCTGACCAACCCGAGCACCGATCCGACGAGCGACATGCCAGAGTTCAAATTGTGCGCGGTTCGAATGAAACCAGACATCATCATGAATGAGCCAGGAGTCGCCAAGCATGCCTAAAAAGCATCTCGCAATCATCGGCAACGGGATGGCGGGCGCACGCCTGCTTCAGGAACTGCTTCGCCGCGACGCCCTGAGACGCTATACCATCAGCGTTTTCGGCGAGGAGCCCGGCCACGCCTACAACCGCATGCTGCTTTCACGTGTGCTCGGCGGCGACGATCCGGACAGCATCCGGATCGAAGCAGCCACTCCTGCCGCACAAGAGGTGACGTTTCATCGGAACGTCCGCGTCGAAAAGCTTGATACCGCCCGACGGCTGATCATGACCGGTGACAAACGAGAGATCCCATACGATGTGGCAATCCTCGCGACTGGCTCAAAGGCATTTGTTCCGAAGCTCGACGGCTCACTCCTCGCGGATGGCGTTTCTCTCAAATCTGGCTTGTTTGCCTATCGTTCGCTCGACGATTGCCTGCAGATGCGCTCCAAGGCGCGCGCGGGAGACAACGCCGTCGTCCTTGGCGGCGGACTGCTGGGCCTCGAGGCCGCCAAAGTGCTCTCCGATTCGGGCATGCACGTGACCGTCATCCACCTGATGCCACACCTGATGGAAACACAACTGGACGCGCGAGGCGGCGCCGCGCTTCAAAAACAGATCGAACACACCGGCCTCTTTGTCCGCACCGGTCGCACGATTGTAAAGATCCTCGGTGACGACAAGATCGAAGGCATTCTTCTTGATGACGGCTCGCTACTTGCTGCAGACATGGTTGTGCTGGCCTGTGGCATCCGCCCGCGCATCGATCTTGCCCAAGCCAGCGGAATTGCCGTGAACCGCGCCATTCTCGTCAATGACACACTCGCAACTCACGTACCCGGAGTCTACGCCGTGGGCGAATGTGCCGAACATAACGGCAAGGTCTATGGCATTGTCGCCCCCATCTGGGAGCAGTGTTCGACGCTCGCAGACGTGCTGACCGGAGCGCAGCCGAAGTCCCGTTATCGCGGTAGCAAGCTCTACGCGAGATTGAAGGTCGCCGGAATCGATGTCGCGGCTATGGGCGTCGTCGAACCACAGTTGCCGACCGACGAAGTGATTCAGATCGTCGAAGAGCGAAAACTGTCGTATCGCAAGTTGATCATCCGCGAAGGAAAACTCATCGGCGCGCAGTTCGTCGGCGACACCGGTGGTGCCGCACAGGCTGTGCAGGCTTTCGATCGCGAGTCGGCCGTCCCCGACAATCGGCTGGAAATCCTCATGATCTCATCTGCCAGCACGACGCCGGCAGATCGCCAGATCTGCAACTGCAATCAGGTCGTGGAGTCGACGATTGTCGCGGCAATCGATGCTGGAGCATGCGATCTCAACCAGATTGGTCAGTGTACGCGCGCGGGAACGGGCTGCGGCTCGTGCCGTGGGGAGTTGCTCCGACTCATCGCACGGCAACCCGCAAACGCCTGACGCTGTGTAGGTTCAGAAGGGAGAACCGATGAAACTTCGATTTTTGGAAGATTCGATTCGCGTTCGACTCAAGCGTAGCGACCTGAGGCGCCTGCTGGACACTGGCGCCATTGGGCAGACAACCCGCTTCGATATGAATCAGCACCTCGCGTACGAGGTCGTGCTTGACGATTCAATCGACGCGCCAGATTGGCGCATCCTGCAACACACGATCCGCATCACGCTTCCCACCAACACAGCGTGGCGCTGGGCAGAAGGAGACGAAGTCGGGATTTATGCGACGCGAGAGTTTGATGGCGTCAGCGCAAGCCTGATCGTCGAGAAGGATTTCAGCTGCCGCCACGAGACTCTTTCGTGTACACGAGACTCGTTTCACCCTGAAGCATTGACTATTCGATCAACAGACGGTTCCGATGCTCCGGTTCCGGCTTGAAGCAGCATCCAACTTACTCGGCGCTTGTGCGACTGCACCGATTCGCTCCACCACGATACGTCCCGCGAGGCGGTTGAGAATCCGCGCGCCAGGCAACTTCGACCCTTAAGCGCGGAATAATGCGCGCAATGCAGCGTTAGATCGATCAACTGCGGAAGTGAAACGGCATATTTCAGGAATTTTATGCGGTTTTCGGGTGGAGCTGTTACTTTACTCGGTACCGTCATAACTCAGGCCTGTGAGGAGGAATCATGCGTCATATCAACCTCCGCAGCCGCCGCTGCGCGCTTCGAAATGCCTGTGCACTAGCAACTTCGAACCTGGTTGACGCCTCGGCGTTTTTGACCGAATCGCTCGAGCGTCGGATTGTCCTGTCGGGCGCGTATGTGCTTCCGACCGATCCGCTGGCCAATTCGGCGATCGACGCCACGCAGGAGCAGCGGATCCGCGACGGCCTGAGCGGCCTGGTGAGCTGGATCGATTCCGCCGCCGCAACGCAGTCCCTTGCCACCAACCTCGATTTCATCCGCAGCGCCAAGACCGGGGAAGTGGCGATCGAAACAATGGAGCTGCTCGCCGCCCCGGCCGAGAAGGTGCAGGCCAGCCTCGTCGACAAGATCAACAACTACTTCGACGTCGTCGACCCTTCTACGCCGACGACGGCCGAGCTCGTTTCGCACCTCGCCACGCTGCCCGGGTTCACGGCGGTTCGCGGCGGCATCGGCGGGCTGGGCGTCTCGGAATTACGCCTCGACCTTACGCTTTCAACCACAACCACCGTCCTTTCGAACTTCTACCCGGAAGTGGATGACGAAGTTCTGAGCTTCGACGCCAACGTCACCGGCAATCTGACTTCGACCGTTGCGCTGGGCCTGACGCTCGGCCTCAATCTCGATCCCCAACTGGGCGCCGATGAGTCGTTCTTCACGCGCGACATCGCGCTCGACGTTTCGCTGAATACGCACCTTTCCAACATCTCGCAGTCCGTCAGCGTCGGCTTCCTGAGTGCCGGCAGCAGCAACGCATCGATCAATGCCGACGTCAACGTGCGCCTCAACGCGACCAACGTCGATGCCGATGCGTACGGACAGGTCACGCTCGCGGAACTGAACGGCTACGACGTCGCGGACGTCGCCGAGCAGACGATCCTCACCGATACCGTATCGGCGACCATTCCCGTTACCGCATCCGTTGGCAGCTTCACCTTCACCGGGGCTCCGTCGGTCACCGTTTCCGGCAACACCCTCGGCAGCGGCACGAACACGACCAACAACGGCGCGTTCGCCGAGCTCAAACAGTTCCAGAATCTCGATTCGGGCACCGTCTACTCCGGTCTTCAACAACTCTCGGGCTGGTTTTCGAACCTGAGCAATTCCAGTGTCCTCGGAGCGGCCGCGCCGTTTGCGGGCGATCTTACGCTCGGGACGGCGGGGAACCTCGGCGACGCGATTGACTCGAAACTGGTCTCACAACTCGCGACCGGCGACGTCGCCAACTTCGTCAGCGCTCAGTCGCTCGCCACGCTGATTCAACTCGTCACGACCGTGAACCCGGCCATCTCGTACGACGCGTCGCTCAATCGCGTCAGCTACACCATCACCTTGCCCAGGCACACCTTTCTGGACAAGACCAAGACGCTGACCAACAACCTCTCGGCCGGCCCACTCGGAAACATCGAGACGACCTCGACCGTCAACACGCACGTCTACACCGATTGCCGCTTCACACTCTTCCTCGATGTAAGCAACGGGATCTCGTTTTCCAACATCGTGGACCGGCTGGGAGTTCGCGACGTGGTCATCGATACCACCATCGCCACCACCGGCACGGCGTTAGCGGGAACCGGTCGATTCGGGTTCACCCAATTCAGCTTCGACGGCGCGAGCACCTCGTCGAGTTCGACCTACACGCTTCGCCTTGCGAACTCCGGACGCCGCCGAAAGACGCCATCCACCGGCAGCTACCTCGGCGATCTCGTGACGGGACTGGCCGACGGCACCACGCTGCCTGCGACCGTCACCTCGACCGGCACGCCCACGCTGACGATGCCAAGCGTCTCGATTGTCGGAAACTACTTCAGCACGGTCGGCGCGGCGATCACCACGACGGTGAGCGACGTCGCCGGCGGCGTTGCCAACGCCGTAGCAAGCGGTTCAGGCACGCTCGCCGCCATGGGCACGACCACGTTCGACTCATTTCAGTCCGCGCTGGTTCGCGGCGTGACGACGGCTAACCTGATCCTGGAATCGCCCGTCGGTTTCACGTCCAACCTGCTGGTGGCGGCGGGGCGAGGTCTCGAAAGGTTTGGATCGAACATCGCGACACAGGTGCTTTCCAGCGCCATCCAACAGGCCCGCAGCACCGTCGAAACCGTCACGGGAGACATTGCGACGCTTCAGTCGGTCGGCTCAATTATCGCCGACGGATTGGTAGACGTAGGCGCCAACATCGTCGGCTCGGCGATTACGGTCGGCGTGAACACGGCGACGCACACGATCGACGTCGGCCTGTCGATGGGAACCTCACTGGTCGGCGCGGCGGAGGACTACGCACTCGACCTTGCGACCTATGCCGACTACGCGGGCGGAGCCGTGGTAGGCCTGACCGGTGTTGATCAACTCTCCACCGACGGCGAACCGCTGCTGTTTGATATGAGCAGCGTGTATGACCTGGACATCGGCATGGACATGGACTTGGTCGATCTCGCGCCGGTCATCTATGACACATCGCGACTGGACCTGAAAATCTACACCGACACACAGAACCTGGACGAAACCGGATCGGCGGATGGATATGGCGTGACCATGAGCGGCGGAAGGGTCACGGTCGCACAGGACGTGAACGCGCCCAATCCCGCTGCGCCGGCGACGAAAGCGGCGACACTGCCCGCTCACGCAGGCGGCTATACCGAATCCGTTCTGGCCACGACCGTCCCGAGCACAACGCAGACCGGCAAGGTGAAAGTCGATTTCGCGATGGCTCCCGCCGGCGGCGGCGCGGCGCTGCCGCGCTTTACCATGCTCGTGAACAACATCGGCACCTTTACCGGCAACACGAGCTTTCCGAGTACGCCCGACTTCACGACGCTGACCAACAACCAGAACCTCTCCAACAACGTCAGCGGCCTGGTCGGCGGGCTCGACAACATCTTCGACGGAATGAGCTTCGGCCTGATCGACCAGGTGCTCTCGCTGCCGTTCCCGCTCATCGGCGAGCAACTCCAGCAGATCACCAACGCCTTCGACGACCTCAAGACCAGTGTCGTCGGCGCGATCAACGGTGCCGCCAGCTTCAGCGCAGCCAACGTGGAGATCGCACTCAACGGCGTCTTCGGGAACCCGAACGTCACGATGACGCTCACTAACGGCGGCGGTGGAATCGTCGTCGATGTTCGCTACGACGTGGTCATTCACAAGTTGATTCACCTGGTCAACGTCTCGCTTGACACCAACCTTGGTATCCCCGCCCTGAATGCAAAGCTGACCGGGGGATTCAATGTCGATATCACCTACGACATCCCGCTCTCATTTGGCATCAGCACGACCGACGGGCCGTACCTGGTCACCAGTGCGCCGAACGAACTCTTCTTCCGCGTCGACGCATCCGTAGCCGCCGCACTCAGCGGCAAGATCGGTTTCCTGAGCGTCGATACGACCGCCAGCGGCCTGAACGCAGCGCTCCAGTTTACCGTCGATCTGAAAGACCCGAACAACAACGGCAAACTTACCGCAGACGAGCTGGATGATCTGCTCGATAGCCGGATCAATGGCGGCGATCTTTCGACGCTGCTCTCGGCCAAGGTGGACGACACGCTGCCATCGGGCGTGAACTTCGACATCACCATCGAAGCCAAGCCGATCGACTGGCTGCCCGCGATCGCCGTCGATGTGGTCGTCAACTGGCCGTTCAACAACACCGACGCGCGCGGCTCGCGACCAACCGTGAAACTGCAGGACGCGCGAATCATGGTCGGCGGATTCTTCGCCAACACGTTCGGGCCGGTGATCGAATCGCTGCAGCAGGTCCTCGAGCCGGTTCAACCCGTCATCGACGTGCTCGAGACGCAGATCACCATCCTGGAAGATATGGGTTTCGGCCAGGTCACGATCGAGGACCTCGCCAAAGCCTACGCGACCAATTCCGACTCCGACTTCCTGCTTGCCGTGTTGCAGGTGGCGGACTGGATCACATTCATCAATGGAATCAACGTCGGCAGCACGCTGACGGTTCACCTGGGCGACATCGATTTCAACAGGTCGGATGTGGACCTGATGGCCGCCTTGCCGGACGATTTCGACATCGGCGAATTGACCGCCCTCGCGGACAATCTCAACCTTAACGCGCTAGGCGACCTCGCGACCGTCACGCCGGGATTTTCCGGCGAACTGGAGGTCACTTCAGGCTTTAAGAATGGCGAACTGGCGTTTCCGATTCTCGACAACCCGCTGAGCGTTTTTGAAGTGCTGCTCGGTCTGCGCGACGATGTACCGCTGGTGACGTATGACTTGCCGCTCCTGAAGGTCCACGGCGGCGTCAACGCGACATTCCCGATCTTCCCGGCACTTCCGATCTTCGTTGTCGATTTCATCGGTCAGATCAATCTCGATGCGCACATCGCCATCGGGCTCGACACCAAGGGCCTCGTCGATTTCATCGACAGCGACGACCCAGAAGACCTGCTCCAGTGCTTCTACATTTCCGATCGCGAAAACCCGGATGGCACCGGCAAGGACACAGCCGAGTTCAGCGTCAGTGCGGAACTTGGCGCGTATCTCGGTTTCGATCTGAGCCTGTTGGGCGAGGCGAAAGTGGGCGGCGGCATCACCATTGACCTCGCCGCCGACCTGAACGATCCGAACAACGACGGCAAGCTTCGCATGGGAGAGCTCCACTGCCTGAACGAGGCGCTGGGATTCAGCGGGTCGGGTGCGGTCGAGTTCAAGGCCTTTGCGCGCGAGCTGTTCCTGAAGCAGGAGCTACCGCTGGCGCGGATCGAACTGTTCGATTTCAAGATCCCGCCCGCCGACTGCGTGCTCGGCAGCGACATCACCGCGCACCTGGCTGACACCGTGATGGTCGGGCCCGACAAGGTGCTGATGCTCGACATCGGCACCCGCGCCAGCCTGCGCGACACGCTGCCCGGCGAGATCAACGAGCGATTTACCGTCAGCGAATCCGGCGGATTGATTATCGTAGAAGCGTTCGGAAAGAAGCAGACGTTCTCGGCCGCGGGCATCAAGCGCATCGAGGCCGATGCTTACACCGGCGCCGATGAGATCGTGATCGACCCGACTGTAAGCTCTACAATCGATGTCAGCCTCGCCGGCGGCGACGGCAGGGACTCGCTGATCGCCAGCGGCTTCGGCGGGAAGACCACGCTCACCGGCGGCAATGCGGACGACTACCTCGCGCTAGGAAACAACAACTCCAGCGCGCTCGGCGGCAACGGCGACGACACGATCGCCGGCGGCGACGACGACGATACGATCCTCGGCGAAGCCGGGAACGATTCGGTCTCCGCGGGCCTGGGCAATGACTCGGTCATCGGCGGAAGCGGCAATGACACCGTTCTTGGTGGCGATGGCAACGACACTATCCAACTCTCCGACGGCAAGGACATCGCCTACGGCGAAATCGGCGACGACTCGATCGAAGGCGGCGCGAACAACGACTGCCTCTTCGGCGGCGACGGCAACGACACGCTCAAAGGCCTCGCCGACGACGATACGTTGCTCGGCGAAGCAGGCATCGACAGCCTGCTCGGCGGACTCGGTGCCGACTCGCTCAACGGCGGCGCGGACGGCGACACCCTCAATGGAAATGACGACAACGACACCCTCGATGGCGATACCGGCAACGATTCGCTCAGCGACACGCTCGGCAGTAACGAGTTCGAAGGCGGCGACAACAACGATACGATCACCGCGGGCGCGGGCGACGACACGATCTTCGGCGGCCTGAACCAGGACACGATCAACGCCGGCGGCGGCAACGATTCGATCGCCGGCGAAGACGGAAACGATTCGATCGATGCCGGCGCGGGCATCGACACGATCGACGCCGGAACCGGCAATGACAGCGTCGTCGCCGGCGACGATAACGACTGCGTCGTCGGGGGTACTGGCCTCGACACGATCGTCGGCGGCCTCGGTAACGACTCGATCGATGGCAACGAAGGTGCCGACAGCCTGCTCGGATCCGACGGCGAAGACTCCATCCGCGGCCAGGACGGCGCGGATTCCATCTACGGCGAATCTGGAAAGGACACTGTGCTGGGCGGCGCGAACGCCGACCTCATCTACGGCGGAACAGAAAACGACAGTGCCAACGGCGGTAATGGCAACGACACCGTCTACGGCGAAGACGGCAACGATTCACTCGAAGGCGCAGCAGACGACGACCTGGTTTACGGCGCGAACGGAAACGACAGCCTCCGCGGCGGCAAGGGACGCGACCTGCTCTACGGTGGCTTCGGATTCGACACCATTCGCGGTCAGGAAGGGATCGACCTTCTCGTCGGCTGGGACGATGACGACAGCCTCACCGGCGACGGAGATGACGACATCCTCTACGCAGGTCGCGGTTTCGATACCGCCTCCGGCGGATCGGGCAATGACCGGATCTTCGGCGAACGTGGCGACGACAAACTCTACGGCGACGAAGACAATGACCACATCCAGGGCGGCGACGGCAACGACGCCATCGCCGGCGGAACCGAAAACGACACGCTTCTCGGCCAGGACGGCAACGACATCGTCATCGGCGGCGCGGGCAAAGACCTCATCGACGCCGGAGGTGCCGGGACCATTGCCGACAGCGCCACCAACGTGCTCGACGGCGGCGATGACGACGACCACATCATCGGTTCAGACACCGGCACTTCGCTGGGAGATGTGATCACCGGCGGCAAGGGGAACGACCTGATCGAAGCGCTCGGCGGGCCCGACATTGTCGATGCCGGGCTGGGCAATGACACGGTCTACGCCGGCGCAGGCGGCGATTCGATTCTCGGCAACGAGGGCAACGATTGCCTCTCCGGCGAAGCCGGCGGCGACACGATTCGCGGCCAGATCGGCGATGATCGGATCGACGGCGGAACCGGAACCGACTCACTCAGCGGCGGTGATGGAAACGACTACATCAACGCGTTCATCGGTCAGGCCGAAACCCTTGCCGGCGACAACGGCGACGATTACCTCATCGGCTCGCCGGACGGATTTGACAACATCGACGCCGGCGACGGCAATGATCGCGTCGACGCACAGGCGGGAAACGACACGATTTTCGGTCAGGCGGGCGACGATACGCTCGAAGGCGGCGATGGCGATGACTACATCGAAGGCGGCGCCGGCCGCGACGTCCTGCTCGGCGGCAAAAACCACGACTCGTTGTACGGCCATAGCTTCAGCGGAGCTGGCGACGACAACAAGGTCGACATCCTTTGGGGCGATCTTGGCGATGACAACACCACGCTCGTCGGCGCCGGCCGCGACATTCTGAGCGGCAATGGCGGTAACGATCTGATGTTCGGCGAAGGCCAGAACGACTCGATCGTCTCGTCCGGGAGCGACCTGATCGACTATGGCAACGGCGTCACCGTTCCCGAAGCGTATACGACGCCAGTTGCGACCGCCGCCCCGGCAACATCGACCGCGACGCCGCCGAGTCGCGTCACACTCGACCTCAACGGCGGAACGACCCCGCCGGCGCGGTGGAGCCCGATGGGCGGCGTCGACGCCAGGACGGGAATCTCACCGTTCGACGGCGCCGATCCGAGCATCATCAACTTTGGCGGCAATCTCGTGGCCGCGTGGAGCTCGATGTCCAGCGGCAACTACGAGGTCTACGTCGCCCAATTCGATCGAACCAACAGTGTATGGGCCGAGTTCTACGCGGGCACCGCGACCGCCGGCGGCGTGAGCAACTCCGTCACCCAGTCCACCCAGCCGACACTCAGCAGCTATGCCGACAATCGCGGCACGAACACGCTGCTGCTCGCCTGGACCGAAACGGCCACCAACGGCGCGCGAAACATCGTCGTCACACAATACACGAGCGGCACATTCGCGCTCGTCGATGCGCTGGACATGCCGGGCCAGGATGGACATTCACATTCGCCCAAGCTCGCTAAAACGCTGGACGGATTCCGTGTGTTCTACCTCAACGACAGCGGCCTGCTTCAACAGATCCGCAGTGCGCGGTATCTGAATGACACCGTACTGGCTGGTGCCGGCGACTGGATCGGTCCCGGCACGAATCTGAATGTCGAACCACTCGCCTCCGTCAACGCGTTCGATGTCGCTTCGGGCGGGTATCACCAGGTTCTGGCATACTCGGCTGGCATCGAGCCTTATCGGCGCGTGTCGATACACGTGGCGATCGACGGGAACTTCAGTTTCGCGACGCAGCTATATCAAACTTCCGCTCTCACCGATGACAGCTCCGCGCCGACGGTAGCGGCCCTTGCGCAGTTCAATCAGGAACACTTCACGTTCTTCGCCGCGTGGCAGAGTCAGAATGATCATGAGTCGCAGGTCCGTGGTATCTACTACGATTCCGATTATCCGGGCGTTCCCACTGTGAATGAGTTTCGTCCGAAGTTCTTCGCCGATGCGGCAGTACGAACCGGCGCGACCAGCGTTTCCGACACGCTTGAATACGCTAGCCGTCCGAAACTCCAGACGGGCAACTTCGTCGCCTATCTCTTCTGGCAGCACGATGGCGTCCTCGATAGCGACGCCCGTGCATCGCTGTATCACATGCAGGGCATCGGTGCTGGGAACTTTGAAGAGCGCATTGCATCAGATGCGAGCGGGGCCGGCATTGCGCAGGCGGACGGCTCGTTCGCCGCACTCGATGCCGAAATTGGCAGCGACAAGGTTGTCAGCTGGGGTGATGCCACGACCAACGGGAACGCGCATGTGGCGAGGGATCAGCAGTTCTTCGCGATTACCGCGACCGCGGTGGCGAGCGATCCGAACTCCATTCAGACCATTCTTAACGGCATTGTGCCAACGCAGGGCGTCATCCTCGTCGAGGCAGGCACCTATAACGGATTCACAATTCCCTCAGGCAAGATCGCGACGATTCGGCCGAAGAACAGCGGCGATGTCGTCATCATCAATGGGAACATCACCATCAACGCCAGCGGCGTCACGCTCGAGGGCCTGACGATCAATGGCGGGATCATTCTCGGCGCGGTGAGCAACGTCACCATCCGCAACAACACCATCAATGCGGTCGCCGTCGATGGCATCGATCTCACCACCAATTCGAGCATCGGCCTCACGATTATCGACAACACCATCGCCTCGACGGGCGCGAAAGGAGTCGACCTCGGCTTCACCGCTGGCGGCGAGATCGCGCGGAACACGATCGTCGCGGGCACACGCGGCATCGACATCAATGCCGCCTTCACCGGCGATATCGAACGAAACGACATCGTCGGCGGCACCGTCGGCGTTCGCTGGGCCGCGACGGCCCGGCTTTTCGATAACGACATCCACAACAGTCCGACCGGCATCCAGGTTCTTACAGGCACCGCCACCGATGGACTTGGCGCGACGGGGCCGAACCGTTCCAACCGCGTGTGGGGCAACACCACCGGCATCAACATGACCGCCTCGATCGCGGTCGTTCAACGACAGCACGTCTACGCCAACACCACCGGCGTCAGCGGTTCGGGCACGCTCGGCGGAACAACGCCTGCATTCGGCAATGTCATCGAAGACAACACCACGGGCGTCGCGATGAACAACGGAATCGTCCGCTTCAACTGGATTCGCGAAAACGACGTCGGCGTCATCGCCGGCACCGGACTGAGCGTTGTCAACAATCTCCTCACCGACAACACCACCAGCGACATCCGCATTTCAGGTGCGAGCGGCGTGGTAATCCGGTCCAACACCATCGTCTCGAACGCGGCCGCCAGCGTCAGCGTCTTCTCGAGCGGCGCGCATTCGCTTCGCGGGAACATCATCGAAAACGGTTCGGGCTTCGCATATGACATGGGCTCGCTCGCCACGCCCGGCTCGATCATCTCCGACTACAACACGCTTCACACCGATGGCGCGAACCTGGTTCGCATCATCGCGACGACGTACTCCGGCATCGAAAGCTGGCGCATCGCCGCCGGCTCTCACGATACGCATTCGGCTGGCGTGACGACCAACAACCGAAGCTGGTCGCGGCCGCAGTTCGTTCACGCGGGCACCGGCGACTACACGCTTCGCCCGCTGACGGCCGGGCTGCGCTCCAGCGGCTCGCCGCTCAGGAATGCCGACCCTTCGCTCAACGGCGGGACGGCGTTCAACCAGGGCGCGTTCGGCCTCACCGCGCTCGACACCGCCGTCAGCAACCCGGAACTGGTGCTCGATTCGCCACTGGATGGGATCAACCTTGCCGTTGGCCAGACCGTGACGATCAGCTGGCGTTCGCTCGGCTTCACCGGCGGGACGATCAAGATCGATCTTTACCAGCCCACGGCGAGTGGACCGCAATTCGTTTCGACGATCGCCGCCGCCGCGCCGAACACCGGCGCATTCACCTACACATCCACGACGGCCATCACCGGCGCGATCATCCACATTGCGCGGGTCGGCGACGCCGCGACGTTCGACCGCTCGCTGGACGACACCTCGGGGCCGGTCATCGGCTATACGACGCTCTTCACCAACGACAACACGCCCACGCTCGCCGGAACGGTCAACGATCCGGCCGCGTCGGTACTCGTCACTGTCGGCGGAGTGAACTACACCGCCACGAACAACGGCAACGGGACGTGGACGCTCAGCGGCACGCTGTTGCCGGCGCTGGCCGACGGCACCTACGACATCACCGTCACTTCCACCGACGCGTCGGGCAACGCGACGATTCGACTCTTCGAGGCGGGCCTCACGATCGACACGGTTGCGCCGGTGGTGGGCTTCGCATCGCTCAACACCAATGACAACCGCCCGGCATTGAGCGGCACCGTCGATGATGCACTGGCGACGGTAATTGTCCGAGTGAATGGCGTGAACTATCCGGCGGCGAGCAGCGGCGGCGTGTGGACGATCGCCGACAACGTCATCACCGCGCTTCCCGACGGGACCTACAATGTCCGGGTGTTTGCTCAGGATGCCGCCGGCAATCTGACCGATCGCACCTTCGCGGCAGCGCTGCGAGTCGATGCGACCGCGCCGACGATCACCGTCACACCTCTTGTGACCCGCGACAACACGCCCGATATCACGGTAAGCGTGAACGATCCGCAGGCGAGCGTCGTTTTCACGTTCAACGGCACCGTTTACACGGCGACGCACGCCGTTGGCAACCTCTTCCGCGTTCTCGGAAGCGCGCTCCTCGCGCCGCTCGCGGATGGCGCCTACACGCTGACCGTGCAGGCCACCGATGCGTTCGGCAACGTCAGCACGGTAGATATCCCCGCGGCGATCACCGTCGACACCGTCGCGCCGACAGCAACCGTCACGGCACGGCTTACCAACGATTCGACGCCGAGCCTCACCGGCACCGTCAATGATCCGACGGCGAATGTCGTCGTGCGGATTAACGGCATCGCATTCAATGCGACCAACAACGGCAATGGAACCTGGACACTGGCAGACAACGTGGTGACTCCGGCACTGGCCGACGGCGTGTACGGCGTAAGCGTCGACGCCAGCGACTCGGCCGGCAACGTTTCGAGTTCGGTCTTTTCGGACGCGCTCACCATCGACGCGACCCGTCCGACCGCCACCAGCACCGTGTTCCGCTTCGAGTGGTTTCAGGAAGTGCAGATCGATTTCAGCGAAGCGCTCATCGGCTTCGTAAACGGCGACGCGGTGATCCGCAACACGCTCACCAACGCCGTTGTGCCGCAGGCGCAGTACACGTTCAGCAAGTCGGGCACGAGCGGGCGATGGCGGTTCCTCGCGCCGCTGGCGGATGGCAACTACCGGATCACGATCGCCGCGGCGAACGCGAGCGATGCTGCCGGCAACACGTTCGCGGCCGATGTCACGTTCGACTTCTTCTCGCTCGCGGGCGATGCCAACCGAGATCGTCACGTGGACTTTGGCGACCTGCTGATCCTGGCCCAAAACTACGGCAAGATCGGCCGGTCCTTCAGCCAGGGCAACTTCAATTACTCGGCCGACGGCAGGGTGGGCTTCGACGACCTGCTGCTGCTCGCCCAGAACTACGGATCGTCGCTGCTGGGCGCATCTCCGACGTCTGCCTCGGCAAAACGCTCGCGCGGGTGGCCGCTGATCGATTGAGGCGCTGACCCATCGCATCGCCTTCACTCGGAGAGTGGCGCATTCCCCGTTTCGGCTGCTGGCTGATACAGGCGGTTCGAAATCATGCGGGCATCCGTCCCGGCGTGATAGTCGCGTCCGGGAAAGCAGACACATTCAGCGTCGTCACTTGATTCTGACTTTCTTCGGCTGCCTGGTTTCGATCAGTTCGGAGAGGAATGTCGAGCCCAGCGAACATTCGACATGTTCCATGGCCGCATCAAGCCGAGCATGGAGCGGACAAAGCGTTTTGTGTTCGGGAAGGCCCAGCGGGCACTCTTCGATCCGTTTCAATGGATCGACGGCGTTGATCACATCGAGAATGGTTACCTCGTTCGCGGGCTTGTTGAGAGTGAACCCACCGTTGGGGCCACGTTGTCCGTAAATCAACCCCGCAACGACCAGGTCCCGAAGAATCTTCGAGAGAAACGGTTTCGGGATTTGCGTGTGCAAGGAAATCGTCTCGCTGTTGGCGGCTTCTTTTTCGCCGGCGAGAAAGGTCATTGCACGAAGGGCATATTCGCAGGTCGTTGAAAACATGAGACTACTTTCCCGGCCGAACGTCGGAGGGTCCCGCGTCGGCACGCAGTTGATCATACGTGAGCGAACCGGAAGGAAGTGTAGTCGCCGAGCGTGCGGTTGCCTGCAAGCCGGATCCCATCGGTGTGTGAACGTCTGCATTGCGAACAAACACCGCTTCGTCGATCGAGATCCATTGCCCGGTCCCCGCCTCATGGACATATTGCCTGGAGCCGCTCGGAAGTGGCTGCAACTTCTCGCTCTCGATCATGCAGTTGATGTCATCGAAGACCCGTTCACGTTCCGACGCCCCTTCAGGCAACACCACTGCACAGGTGTACCGCGGATTCGAGACGATCATCCCGCAGCCCGCGCATTCCACGTGCCCATAGTTCACGCTTGGCGGGCCGTCGCCGCGTTTTTCCGTGCAGCCGCAAAGCGCCGAAGCAATCAGGATGGCAAGAAACGCGTTTCTCATGTGATCGAACTCCGCTTGAAGCGAATGAGCGCTGCGCCGAGCGGGAGAATTGTCCACGCGAGCAAGTTGGCCGCGAACATCCAGTTCAGCGATGCACGGAACGTCTCCTGGGCGTAGAGTCCCGCCGGCCCGAGCACATCGAGCGAGGCATCGATCGATTGCAGGCTCCACATTTTGAACACCTGCATCGGATTGAGCATCGACAGGCCAAAGAGCTGCTCGATCGACAGCTTGAACGTCATGGTGGCGGCCATCAGGACCAGATCGGTCGCAAACACGAGCGTGAGCCATACGAAGATGGCCGTCCCGATGGCGACGTTGGAGCGCCTCGCGAAGGTTGAAATGAAGATGCCGACGCTGAGCATCGATGTCGCGAGCAGGACAGACAGACCGGCGAGCCGGACAAGACCGATCGGATTCGTCTGGCTGTTCTGCGTTGCAAGCACGGCGGCGCAGGCGCCGAATCCGAGACAGAGCGAGCCGGTGAGCGCCAGTGCAAGACCTGCGAACTTGCCCAGGAGCAGCTCGCCGCGGGTGATTGGCTGAGCGAGCAGATAGCCGAGCATGCCGCGTTCGCGGTCGCCCGCGATGGATCCTGCGCCCGCGGTCAATGCCATGAGCGGGACGACGAGAAGGACGAGATTGATCAGTCCCGCGCTGGTCCGTCCATACCCGGCGACACCGGATCCGCCGGCGCTTGCGGCCGACGCGTATGAGACGCCGAGCCCGAGCGCCGCGAAGGCGATGGTATAGAGGACGAACCAGCGGCTGCCGATGGCGTCGCGTAACTCTCGACGTCCGATCGTGAGCAGGTTGGCGGCGAAAGACCGCGCCGGCTCGACGGTTGCTGCAGAAGCAGGGAACGCGGTCATAATTGTCCTCCTTCAACCGGAGCGCTGTGGATCTCGAGATCGACGTATGGAATAGAGTTCTGCGCCAGAACGTGGAGCGGAATCGCGCGCTCGCCGCGGGTGACCCGGACCAGAATCCCACGGCCGTTGAGTTCAGCGGCGACGCCGCGGGACCGGAGGAGTTCCACCGAACGCTGTGCT
Organism: Phycisphaerae bacterium; assembly: GCA_031411495.1. GTDB lineage: Bacteria > Planctomycetota > Phycisphaerae > Tepidisphaerales > Tepidisphaeraceae > JANOBD01. The sequence continues at coordinate 11,618 of JANOBD010000051.1, read as the reverse complement.
GCGGCTCGATCCATGAAGACGTGGAGCGTTTCTGCCCCGACGCCGACAAACTCATTGGCTGGCTGGTCGCTGCGGATCTGGCCGGCTTCGAGCGAAATCACGCGGGTCGCAAGTTGCCGGATCTCCTCAACCCGATGGGACGCGAAGAGCATCGTCTGCCGGCCGCCCTTGAGGACATTCGACAGAAGCGAGACGAACTCGCCTCGTCCGCAGGCATCCAGCGATGCGGTCACTTCATCAAGAATGAGAATTTGCGGGTCGTTGATCAAGGCGAGTGCCAAGGCGAGACGTTGCTTCATACCGCCGGAGAGTTCGCGGATGCGCTTCTTCCCGTGACCCAGCAGGCCGACCCGATCCAGTGTTGTATCGACAAGCTTTGCTCCCGCGCCTTTGAGCGTTCCGAAGTACTTGATCGCAGCGGCGACCCGCAGGTCGTCGTAGAAGCCGAGTTCCTGCGGCACGTAGCCGATGTTCTGTCGCGCTTGTTTTCCCTGCTTCTGCACATCGAGCCCCGCGATGCGGATCGATCCGCCGAAGCGCAGGAGACCCATGACGCAGCGAAGGACTGTCGACTTGCCAGCGCCGTTGGTGCCCCAGAGCGCGATGGATTCGCCCGGCCGAACGTCGAGCGACACATCTGACACGGCGGCTTGTCGGCCGAATCGCATCGTGAGATGACTGATATTGATCATGACTCACTCGCTTTCAATGCGACTGTCCGCGAAGGTCGGCGGCGGACCCACTCGCGCCAGCCGTCTGGCAGTCCTGAGGCGGCAGCAACGAGTAATCCCACTACTCCGATCAAACCCGCTGCCGTCCAAGCGAATCCGGAGGCGTTTGCGTCGCGATGGGCAGGTGTTTGCATCACAGGAGAAGTCAGCGGCGATACGTCTCTGAACTTTGGCGCCGACCGCGTCGCCGGGATCGCCCGGCCGATGAAATCGATCGCGTCGTGTGCCGGGCTGAACAACATCAGGCGGAGCTTGGGATCATGGTCGATCACGCTTTCAAATAGCATGCTCGGTGCATACGCCTGATCTCCGACGCCGTCGTGGTTCGCGTCAAAGCCATTGTAGTCGTTCCAGAAGTTGCCGCGATTGTCGTGCGCGAACTCGTTTTGTTCGACGGTTCCGCGTCCACTTACGCCGATCTGCTCGATGTTGTCGATGAAGTTATTCTCAGTAATCCGGTTCCCCTTCACGGAAGGCAGCAGCATCATGCCGACGTCGTTGCAGGCAACGGTGTTGTGCTCGAAGGTCGCGCTCCCCGGCTTGCGACGCATGGGCGATCCGTCGATATACATTCCCACGCGGTTTCCGGAGAGGACGTTGTCGCGGATTTCGTATTCGTCCACCTCCTTGAAGCCGATGCCGTAGCCGCTCACGCCGCGATTGCGGAGGACTCGGTTGTTGGTAAGCGTGAAGCCCTTGCCATACATCAGGTAGATGCCGACTGAATTGTCGATGAGCAGGTTGTCTTCGAAGTGGACGTCATTGGAGTACATCGCGTGGAAGCCATACCGATTCCGCCGGCTCACGTTGCCCCGGACGGTGATGTGGTCGCTGTACCAGATTAGCGCATCACGTCCGTCCTCGATGACATTGTTTTCGATCAGGCAGTTGTCGGATCGGAAAAGTCGTATCACGTCGCCCCGACGCGCGATGTCAAGCGGCTTGCTCCCCAGATGATTGTTGCGGATCACGCAGTCCTTTGCCTCTTTCAGGTCGATGGCAAAGAGCACATCTTCGAAGCGGCAGTTCTCGATGATCGTCTGACTTTTAAGAACCCTTACACCTGTAGATTCGAGGTCCAGATCCGAACCAGACCCGCGGACGATGAAGCCGCGAATCGTCACCGGCGAGGCATTGGCCAGGATGATGACGTCGCCTTTTCCGCGTCCATCGATCACCGGCATCCCTTCGCCAATGAGCGTGATCGACTTGTCGACGCGGATCGGGCCGTATGTTCCTGCCGGGACGACGATTGTCGAACCAACCTCGGCCCCGTCGATACGCGACTGCAGATCGCCTGAGGCGATCGCCTGACGCGCGATGAGTAGCGTCGCAAGCAAGATCGAGGTCATCCGTGGGTGAAATCGCATGATTCGCCTCAGACAGTTGCCACGGCCGAGAGAGAAGCCGTTTCGCGTTGCTTCATCGCAACGAAAAGCGGCTTGTATGCCCTGCGATGCAGCACCAGCGAGATGATCATCAAGCCCGATGCTGCCCACGCGAGCCAGAGGCCCGATCCCATCCACGCGACCGTCTTGAACTGGCCGATAACACCCACCCCCAACGGCGGCGGTGTGAACGGTTTGATCGAGCTGGAGAGCGGCGCGGCGGGATCCAGATGCTGGCCGAAGAGATTCAGCCAGTAATACAGATCGCCGAGAAACACGGCGGGGAAGAGAATGACCGGGATGAAGAACAGGGCCGCCCAGCGGGAATGGATGAACATCGAGGCCTCGATGAGCAGAATCATCGCGATCAATCCCCAGACGCCAATTGCCTTTTCGAACTTCGCCGCTTCATCGAGAGGCCGCATTCCGATGTAATGGTTGAGTCCATTGATCTCGCGCATGTCGCCCTCGACACGATTGATGTAGGCATTGAGTTGCAGATCGCGCTTGGGATACTGCGGCGCCTTGAGCTTGATGTGCCAGTAAGGCAGGAACAGCGAGCAGAGCAGGCAAACGCGCGCGAGCGACATGATTGCCGTCGGCCAGGCATAGCGGAGCGGATGGCCCGAAAGTTCTTCGGGTGGCACGCGTGGGCCGAGGATGTGGGCGAGAATCGACATGGAGTGGACCCTTTCTGCTTCGAACAAAACCCCTCCCGCCCATTGCCTGCGCGAGAGAGATGAACGTGATCACTTCGCTGCAGCGGCCGCCTTCGGTTTGACCTGCAGGTAACCCATCATTTCCAGATGCAGCGCAGAGCAGAACTCCGTGCAGTAGAATGGATACGTCCCCGCACGATCGGCCTTGAACTCAATCGCTTCGTACTCGCCAGGTTCGAGCGAAAGATTGATATTGAAACCGGCGATGCAGAAGCCGTGTGTCGCATCGGGCGCCTGCTCCTGGCTCGTCAGATGCCAGACCACGGTGTCGCCTTCGTTGACCTCGACGTTTTCAGGATTGAAGTGACTGCGCGCAACCGTCGCGTAGACGTGTACCTTGCCGTCACTCTCGCGCACAACCTTTTCATCACCCGGCATCGGCGCCTTCGGATCGACAGCGTTCGTCTGCGGATTCCAGCCGATTTCCGGATAGACTTCAAAGGGCTTGAGCTTGTCGGCTTTGATCATCTGGGCGTAGTGCGGTTCGCCGTTACCGATGGGAAGGTCGTAGATCACTGGCATCTTCTCGCCACCCTCGGCGATATCGACCAGTTGGAAGTTCTGCGGAAGCAGCGGCCCGGTCTGGAAGAATCGATCGACCGACCACTTGTTCATCCCGATCATGTACTTGCCGTCGGGCGATTCTGTATCACCTTCGGCACAGACGAGATGTCCAATGTTGTACTGCATCGGTGCCTTGCCAACGACGGTCCAGGGGCGCTCAGGATGTTTGTTCGCAAAGCTTCCTCCCAGTGTCCAGCGGCAGATCGCCGAATCGAGGAACAGCGAGGTGTAGGCATAGCCTTTGTCGTCGAACTGCGTGTGCAGCGGCCCGAGGCCGAGTTCGACCTGCACCTCCTTGCAGGTATCGAAGTCGAGGATCGGCACTCCGTATTCGTCCTTGCCCTTTACGATGCCGGATTTGATCGCCTCGCGTATCTTCTTGGTCGAGAAGACGGTGACGTGCGGGTCGAGCTTGCCGCTGACGATGACGAACTCGCCATCGGGCGTGACGTCCACGCCGTGCGGGCTCTTGGGCTCGGGCAGAAAGTAGATGACGCCTTCTTCGATCATCGTCTGGAGGCGCAGCACCTTGAATCCGTTAATGACTTCGGCCTTGCCGCTGTTGACGAGCTGTTCGGCCTTCTTCCAGTCGATGATGTGCAGGTAATCGGTGTCGCGCTGGCTGGCGGCCGCCTCGAGCGGTGGCTTGCCGTCTTCGATATCGCCGTACGCGGCCTCGCTGTTGAACGAGTTGCCAAAGAGAAGTCCGTCGCTGGCGAGCTTGCCGGCGTCAAAGAGATCCTGATGGTATGGCGGCAACTCGAGCGCGAATGACTTGTCCTTGTCGATTCGGCCCTTGGCGCGATCGAACTTCCACATCGTGCACATGCCGCGATACGACTTCTTGAACTCGGTGATCGGCGCGTAGGTCATCCCGAGCGGGCCGGCGTATTGTCCGCCTTCGATGACGTAGTCGGTGTTGGGAGTGACAAAGCCGCAGCCGTGGTCGCTCAGTGCGATCGGGTTCTTGATGATCTGCTTGGTCTCGAAGTCCTTGAGATCGATGACGGCCATCCGGGCGTTGGCCTTGTCGCCGATGAAAAGGAATTGCCCGTCGTAACTTCCGTCGGATTCCGAAAGCGCCGGGTGATGTGTGTCGCCCCAGGTCAGTGGATGCGTCTCATCGAGATCGCCGCCTTTGATCACATCGTTTCCGACGCCATAACCATAACCTTGCCAAGGTTCGGGTGTGAAGACCGCAATGGTGCGGAGTTGGCGCATGGACGGCACGCCAATGACGAAGATCTGTCCGGACTGTCCGCCAGAAGCGAAGGTAATGTACTCGTCATGGACGCCGGACGGCGTGAAGGTCTTTGCGCCTGCGAGCAGGTCGTCAAAGTTGAGCCCCCGCTTTGCCGCAATGTCCTGGAGCTGTTTTACCTGACCCGAATTGAGATCGAGCTTGGTTTCCTGTGCGCGGGCAACGCTGATCGTGGCGGCGAGCAACGCGAACGCTGAGTAGAGTGTGCGACGCATCATCATGGCACTTCCTTTCCGCAATGCCGATCTTGTCGGCGTGTAAGTTCTGTGAATCAACGGGACGCCGTCTCGGCAACTTGAAGCGAGCGGATATACGCGACGACGTCTGCAATCTGCTCGTCTTTAAGCGCCGGGTTGCCGCCCTTGGGAGGCATCGTGAGTTTGAGCCGGGTTTCCGGATCCGTCGGCATTCTTCCCTTCTTGATAAACGCGATGAGTTCCGGATCGCTTTTGTTCATGACGAATGTGCTGTGGACGAGATCGGCACCGAGATTCGGCATGCCATTCCCGTTCTTTCCGTGACACGCAATACAGGAGTTGAACACCCGCTTCCCGCGCGCCGCCGCCTCCGGGTTGAAGTTGGCCTGCATAACGACAGAACTCGGCGCTTTCGACGATGAGGTTGGTTCGGAGGCGACCGGGTTCGCAGGCTTTTCAGAAGCCGCCGGCGTTGGCCCAGACGCGACCGCGGGCAATTCGAGCGGCGGCAATGGTTCGGTCAACCGTGAGGGGTTCTGCAGGCTTCGCAGGTAGGCGACGACGTCTTGAATGTCCGTACGCATCAAGTCCGCGCGACCCCCTTTGGGCGGCATCGGCAACGCAGCTGTGTGCCCGGGCTCTCCCGGTTGTCGGCCGCGCATGATCATTGCGACTAGGCTCGTATCGTCGGCCTGTGACGCGAACCCGCTCGTCAGATCCTTTCCGAGATTGGCCAGACCCCGCGCATCGGCACCGTGGCAGGCAATGCACGTCGTTGCGAACACCTCATGTCCGCGGGCGGCCATTCTCACGTCGATCGTCGCAGGCTGTTTCTCAACCATCGGCTCGCTCGGCACGCTCATGGCGACGGCGAATGGAATCGTCACACCGAACAAGGCGACCGCGAGTAGCGACAGCGGTCCCGCGAACGGCACCAGATGCCTGGCGAGTGAAGTTGTGGAGGAGGCCATAAAAGATACCTTTCTGGAATAATGGATCGTTATATCTATATATCGGCGCTTTGTGAATCCCCAATTGAAGCCTGCGGCAATCAACCGCAGAATCCTTAACCCTCCATGCCTATGGTAAAACTGCGGACTTCCTCGCGGCTCCCGAGGAAAACCACCCTGGTTGTTGCGTGGTATGTCTGGGCGAAGACCTTCGGACGGCAGGCACCCTTGAAAACAGTAAAAATCCTCTCGACCCGTTGAACCATTTTCCCTGTCATCCTCGTTCAGAGTAGAAGAGGCCCGGAAGGCCGACATTTGATCGATCTGAACGAAGCGAACAGGCGGTTTTACGAATGGCTCTGGCCGCACCGCGACACGGTTGTGCGGACGGCCCGGCTGCTCCTGCGCGACAGCTTTGCTGCAGATGACCTGGCGCAGGAGACGATGCTCAAGGCGTTCCGAGCGCTTCACCGGTTTCAGGAAGGCACGGATGCCCGCGCATGGCTATTGACGATCCTGCGCAACGCGCGGATCGACCACATTCGTTCCGTATCATCACAGAAGGACGATGTGCGCCTCTGCGACGTGAGCGAAAGCGTAGCTGAGGACTCAAATGGAGATGGGGAGATCGATCCGAGCGATGCGAATGAATTGCTCGAGCGTTTGGGCGATCAGGAGATCATCGACGCGCTGCGAGAGTTGCCCGAGGACATTCGCTGGACGCTCCTTCTCGTCGACGTAGAAGGTCTCGATCAGTCCGACGCGGCAACCGTGATGAACGTCCCGCTCGGCACGGTGAAGTCGCGTGCCCACCGGGGCCGCACGATGTTGAAGTCGATTCTCGAGCCCCGCGCCCGTCAGGCCGGGCTGATTTGATCAGTGGAGGCGCTTATGCCGACATCCAACCAAGACAACGTCTCGGCGATCAGCCGCCGGCTGGCGAAGCTGCGCGAGCAACCGCTGAACATGTCGGTGTTCGACGCCAAACTCAAAGCGCTGTTGCCGCCGGATGCGACGGGCGAGCATCTCCAGCGTTCGCTTCGGATGCGGATCGGCACGTTTCTTTCACCCCTTCGCGCCGCTGCCGCGCTCCTCATTCTCGCATCGATCGCGGCCGCCTACCTCTTTCTGGTTTCGGCACAGCCGGTCTCTGCGTCGCCACAGGAGATGGCGGCGATTTACGAGCGCGCCGTCGCGGACCAGGATCACACGATGGCGGTTTCGTCGATTGACGAAGCCCGCGCCGCAATCCACAGGAAGTGGCCCAAGTCGCCCGATTTCGCCGCACCTGGCAATATGTCGGTCATGTCGTGCTGCGTTCACGAGGTGGGCAAGCGGCAACTTGGCTGCGTGACGTTTACGGTCGACGGCGTTCCCGTCATGCTCGCGGTTGCAGATGCGAAGGAAATCTGCTCGCCCAGTGGCGAAGCGAGGATGATCTCGGGCGAGCGGTATGTTGTCGCTTCGTCGAATCAGGTGAACATGGTGATGCGTCAGGATAATGGCGTCTGGACGTGCCTGATGGGCAGGCTGTCGATCGAGCGGCTTGCCGAAGTCGCCGGCAGCACCCGCGCCGAACGCCCATAACAACACGATCATCGATTCAGTCACGGCCGGATGCGCTCTACCTTGCTCGCGCAATCAGTTCTGAAACGCGGGCAAGATTGAACCTTTCCGGTCCGCCGGTCCGTTATGTGAAGTGGACGCTCATGCATTTCATTCTCAAATACTCTTTGACCGCGTCCGCCATCGGCCTGCTGGTGAGCGGTTGCGTCACCAAGCCGGCAGCGTCCGATGAGGAAGTGCGCAAGCTCCATGCGAGCGCCGATACATTCGGCTACAACAACCGCGCGCCGACGACGTCGCCAGCCGTACTTCCGGATGCGCCTGGTTGGCACGACGTCCTGCATGCCGCGTTCCTCGCGAATGGCGATCTCGAAGCGAGTTTTCGCGAGTGGGCGATGGCAGTACACCGCATCGATCAGGCGGGAACGTGGCCGACGTCCAATCTGGAACTCGGATTCGACTACATGTTCTCCTCCGAGCGGATGAAGCAGTTCGACCGCACGACCGTCAGCGCGGGGCTGATGGACCCGACCGCGCTGCCGAGCAAAACATACGCCGCTGCCGAGATCGCGTGGCACGACGCGCAGGCGGCCGGCGAGCGCTTCCGCGCCGCGAAGTTCGACTTGCAGATGCGCGTGGTGCAGGCGTGGGCCGACTATTCACTGCAGGCCGAGCGCGTCCGAATCCAGGACCAGAACCTGAACCTGCTGAAACTCGTCTCCGACACGGCCGCGAGCCGTGTGCGCGCCGGCGGGCCGCAGCAGGAGCAACTCCGCGCCGATGTCGAATTGCGCCTCGCAGAGAATGAGCTCGCCACCGCCCGCGCCTCGCTTACGCAGCAGCGTGCAACGCTCAACGCCATCTTGCGGCGCGAGCCGAATGCCGCCCTGGCGCCGCCGACGAACATGCCCGAACCACGCGCCTTGTCTGCCACTGACGACCAGCTTCTGTCGGCCGGCATCTCGAACAATGCGGAGCTGGTCGCGCTCGGCTACGACGCCCAGAGTCGATCGGCCGCCATCGAGCGTGCCAGGATGGAATACTTTCCCGAAATCAACCTTTCCGCGGCGTTTACCGGGTCAATCGCGCAGTCGATCGGCGCGTCGATCGTCCTGCCGACGCAGTTGCCGCGTATCCGCGCGATGGTGGCCGAATCGCGCGAGGACCTGAAGCGCGTGCAGGCGACGGCGGCGCAGCTGAAGGCCGATCGCGCCGGCCGATTTGTGGTCGCGCTCCTCGCGATGCGCGACGCCGAGCGCCGCGGCGCGCTATTCACCGAGCAGATCATTCCGCTTGCCGAGCGGACCGTGGAACTTGCGCGCCGCGGCTACTCGGCGGGAACGGGGAGCTACCTGGAATTGATCGACGCGCAGCGGACGCTGCTGGACGTGCGGCTCATGTCCGCCGAAGCGCGAACGATGCGCGAGCGCATGCTCGCCGAACTCGAAGCACTGGCGGGCATGGATGTCGAGACACTTAGTGGACCTGCCATGCAGGAAGCGACCACGCAGCCGACGGAGAAAATGCCATGAGCCACCCGAACCCTGCGGAAAATGAAACCGTATCCGAATATGCCAAACGGCAGGTTGAAGCCCCGCATCCCAACCGCTGGCCGTGGCTCGCCGCCGCGTGCATCGGTGTGATCGGGTTCGCGCTGGGGAGTTGCGTAAACACCGCGCAACACGCTCCTTCGCGTGTTTCCAGCACCGCGCCAACGACGAACCCGCTGCCGTCGAAAGGCCTCTGGACGTGCGCAATGCACCCGCAGGTGATTCAGCCCGAGCCTGGCATCTGTCCGATCTGTCACATGGAACTGGTGCCACTGAAGAGTGGCAATGCGAGTTTGGGCTTGCAGATCGATCCGGTTGTCGTTCAGAACATGGGCGTGCGGACGGTCCCGGTCGTGCGTGGGCCGGTGATGCAATCCGTCCGCGTCGTCGGCTATCTCGAAGAGCCCGAGCCGCTGCACCGCGACATCAATCTCCGCGTCAACGGTTGGATCGAAAAGCTCTACGCGAATATCGACGGCATGGTCATCACCAAAGGCCAGCCGCTGTTCGATCTCTACAGCCCGGAGCTGAGCGTCGCGATCGACGAACTGATCGCCGCCCGGCAGCAGGTCGATCGATCTGCCGACGCGAACGCGCGACAGCTGATGGAATCCTCGCGGCGCAAGCTGCAGCAATTCGGCTTGGAGGATGCACAGATCGAGTCGCTCGCGAAGCTCGAGTCGGCGCCCCGAACCGTACCGATCCTCGCGCCGCTTGAGGGACACATGACCGCGAAGATGGTTTACGAGGGTGCGGCCGTCAAAGCCGGCGACCTCGTGATGCGGCTCGCCAGTCGACACGAAATGTGGATCGATGCGCAGGTGCCGGAGCAGGAGATGTCGATGATCAGCGACGGCCAGCCCGTCCGCACGACGTTCATCTCGCAGCCGGGCAAAGTGTTTGACGGCAAAGTGCTCTTTATCCACCCGCACCTCGATCCGCAGACGCGTACGGCGCTGGTTCGCGTGCAGATCGAAAATCCGCAGCTCGCGCTTCGGGAAGGAATGTTCGCCACGGTCGAAATTCTCGCAGACACCTATCGCGAAGCGCCCCTCGTGCCGCGTGAAGCGGTGATTGACACCGGCCGACGGCAGGTGGTGTTCGTTGCGCTCGGCGACGGGCGCTTCGAGCCGCGCGATGTCACACTCGGTCCCTCAGGAAATGAAAACGAGATCGAGGTCATCAGCGGCGTGTCGGCGGGCGAAAATGTCGTCACGAGCGGCCAGTTCCTGCTCGACAGCGAGAGCCGATTGAAAGACGCGGTGGCCAAGCACCTCTTCGCGGGGATGCAGGGACATCCTGCCGCGACGACTCAGCCATCGGCGCCGGCGGCCGCGGCAACGACCGCGCCGACGCAGCGCATACCGGTTCCGCACGCGATGCAGATCCTCCACGCCTATCTCGACCTCTCGGCAAAGCTCGGCGCGCGGCAGGCGTCGGATGATCCGGTCGACGCCAGTTCGCTCATCGATACATCCTCCATGGCCACCGCACACGGGAGCGGGCAGGGGAGCGAACTCGCATCGCACGTCGCGGAGTCGGCCAAGGCACTGAATGGCAAGACGATCGCGCAGCAACGTGAAGCATTCGTCGCGCTGAGCAAAGCCGTGATCGATCTGGCGCGTCATGCCGATCTTTCGGGCGAGTCGCCGAAGGCCGTCTACGTATTCCATTGTCCCATGGCGTTTCACGAGGCGGGCGCGGACTGGATTCAGGAGAGTGAAAAGACCGCCAACCCGTATTACGCCACCGAAATGAAAGGGTGCGGCGAAGTCGTCGAGAAGATCGGCTTCAAGTAGTCCCCGTCGCTCACAAGTAGACGCAACATGATCGCGCGCATCATCGAACTCTCGGTCCGAAATAAGTTCCTGGTCCTGCTGTTGACGGCCATCCTCACGATCCTGGGCGCGTGGGCGTCGTTTCACATCCGCCTGGATGCGCTGCCTGACCTTTCAGACGTGCAGGTGATCGTCACCACAGAGTATCCGGGTCAGAACCCGCAGGTGGTGAACGACCAGGTGACCTATCCGCTTACCAGCGCGCTCCTGGGAGTGCCTGGCGCGAAGGACGTGCGCGGCTTCAGCATGTTCGAGCAGTCGTTCGTGTACGTCATCTTTGATGACCAGACGGACCTCTACTGGGCCCGCTCGCGCGTGCTCGAGTATTTAAACTTCGCCCGCGATCGTCTGCCCGCCAATGTTCAGCCCAAGCTCGGGCCGGACGCGACCGGGCTCGGCTGGGTGTACCAGTACGTTCTCTATCCCGGCCACTACTGCGCGGATCATCCGCAGGGCATCTGGCACGATGTCGAAGCCGACAAGTGGTACGCGTCCAAGGACGATGCGCCCGTGGGCCGGCGCGACTTGCTCAAACACGTCCGAGCGTTCGAACGGCAGGGCACTTGTCCGCTGGATGGCAGGCCACTTGTCGGCAGCGACCAGGATCTGGCTTCCTTGCGCTCGCTGCAGGACTGGTACATGCGGTTTCCGCTCACCAGTGTCGCGGGCGTGAGCGAGGTGGTGTCGCTTGGCGGTTTCGTCAAGCAATACCAGGTCATCCTCGACCCGCAGCGCCTGCAGGCGTTCGGCCTGAGCACGCCGGATGTGATGATGGCCCTCCAGCGCAGCAACAACGACGTGGGTGGCAGTGTCATCGAGCAGGCGGAGAACGAACTGATGGTCCGCAGCCGCGG
>JANOBD010000050.1:0-3678 GCA_031411495.1 Phycisphaerae bacterium | reverse complement strand
CCGCAAGGTGGTTACGAGACAAGTGTTGGAGCATCGAATGTCGCTCCCGAAACAGAAACAGTCTTGCTCGGCGCGATGAAAGAATTGCTCGGTGTTCCTAATAGTCGCGTAATGGCCAGCGACTTTACTGAAACAACTGGCCCAGGATTGGATATTCGTGAGTGATGCTTCTTCTAACTTAGCTGGGTATCGACTACGCGGCTGGTTGTTGCTGGCGCTGTGCCCGCTTGTAGCTGCGATTGCGTACATGGTATTTGCCATTAAGGAGCCGAGGCTCGGTGCAGGAATTACACTAACCGGTTCCAATGCAACATGGAACGATCTGCGATTTGATGAAAAACGATATTTTAGGCTCGACTACGACAGTGCTACCGTCAATGAGCTCACCGAGTTTGAAAGGCAATCGGTTCAGAAAAACTCAAAAGGTGAGCTAGTTTTTTTTCGCGACCGCAGAAACGGAAAAGAGCAACGTTCACTTTCCGTCCTTGAAGTGATTGACCCAAGCACCCGGGCAGTCAAGCGGTCGATCGAATTGCCAAACAAGCCGACGATAATCGCTGGACGATTTGCAGTCACGGCATCGAAAGGCACGGTGTACAGCGCCGATTTAGACGCTGCCAAATTAGAGTTGAAATCGCTCAGTGCAAAGAGTTCCGTGGAGTGGATTTCGGATGTCAAACATGACCGGTTCTTTTGCACGATTGCCGCACAGCAGAATCCTTCAATGAACACCCTCGAAGTCTACAAGATTGCGGATGACGCCAGCCCTCTACTTGTACACTCCTTTCCTATATTCGGCTTTGCGGTAAGCGTCCATCGCGGCGTGATCAAATTGTTGAGTAGCGATCGTGCATTCTTCGAAGTTCGCGAACTTAGCACGGGCAAGCTCATAAGTTCGACACCGATGCCGACCGAGTACGTGAACGGTTCACCCCCAATTGAAATAATGTCAGGCTATCTGTCGATTAATACCGCAACTGGCCCGCGCCTGTTTGATCCCGTTCGGAATATTAAACTCGAACATCGGGTGCCAGCAGACAACTTTGCCTCCGATACAAACGAGGAGTGGGAGCGAACGGTCGTCGCTTATTTTGTTGGTTCGATGAAGCGGGCCCGTATCGATGTCTTTGACTTGGCAACTGGCAGAGTGAACTTCACAATGCAAACGACGCTACCAATAGAAAATTCGCTCAATCTAAGAATCGCAAACCGCGATACGCTGATCGTTCAGCATACTCAAAATGGGCTGACGATTGATTTCTTCGATATCCGAACCGGAAGGCTTATAAGGCGGATCTCGCCCTATGCCTGGGGTACGTGGGCGCTGCCGTTATTGTTTGCAACTCTGGCGGTTTGGGCGGCAGCTTGGTTGCGGGCATCTGCATATGAAAACGGTTGGGCTTGGATGGATGTTTGTCTGCTAGCTGTGTTAGCGATCGTACCGCTGGTGATCAGATTGCTGTCCATTCATATGCCAAGCGATGTCTCACGTCTGCCATTCAGTTTTTCGCAAGGAATCGTTGCCGGACTGGCCAACGTGTGCGCACTTTGGATGTCGACTGGAAGGACTCGATTCACCCTACGCATCCTTCCGTTTTTGGGGTGTATGGCATTGCTGATCGTAATGTTGAATTTAGTTTTTGCGCTTACGTGGTACGATTCACGGTCCATGTTAAATATTTCAATGTTGTACTTGTGCAAAACTGCACTTCCGGCCATTGGATGCTACTTCGTTTACTTGAGCCTACGTTGGTTCGGCTGGTCAACGTACAACCTGAAATATAAGGCGATTGAGAAGGAACCGGTTAGTCGTGGCGTACCAATGCGAGATTACTTTCTGCTCACCGCTGTCTTGGCGGTTCTAGTATCTGTCTCGTGTAATCTGCATCCAGGCTTACCCGAGTTGTTTCAGAATACGATGAGCTTTCCAGACTTCCTGATTAGTGTTGTTAGCTTCACAGGAATTGCGCTGCTGACTTTTTCAAAGTTTCGCATCGCGAAGATTACGAGCCAAGTGGTCGCGCTAATATCAGTTGTAGTTGTCATTGGCTATCCCATCGCGGAATTCAATCTTGGTATCTCGCGGATGCTGCTGATGACGCAACCGCAAGCGATACTACTTGTTACAGCCACAGGCACGCTAAGTACTTTTGTGTTCCTGCAAGCCTATCGCCAGCGAGGCTGGAGGCTCGGGCGAACTAGGTTACCGTCGCGCTGAGACTACCTTTGAAAGAGCTTTTCGAGTTGCTGACCGAGTTCTTTTCCGCGGCAGTTGACATCGACAACTTTGCCATCCTTTCCAACCAAAACAAAAGCAGGAATACTGCTGATACCAAATTTATCTGCCATCTGCTGTTGGGTCTTCGGGTGATGGTCGGCAATCACAGTCCAAGGTGGATTTTCTTTCACAACAAATTCTTTAAGCGCATCTAGATCTTTATCGGTGCTGACTGCGATCACATCAAAGCCCGCTGAATGGTACTTGTAATAATTGGCAGCAATGTTAGGAATCTCAGCGCGACAGGGGCCGCACCATGTCGCCCAGAAATCGATCAGAACAACTTTGCCTTTAAAATCGGCGAGCGATACCGACTTGCCGTCGAGCGTCAGCCCACTCAATTCAATTGGCTGATTGACAAGTTCCGCTAGCGGCTCTTGTATTGTTTCAGTCTTTGATATTTCCACGGCTTGCTCGAAATCGATCGTGATCTCATTGCGTCCAAACTTGGCGCTCATTGCATACACACACCATTTTTCGTCAACTTTGCGCATGTTAAGTGTCGTGCGTAGGGCATTCCTGTCTACTCGCATCGTACAAGTAACGGTTGCTTCCTTGTCGGAGATTTTTGCGTTGCCAACTCTTAGGGCTGCCTTACCTTCATCTGGCGAGGGAATCGTTGCGAGAGCCGACTTACTATTTTCGACTAGCGCTTTTGCCTCGGCGGTCAAAGTGTCTCGAGCGATACTACGATCTTTTGTTCTCAAGTCGTCATAAAAGTCAGTTGCCAACTGGCGGATAGTTGCTATTGCTTGCGAATCAGCGGGTGACGATGGAGTTTTATTTGGCTTCTCCTTGATTGAAGCACGCTCACTGAGATACGATTGGTCCTGCTCACTCAGTTTTTCTATGGAGAGGGTAATTTCCTTACCCTCTTTCGTCCTCAGGACAACCGTCCCATCTGACGACGAGACAAATTCAGCTTCTATACGAAATTTGCCCGTTGAGTCTGTCCAGACACGCGAGTCCGTAGCGGTCACAGCGCTCGCAAGTACCAGAATCATAGTTAGAGTGACAAAGCGAATTCGTTGCATAGTAACGGCTCCCGTCCCAAGGCAATCTGTGACCCAATGTAGATCCGATTTTATCACAAATGCAAATGTCGCGTTTTGGATGCAGATTGGCTTTGGACTACCGGCTTAGGGACTTGCCCGGTTCGGCTAACCCGTCGTGCCGAGAAACAGACTACATATCAGATATCAACGAACTGGATGGGCAGGTGCGATATTCCAGTACTTTCCTAACGACGCGCGGTAAGATGGGACTAACAGCCAAATTTCTAGGTTTGAACCAACTCTGGGAGGCCTATGAGTTTACGTCGCAAAAAGCAACCACTCGCCGCGCATCGCGCGTTATTAATTCGGCGGGGTCATGCTCAGGCACCGCATGGAGTGGCGCAT
>JANOBD010000049.1:0-7749 GCA_031411495.1 Phycisphaerae bacterium | reverse complement strand
GGACGCCAACCGGACCGAGCAGGTCTATCGCTGGACGATGAAGGACCCGACCAAGCGGATGGCGCTCAAGGGCGTCAAGAGCAAGCGGTACGACACCGGGCTGATGACCCGCAAGAAGCGGATCCCATACACGAGCGTGAGTGGCGAAGAGCTGACCGTGAACCTGATGTGGGTTCAACCGCTCGACTCGGGCGACGTGCTGGCAGCCATGCAGAAGCATCACCTCGAGGTATTCGATCCGAAGACTGGCGAGGCGCTGGAGCTGAAGGTCGATCAGTGGGAGCTGAACCGCGATGTCGGCAACGACTACATCCGTCACATCGAGGTGATGGCGCGGAAGCGGGTCAAGAAAAAGGGCGGGAAGTTCGTCGACATCTGGAAGGAAGAGGCGGACGGCGCTCGGCACGACTGGTTCGACTGCGAGCGGTACCAGACGGCGATGGCGCACGATTTTGAGTTTGGCTGTCACGGGCTGCCAAGCGAAGAACAGATCCGGGCGGCCGCCGCGGCGCGGGCTCTCTCGAAGCACGAGTCGAGGGCGAAGGGCGGAATTGAGTTGGAGGTGCCGACGCGGTGAGGAGATAGGGAATTGCGGCAAGCCGAATGTGTGTCATTGAGTCAAAGGCGAGTCAGCGGAAGATTACGGTGAGGCAGACACTGTGCTGATCGCCTAATTCCCGGATGAATCGGCCGTCATTTCGGTGGACATAATCGAGGTTCCCCGGATCTGAAGATAGCCAAGCTCGACGAGAGCCTGGCGGATCGCGACGCACGCAACAGCCGCCGACACTGCGGTCGGCTCAGCACAATCGAAGCTCGTTTCATTGTGGTGTTCCGTTCGTCTCCGTCTGTAAGCGGAGTGGAACACCACTTTTACCGCGTGGCTCACAGGGCGCGCGTCTATTTAGACATCGGCGGGCTTGGCGAACCTGAACACAAAAGTCGGGCTGGCGAGCGATTTTTCTATAGAGTCCGGCGCTCTTGGTATATTTCCGCCGTGGACTTCATAGGACGCGTGTCGCCGCGCGCGAGCATCGCGCTCGCGCATGTCGCATGCCCTGATCCGTAGGAGGAACTCATGGCTCAGCTTCGCTCTTCGGGGACGTTTGCCATTTCTCATGCGCGGAGTCGGAATGAAAGCGGCCGAAAACACGCATGGTTTTATTCTGCGGAGCATTGCGAACCCCGCCGATTGCTGGCGGTGGCACTGGAGAACGTGCCGTCGTGGGTCGAGCAAGGGCCTGGCCCGATCACGGGCGGGCAGACGGAGGGGTTGCCCGATAATCCGGTCACCGGCGCCGTCGAGGCGATCGCCGTACGCCCGGGCTCATCCAACACGGTGCTGATCGGCACGACCAATGGCGGCGTTTGGCGGACCAACGACATCACCGCGTCGCCGGTCTCTTGGGCACCGCTGACCGATCAGATGCCCTCGCTGGCGATCAGCAGCATTGCCTTCAGCCCGTTCGACAACCTCACCGTCTTTGCCGGGACCGGTAATTTCTCGAACACGGGCCGTCCTGGTGGGCAGCCCGTGGGCATCTTGCGGAGCGGCAATGGCGGCAATTCCTGGAGCCTGATCGGCACGACACCGTTCGCCGGCGATCCCATCCGCAAGGTCATCCCTGCGGTGCAGATTCTTAATGACGGCACGCGCCGGCATGTCGTGCTGGTCGCCTCGGGCAACGGGCTATTCCGTAGCCAAGACGGCGGCGACAGCTTCTCATTGCTTTCGGGCGCCAACGGTCTGCCCGGCGGTTCCCCCAGCGACATCGTCGCCGATCCCAGCGTGGCCGGAATCTTCTACACCGGCATTCCCGGAACTGGGGTGTTTTTCACGAACAACTTCGGCAGTTCCTGGAATCGCATTGACACCAACGGCATCACCGGAATCGACGCGGCCAACAGCAACATCGAACTGGCCTTCCATTTCAACGCCACCGACGCCACCAAGGCCGTTTACGCCGGCATCATCCGCAACACCGGTACGCCCGCGGGTCCGCGGCTGGCCAGCGTCTTTCGCAGCCTGGGCACCAGCAGCGCGTGGACGGCCATCGGGACCGCGCCGGCCATCCACCCCGGCGGGCAGGGATTGAGGAACTTCTCGATCGTCGCCGACCCGGTCGATCGGTTCACCGTGTACGTCGGTGGCGATCGGCAGGCGGTGTCCCCGTTCGTCGGTAATCTCTTCCGCGGCAACGCCAGCAGCAACACCTGGACGACGATCGTCCGCGACGGTGCCAATGGCACCGCCCCGCACGCCGACAGCCGCGCGATGGTCTTCGTCAACAACGATATCCTGGAGGCCGACGACGGCGGGATTTGCCGTCTCAGCAACGCGATCGCCAGCAACCGCCGCTGGTTGCCGCTGGTGGGCAACCTTCGGCTGGCGCAGTTCGGCTCGGTCGGATACGACCCGGTCCGCAATCGAATTCTCGGAGGGATGCAAGACACCGGCGCCGCCGACCAGAATAATGAGATCACCGCCGCCGCCGCCGATCGTTTCCGCTGGAACCAGATGCTCGGCTTGCAAGGCGATGGCGGTTTCGTGGACGTGGATTTGGTGCGCACGAATCTCGTCGGCGGGATCGATCCAATCCGCTATGCCGCCTCAAATCAGATGGGCTTCTTCCAGCGCATCGGCGCCGGGGATTTCTTCCCGACGTTCATCGGGATGAACATCGCGGGGGGCGGCGGGCGGCATCTGACGGATGAAGATCGGCTGGGCAACCGCGTCTTCGACACCACGTTGCCAATTGCCACGCCGATGGTCCTCAACCGTATCCGCTCCGAGCGGCTCATCATCGGCTCCAACTTCCTCTACGAATCGACCAACCGGGGCGACGACCTCACCGTTCTGGGCGGAGCGCTGACCAACCTCAACAACAACAACAGCGACGACGACAACGACGGGCAAATCGACGAGGGCGACGAGTTCACTCCGCCGACCGGCGGGAACATTGGGCGCGTCACCGCGATGGCGTTTGGCGGGCGGTCAGGCGGGAATGATTTCCCCAATGCCCTGTACGTCGGCACGGCCACTGCGCCGCTGCTTCGCTTCCGCGCCACAGGGACGGGGTTGCCGGGCGCGCTGGCTTCGTATCCCGGCAGCACCGTGCGCGACATCACCTTCGAGGCCCCCGATTTCAGAAGCGTTTATGTCGTCGACAATTCCAACCGCATCTGGCGCGGGACCAACATCGGCATCACGGGCGAGATTTGGCAGAACATCACGGGCAACCTGGTCGATCCGGGGCTTGATACCATTGAACTCGTTGGAACCGGCCTCTTCCCGATCGTCATGGCGGGCGGGGTCAACGGAATTTATCGACTCGATCCGAACGCCGATACGTTTAGTTGGACCGAATTCGGCGCCGGTCTGCCGAACGCCGCCGTCATCGATTTGCGCTGGAACCCGCAGGACGACGTGCTATTGGCCGGCACCAACGGTCGCGGCGCATGGACCATTCGCAATGTCTCAAACTTCACCGGACTGGATCCGGTCCTGCGCATCACCGGAACCAGCTCGGCCGATGCGGCCGTTGTCGCCGTCGATTCGACCAACCCGACGCTGATCAACGTTGCACTCAACGGCGTACTTTCCACTTTCCAAACTTCCCTGATTAATCGCATTGCCTTCAGCGGCGGCGACGGCAGCGACAGCTTCGCGCTGAACTTCACTGGCGGCGCCCTTGTTCCGCCGGCGGGAATACAGTTCGACGGCGGGATCGGCAGCGACAGCGTGCTGATGGTCGGCGGCCACGCCACGCGAGACGTCTACTTTGCCGATCCGGAGTCCGATGACAGCACCAGCCTGATCACTTTTGACGACGGGCGAACGCTCACGATCGATTACCACCGCATTCAGGTTGTGAAGGACGAAGTTCCCACCGACCAGTTCATCGTCACCGCCACCACGATGGACAACAACGTCACGCTCGACGACGGGCAGGCCACCTTCGACGGGCGGCTGCGCGTGCAGATGAGCACGCCGTCGCTCTCGTTCAATTATGCTTCGATCGAGTTCATGCGCAAGGTTGATGTCGTCGTCAACGCCGATCCGTCGTCGATCATCTTCGGCGGCGACGATTCGGTCAGAATCGGCAACACCGAGGCGGCCTTTGAACAGGAAAGCCTCACAGTGCTGGCGCGAATCGGCGACGACACGATCGACATCGGCGGCACGTTTGTGCCGACCACCGTCAGTGGGTTCAGCGGCGACGACACCATCGGGGTTGGGTCGCTGGTCATCGGCAGCGTCAACAACATCCCAGTATTTCTGGGCCTCACACTCACCCTGATCGACGCCCCGCTGTTCATCGACGGCGGGAGCGGATCCGATGCGCTTGCGGTGGTTTCGACCAACACGGGTGGCGGCGCGACGGCGGAGATCACGAGCGATGCGATAACCGGCCTGGGCATGGCCGCGAGCGGGATCGGGTACGACGGGATGCAGTCGCTTACGCTTTCTACCAGCGCGTTGAGCGATTCCATCCGCGTCCGCTCCACGGGAACGCCCCTGACGATCAACACCGGGAGCGGCGGCGACCTCGTGCGGCTCGGCAGCCTTGGCACGACCACGTCGGCGGGGTTGGGCAACGTTAACTCTATCTTCTCTGTGACCGTCAACGGCGGCGACGGGACCGACAGCCTCGTGCTGGACGACTCCGGTGAAACGGTTGCCTCCACGTTTACTGTCACCTCGAGCACCAGCACCGGCATGGGATCGGTCACGCGCGACAGCGTCGAGACCATCATCACGCACCTCGGCTCCGCAGCCGATACCGTGCTGATTCGCAGTTTCGCCGCAGCCAACAGCCTGATCGTCAACGGCGGCGGCGGAAGTGATCTTGTGCGGCTCGGTAGCCTCGGCTCGACCGCCGTCGCGGCTTCGGGGCTTGTGAACGACATCGATGGTCAAATCTCGGTCAGCGGCAGCATTGGCGCTGATTCGATCGTGCTCGATGACTCGGGCGACACCGCCGCCAACTCCGCGACAGTCAACACGTCCAGCGTCAACGGCCTGGGGATGCTCGCGGGGGTCAGTTTCTCATCGGTCGAGGCGATGAACCTGTTCACCGGTTCTGGCAACGACACGGTTACGAATAACGTGGCGGCCGGCAGTAGTCCGACTGTCGTGGCCAACCTTGACGGTGGTGAGGATGGCTTGATCGTACCCGCGACCGGCGCGGGCGCCGACATTATCAACGTCGGGTGGGATTTCCTGGCCTTTCCTGGGATCCCATGCACGTTCGAGCAGGCGGTCAACAACACCGTTCCCCATCGCGAAGTGCTTGTCGCGACAGTCAACGGCGTAACGTACCGCACCGAATACACCGACGGCGAAACGATCTTCGTCGTCGCCGGCAACGGGAGCGATCGCGTCACCACCGGAACCATCGCCGGAAGGCACTGGAAGATGGAATTCGACGGTGGAAACGGAAATGACACGCTAACCGGCGGGGAAAGGGAGGATCTGCTTGCCGGCGGGAGCGGCAACGATTGCCTCGCCGGCGGGGCGGGCGCCGACTACATCTCAGGCGGCAAGGGCGATGATCTGCTCTTCGGTGACGATGGAAGCGACACGCTGGAAGGTCAGTCCGGCAATGACCATCTCACCGGCGGCGCCGGCGAGGATTTGCTGATCGGCGGTTCAGGCCAAGACAGCTTCTTTGCACTCGACGGCGCGGTCGATCGGCTCGACACGGATGCGGGGGACTTGGTGATCGAGCGCGATCCGTTCGATGTGCTGCTTTGATCGTCGGAGTTGCCAGCCCGCGCCGGATCGGCAGATTGTCGGACTGATAGGGAATTTGGCTCCGCGCGGGCGCAGGGCGCGGGGTCCGGGAAGCGGGGTTTTCCATCGACGGGTTCTTTGTGAGTTCATGTCGGGTTGCGGGGAGCTCGGCTTCTCGCATCAGCGAGTGCCTCAACTCGACCTCTCAGTTCACGGAATGAACGTGTTCCAGATTTGCGGCGACCTGCGTAAGCGCTTCCATATTGTCCTGGCCAGCCAGCAGAACGTTTCCGACATCGAAGGTCATGGGCAACTCCGGCCCAACCGCGCCGATTGATTCTTGATCTCCGGCTTCAGCGGTCCAGGGATGACCAGCACTCTCTCCGCGCCCCCTTGAGCGGCGCGCCGTAATCCATCTCCGAACGCCGTTGCCCGTGAACGCGGGGACCAGTCCGGCAATCTGCTCCGCAATCATGATCGACCTCCGTGGCTGATGACCCGACTGATCGGACAGGAGGCGGTAGAATCTTGGGCGAAGCTAGCGCTGTAGTGGTAATTGCCGCAGGGAGTCGCCATCCTGTTGACCGAGACGGTTGCGGCGATCGTATGCGCCCGTTGGTCATCGGCACGGCGTTGCCTTTCCAACACGAGCCCGATCCACAATGCCCGTTGACGCAACCACAACCTTCGACGCGGCCCGAACCGCCTACTACGCCAACCGCGACTACGACGTCGGCGCGGGCGATGCGCGGGAGTTTCGCCGCGCCTGCGAACTGCTCCTGGAGCTGATGCCCCAGCGCAGCAACAACCGCGACGGCGAGATCGAACTGAACCTCCAGCACCTTCGCGACGCGCTCAAGAAAGTGAACGAGTACATCGACGACAACCTGAAGGTGTCGCCCACCGAGCGACGCGTGAAGTATCTGAGGCCGGATAGAGGATGAGACACAGAGGTCAGAGATCAGACGTCAGAGATCAGGAAGACCCTGCCGACGTGTGACCTCTGGCCTCTCTTCCCGCCGACCGCCCACCGTCGACCGCAAACCAGAACCAATGAAACGCAATCGAAATCAGGCCAACCCGGTCGGTGAGATGGTGGCACTGCGCGACCAGTTCGGCGCGAACATGAGCACCTTCCGCAGCGGGTTTCAGGACCGCTTCGGGGTGGGCAGCAGCGGACTCTCGGGCGTCTACGCCAGCGGCGATGCGCGGCTGAGCGCGAATGAGTATTACGCCGGCATCGAGGATGCCCGGACCGCGCACGACAAGTTCGGCTTCGTCGGCAGCCTCACCGAACAGGCGGTGGTCCACCGCGTGCAGGATGGCTTCACCTTCGACGCACAGACGCCCGATCCCGAAGCCAACTCGTTCATCAACGATGTCTACGCGGAGTGGTGCGACGACCCCGAGGCGTTCGACATCGCGGGCGAGTGTGACTGGGCCACCAGCCAGCAACAGTGCGAGACGGCGGTCATCCGCGACGGCGACTTCTGGTACGTCGGCCTGGAGTCGGGCCACGTCCAGCTCATCGAGGGCCACCGGGTCCGGTCCAGCAACTGGGTGCGCGGGGATGTGTCGCGCGGCAGGAAAGACGGCACGACCGAGCACCTGGGCGTGATCTGTGATGAGCGGCTCAAGCGCCTGGGCATCCGGGTGACCAAGACCGAGTCGCGCGGGATGTGGGCGCCTGTGAAGCTGGATGACCTGGCGACTTACGACATCCGGGATTTCGAGGGCGTGCGGCAGGTGTTTCAGGCGCATGACGCCCGGCGCACGTCGCTGACCCGCAACTGCTCTGCCTGGCTGACGCTGATCGAGGCCACGAACATGCTCGACCAAGGCAAGTTCAGCCTGCTGGTCAAGACGGTGCTGGCGGCCTCGCTGGCTTACATCCACACCAAGAAGCCGGGGAAGGCGAATCTCAAGTTCGGCGACACCGAAACATCGCTCTCGGATCTGCTGAACCAGGAGATCGAGAAGATCAACCCGGGCGCGGTGGTGACGATCGAGCA
>JANOBD010000048.1:0-20647 GCA_031411495.1 Phycisphaerae bacterium | reverse complement strand
AACGGATCGCCGCCGCTGATCGTCCAGGTGCCGCCAATCGTGGAGACGCCCGCGACCGAAACCGTGCCGGCGGTGGTCATGGTGCTGTTGGAAGCCAGGTCCAGGCTCCCGGCAGCGATGACCGAAGTGCCCGCACCGGCGGTGAGCGTGACGGGAATGCCCAGCGTTTCAACGTTGTTGGCATCAAAGGTGCCGCCCAGAAGGATGCTGGCAGAACTCTGCAGCTTGCTGCCGGCGCCCGTGAGGTTGATGCCGATGGTCGAACCACCGCCGGATGCGGCAGCCGTTCCAATGAACATCGAACCGGAGGTCGCATTCGTCGAACTCGAAGTTCGAATCACCCCGCCGCTGTTGATGTTGAGCGTGGTGACCGAGGCGGTCAGGCCATCGCCATTGAGGGTGAGCTGACGGCCGGCGTCCATGATCGAACCGGCACCGCTGACCGTGATGGTCGTGGAGCCCGAGGCGGTGTCGCCGAGGAACATCGCTTCTTCGGCATCAAAGAGGCCGCCATTGGTGACGCTGATGTTCACGACGCCAAAGGTCGCGTCGCCCGAACCGGTGATCGGGAAGCCGAACTCGTCGGTGGTGGCGCTGGAGGTGGTGAAGAAGCCATCGGTGATGGTGTTGCCAGCAGCGCTGGGTCCAACCGCCAACAGGCCAGACCCGGCACCATCGACGGTGATGGTGGTACGAGCGCCAGTCCCCGCCGACGCGCCCGGGTCGCGAGCGAGTAGATAGACACCGGTTGACACGACACCGCCGGAGTTAATGGTGAGGTTGGTCCTGCCGCCGCCTGCGGTGAAGTCGGCCGTCGTTGAGTTGCCGCCGCCGAAGGAAATCGCGCCGCCCGGATTCTTGAGTTCCGAGCCTGCGCCCGAGACGGTGATGTTGGCAACGTCATCCTGATCGAGGCCGGTAAAGCCCGAAGCCGGATTGCCGGTGATGCCCGTCCCGATGAACTTCGCGCCGCCGCTGATGTTGACGGTAGCGGTGCCGCCTGATGTTCCGTCGGCGGCGAACACGGAGTCGCCCATCGTCCACTGATCCTGAACGTTGATTCGTCCGCCGCTCTGCAGCGTGACGTTCGCCACGGTGTTGCGGTCGCCGGCGATCGAGATGAAGCCGCTGCCGGCGGTGCTGTCCGTATCAGTGATATTAACAACGCCGTTGTTCCTGACGTTGAGATTGCTGGTGGTGTTGGCACCTTGTCCGAGCACGATGTAGCTGTTGGCGAAGCCGGTACCGTTGGAAATATCCAGGGTGCTGTTCGTGCCATCGACGTTGATCGTGGTGGTGGCGCGTGCGATGTTGGCAACGTCGCCGCCATCCTGGTTGCCGTTGAGGCGACCGAGCGACAACGTTCCGCCGTTGGTGATGTTAACGGTGGTGGTGCCGATGTCGAACGTGCCGCCGCTGCCGCCGTTGGAGACGAAGACGTTGTTCACACGAAGACGGCTGTTCGCGCCGTCGATATTCAGATTGCCGGTGTTGCCGTTGCCGGTAGCGCCACCGCTGAACATAGTTACGACATCGCCGGTTCCGCCGCCCAGGAAATTGACGTTCGCGGTAACGCCGACACCGCGGGGAAGCACGACCTGACCATTCGTGGCGTCAAGGCTGCTGATTTTGCCGCCGTTGCTCACATTGACCGTGATGGTATTCGGGCCGTCCTGCCGACCGAACTCGAACAGGCGGGCGCGAACTTCGGCCCCGTCCTTGATGTTGATGGTGCCGCTTCCGCCGAGCGATCCGAAGCGACCGTTTGATGCGCCGTCGGCACCGGGATGAACGAAGGTGCCTGCGCCGGAGACAGTGAGCGTTCCCGTCGAGCCGAGCTGCTGACCGACATAGCCTTGGCGATACGTGACATCAGCCGCGCCGTTGATCGTAAGCGAAGCGCCAGCGGCAGTCGTGCCGACAGCAAGGCTGGTGATGGCGTTGCTTGCCGACGCGGCGCCGACGCCGACATTCGTCGTTGCGGCAAGATCGAAAGTCCCGCCAGAGAGCGTGACGTCGCCGGCGGTAACCGCGAGGGTCCGCGCGGTCGAACCGGCTGCGCCCGCTACGGTATAGGTGCTGGCGAGGCCGAACGTGGCATCGTCGGCAGAAGTCGGGGCGGCCCCAAGTGACCAGTTGGTGCCGTCGGCCCAAGCGCCGCCGAGTGGGTTCGTCCATGCGGTGGCGGCATCGCCGGAACCGTGTGTAACGGGTGTACCCGCATCCTGGCCGACCGAACCGTTGGACTGAACCATCGTGTTCACCCAGTTCAGGGTCCCATTCAGGTTACTTCCCAATTGCGACTTGGGAGTATCCAATCCACGAACGGCGAGGCCCTGCTGGGCAAGGGTACCGACGATAGCAAGCATAAGAGCGCCCTGTGAGGCGCGACGTGAGGTGATGTGACTCGACAGCATTCAATCTCTCCTTCTGGCGGAAATAGACTTGTGTAGACGCCGACAACGGTTAGTCGGAACCTAACATGGTTCTGATGCGCAAAATGATGCACGACTACGGGTTGCGTGGCCGCGCGAAAAAAACAAGAATCGGCTACCGAACTGAGCCAAGTGTGGAGGACGCCAAACGGGCAACGGAACCCGGTTGACGTGAGGACAAAGCCGCAGAAAAACTAATGACTTTGCAGCCCAAGACAGACGATACGGAAGTCGTCCATCGCATCCACTCACGCTCCGGGATCATTTCATAACCGAATACTGCAAGAAAATCTATCTAAAATCCTGTCATCATCCCGTACCCCGAATTGCATAGAGCAGACCGCTGTGTTCGGTCTTTACGGGTAGGTTGAGTTGTGTCAAATCTGTGAACTGTGTCGTTGCCCGCGGTGGAGCCCGGAAACGGCTTTTACCGGATCCACCAGCTTACCGAATATCCGTGGGTTGACGGATCCTGATTCGTCGGTACCGAAGAAGCCGTACTCCGCAATGCGGTAAGGATGGGTGGACGTTAACGGGGGAGCGGATATCCTGAGCACTGATGATTTAAGGTCCGCCTTTCGGTTCGAGTCAACGTGTAACACGTGACTCGCCTCGGCGTCTTCTGAATGGGAGAGCGTTTCATTTGGTAGCGATCGACGAAACACAGTTGGCCGAGACCTCGGTCCAATTACTTCGCGAATTTGAGCGGACGGGCGATTCCGTGCCGTTTGAGGCCTTCATGCGCCGGCATGCCGCAATGGTCTACGCGACCTGTCTAAAGGTCACCCGAGATCCCCACGACGCCGAGGACGCCACCCAGGCCACTTTCCTTACGCTCGCCTCGAAATCGAGGCTCAACGGCGAAATTCGGCAGCCTGAAGCCTGGCTCCGCAAAGTCGCCCATCGCCTTTCGCTGGACCTGATCCGAAGCAAGAAGCGCCGAATCAATCGCGAAAACCTCCGAAGCGAAATGACCAGCGAGGAAGCCCCGCTGGATTCTTCCGACCACGCAGGAAATGGTGAACTCAAGGGAATCCTCAACGAAGAACTCGCCAAACTCCCCGCCTCCTATCGAATGCCGTTGATCCTGCATTACTTCGGCGGCCTCTCGCGCGAGGAAATGGCGGATCAACTCAAGCTCAAGCCGAGCACACTGGGCGTCCGACTGCACCGTGCGCGCGAACAACTTCGGAAACGGCTCTCGAACAGGGGCATCGCGCTTCCGACGGTTGTGCTTACCGCACTTCTCACCGAAGTCGTTTGCAGTTCTGTCTGTTCGCACATGATGTCTAGAACAGCCCGACAGGCGTCCGCCATCGCACTGGGACACGCTGCGGCTCCGGTCTTCAGCGCCGGCCCCGGAGCGAATTCACTCCGGCTCATCACCGACCTGATTGGCGGAAGCAAGCTCCGTGTCCTGATGTCCGCCGTCGTGCTCGGATCCGCGATCAGCATGACCTCTGGCCAGATCCAGCAGTTTTTGCCAAAGGTCATCCGCGACCTGATCCCAGGTTTTCACGCGCCCTCGATTCCGAAACTTCAGTTCACGGTTCCCGCACCCCGACTGATCTCGAGTGCCGCCACTCCGGCGGCCGATGTGGATGTCGGCCTGCATGCCGCGATGTATAGCGTCGCACTGGCCAACGCTGCTGGCGCAAAGTATCCACCCATCACGACGCTTGATGAATCGATTCGTTCAAGTGGGCCAATCACCGTTCAGAACTCGGTCGGAATCCCGATGCCCCTTGCTACGGCCTCGGTGGGTGTGCCATCCACGCCGGCAATCGGTCGTTCGCCGCGAATAGAGCACGTGATTACGTCGCCGATGCCGATCGCAGTGCGCCCGGCACCGTCGGCGTTGCTTACGTCTTCTGCGCCTACTCGTTCAAGTACGACCGTTGAACCGCCCACTGCAACGAACGTGGATGCTCCTGCCGCGCCCGGCCACGACGCCTGGAACTCTGTCCTTCCACCGGGTTCGGGAACTGCGGGTTCAGGTCCCGCGGTTCCGTTAGCGGTGACGTCGAACGAAGACGCGCCCGAGTCGGTGACAACGGCGGTCGTGGGACACGTTCCCGATCCTGGCAGCTCGGGCGGTGGCGGCACAGCGGGAGCAGCTTCGACGACAAGTCCGCCGGCGAACGTCCCTCAACTTCGGCCCACCAAGAGTGCCGTCGCATCGCGAACGATTACGTTCGCGGGCACTTCCGCGAATTACGGCGGCTACTCGGACACGAGCTGGTCCCCGACAAGGCTTGCTGATCTCAGCCAATCGCTTTCGGCGGGCGCGGAGGAAGGTACGAGCTTTTCCCGGCCAACGGTTCCCGGGGAAGCACAGTCTCTCAGTATCAATGGTGCGCGAGTCACTCTCCACAATGCCTCGCGCGACGCCCAGGTGTCGATCTCTTTTGTCGATACGTTCTCCACCAAGATACCGACACTGCCGACCAAGCATCATTTCATTGGCGTATGGGAAATGGACACCGAGAGTTCGTACGACGCGATTGATCTGCTGGTGCGTTATGACGACCTGCGCGCCGCGCGAATGGGTTTGCCGGAGCAGATCCTCAAGCTCTGGGTGAGTGATGGCACCAACTGGACGCTGATGTGGACTGATCCGACTTTCGGCCGTGACGTCTACCAGAATCTGCTTTGGGTCAGTGCCGGCAGCGACGTGAAGTTCTTCGCGGTAAGTGCGCCCGAGCCTGCAAGCGTCTCGGGGATTCTCGCCTCGATATCGCTCCTTTCCATTCGCCGCCGGCGCGCCTGAGCCGTCAGTCGGCTTTGCACGTCTCGTCGAAAATGTCATCGCGAACACCCGTCGGAATAGGCTCGCCTTTGCGCACCAGGCTGACGTAGCCATCACTTTCCAGCACGGCCTCGGCGATTTCCTCGATCGAGTGCACGCCTAACCGGCGGAGCATGGTGTGAAGTTCGCGGATGCTCAGCAGCTCGCGATTGAGATTCTGCTCGACGATCTGTCCGCGGTGGATCAGCAGCGTCGGCCTTCCCTGGACGATTCGCTCGACCCGCTTCGAGCGGAACGTGGCGTATTGAAAGAGAGAAGACAGCGCAACGAGCGTGGCCGCAAGTATCACGCCGCCGACCAGCGAGTTGTCGCCGCCGTTCATCGAGTTCTGCACGGCGTTGCTGATCAGCATCAGCGCGACGAAGTCGGCCATCCCGAGTTGCGCCACCTGGCGTTTGCCGGCGACGCGGAGCATGAACAGCAGCGCAACAAAGACGATTGTCGCGCGCAGCAGCAGATTCCAGATCGGCAGGCTCGGATGAAAAAGTGAGTCCATCAGCCGAGCTTAATCGGCCGCTGCGAAGCCAACCAGAAGCCGGAGTCTATCCGCGCAGGAAGGCTTCCATGAGTTCATGCCCTTTTTCGAACGCAGTCCCGCCTGATGCTTCCTGCTCGTCATAGCTTTTCGCATGAGTGGGTGTGACATCCGATCCCGCGATCGCCCAGAGCGTCGGTGCGTAGCCGTGCTTTCGAGTGGCGATGTTCGTCGGATGGTCCGGCAAGACGAGCAATCGCCAGTGCGGAAACGTCTGGAGTTTCTTCAGCACCGGGGCGACGACGTATTGATCGATCGATTCGATCGCGGCGATCTTCGTCTTCCAGTCGGCCTGGTGCGACGCCTCATCCGGCGCTTCAATATGCGAGAGCACGATGTCGAACCGATCAAGAGCAGCCGCAGTCGCGTTGCCTTGGCCGGCGTAGTCGGTGTCGTGGAAGCTGGTGATGCCCGGCACATCGAGGACGCTCCAGCCGAGCAGGTTCGCGAGCCCGCGCAGCAGATCGACGCCGGTGATCATCGCGCCGCGTTCGACGCGGTATTTCTTCGCAAAGCTCGGCATCTCCGGCGCGTGGCCCTGGCCCCAGAGCCAGACCTGCGACGCTTCGTTGATTCCCTTGGCGCGGCGATCGAGGTTGATCGGATGATTCGCGAAGTGTTCCTGCGAACGGGCGATGATCTTTCGCAGCATCGATTCGCCCTGGCCGCTGGGCAGCCACGGCGCGGCAACTTCGTTGGGAATCTCATGCGGCGGCTTGGTCTTTACGTCGAACACCTCGTTGCCGCGATAGACCAACAGGTTGCGATAGCTCACACCGGGATGGAACTCGAAGCCCGGCAGCTTGAGATCATCCGCGAGGAGTTTGAGCAGGGTGCGCGCATCGGCGTCGCTGATCCCGCCGGCGGAGTGGTCCTTCATCACGCCGTCGACGACGGTGACGAGGTTGCAGCGAAAAACCCAGTCGGTCGCCGAGAGCGGGATGCGCTGCGCGGCGGCTTCGAGCGGCGCTCGGCCGGTGTGGAAGACGGCAGGGTCGTAGCCGAGCAGCGACATCGTCGCGACATCACTGCCGGATTCGAAACCGTCCGGGACGGTGCGTGCGGTGCCGATCCGGCCGTTCTGTGCGATCCAGTCCATCGTAGGCTTCTTGGCGGCCTGCAGCGGCGTGAGGCCGTTGAGCTGGGGAAGTGCGTCGTCCGCAGCGCCGTCGGGAATGATGATCGCGTATTTCATGAGTCGATTGCGAGTGTATCTCTTTCGAACGTGGAGTCGAAGAGCCGGACGTGGACACGCTGCTCAGTGGTCGCTTCGAAAAGCCGCCATCCCCAACCCTCTCGAACGATGGGCCGTTTATGCGGCGAGAGGATCAGGAGTTGCCGCGCAATTTGCGAAAGTTCGATCAAAAGTGCGGGAAGCTGGGAGATCGGACACAAGTGCATGGCGAACGAGCAGCCGACCAGCGAATACGAGCGGCCACGCAGGGCGCCTGCCGCGATCTGCTCAAACGTGAGCTGCTGGCAGCTTTGACGCGTCTGGTCTTCGTAGGCGCGCATCGTGAAGGCGTCGCACGCGTCAATCGAAACCGGGTGCTTCGCAGCGCGTTCGAGCGCGACCGTGAACTCGCCGGCACCGGCGGCGAGATCCAGAACTTTGTCCAGTCTTAGCGGCCACCTGGAGACCGCGATTTCCATACAACGATCGATAATCGCCGCGTGTGGATTGCGGTACGTATCGCCGTGCGTTCGATAATGATCCGCGACGCCGTCTTCATACCAGTCTCGTGCGCCGGGCTTGGACATGAATCGCCCTCAAATCCCCGTTGACCACCGCGGCTTTGTCGATCAATCAACTTCGGGTCCTCGCTCAATCTCGTTCTGAACGACGATACAGTCACGTTTCGAATTCCTTCGGCTGATCGATGATCCGCAGGCAAGTGGTCGGCGACTGGATCACCTCCAGCGCATTCAGTTCGGTCAGCGCCTGTCGGATCGCGCCTTCCCTGGCGAGATGGGTCGTGATGACAACGGGCACGAACTCGCCTTCGCTCGCTTCCCGTTGCAGCACGGCACTCAGGCTGATGCCGCGTTTGCCGAGGATGTCGGTGACGCGCGCCATGACACCCGGCACATCTTTCGCGGTGAGGCGAAGGTAATAGCGGCTCTGGATCTGATCGCGCGGCAGCAATTTCGCGGGCTTGGCCGTGTCCGGGAAAACCTTGAGGTTGTCGAATACGACTTTCGTCGCCCCGATACCGACCGATATCAGATCGGATACGACCGCGCTCGCCGTCGGCGAACTGCCTGCGCCCCGGCCGTAAAACAGTGCGTGGCCCAGCGCGTGACCCCAGACGCTGATCGCGTTAAAGCTGCCCGAGACTTCGGCGAGCACATCCGTATTGTGAACGAGTGTCGGATGAACGCGCAGCGAGATCTCATCCTTCCCGTTGCGCTCCGCGATCGCGAGGAGCTTGATGACGTAGCCCAGCTCTCGCGCGAACTCGATGTCGCGGGCGTCGAGTGAATCGATCCCTTCAATGAGCATGTCGCTCTCGGCGAACTTCGATCCGAATGCCAGCCCGGCGAGCAGCGCCAGTTTCTGCGCCACGTCCCGGCCCGACACGTCCAGCGTCGGATCCGCTTCCGCAAAGCCGGCCGCTTGTGCTTCCTTGAGCGCATCGGCGTACGCGAGGCCCGACTTGGTCATGCGCGTCAGGATGTAGTTGCAGGTACCGTTGATGATGCCGACGAGCGCGCGGATGTCGTTGGCGGAGAGGCCGCGCAGCAGGGCGTCGATGATCGGGATGCCGCCGCCGCAGCTGGCTTCGAAGGCGATCGCGGCGTTGTGTTTCCGTGCGAGCGAGAAGAGTTCCGATCCGCGGGCGGCGAGGAGGCTCTTGTTGGCGGTGACGACCGTCTTGCCGAGCTTAAGCGCCCGTTCGATCAGCGCGCCCGCGCGATCGACTCCGCCCATTAACTCGACGACGACCTGAACGGAAGGGTCGTCGATCGCTTTCTCGGCATCGGTCGAGACAGGATGATCGACTACGAAAGAGCGTTTCTTGTTCGGATCGCGAACGACAACATGGCGGACGTCAAACGCGATGCCGTAGCGGTCTCGAAACCGGTCGGACTGTGTATCGAGGATGCGCAAGACACCTTCGCCGACGATGCCGCTGCCGAGTAACGCGATGCCGATGGATTTGCTCATGCGAGGTCGGAAAGTACGCTGCGCGCCCGGTGGATGCAACGCAATGGCTGGCAACGCACCGTTTCAATATCCGTCTCGTTTCGTGCCCGTGATCATAGATCGGGTCGCGGGCTGGGAATCCGCAAGGCGGCAAAGGCTGCTGATCGTTTGCCAAAGCCGGCGGCATCTGTACCATCGGCGGGCTTGCGATTTCTTCTCCACGGCAACCTCAATCCCGCGGTCAAAGCCGCCATCCAACGTCACGAACACTCGGCCCACACGCTGGAAGAAGCAGGGCTCGAGGCGTCACTGGATGCCGCCGGGATTCTGCAGGCGGCACACCAGAAACAGCTGGACATCCTCACCAACGACCGCGAGTTCGCGGTTTTCGCGCGCTCGACCTCATTGAAGTTCGATCGAGCCATCGTCTACCTGCAACTGAGCGGCGAAGACGTTGAGCAGGATGACGCCATCGACCGTCTCTTTGATCGGTACAAATCGCCCAAGCCGCGGATGATGTACACGGTGACAGAGACGCGGGTGAAGGTTCAGCAGCTTAAGACGGGAAAGTGAATCGAGACGATTGAACCGCGAAGTCACGAAGGCACGAAGGCACGTAGTTGACTCTCGACATTGAATCTTTCGCGGAGTACAGCAAACATTCAATTGTAAGGGAAAACAGTAAGAGCGAGATAATGACGGACCACGAAGTTGCAGCTTCGCGACTTGGTGTCTTCGTGGTTCAAAATACAGGGAAGCAAAAATGTCACTCTTAGTCACCGGCAGTATCGGGATCGACACGATCGAAACACCCTTCGGCAAGCGCGAGAATGTCGTCGGCGGAAGCGCCGTCTACTTCGCGTATGCCGCGAGCTTCTTCACCCACGTTCGCCTGGTCGGCGTCATCGGGCCGGACTATCCCCACGATCTCAAGGCGATTTTCGCCAGGCGCGACGTGGATACGAGCGGGCTCGAAGTACGGCAAGGTTCCAAGAGCTTCCGCTGGCACGGCAGCTACATCCAGAACATGAACGAGGCGCAGACGCTCAGCGTCGATCTGAATGTGCTGGCCGAGCAGGCGCCGAAGATTCCCGCCAGCTTCCTCGACAGCAAGTTCGTCTTCCTCGCCAACACCCATCCGGCTTTGCAGGAGCAGTTCTGCGATTCGCTCAAATCCCGGCGGCTCGTCGTCGCGGACACGATGAACCTCTGGATCGAAACCTCGCGCGACCAACTGCTGAAACTGCTGAAGAAGGTGGACGGACTGGTGCTCAATGACGGCGAGGCCAAGCTCCTCACCGGCGAGAAGAACATGATCACCGCCGCCAAAAAGGTGATCTCGATGGGTCCGAAGTTCGTTGTCATCAAGAAAGGCGAGCACGGTTCGCTCGCGGCGGTCGGCGATCACATCATCGTCCTCCCCGCATTTCCAGCCGAAACCGTCGTCGATCCGACCGGCGCCGGCGACAGCTTCGCCGCCGGCATGATGGGCTACCTCGCCACGCAAAACACTTTCGGCCCGACGACGCTCCGCCGTGCCATGGCGTTCGGCACGGTGGTTGCGAGTTTCACCATCAGCGGCTTCTCGCTCGAAGGTCTGAGTGTTGCGACCCGCGAAGCGCTCGATGAACGACTCGACGCCCTGCGGCGCGTCACGAGCTTCTGAGCATGAGTGGAATGGCTGCCTGCACTGAACAACTCATTTGCATAGACCGCGCGGCAGCGCACCGCAAGTTCGCTCGCACGATCAGTCGATGAAAAGGGTGGGATCGAACCACGGCCTGCGTTTTCACTTATCCCAAAGCGAGTCGATTCCTTTTTCGAGCGCGCCCGGCTCGTACTTCGGCGGCGGGGCGTTCGCGGGAAGTGCCGGCTGCGTCGCCGCCGCAAGGGCTGCGGCTTTCTTCTTCGCCTCAACTTCCGCAACGTGCTGAGGCGTCGGGAGGGTGATCTTCTGGCCGTTACGCATCACCGTGAGCGTGTAGCCGCGGGCGTACGCGTCATGCAGGTACGCCGTCGCATCGTCCCTGCTGGTGACCAATTCGCCGACATCCAGCGGGCCGATCTCCAGGATCTGGTCATCCTTGCGCAGGCCGAACTTCTCGTCCATCGGGCCGGTGAGATAGATCGCGGTGATGATCAGCCGCGACTTGCTGCCGCTGCTGACGACCTTGTAGTGAATCGAATCGGTGGCGAGCATCTTGCGGTCTTCGCTGTAGCCGCTGATGACGTTGATCTGCTGGTTCGCCTGTTTGTTGGCGTGCGAGACGCCTTTTAGATAGCCGGTGCCGACCATCAGCCAGAGCATGAGCGCCATCGCGATGAGCACGGAGAGAATGCCGAATCCGAAACGCATGGTTGTTTCTCCGGTGTCGTGACCAACTGCATTATCCCGCGCTCAGCCCGCGTGACAATGATCGAATTCTAGCCATCATCGACGGCCGAATGAGCGAAAATGCCGCGGAAATCGAACACGTCGACCTGACGCTGGGCACGCGGGAGGTGCTGAGCGACATTTCGCTCACACTCCCGGCAGGACAAATCAGCGCCATCGTCGGCCCTAATGGCTGTGGAAAAAGCACGATCGCGCGGATGCTTTGCGGCTTCATCTTCCCCACGCGCGGCACCGTGCGCGTGCTTGGTCACCGCTTGGGCGAAGTGAACGTCCACGACCTGCGCCACCGCGTGAAAATCGTTCAGCCGACGCCGGTTCATGAGCCGGATTTTCGCATGAGCGTGTTCGACGTCATCCTTACCGGCGCGTTCGGCACGATCGACCTGCACGACGGGGTCACGACGGAGCATCGATCGCGCGCGATGCAGTTGATCGATGAGCTCGGCCTCTCGATCGTTCGAGACGGCGCCTTCCGCCACTGCAGCAGCGGCGAACGGATGCGGACACAGATCGCGCGGGCGCTGATGACGAAGCCTGAATTGCTCTTGCTCGATGAGCCGACAAACGGACTGGATCTGCCATCGCGCGAGCAGCTTCTGACGACGCTCGACTGGATCGCGGAACAGGCCGACGGTCCAGCGATCGCCATCATCACGCACCATCTGGAAGAACTGCCGATCGCGACGTCGAACGCAATCCTGATGTCGCGCGGCAGAATTGTCGCCGTGGGTGAGCCGAGTTCGGTTCTCACGTCATCGCAGCTGACGCGTGCGTTCGAGTTGCCGATCGATGTCTATCAGGAAGCAGGGCGGTTCTACGCGAAGGCTCGCGTACACAACGTGGCATGGGCGTCCCGCCCGTGATTCACAGGCGGGACGCACGTACCACCAGATTAAGACACCTCGTGCGCTGCCTTCGGCGTTTCGCCGTTGATCTTCACGCTTCGGCTCTGCTCACCGTCGAACGAGAACAGGATCTGATCGTCATCAATCCGCGCCTGCAGATGCACCGGCCGCTGCCAGACCTTGTGGAGGTTCTTGAGCGTCTCGACGGCGAACTTGATCTCGATGTCCAGGCCGCTGTGCTTGTGGGCCAGGTACAGCTCGCCGCGGTTCTTGTAGTTGCCGTCGACGACGTAAATGAACGGCCGGCCAAGGTTGGTCAGCCGGTAGAGTAGTTGCTGGCGGATGCGGTTCGGGTCGCGGCTGACGATTTTGAGTTGCTTCGTGTGCGGGTCGCGGCCGTACTCGTAGTAGCGGTTCTTCTCGATGAACTCATCGGTCATGAACTCCTGGATGAAGCCGATGTCGTTGTAGACGCGCCGAACCTCGAAGATTTTCTCGCGACCCTGGCCGACGCCTTTGTCCCACTTCTTTTTGCCGTCAAGGTCTTCGCTCTCGTCGTATTCTTTGCCGAAGCGGCCCTTGTTCCAGCGGTCTTCGATGTCACGGAAGAGCTCGATGCCGATCTTGTACGGATTGAATCCGCCCGGCGGCATGTGGACGGTGCCGCTGTGGTGGTCGGCGTAGTCGATCACTTCCGAAGGGTCGAGGAAGTGCCGGGTCATCATCGTGGAATGCCAGAACGAGGCCCAGCCTTCGTTCATGACCTTCGTCATCCCCTGCGGCGCGAAGTAATAGCTTTCCTCGCGGATCATCGCCAGGCAATCGGCCTGCCAGTCGGCGAGCGGCGCGTGTTCGAGCAGGTAGAGCAGCACGTCGCGGGTCGGCCGGGCCGGTGTGACGGTCGGCGGCTTGCGCAGCGCGCTCGCCTTCTTGCGCTCGGCTTCGAGCGCTTCGGGCGGGTTGATGTACCGGTCCATATAGTCCTTGGCTTTGAACTTGCCCGGACTCTGGACGGGCGGCGCGACCGGCGCGCGTTCCAGCGGCCCGCGGTTCATGAACATGCTGTGGGGGTCGATCAGGTCTTCGAGAACAAGACAAACATCGAGCCAGCTTTCGACGACATCCTGCCCGTGCTTCTCGATGTACTTGCGGACGTGAGTCGCGTGGTTCGCCATCTCGTCCATCATTTTGCGGTTGGTCTTGCTGAACCAGAGGTTGTTCTTGAAGAAGTCGGCGTGGCCGTAGACGTGGGCGATGACCAGCTTCTGATCGACCAGCGCGTTGCTCTCCTGCAGGTAGGCGTAACACGGGTCGTTGTTGATGACCATCTCGTAGATGCGTCCAAGCCCGTAGAAATGCTGCTTGCGCAGCCGCTCGTACTCCATGCCGAAACGCCAGTGGGGGTAGCGCTGCGGAAACCCGCCGTACGCGGCGATCTGGTTCATCTGCTCATAGTCGCACATCTCGAAAATGACGTTGTAGAAGTCCAGGCCGTAGTTTCGCGCCTGCTCGCGGATCTGCTTCTTCGCCGCGTTCAGTTCAGGTGGAAAGGGAATTAGGTTCCGCGTGACCATGACCAAATCATATCACACAAACGCCGGTGTCGACTTCATTTATACGTCGGCCAGGGTACCGCGGTTGGTGCAGAAATGAGATATCGCGCGTTTGCAGCCCGTTCCGATCTGCTTTGCCGGACGTGCAATCGCGATCCTATCGGCAACGCGATGGCCCCGCACTCGAATCGGTTTAATCTGGTTTTCGACTTTCGCCGCGGATTCGAATTGGCCGCGCTTGAGCGTTCGTGCGCGCGGGCAATCTGCCTGGCCACGTCGACGCCGTGGTCGATGACATCGCGGGTTGCGATGATCAGCAGGTGCCGCTACCGGGGCTTCGCGCGAGTTTCAGCGACGCGCTCATCGACGTCTTCGGACCGTACTGGTCAGCGCAACGATCAACGTGGCAATCGCCGTCGGTTCCGGTATCTGCGTCCGTCCCGCGGCGCTCATAATGGCGCCGGCAGCATCGAAGTCGACGACTTGAAGCGAGCCGATGTTCGTGAAAATATTATGCGACGCGTTGCCGTTCACGTCGTTTGCGGTCAGGCCCAGCGATTGTCCGAACGGCGTCACGGTAAAGCCGGTTTCGCTCTGGTTCAGAGTCGCGGCCGCCGTGACGATGGGGACGAAATTGAACCATCCGCCGCCGGGAGTAAGACCGGCGCCGCTGTTTCCTTCCGCCATCACGTAGATGCCGCCGCCACTGTTCACGAAGTTGGAGATATCGTTTGAACGGGCATTGAGGATGTTCAATTCGGCCTGAGTGAGAATGCCGCCGAAGTCGGAGGCGACGACGATCGCGCCATAGCTCGTGCCCAACGCATTGAGTTGCGCGTTGAGGGTCGAGGAATCAGACCTCACGTAGTTGGTGCCGGCAACGTAGCCACTGGCAACGATTCCGGCCTCACCATCGGTGTGCCCGCTTGGCGGAGCGATGCTGGATTCGACGAACAGGAACTTGTTGGCGCCGCCCGCGACGTAGGGATTGAATGCCGGATCCATCACAAAGGTGATCGCCGCCTGGTTGATGCGCTGCGCGCCCAAGGCATTCCCACCGAGCTGGGCGTGGAAGTCAGGATCGTGTCCGGTGATAAACACTGAGCCTGCAGAAACGGCTAGCGCTGAGGAAGCGCCCAAACCAATCCAAGCCACGAAACCCGCCGCACAAAAGACGTTCTTCATGCTCGCTCCTTCTGAATTGACAAGCTGGCACAACGGAGTGAAGCCTTAACGCTATAAACGTTCCACCCGGGTGGCAATGAGAAATACGGATTTGTACGGAGCCGAATGATTTCGTGCGCCGCGAACCGAATGCGAATGCGACGCCCGGATTGAAGCACGGTGACAAGAATATTGATGCCTGACGCGAGTTCGGACCGGCAGTTCAACGGTCCCCGATTCGCCGAGCGCTAGAATCCCAATCTCTCGCCGGCGACGCCCCGTCGCTGATGGTTGCGCTGGCAGAAATGTCGACGCTCGCCGGCATTGATAGAATTGTTCGAAGAGAACCGCGTGGGTTCGGCATTTCGAAAGGGAACGGTGCGTTTATGCGTAAGTTGCTCGGTATGGCGTTGGTTTTGGCGTCAATGACAGTCGGTTGCGAATCGATGAAGTCGAAAGAATCCGCCGACGCGTGCGGACACTGTCCGGGTGTACAGAAGATGGATGCGAACGGCGCATGCGAGATGTGCCATGGGAAAATGGTTGACGGCAAGTGCACGGTGTGCAACGCCGCGAAATAAACCTGCGTCCGCCCACGTCGAAGTGGATCATCAGGTGTCGCGCTCATCGACTGAGCGCGGCATCTTTCATTTTCTCGACCCCGGCTCGATCGACGTACCTCGCCGCACGTAACGTCCAAGACCGACGGCCCAGGTCGCGGTTTGCCGGCCGGCGGTGGCGTTGGGGCATCGCGAGTCTCGACGCCCACCCCACCGCTGACTCTAAGTCCGATAATCCATCTTATGTATAACTCGCGCCCTGGGTGCGGGAGGGTGACCGCGGCTCGGCTTTCTGCTCATGATGTCTGCGTCGCGACGTTGCTCTCCTCCGCTTTGATAACTCCGTGCAACGTGAGGATTATCCGCTCGCCGCTCTCCGCTCTCCGCTCGCCACTCCCTCGCTCGTCGCGTCTTTCTCCCGTTCGCTTTGATCGCACAACAGGATGCATACAATCCGCACCACGATGAGCAATGAATCCGCTGCGACGAATCCCGCCAAGCTCGCCCTCGAAGACGGGACGGTCTTCACCGGCACCCATTTCGGCGCCGCCGGCACCAGCGAAGGCGAAGTCGTCTTCAACACCTCGATGACCGGCTACCAGGAGATCCTCACCGATCCATCCTACAAAGGTCAGATCGTGACGATGACGTATCCGCTCATCGGCAACTACGGCATCAACACCGAGGACGTCGAATCCAAACAGCCTCACGTCGCCGGCTTCGTCGTCAAGGAGCTGGCTAAGGTCTATTCGAACTGGCGTGCCAGCATCTCGCTCGATGAATATCTGAAACAGAACAAGATCGTCGGCATCCAAGGCATCGACACGCGGGCGTTGACCCGAAAGCTCCGCGTCAGCGGCGCGATGCGCGGCATCCTCTCCAGCGAGATCCTCGACGATGCAAAGCTCGTCGATATGGCCCGACATTCCGCGAAAATGGAAGGTGCCGACTGGGTCCAGTGTGTGAAGCCCGCAGGGAATTA
This sequence comes from Phycisphaerae bacterium, assembly GCA_031411495.1. Lineage (GTDB taxonomy): Bacteria > Planctomycetota > Phycisphaerae > Tepidisphaerales > Tepidisphaeraceae > JANOBD01. The sequence goes on along the minus strand of JANOBD010000048.1, from coordinate 4,221 downwards.
CGATTGGAAGGAAGGGCACGGCAAGTGGCCCGTTGGCGACGAACTGGACGGTCGTGGCCTGCACGTCGTCGCGATCGATTGCGGCGCGAAGCAGAACATCCTTCGCCACCTCGCTGGCCGCGGCATCAAGGTGACCGTCGTCCCGCCCGAGACCCCTGCCGCCGAGATTCTCGGACTCAAGCCCGACGGACTGTTCATCAGTAACGGCCCCGGAGATCCCGCAGCACTCGACTATGCCCTCAAGCCGATCCAGGATTTGCTCGCCAAATTGCCTATCTTCGGCATCTGCCTTGGTCATCAACTCTTGGGCCGCGCCATCGGGGCCGACACGTTCAAGTTAAAGTTCGGACATCGCGGCGGAAACCAGCCGGTCATGAATCTCGACACCGGCCGCGTCGAAATCACCAGCCAGAATCACGGTTTTGCCGTCGACCAGAAAACGCTCGAAGCCAAGGGCGGCGTCGTCACGCATCTGAATCTCAACGACGGCACGGTGGAAGGTTTCCGGCACTCGACCTTGCCGATCTTCAGCGTGCAATATCACCCCGAAGCCTCACCAGGCCCGCATGATGCGGACTATCTGTTCGACGCGTTCGTCGACATGATGAAGGCGAAGAAGCCGCCCAGCGCAGCCCGACTCAAGGAACTGCAGGCGATGCAGAACATCTAGACCGCCCTGGGATGAGCCTTCTACCGGTGCAGGTCGATCACGAAGACGAACGTGTCAGGCGTCTTACCGCCGAACCAGGATTCATACACTGCAAGTCGAAGTGAATCGTCGATGTCTGAACTGCCGCTGGAATGCAGCAGGATCACATTGCGGGCATGGCCCTTGTCGTCTGTCGTGATCCTGAATGCAACGAACGATCCTTCGTTGACGACCCGGGTGTACGCGGAGCGGAAGGCGAGGTCGACGCGTGGCCTGGCGAACCTCAGCTCGCGCCCCTTGCGCGCCTTCATCCCGCCGACGAGCGATACGCCTTCAGCCTCCGCGAACTGATCGGAATCACTCATGCCCTGCGGCGCGGGATCGACTTCACCCGACTCGGCAGCCGCCTTCTTCTGAAGCTGATCTTCGCCTGTAGTCCCCTCCTTCGATTTCCCGTCACTGGCGGTTTTTTCCCTCGGCCGATCGTCGGGCGGCGCGACCGTCGTCTGTGACTCTCCTTTGCCGATCGCTTGCTTGCTCATCGCCGGGAGCTCGGTCGCCATGCCACTCGGCACGAGGGCGGCGGCTTGCTTCGATTGCTGCTCGGGCTGCGACTCGGTCGCCACCGCCGGCTTCCGGGTCGTCCACGCCTGCGCGACGTCGTACACCCTTTCAGAACGCGCCTGATCCGGCAGATCCAGAGAGTTGATCGATCGCCCTTCTCCCTCCTTTTCGCCGAAATGCAGCTCACTCTCGGGAACCACCGGTTTCGGCGGATCGCGCAGTGGCGTCAACGGAATCATCTCGGTGGCCAGCGCGGAGACCGGCGGGTACCACGGCGGCGGGACGAGCAATTTCGTCACCGTCACCACCGCAAGGTGCACGATGAGCGAGAACGCGGCCAGTACCGGGAGCTTTTGAAGCCAGCGACGCATCAACCGGTCATTATATCGGCTGAACCGAGAACGTCCCCTCAACGCCGAGCAGCTGCCGCAGCCGGAACATCGCCTCTTCCACCGACGGCACGACCTCGAATTGAGAGAACGTTGTCGGCCTGACAAATCCTGACGCCTCGTACTGCCGGAGCATGGCGATCATCGGATCCCAGAAGCCGTCCAGGTTCACCAGCACGATCGGCTTGTCGTGAAACTTCAGGAGCCGGCCGACGAGGATCTCGAAGAACTCCTCGAGCGTCCCGATGCCTCCCGGCAGCGCGACGAATGCATGGCCGCGCGCTTCGAGCACCTTCTTGCGCTCGCGCATGTTCTCGACGAAGATCAATTCGCTGCACTGCCTGTCGGCAATTCCGCCGTCGTTGAAGCAGTGCGGCGTGATGCCCACCACGTGCCCGCCGCGCGATCGCGCTCCGTTCGCCAGCGCGCCCATCGGCCCGACATCGTTGCCGCCGTAGACCAGCATCCAGCCCTGCTCGGCAACGGCAGCGCCCATCGCGTGCGCAAGGTCGAAGTACTTCCTGTCGACGCTCTGGCTCGCGGCAAGGTAGACCGTCACTGCGATGATCGGTTTATCGTTCATCAGAGTTTCGCCAATCGATCGTAAAGTGCTGCGGCGGTGTTCATGCCCTTGTAGAACATGTCCAGGTCGAACTTCTCGTTGGGCGAATGCACGCGATCGTCCGGCAGGCCGAAACCGACGAACAGGGAATCGCAGCCGAGCACCGTCTTGATCGCCGCCGCTACCGGAATCGTCCCGCCGGTTCGTGAGAAGATCGGCTTCTTCCCGAAGGCGATTTCGATCGCTTCGCCGGCGAGTTTCGTCGCCTTGGAATCGATCGGCGTCATCACCGCCGGCGCGAGGCCGAACCATTCGATCTTCAGCTTCACGTTCTTCGGCACGCGCTCGCGAACCGCTTTCTCGAACGCGTCCTTGATCTTCTCCGGCTTCTGCCACGGCACCAGCCGCATCGAGACCTTCGCACTCGCCTGTGAGCCGATCACCGTCTTCGCGCCCGCCCCCTGATAGCCGGCGGTGAGCCCGTTCACATCCAGCGTCGGCCGGGACGTGATCCGTTCGAGGATGGAATACTTCTGATCTCCGCCCGCGAAGGGCACGTCGATTCCCTGCAGCCACTTCGCGTCGTCGAACTGGACCAGCGACATCAGCCTTCGCTCGTTGTCGTCGATGGTGACGACATCGCCGTAGAAGCCGGGCAGGTTGACGGTTCCGTCGTCGTTGTGCAGCGATGCGATGAGGCGCGCCAGGATGTTCGCCGGGTTCGGCGCCGCCCCGCCGTAGCCGCCGCTGTGAAGATCGTGGCTCGGGCCGGTGATCGTGACTTCGGCGTACGCGAGCCCGCGCAGCCCGTACTCGATCGCCGGGCGGGTGCGGTCCGGCATGCCCGTGTCGCTGATCAGGCACACATCCGCCTTCAACTCGCTCGCGTAATGCTCGATAAACGTCTCTAGGCTCGGCGAGCCGATTTCTTCCTCGCCTTCGAAGAGGGTGATGAGATTGATCGGCAAACCGCCGTGCGCCTGCCAAGCGGTGATCGCTTCGACGTGTGCCCAGACCTGCCCCTTGTCGTCCACCGCGCCGCGGGCGTAGATGGCATCAAACCCGTTCTCGTCCTTGCGGACCGTCGGCTCGAACGGCGGGCTCTTCCACAATTCCAGCGGTTCGGGCGGCTGTACGTCGTAATGGCCGTAGAGCAAGATTGTCGGCCGCCCTGCCACGTGTTTGTTCTTCGCGACGACGACGGGATGCCCCGGCTTGTCCTTTTCATCCCTGGTTTCCATCACGCTCGCCTCGAAGTGTGCGAACTTCAGATGATCGCACAGCCACTGCGCGCACCGACGCACATCGCCGGCATGATCCGGCTTGGTGCTCACGCTCGGGATGGTGAGAAACTCCTTGAGCTTCTCGGTCGCCTGGAAGCGGCGGGATTCGAGCGTCTTGATCACTTCATTCAACATGGTCTTCACCTCGGCGCGTTGCCTCACTTCAACTGGTTTCCTGACAGGATCGCGGCGGCTTGGCGCGATTCGGGCTCGTCGATGAACGTCCGGAGCACAATCGCGTTGTCCTGGGGTGTGAGCGGCACGTACTTCCCGCTGCCGCTGGAAAGTTCGTTCCCGCTGGCGTCGGTACATTGAAACCGCGCGACGATCAGCCGGCTGCGAGACGACTCCACGCTGGCCTCGAATCGCAAGGCCATCCCCGGCGCGGCGGGCCGCCTGAAGCGGATCGTCATCTCACCGCAATAGCAGAACCGCCTGCCCGCCCATGTGGCGGCCCACACCATCGCTTCATCGGCGACGGTCGCGATCAGCCCGCCGTGAATCACATTCGTGAAGCCGATGTGACGATCCCCCGGCGTCACCGTGACGCTCACCACGCCGCTCGCATCATCCACGCGCAGGCGCAGTTGCAGTCCAAGCGGGTTATCGCGCCCACACACCAGGCAGCCGGCGGTTCGAGGCAGTTGCAGAATCGACACGCTGCGGATGGTAAAGGGATCAACGCCGACTTGCACGCCGCGGCGAAGTGAACGGAGTCGCCGATGGGTCACGGATGCCCGCCGGTGAAAACAGGAACGCGTTCGTCCCGACATT
>JANOBD010000047.1:0-1847 GCA_031411495.1 Phycisphaerae bacterium | reverse complement strand
CAAACGAACGTCCATCGGGTGTAACGCCGCGCGAGTAACGCACCACGTAGCTACCTTTGGCATCGAGCACCTGCTGCTCACCGGGTCGAATGGCGCTGGTTTCGGTTTCATCAACCAGATAGTTAACAATACTGCGAGCGTCCCGTGGAAGTCGAATGGCCACACCGGGTCCATCGTAGTCAACTGGGCGTGGGACAAACGCAGCCGCTGATGCGGGAGTCACGGGCGCTGCTCGCGACAATGAATTGTTCGGACTGATGTTTGCATTGCCTGCGACTGCACTGGATCCGCGGAAGTTAGCGGTCCGACTCGAATCGGCTCTAGCTGCATCGAGGCTTCGCTGATAAGGAGTCAATGGCTGTGTTGCATTCGGCTCTCGGCGCGCAGCATTGTTATCAGCGAGACCAGCGGACGCTTGCGAGGCTATTGCATTCGCACGTGGGTTGAGCGCCGCACTTCGCTGTGCTGCCGCGGCGCGAGCGGCCGCTATGGCCGCTTGCTCTTCTCGCCGAAATCGCTCTTCGCGAGCTTCTCGTAAGCCACCCAGCAATCCAACTCGAGCTGGTTCGCGTGCGGCTGGTGGGGCAGCGTTGCCACGTAAAAGCTGTGCCTGTGAACGGCTGATCGGCAGGCTGCAATTCAGTAGGAATGCAGCGAGTATTAAAGTGCGGGACATAGCTATTTCCAGTTTATGTTGTTCGATAAAATGATAGTCTCTTTGCAATTGAGTATACGCGGCCATTCGTGACTAAACAACGCTCGACGCCTCGCCCAACATCCAGCCATGAAAAGCTAGCTTTTTGACAGCGCTTCCAGATGCGCGTTGACGGACATCGGAAGATGCTCCAAATGGTAGCCGCCCTCAAGCAGGCTGACGATTTTACCCTCGCAGTGACTTGTGGCCAAATCGCTGACAATACGTGTCACCTCGCCGAAAACTTGGTCAGCCAACCAGAGCGAACCCACTGGATCGGACCGATGCGCGTCAAAGCCGGCACTTAGCAGAATCAGCTCAGGGCGCACTTTTGTAGCCAAAGATTCGATCCCACGGGTGAATCGCTCCGTAAAACTTTTCAAAGTAATGTCTGCCGGCACAGGTTCGTTGGCAACCCATCCCAGCCCAGCTCGCGTGCCAGTCTCAGTCGCTTTACCGGTACCTGGATAAAACGGACTGCGATGGATGGAGAAAAAAGCAACGCGTCCATCTTCATAAAAGACATCTTGAGTTCCGTTGCCATGATGGACATCCCAATCGATGATCAGCACACGCTCCAACCCAGCAGCCAGCGCGGCGTGAGCTGCGATGGCGACGTTGTTGAACAAACAAAATCCCATCGGGCCAGTGGCAAGTGCATGATGTCCCGGCGGTCGAATCGCGCAGAAGGCCCGCTTGTCTTGGCCTTGGACGACGCGCTGGACAGCATCGATGGCGGCTCCAGCGGCTTGCGTAGCTGCGTCCCAAGATCCGCGACTGACGATAGTGTCCGCTTCAATTCGACCTGCCGCCTGTTCGCACCAAATTTTTAGTTGATCGTAGTAGGCTACCTTGTGCACTTTTGCGATCGAATCGCGCGTCGCCGCTTCCCAAGTCGGGCACGTCGCATGCGCGAGCCAGCCACTTTTATCTAGCATTGCATTGACGCGTTCAATGCGAGCGATGCATTCAGGGTGAGAACCCGTATCATGCCGAGCGAACACATTGTGATGATAAAGCAACACTTGAAAATCCTTAGCCAACCAACAGGTTCAATGACACACTCGCCCGTGCGAAATACGTGGAACATCCACTATACCATTTGAGCTCTGTGCTGCCTTGCTCAGTATGTGGTCAACTCGCGGATCGCATT
>JANOBD010000046.1:0-1780 GCA_031411495.1 Phycisphaerae bacterium | reverse complement strand
CGAAGCGGCCAGCACCGCGAAATCCGAGTTCCTCGCCAACATGAGCCATGAAATCCGCACGCCGCTCAACGGCGTGCTCGGGATGATGGACGTCATGCTCGGCACCGAGCTGTCGCGCGAACAGCGCGACTACGCCGAAACGGCGCGCCAGTCCGGCGACTCGCTGCTGACGGTGCTCAACGACATCCTCGACTTCTCGAAGATCGAGGCCGGCAAGATGGACATTGAGACCGTGGATTTCGAGCTGCGGCAGATCGTCGAGGAAGTCGGCGAGCTGCTGGCCAACTCGGCGCAGAAGAAGGGCCTCGAGCTGGCCTACACGATTGCCGACAACGTGCCGGCGTTCGTGTTGGGTGACCCGACGCGTCTTCGGCAGGTGCTGACCAACCTGCTCGGTAACGCCGTCAAGTTCACGTCGGTCGGCGAAGTGGTGCTGAGCGTGTGCCTCGACGGCGCGTTGCCCGACGGTAAGGTATCGATTCGCTTCGAGATTCGCGATACCGGCATCGGCATTCCCGCGGACGCGCGCGCCCGGCTGTTTCAATCCTTCACGCAGGCGGACGGCTCCACACGCCGCCGGTTTGGCGGCACCGGGCTTGGCCTCGCGATTTGCCGGCAGCTGACCGCGCTGATGGGCGGGTCGATCGGCGTTGCGGACAACCCAGACGGCAAGGGCAGCACGTTCTGGTTCACCGTTGCCCTCGGCGTGGCGAAGACGCCGGCGCCTGCGGCGGTGCTCACGGTATCGCTCGGCGATCGCAAGGCGATCCTGGTGGATGACAATTCCACGAACCGCACCATCCTGCGCCGTCAACTCGCAGGTTGGGGCATGCGCGTCGTCGCGACCGACTGCGGTCCGCGCGCGCTCGAGTTGCTGCGCGAGGCGGCGGCTGCGGGACAGCCGTTCGACATAGCGATCATCGACTTGCAGATGCCGGAGATGGACGGCCTGATGCTCGGCTCCCTGATCAAAAGTGACGTGCTGCTGTGCTCGACGCCGCTCGTGATGTTGAGCTCGCTGGCGTTGCGCGCGTATGCGGACAAGGCGGTCGCGATTGGTTTCGCCGCTTACCTGACAAAGCCGGCTCGCCAGCACAATTTGTATTCCGCGGTGTCGACGGTGCTCGCGGGAGGCCGGCCACCAGTCGAGGCCGCGCCGGCCGTGGCGCCGCTCACCGAGCCGCCTCGGGAAAAACCGATCAGCGTCAATGACCGCCTGCGTTTGCTGGTGGCCGAGGATAACCTCGTCAACCAGAAGGTGGCGGTGCTGGCGCTCAGCAAGATGGGCTACGAACCGTGCGTCGTCACCGACGGCCGGCAGGCCGTCGAGGCGTTCCGGACCGGATCCTATGCGTGCGTGCTGATGGACTGCCAGATGCCGGAGATGGACGGCTACGAGGCGGCGGCCGAAATCCGCCGCCTGGAAGCAGGCACGCGCCACGTGCCGATCATCGCCATGACCGCGCACGCGATGAAGGGCGACCGTGAAAAGTGCCTGATGGCGGGGATGGACGACTACTTGTCGAAGCCGCTAAAGCTCGCAGAGCTGCAGGCGATCCTCGAGCGATGGATCCGGAGTGAGAAGGACCAGATGACCAACAACGATGCGCCGATCGCCCCGACCGCCGTAACCACCGCGTCTGAGCTGCCGGCGGCACTCGACATGACCGTGCTCGAGACGCTTCGCTCCATGGGCGAAGGAAGCGGCATCGACATTGTCGCCGACCTGGCGGCGGCGTTCGTCGACGATGGGCAGGACCGGCTGCGGATGATGCACGAG
>JANOBD010000045.1:0-16805 GCA_031411495.1 Phycisphaerae bacterium | reverse complement strand
GCGAGCGGCCGAACACCGGGAACCTGTCGCCGGTCAAGAACGCGGAGGCTTGGTTCGTGGACGGATTTCACTTCCCACCCCGCATTTCCCGGCCGGGGCGGATGGGAGAGGTGAGCCGTCGAATCTTGCGAGTGGCGATTTCGAGGCGCTGGCCGGGTTGCAGTGCCGCGCGTCTGGCAGCGCTTCTACGGAAATCCCGCCGTTTCGCCCTTTTCCCAGACCTGATTCCGCCCCTGTCCTGGGCAATCGAGGCCGTCCCTTTTCGGGACGGCCTTCAGCATTTCAGAGGCCGATGCCGTGCGACTCACGAAGTCGTTCGCTGAAGAATTTATTGTCTCGGTCTCATCCGCACGCTTTCGACCGAAGTCTTTGATGTCCGTTCGCTCGAGTCCAAGGCTCAACGGATTCGATATCGGACGACATTCTCCGCTCAGTGAGAGCCGTAATCCGCCGATGAAAGCCAAGCCGGAAGTCTCTCCAACGCTTGACAGAAGCCCCGGCAAATCTAATCTTGCACGACCCGACTCTTGGTGGAACCCATCTGGGTGGGGACGAGATTCCGCAGTAGCTCAATGGTAGAGCAGCCGGCTGTTAACCGGCGGGTTATAGGTTCGAATCCTATCTGCGGAGCTTTTTCGAAGTGCGAGCCGAATCGCGGCAGATCAATGCACGGCCCCGAGAGTTCATTCTCTCGGGGCCGTGTCGTTTCCGAGATCGATGCAGCTTCCCGCGCAGCGAGCAGTTCCTGGCACGGCGTCGCCTCCGATTCAAAGGAAACGACGCATCGCCTAGCGAGACATTCGAAAGACGCGGCATCCAGCGCCGATGTTGGGAATCGCTCTCGCTGAACTCTGCTCTATTCAACCGGCGGTTTTTTCGCGATTCGCATCGAGTTTGACGATCGCGCTAGCGCATTCGCCCCATGGACCACAGCGGCGCGAAGTCAGGCAAACGAGTAGGCGTGAAGTCGCGTTGTCCTGATGGCCCCGTTCCGGCGCGACGTAAAGATCTCTCACTTATTGATCGCGCTCATTCAAATCGCAGTCAACGCAACGCCGCCGGCCGGGCTCCGATGCCCGCAAATCGAGTCTCCCAGGACGTCCGGCAGGGCGTGGTCACTAAAGAACGTTTGATGGAGGTGCACGATGGATCTTCGTGACAAAGTAGCGCTGGTTACAGGCGCTGGATCGGGTATCGGCAGGGCGAGCGCGATTGCATACGCCAAGGCAGGTGCAAAGGTCGCGCTGATCAGCGACACCGCGCCCGAAATCGATGCCGTCGCCAGCGAAATCGGTGGAAACGCAATCGCGATCACCGCCGACGTCTCGAGCGATCGTGCCGTCGCTGATGCGGTAACGAAAACGATCGAGCGCTTCCGTCGGCTCGACGTGGTATTCGCCAACGCTGGTATCAACGGCGTATGGGCGCCGGTCGATGACCTTACCGCGGACGAGTGGGATCACACGCTCGGCGTAAATCTTCGCGGTACCTTCCTGACCATTCGCCATGCCGTACCACATCTCAAGAAGTCGGGCGGTGGATCGATCGTCGTGACCTCCAGCATCAACGGAACGCGCTATTTCGCCAACTCGGGCGCGACTGCGTACGCCGTAAGCAAGGCAGGACAATTGGCGCTGGTACAGATGCTCGCCGTTGAACTCGGGCCAGCGAACATTCGAATCAATGCGATTTGTCCGGGGGCGATCGAGACGAACATCGACGAGAGCGTGCAAAAGCGCAATCTCGATTCGATCCGAATCAAAGGGAAGTTCGAGCGCGATATACCGCTTTCAGGCAAGCCCGGCTCGGCCGAGCAGGTCGCGCAGCTCGCACTGTTCCTTTCATCTGATGCGTCGAGCCACATTACTGGTACGCCGGTCTGGATCGATGGCGCGCAGGCGCTGCTGAGATGAAAGTCGCGGTGTATTCCCAATACGCGATCAGAACAACGCAAAGACTGTTGTCTTTGAGTCTTCAGGTAGAAAAGAGTACCGCACTCGCGATGGATCTCTTGTTCCATCCAGAGATGGCAGGGAACTTCCGCGCAACCCTGAAGCTGCAGACGTCGACCGATCTGAGCCCTCCTGCCTCACCGCGTCCCGCAGTTTCGGCACGGGTTATTTGTCGCAGTTGCTCTTGGCAAGCACGACTTGAGAAAACTGGAATATGATCTTTGCGTTGGAAGGTGGTCATTTGATAAGCGCTCTCAACTGCATATCAGGCTTCGCGGCGATTAGACAAAGTCCTATCGTCGAGCAACCCCGAGCCATTCGAAAAGAGAATCACTGGTGAAATGGGACGGTCGATTGCGTTGATAGCACTCAGAATATCCCGTCTTTTCTGTGATGGCCAAGCGGTGTGTGTGCATCGGCTCGCCGCTATGGAAGGCGTGCGATTAGCTTCGATAGAGGTTGACACTCACTGTTTAGTATTTACCGTGGTACCAAGTCGATGGAGTAGAAACTTTAAATGATAAGGAAAATATAATGCCTAGAAGTAAAAAACGCAGCAGTGAAGGACACCATGGGCTCCTGGCAGCCGTCGAGAAGCAGTACCTCGCGGCGCTTCGGTTCTCACGCGATCAGATCGATCGTCGAATCAAGGCGTTGGAAGAAACGATGGTCGATGGCGACAGCAGCGGCTCATCGAAGATGGGCCAGGGAGCGAAAGCAAGCGCGAAGTCGGCTCAACAGTCGCGAAAGCCGCGGAATTACGAGGTGCTCAAGGCCAAGATCACCAAGCCGATGACGATGCAGGAGATGCTCAAGGCGCTGGGAATGAAGGAGAAGCAGGAAGGCACGCTCCGGCAGACGATCCAGAACTATCCGGGACTGTTGAAGTCAGACGGCAAGCGCCCCGCAACTTATACGCTCGACACTTCGCGATAAAAGAACGCATGGAAAAGGCGTTGTGAAATCGGATTTGGGCGGCGCCGGCCATCTCAAGTCACATCGGGAAGTTGTAGAACGAGCAGTCGATCATATTCGTCACACACCGACGCCAATGCGCCATCCGGGGAAACGACCGCCCGTCGCGACTGGAGCCAGCCGAGATCGACGCGGGAGATGATGCGGGTGTTCTCGATGTCCCAGCCGAGGATCTGAGGGATCTTTCCGCCAACCGTTCGACCGTAGCGACCGTCGCTATAGAGACAGGCGAAGGATACTTCAGCGTCGTGGGCGCGAATCGTATGTGCGATCGTCCCGGTCCGACGGAACTCGACCGTACCGTCCTCGGTGCCGGTGATTCGAATCGCGCTGCTCATTCCAAACGCCTTGCTAATGGATTTGACGATTCGACCGGTGTTTGGCTCAAGGCGATATTCGCCAGAGGACCATTTACCGAATCCCAGCCCCAGATCGGTCGATGCGATCGTTCCGAAGCCATCCACCTCGCCTATCGCGTGGACATTGCGCACGGGCCGGTCCGCAAAGATCCTGCCGACGAGCTTAAACGTATTCAGATCGAGCAGTTGGACCAAGAGGTTGTCTTCGCCCATGTCCGGGCATGCGATCGCCAGCTGATTTCGGTCTGGCGCGTCCCTTAAGAACCGAACCTGCCTCGGCCCGCCGGGAGAGTGTTCGTACAGGAAACGACCGGTATCGATTTCGGCGACACGCACACTGTGCTCATCGAGATCGGTGCTGAACGCGATCGTTTTCAAATCCGGCGACACGTCGGCGAACCACAGAACAGAATACTCCACGGGCAAGCCCGAAATCTCTCGTACCAACTGCAGCGTTCGCGCATCCCGGATGTAGAGGCTCTGCTTGCTGGAGTGGATGATCCACTTCGAATCATGCGAGAAGTGGCTGCTCCAACCGCCCCCCGTGCCGAGCGAGGCAATCACCTTAGGCTTGTACTGATCGCGAGAGAACCACCAAGGCATGCCGATCGCGGCGGCTGCGATCGTTCCCGCGCCGGCCACCACGATCCGCCGACGTGTGATGAGGGGACGCCGACCTGATAATTGTTTGCCCGCTCTGCAGCGCTCGAGATCGTCCACTACATCCTGCATGCTCGCGTAGCGATCGCTGAGTCGCCGCTCCATGCAGCGTGCCGAGACTTCGGAAAGACCTCGATCTGCATCTGATCGGAACTTTCTGATCGGTTCGGGCGCGCCGGCGCGGATCTTCCGCATCACTTCGATGGCGGTCCTGCCCTCGTAAGGCGGGCGGCCGGTCAGCATTTCGTACAAGGTCGCGCCGAAGGAGTAGATGTCGCATCGCGTGTCTTCGGCGTTGCCCTCGGCAATGGCCGGCGACATGTATGCGGCGGAGCCTTCGTGCAGGTCGCGACTGGGATCGACAATCGAATCGTTGTAGACCGTGCGCACCAGCCCGAAATCGGCGACGCGTGGCTCGCCGTCGTCGGTCAGCAGAATGTTCGCGGGTTTCAAGTCACGGTGGATGATGCCGCGGCCGTGCGCGAATGCGATCGCCTGCGCGACCGGAATCGCCAGTTGGAGGATACGCTCACGCGCCATGCCGCGATCAGGATTGATAACTTTGGAGAGAGGGCCGGCGGCGAGATACGGCATCACGTAGAAGGCGGGCTCAACTTCAGACTGGATCTCCAGCACGCGGAGGATGTGCGGATGCGCGAGCCGACTCATGTGAGTCGCCTCGGTGACGAATCGTTTCACGGCGATAGCGCTGTTGCGAAACTCGAGTCGGAGGATCTTGATCGCGACGAGTGAATCGGCGTGACCGTCGGGCAGGTTCGGATCGCGCGCCAGGACGACGATTCCCATCCCGCCCGCGCCCAGAAGGCGTAGCACCTTGTATCGGCCGATCATCGCCAGACTTCCGAGCGATCCCGGCGAGGTGGCGCTTGAAAGCGCAAGCAGGGTATGCCCATCGAGCAGGCTCATTGCCGGGACGACTTGATTGGTGTCGAGGCTTGCCGGATCGACGGGCGACATGTTGGAGATTGTCCCACAAACATTCCGTTAGCGAAGAGGAAATCCTACTCGGGGTGCGGCTTGACCAACTGCATCGCCTGGACGACCAGCGCCGCCTCGGGCAGGTCGATCCAGGGACGGGTCGAGGCCCATATGAATCCCGCATCCAGGTCGTCGACTGGCAACGAGGAGATCCGCCTTCCGCATCGGACCAGCGCCGCTGCCACCGCCAGCCAGTAAAGCGTTGTGGCGACTTCGAGAGGAATGGGCGATGTGGGGTGATCTCGGGCGACCTTGGCGTAATCCTTGAGCAGTCCCAGCGCTTCCACGGGAGGCGATTCGTGGCGCAGCAGCGAGAGGATCGACGCCCGCCGCTCGTCGCCGAGGAACTCGTTCATCACCTGCCGTTGCGCCGGTTCCATTGCGGCGAACTCTACATCGAGCGGTGTCGAGACCTGGTGTTGGTAGATCGCGACCAGGTCGTCGGTGCTCCACTCGGAATCGCCCGCCGCGGGGTCGAACATCGGTGCCAGCCGTTCGACCGGCACGCTGTAGAACATCGAATCTGCAGATCTCAATCCCATTTCTCTTCCATACGAAGCTCAGTCACCGATCGAGCGTGAGGCAGAGAGAATCTGTCGCAAATGACGGATTTCGTCGTCGAGGTCGGCCTCTTCACCGATCGTTTGGGAGATGACCTCGTGAAGGATTCGTGCAAACGCCCGCTTGGCGGTCGTCACCGCGCTGCACGCCTCGGTCGCGCTGCGAAATCCCAGTTGCTTGACCATCGTCGCGTATGAAGGTGGAGGTGTTCCGTCCTGCAGTGGCCTGACGACGCGAAGTTCGAACACCTGCCAGGTTTGCTTGCGGTCCGATGTTTCAAAATGGTGCCTGAGCGCGGACGCCGTTTGTTCCAGAATCGCGCGGGCCCACTCGATGTCGAACGACGTCGAGTCGCACTTCACGAAACTCTCGTCATGAAGCTGAGAGGCTCTCAATTCGGTCCGGCGGCGCGAGATGTCCTGGCGCTGACGATCGACAAGGAAGTTCCGCAGCGATGCAGAAAGAAACGATCTCAACCGCCCTCGCGAGGGCTCGGCGGCTTCCAGGAGCTGTCGCTCGATGATTTTCGAAGCGACGAATTCCTGCACGATTTCTTCGGCATCGTGCGGGTCAACCCGGAGTGCCGAGATCAGGAAGTTCTGAAGCGCAGGGACGTATCGGGAAACCAGTTTTTCCAGCGACTTGCCTCCGCCGTCGCCTTTTGCGCTTGCGACAAGTGTCCAACTGGTGGGTGGAAAATCGGTTCGGTCCTCCACGATCGGAACTCCCTGAGCGCGAAGTGTAACTCATGGGTGGTGATAGGCTGAAAATATTCCTGATTAACGCTCGATTCGCGTCGGGGATTCGTAATAGGGCAAGAGGATCCGTTTTCCAAAGTCATTTCGGAGGGTGCCATGTCGTATTCCAAGCGGCGAGAGTTTTTTCGGTCGGCCCCGATTTTGTCTCGCGCTGCCAAGCACGTGTGCGAAACGCTTGAAACACGGCAAATGCTGTGCTCCATACCGATTGAACATCGGGAGGATATTCCAAATCTGGTTGAAGACGCCTGGATCAAGGGCGACACTAAGACAACGAATTATTATGACGGCGACTACAAACTGCTCTACTCCAACGTCGAGCCGTGGAGTCCGCCGGCCAGCCAACCCAAGGCGCAGCAGGCAGCCACCATCAGTTGGATAAACCGCGGCGTGACCAGTGGGACGGATGACGATCGATTCGACTTGGTTTTCGGCGCCAATTCCAACTCCGCACGAAGTGTGATCGATGCCTCGATTGAAATGTGGCGGCGCGTCGTCGGTAACTTTAACTACTCGGACGGAAGCAGCGGTTTTAACCTGACCATGAAGATGGCGTCGACCGGAACCAGCAACGGTGCGAGCGCCAGTGTCAGTTCGTGGCTTAACGGGAAGCCCAAAGCCGGCGCGATCACCATGGGGCGCGGTGGTGGGGGCACCGGAGGCGGGTGGTTCATTGATCCGACTCCCTTCGATCACAGCGAGTTCATGGGCAACATCCAAAACGCATTCGCCGCCGACGCTCCGGCTGGCTCACCGGCGAACGGACTAGGGGATTTTCTCACCGTCGCAAATGCCGAAATGGCACACACGATGGGACTTTACTTCGCGCCATCGTCCTGGAACGGGTTCAATATCGATACGAATGTGAATGATGCGGCGGGTGGCGCCACGGGCGCTGATCTCTATCGATTCAACGGAACATCGATCCAGCATCTGACAACCGAGTTCGACAGCGGCGGCGGCGCAACGGGCCAGGCCGTACACACCGCGGAGCCGCAGAATTACACCACCGGCGGAGTAACCTACAACGGCACCAACGACGCCGGGAACGCGTATTACGAGTTCAGCCGACGATATCTGGTTCCTGAAGACCTGCGGCTGATGTTCAACGAGTCGCTTGGCTATTCCACTCAGCCTGCCGCCAAGTTTGGATCGATGTACACAGTCCTGAACCAATCCACGGGCAGGCTTACGATTCGCGGCGGTGATACGCATACCGCCAACTCAATCGACCGCATCACCATAAACAATTCCGCCGGAATCCTTTCAGTCACGGTCGACCCACTGGTCGATGTCGCCGGCAGCGGATCGCTTCCGGGCGCAGGAAATCTTCCGGGTTGGACTTCCGAGTTCGCCTCCGCTTCGGTGACATCAATCGTCATCGATACGGGCGGCGGCGACGACGTGATCACAATTAACGGACTCGGTTCAGGAATGCCCACGACCATTAACAGTGGTTCAGGCAATGACAGCGTCGAACTAGCAGCGTCTACGCGAAACCTCGACAACGTGTCGGGGGCGATCGTTTTGGACGGCGGCTCGGAAGACGATTCGATCACCCTCTTCGACGACGTGCCCAACTTCGACGACACCTACTCGATTTCAAGCAACTCGGTCACCAAGCCCTTTGCCGGCACGTTCGGTGGGCTTACCTACTTCGGCACGGACAAAATCGTCATCGGAGCCACTCAAGGCGATAATGTCTTCAGCATCAACTCAACGACTGCAAACATTCGGTACGAACTGTACGGCAACAACGGCAACGACCAGTTTTATGTCGGCGGCTTCGGCGGCGGCGATCTCGACACGCTCATCCCCCCAAGCACCATCGACGGCAAGGACCTCGTCCTCTTCGGTCAAGGCGGCACCAGCGACCAGATCTACATCAACGACACCGGCGAAACGTCTGCCGACGCGTGGCTGATCAACGCTGACTTCGCGCAGAACTATTCGTCGAACTCGCTTTCAACTCCCACCACGGGCGAAATCTGGAACGACCTCAATTGCGAGTTCCTCCGCTTCAACGGCGGCAATCTTGCAAGCACGTTCGTCCGCTCCGACTGGACGGCGGCGAACGCCTCAACCACTTTCAATATGAACGGCGGCAATGACGAGGTCTGGCTCGGCTGGAACGGTGGAAACCTCGCCGACATCCAAGGCAACGTCTCCGTCATTGGGGGCACGGGTGTCGACAAGGTCGTAGCCTGGGACGATCTCCAAAACGACGCCAACGTCCACATCATCCTCAGCGGCGAGTTCATCCACGCCGGTGCCGGCCAGATCCGCCACTCCAGCATCGAGAATCTCGAATTGAACACCGGCAACGGCGTGAACCAGGTGTTCGTCAATTCGCTGAGTAACGGGCAGTCGCTCACCGTCAACACCAACGACGGCGATGACGACCTTTGGCTCGCCAATTCTACTGGCAACGTCTCCAACCTGGGTGCAGCCACCGTAACATTCAACGGCGGAAGTGATTTCGATGAAGCGTTTTTCGATGATGACGATCAGAGTGAGACCGCCTCCTACACGATCAACAGTAGCAGCGTGACCCGATCGGGCGGTGCGACCCTCCAGTATCAGGGTACCGATCGCATCGCCATCTTTGCACCCAATGGCGCAAACGCCTTCAATCTCAATTCGACCGTGCAGAACGTTCGGTACGAGATCTTCGCCAATGGCGGCGACGACACCCTCAATGTCGGCAATGACCTCGACACGAATTTTCCGGTCGAAACGATTCCTGGCCAGGTTGTGCAGTTTTACGGGCAGGCGGGAATTGATTCTGTGAACATAAACGACTCAGCCGACACCAACGCCGACGGCGCGGTCGGCGGTGCGGACTATCAGGATGTCCGCTTCGACGTCACACGCAAGTATGCCAGTCCGGGTGGTGCGGCGACCAGCACTGAGATTCGATTCTCAGAACACGAGTTCATCACCTATACCGGTGCCGGCCATCGTACTGTGATGGACCTTCGGCAATCGCTTATTCCCACTACCGTCAATGCCGGCGGTGGAGACGACCAGATTTCCATCGGCGACGGCAACCTCGTCGGCAATGTCACGGTCTCGCCAACTATCAACGGAGAAGCCGGCAACGATTCGATGACGCTCTTCGACGCAGGTGTTTCGACCACTGGAAATTACGGTCTTTCCGCATCGACAGTCTCGCGATCCGGCGCAGCCAATGTCAATTTCGGAACGGTTGAAGCCGTTACGGTCGACTGTTCGCAGGGCGTAAACGACATCCAGATGGACAGCATCGGGTACGCTGCCAGCGTGTTCGGAAATAACAGTGCAGACACGTTTAATCTCAACTCCAAGTCCAACGTCCCGACAACGCTCGGCGGCGGCGATGGCGACGACATTTTCTTCTTTGCCGGTGCAGGGAGCCCAAATCTTGACCTCCTGACGGGCCCGACGACCGTTTTGGGCGATGCCGGTAACGATCACCTGGTCGCGCGCGATTCGGGAAGCGTTGACCCCGATGCGTACACGATCGTGGCATCGTCCCTATCGCGCAACGGCACCGGACTGGTTACCTACTCGAGCCTTTCGGAGTTCCAGCTTGAATCATCACGAGGGGCAACGCCGATCCTGATCAACGCCACTGCCAGCGGAACGCAATACAATATCTACGGAAGCAACGGTGCGGATTCGATCTTCCTCGGAAACGGAAACATCGATTTGAACCTGCTGGGCAACGTGACCATTGATGGCGGCGACGACACCGACTCGGTCACCTTCAATGACACATCAGCAGCCGTCGGCGGCACATACTCGTTCGGGAATGCAGGAGTAAGCAAGGGCCTCCGCACATTCAATTTCGCAGCCGAACGGATGACACTCAATGCCAGCAATCTGGGCGATTCGGTTAATTTCAATTCGACGGATACGTCGACGACCTACAGGCTCAATACCAGCGGCGGTGCCGATTCGATCGCAATCGGATCTGCGGCGGGCGGTCAAGTGGTGACCACGGTCGATGGCGGCGCAGGATTGGACACCCTCACCGTCAATCAGGACGCGGCCGGAGCCGCATTCGTGAGGTTCGTCAATGCTCAGGATTATGGCTCGATTTCGATTGGCACCGGCGGCAACGTGTACTTTGACGGGTTGTCGGACGGCCTGGCAAACTTGAGGACCGGTTCGCTCGTGATTTCGTCGGACGGGAAGTTAACGCTCAATGACAATGCGATGGTCGTCGACTATTCCGTTACAAGCCCTCTGGTCACGTTCGAAGGCTACATCCGGGATGGGCGACTCGCACCGGGTGTCAATTCCCTTGGCGCGGTTGATGCGGATGCGACCATTGGCTCCGGCGAAGCCTCCACGCGCTTCACGACTTTCCCGGCCACCTTTGCCGGCACGAGCGTGGATTCAACAACAGTTCTTCTTCGCTACGTGAAGAAAGGCGACGCCAATCTCGATCGTCTCGTCAACTTCGACGACCTGCTGATCATCGCCCAGAGCTATGGCCAATCCGGAAGGTCGTTCGGGCAAGGCAATTTTGACTACTCGATCGACCGGACCGTTAATTTCAGCGACCTGCTCATCCTTGCGCAGCAATACGGACGAGCCCTGTTTTCAACAACGAGCGGCCGATCGTTATGGCAGAGTTTGCCTGAGGAGTTGGCCTGAATCACGACGTCGAAGCAGAGGCAAAACCTCTCGGGACAAACGAGCAAAACCCCAAAAGAGAAGGGCTACCCGCGATGAAGCGGATAGCCCTATGTGACCCCAACGGGGTCCGTCAAACACACGAATTATCAGGCAATTTCGCAAAGCGACGCGCATTGCGCTGCTGAAAGCGCTGCACAAGTCCCGATCACCGCCGGCATGGTGATCGGGTCCGTCTCCCATTCCGACCCCGTCCACGCGCGCATCCTCGAACGCCTCGACGCATTGCCGCCCGGCGTGCGCGCCCGTGCCGAGATCGAGATCCTCGACCTCCTGGCTCGAATCGATGCCGAGGGGAACGGAACATTGCCGCCAGCGGCTCAGGACGGGCCGGTGGAAGCGGTGCGTCGGAACTCGGCCAGCACCACACCCGGATAGCGGTCATGATTCCACGCCCTCAGACACACTGCGGGGAACGATTCGCCGCTCGGCAATTCCGCGAACTTGTGCGAGAGGGCCCAGGCAATCGTGTAGCGCTCGCCACCCGGCACGCAGTGCAACGTAATGACCACCGGTGGCTCTGGACGGTATTTGCGCCAACCAGCAGCTAGGAACGGCTTAGGGTCCCTCAGATCGGCTGGAACGAAGACAACGACGCCGAACGCGGAAACCCGCCTAACCTGGCCCATCGCGCCGTCGGGACGCAACGGCACCAAGTCTCCCGGCTCGAGCGGGCGATCTCGCAGATATTGGCGGCACAGCGTCAGCCGTTCCGAAATGGGAAGGAGCAGAAACAAAGCAGTCTCCGGCAAATCGAGTGTGCGAACCGTAAACCGACGGTGTCCGCGCATACTCTTTCAGCGAACGTGCAAAAAGTCAACGAAACATTAGGCTCTCTCGCATGTCCAAAGTGCCGGCGAAATACGCCAAATCGATTGCGGCGTATTACGCGACCCTGAAGGAGTTCGACCAGCAATACGCGCTTCACGAAGGCGCTGTTTCGATCGCATTTCACACACTCCTCGCCGACGCCGGGCGCGGTCACCATTGGACGGTCATCGGCCAGCTTTCCGAGAAGTCTGCCGGCAAGTCGATCCGCCCCGATGGCACCCTCAAAGACCCGATGGGCCTCGTCCGCGGTCACTGGGAAGCCAAGGACACCAGCGACGACCTAGACATCGAGATTGCGAAGAAAACTAAGGCCGGCTATCCGCTGGGCAACATCATCTTCGAAGACACGCGCACCGCAGTGCTTATCCAGCACAAAGAGCAGCAGATGCGCGTCGACATGAAAGACCCGGTCCAGCTTGCAGCTCTGCTCGATGCCTTCTTCGAATACATTGAGCCGCGTATCGAGTCGTTCGAAAAGGCCGTGGATGAGTTCAAGGAACGTGTCCCCGACATCGCCAAGCACCTCAAGCAGAAGATCGAAGAGGCCCACTACGGCAGCAACGGCACGCCGCGCATCCAGCCGAACAAGAAGTTCAAGGAAGCGTTCGCGACGTTCATGGAGGTGTGCCGGACAGCGCTTAATCCGAACATCACGCAGGAAACCGTCGATGACATGCTCGTGCAGCACCTGCTGACCGAGCGGCTCATCCGCGAGATTTTCGACAACCCCGAGTTCACCCGCCGCAACGTCATCGCCTCTGAAATTGAAAAGGTGATCGCCGCCCTCACCAGCCGCAGCTTCGACCGCAACGTCTTCCTGAAAAGCCTCGACCGCTTCTACATCGCCATCGAGAACGCAGCCCGCACCATCACCGAGTGGTCGGACAAGCAGCACTTCCTCAACACGATCTACGAGCGCTTCTTCCAGGGCTACAACGTGAAGATGGCCGACACGATGGGGATCGTCTACACGCCGCAGCCGATCGTCGACTTCATGTGCGCCAGCGTCGTCGAGGTGCTGGAAAAAGAGTTCGGCAAGACGCTCGGCGATGAGGGCGTGAACGTGCTCGACCCATGCACCGGCACGGGCAACTTCATCGTCAACCTCCTCCGCCGCGTGCCGAAGAAAGACCTGCCGCGCGTCTACCGCGAACAGTTCTTCGCGAACGAGATCATGCTGCTGCCGTACTACATCGCGGCACTCAACATCGAGCACGCGTATTACGAAGCGACGGGGGAGTACGAGCCGTTTGAGGGGCTTTGCTTCGTCGACACGCTTGATCTCGCAGAGTCGCGCCAAGCCGAGATGTCGTTCATGACAGCGAAGAACAGTGAGCGCGTTGAACGACAGAAGCGGACCCCAATCACGGTAATCATAGGAAATCCCCCTTATAACGTTGGTCAGTTCGATCAGAATGACAACAACAAGAATCGCAAATACCAGGAAATCGACAAGCAAATCACCTCTACGTATGCCGCGGATTCGTCTGCCACCAATCGCAATGCGCTGGCAGACGCGTATGTAAAGTTCTTCCGTTGGGCCAGTGATCGTCTCGACGGACGACCCGGGATGGTGTGTTTTGTTACGAACAACAGTTTCGTCGAGCAGGCAGCCTTTGATGGGATGCGAAAGCACATGGTTGCCGCATTTGACTTAATTTACCATGTCGATCTGCACGGAAATGTTCGAATCAACCCGAAATTGAGTGGCACCTCACACAACGTGTTTGGAATTCAGACGGGCGTTGGCATTACGATTGCCGTTCGACGACTCGAGACGAACAGTAAAGCAATCAAGTATTTTCGTGTTGGTGAAGATTGGCGACGTGAGGCGAAGCTCGCTTGGCTCGCTAAGCAACAGTCCGTTTCGGTGGTGCCATTCATATCTATCCAGCCGACTGTGCAGCATCAATGGATAATGGTTGCGAACGCAGACGAGTTCAATAGCTATGTGCCAATAGGAACGCGCGAGGGCAAGTCGGGAAGTGGAGAGCCGCAAACCCTGTTCGCAAAATATGGCCGCGGAGTTCAAACATGCCGCGATGATGTGGTTTTCGATTTTTCCCGGAGCGTTCTTGCGGAACGAGTGAAGGACTTCATTGACAAGTACAACGCCGAGGTCGACCGCTTTAAGCGCGCCGGGAAGGTCGAAAACATTGACAACTTTGTCAAATACGACGCTCTAAAATGGAGCCGCGACCTAAAGCTCGACCTTCAGCGGCAGCGATACGCGGAATTCACGGAGCAGAAACTTCGGTTCTCACCATATCGACCCTTCGTAAATAAGTTCCTTTTCTTTGATCGCATTCTGAACGAAGAGGTCTATGCATTTCCGCAGTTTCTACCCATCGAGCAACTGGAGGCGGAAAATCAAATCATTTGTGCAACGTCGCACACACAAATTCCATTCTCGTCGCTCTTAATCGCGGCAATACCGAGCTTGGATATTGGCGGCCGACCAACGCAGTGTTTTCCGTTCTACGTCTACGACGAAGACGGCAGCAACCGTCGCGAGAACCTCACCGACTGGGCGCTGGAGCAGTACCGCACGCACTACAAGGACAAGACGATCACCAAGTGGGACCTCTTCCACTACGTCTACGGCCTGCTGCATCACTCCGGCTATCGCACGAAGTTCGCCGACAACCTGAAGCGCGAGCTGCCGCGCATCCCGTTCGCGCCCGACTTCCGCGCGTTCGCGACCGCGGGCGAGAAGCTCGCGAAGCTGCATCTGGACTACGAGAAGCTGGAGCCGGCGAAGTTGAAGTGGATCGAGGCGCCCGGCGTACCGCTGAGCTACCGCGTGGAGAAGATGAAGCTGGTGAAGCCCAAGGCGGCGAAGGACGCCATTGCAGCGAAGGCCACCGAAGAAGCGTCGCCTCTGTTCAAGCCGAAGCGCAAACGCGTAGGGGCGGCTTCAGCCGCCGGTGTGTCTGATGACGGCGCGAAGACGGCGGCTACAGCCGCCCCTACAGACGAGGCTGGCACGTGCCGAGTCATCGTAAACGATTCGCTTACTCTCAGCGGAATCCCACTGCGAGCGCTCGACTACCGTCTCGGCAACCGCAGCGCGCTCGAATGGGTGATCGATCAGTATCAGGTGAGCGATGACAAGCGGAGCAAGATCGTCAGCGACCCCAACCGCGACGATGATGAGAAATACATCGTCCGGCTGATCGGCCAGGTGGTGCGGGTGAGCATGGAGACAATGGACATCGTCGACGCCTTGCCCGCCGAATTCAGTGACGCGAAGCAGGCGGAATCATGAGCAATTCCAAACCCGTCCCGCCACCGCTTCATCAAACAGCACGCGACCGAAACAGCGAGGCGATTCGAACGCTAGTCGCCGGGGGCGAACCGATAGATGGGCGTGATGAAAAGCGCAAGACGGCCCTGCACATCGCAGCCGGGGAAGGTCACGCAAGCGTTATTGCCGTCTTGCTTGAACTGGGAGCGAGTTTGGACGCTACCGACAGAAATGGCGCCACGCCGCTCGCCTCCTCGTGCTGGCAGGAGAATCTTGCCGCCACCGATGCGCTACTTAATGCAGGGGCGAATATCAATGCTGTCGACAATAGCGGCGAAACGCCTTTGCACATCGCCGCGTATCTCGGAAACTGGGCGACGGTCGAACTTCTGGTGAAACGTGGTGCCGAGCCAAACGCTAGCTCGTACGAAGGGACAACGCCGCTTCACATCGCGGTCAAGGCGGGTGCGACAGACGACCTATTGAAGGTCATCGAGATCCTTCTAGCTCACGGCGCGGACCGAATGGCAAAAGATGAGGACGGGCTGACCCCTCTAGACTGGGCAATCGAGAGTCACAATGCGCACGCGGCGAAGATGCTAGCGTGACGAGTTTCGGCGTAACTCAGCAGTGGTAGTCATAGGAGCGCAGTATGACCTATATGATCAACATCGATTTGGAAGTGCTCAACGAATTCAACGGAGATCCAGCTTGCGCCTCGGCGCTACATGTCGCCTACGGAAAGCACTACGACTTGACGGTTCATGCGTTAGGGTGCTCGACGCGAAACTCACGATCGGTTTCGAACAGAACGAAGCGGTATTGGGATGACAACAACGGCAGTGGGTACAGCCTTGAAGCGGTCATCCAGCGCGTTCGAGAACTACAATTACAGGAACGAAACGCCTTCGCGCGGCGCTGTGGTCGATGCGGAGTTTCACAGCATCTGCCTGATTGGGATTGACGCTGCAATGCAAGCCTCCGGGCACTACCAGGCCCGCATTCAGCACATCGCCGGTCCGAATTGGACGCCCGGCAGAGCGTCAAGGCGTTTGAAATGGGGAGCAAAAGCTGTGTCACGATTTACTGCGACGGCTCGGAAAGTCGGCCAGATCGCCCCTTTTCTTTGCCCTCAGTGCACCACTCCGTCAGTCGCTTTGTCAATCACAGAAGCGTCAGCTGATGGCCAGAAAAACATCCCCGGAATGTCGGCGTAATGGGTCTCCGGAGTGTGCTCATAATTAGCTCGTGCGGAATCAACAATTCGCTTCGCCTGGTACTCTTTCTCTGTTGCTTTGCCTTCCGCTTCTTTCGTGAGGTCTTTAATTCGCTGCTGTAGTTCTTTGTTGACTTTGGCAAACTGTGCGCCAATCTCAAGTCTCTTTTGCCCCGTCGCGACACTGCGTTGCCGCTCAATCGCGACGATTTGTTTCTGCAGATCCACAACCTGCGGGTCCAGTTTTGCCGCTGCGTTCGCCCCTTCGCGGATTTCTCGCGCTGAAATCGTGACATAAAGCGACTCAGCATCTGCGCGCTTCTTCGTGGTCGATTGCTCCCATGGAATGACGACTTTCAGTGAGCGATCGGTGAACTACACCTTGCCATTGGGCATGGGTTCGGGGTTGGCGGCTTTCCACTGATCGGGTAGCCATTGATCGAGTTGGCTGATCGGTGAGTCGGGCAGGTTCGTCAGCAACTGAGTCAGGTACCGTTGCGGATCGATCTCGTGTCGCCGGCAGGTGCTGGTGAGACTGGCCAGGATGGCGGCGGTCTCGCCGCC
>JANOBD010000044.1:0-1865 GCA_031411495.1 Phycisphaerae bacterium | reverse complement strand
CCGTCCGCCACGGCGCGGAAATTCGCGGCATTCTGAAACCTTAGAAATATGACCCAAAGCCTTGACTGGCCTGTCCTGGCTTCGGATATAACCGACAGGTTATAGACTTCGACGATTATGCAACCCTCGGAACGCCCCGCTATCGCGAGAATGAACAGCGACAACACGACAACCTGCTGGAGCAAGTGTTCAAAGCGGCTCGCGATGAACGCCGCCAGCAGACCGCCGGCGATGTTGCAGAGCAGCCAGGGAAACCGGTCGCGAAAGGCGAACCACGGCGTTTGCTGCTGCGTGCCATGCACGCCGATCAGCTGAAAAATATCGTCGTAAGTCCGTTTCGCCAGGTCGATCACTTCGTCGGTGAACAGGCTGACGTCGACGACCCCGAGCAGCTGTCCACTCGCATTGACCACCGGAAACGCCAGCAACCTCCGGGTCGCGAAATACTCGCTGGCGATCAGCACCGTTGCCCAGTCGGGAATGGCGACGACGCCGTCGACCATGATGTCGCGGACGATCTTGTCGGGTGCGGAGGTCAGCAGGCGGCGGGTCGGCACCACGCCGATCAGCTTGGTGTGGTCGTCGACCACGTAGAAGTAATGGATCGAACCGGCGTCCGCCGAGGCGCGAATTGAATCGAGCGCCTGCGAAATGGTCTGTTCCGGTTTCAGGACGACGCGCGGTGGCTGAGCCAGGGGCAGAATCGGTTCGTGCAGCTGCGCGGCCGAGAGGGGGGCGACGGACATGCCATAGGGTAGTCTCGAAGCCCCGCGGTCTTAAAGGAAGAAGTCCGGCATCAGGTCGTTCTCCTCCACTCCCGGCTGCCGGTACCTCGACAGATCGCTCACGCCGGCGCTGCGCAGCACTTCATCGTCCAGGAAGAAGCGCCCGGTAATCTTGCGGGCCGGCTGCGTCAGGATCCAGTGCGCGGCATCGGCCATGATCTGCGGACTGCGCGCCCGCATGCGCGCCTCCTGGCCCGCGATCAGGCGGATCGCCTCGGTATCGATCGTGGTCCGCGGCCACAGTGCATTCACGGCGACGCCGATCGAGCGAAACTCCTCCGCCATGCCGAGCACGCACAACGACATGCCGTATTTCGCCATGGTGTAGGCGACGTGTGGAGCGAACCATCGAGGGCTCAGCGTCGAATGCAGCGGCGGCGAGATGTTGAGGACGTGCGCGTTGCTCGATTTGACGAGATGCGGCACCGCCTTCTGCGTGCAGAGATAGGTGCCGCGCACGTTGATCTGGTGCATCAGATCGAAACGCTTGATCGGCGTCTCGAGGGTGCCGGTCAGGCTGATCGCCGAGGCGTTGTTGACGAGGATGTCGATGCCGCCGAAACGCTCGATGGCAGCCGCGATTGCCGCATCGACTTGCCCTTCGTCGCGAATATCGGTGGCGATCGCCAGCGCCTTTCCGCCCGCGCGCTCGACGTCCGCGGCGGCGGTGTGGATGGTCCCCGGCAGCTTGGGGTGCGGCTCGGTGGTCTTCGCCGCGATGACGACGTTGGCGCCGTCGGCGGCTGCCCGCATTGCGATCGCGTGACCGATGCCGCGTGATGCGCCAGTGATGAAGAGGGTGCGTCCTGTCAAAGACATGGTCCACAGATTACACAGATTTCACGGATGACGTCAGAGCCGCGGCAGGCCCTTCGTGAAATCCGCGAAATCCGTGGACGACTTATACTGCGCGCGTATGGGTGCTCAGGACGTCATCGACGATCTTCGCGAACTCGCGAAACTCACATCAACTCCCGACGGGGCGCAACGGCTCGCCTGGGGGCCGGTGTGGAGAGATGCGCGACAGTGGTTCAACGGCAAGGTCGCTGCGCTGGGGATCACGCCCGAAGTCGATGCCGC
>JANOBD010000043.1:0-103087 GCA_031411495.1 Phycisphaerae bacterium | reverse complement strand
GCCCGGGTCGCAAGACCCGGGCGTTAGTAGCGTACAACCAATCCGCCTGTGCCGTGAACAAACCGGAGCGCACGAACCCGACGAAGAAAATGGGTTCGACAGTGCTTGGCTGAGTTCAGGTTTTCACCTGTTTGTCCCGCCGGTTGGATGCAGTCGCTCGGGTCGTCGCCCTGCACAGTAAAGGCAGAGCTCGCCGAAACGCAGCTTCCTTGTGACGGGCAGCCCGAGACGCTTTCGCGTCTCTTGGTCCCAAAGGAGACATATCGGTTCGAGGCTTTTATGGTTTGAAAGCTCGAACACCGCAGATTGGTGAGTATCCGCCACTTTCGTGGCAATCCTCACCGGTCGTACGCATCAACAGTATCGGCGCTATTGGCCTTGGGCAAACAGAATTGCATTCTTTTTCGAGCGCACTTCGAACTCATCGACGCAAGGCGAGAACGCCCGGGGGCGGCCCGCGCCAGTCGATTTCACCGTCATATCCCTGTCCCCGCCTCTCATCATTGAGGGCGATCCGTTATCTTCGTGTTCCTGAATCCTGATGGAGGCGCGATGCTGCTGGAACCGTTTCTGAAACACGTCCACGACAAGCCCGGCGAGAACGCCGTCATCGATGACCGCGGCGCGCAGACCTACGGCTCGCTCGGCGCGACTGCCGCCGGCCTTTCTCAACTCATCGCGCGCGAAACCGCCTGCGAAAAGGTCGGCATACTCCTGCCGGCATCGTCGATGTTTGTCGCGTCGTTCTATGGCGCCCTGCTTGCCGGGAAGTCGGTCGTGCCGATCAACTTTCTCCTCTCCCGACCGCAGATCGAGCACATGGTCCGTGACAGCGGCATCGACACGATTCTCACCGCGCAGCCTTTCGCGGAGAAGTTCAATTATCTGCCGGCGAAGCTGATCGACCTGTCCCAGATGCCGACGAACTGCGCGGCCTCGCTTCCCGCGAGTCCGAAGGAAATGGCCGACGATGCGACGGCCGTCCTTCTTTACACCTCCGGCACAAGTGGCATGCCGAAGGGTGTGCCGCTCACGCAGAAAAACCTCTCGATCTGCGTGAAGGGTTGCATCGAGCTGGTCTTCCAAGGCAGTAACCATCACTTCCTGGGCCTCGCGCCGCTGTTCCACTCGACCGGCTTCACCGGCACGCTGCTCGCGCCGATTCAACTCGGCGCGCCAGTCACCTATCTCGGACGGTTCAGCCCCGCGGCGACCGCCAAGACGATCAAGGAACAGAAGTGCGATATCGTCATCGGCGTGCCCGCCATGTATGGCGCGATGCTCAGTCTCAAGAGCGTCGTGCCCGATGACTTCGCACACACCTACGCGCTCATCTGCGGCGGCGAGCCCTTGCCTGGCAACATTCGAATCGCGTTCGAACAGAAGTTCGGCAAGCCGCTTTTGCAGGGCTACGGCCTCTCCGAAACCTGCGGCCCGATCGCAGTGAATACGCCGCAAGCTCACCGCGAGGGCAGCGTCGGCAGGCTGATTCCGCTGGGCCGCGTCCGCATCGTGGATGAGAACAACCGATCGCTCGGCCCCGGTGAAACGGGCGAGATCCAACTCGGTGGTCCGTCGATCATGCATGGGTACCTGCACCTGCCTGAAGCCAGCCGCGAGGCGCTGACCGACGATGGCTTCTTCCGCACCGGCGACCTCGGCCACGTCGATGCAGAAGGCTATCTCTTCATCACCGGCCGCGCGAAAGACATGATCATCGTCAGCGGCGAAAAGCTCGCCCCGCGCGAGCTCGAGGAAATGCTCATCAAGCTCCCGACCGTTGCAGAAGCGGCGGTGGTGGGGAAGAAGGACGAGTCACGCGGCGAAGTGCCCGTCGCGTTCGTCGTGGCGCGCGAAGGGCACACTGTGGATGCGAACGCACTCAGGGAGCACCTCAAGTCTCACGACGTCCCGAACTGGAAGCTTCCGCGAGAGATCCACGTCGTCGATTCGCTCCCGCGCAGTCCGACGGGGAAGGTGCTCAAGCGGGATCTCGTCGCGAGATTGCAGGAGTAGCGGTTCGGCACCTCGCGCCGGCCATTTTGAGAGATCTTCGAATCGCGCGGCAAGGGCTGCTGAGTGCGAGAACGGTCGCACGGGGCAGAGCCTTGACCTGCGACGACTACTCCGACACGCGATTGGCGCATCTTCCGAGCGCATCCGCCACGAGCACCGCCAACGCTGAAAAAGTGACACAAATGTCTCCCATCCACCGCAGTAAAATGCGGTCGACATCGCAGTTTTGGCAGAATCATTTCCGGCATTGATGCATCTGGCGCATCGAGTTTCAGGATTCGCGTGAAAAATGGGAAGAATGCTTCGGTTGCGGTGCCACGGTGACATTCTGCCAGATTCGGGTAGCTTCGATTTTGACAATTTTTGGTTGCGTCAGCTGCGGATTCTGATAAACCTCACATGTCGAGGTGAGTTTCCTCGTCAGCACATTCTGAAATCTGTTTCAGGGAGAAAATTATGTCGACTCGTCTTTCCTTTGCCTTCGGCGCGCTCGCGCTGTCACTTGTTTCGGCCGCCGTCAACGCGGGTCCGTACCGCGTGATCGAGCCGTCGCCCGGCGTCACGGTTACTGCCGATAACCAGACCCCGCCACCGGCCAGCGAAGCCGCGGTCGCTTACGACTACACCGGAAGCGGTACGGGCGGTCTGTATGACACGGTTCGTCCTGCCGCGGCTGCTGACATCGGCACGCTCTCGACTCCGATCGGCGCCGGCCAAGGCTTTCAGATCACTGCCGCGACCGTTGCACGCGTTCAAGGCGGAACTGCCGCCAATGCCGGCTCGTTCGACGTGTGGCTCCTGATCTTCGACAACAGCAACGCCGGTGCACCCAGCGGTTCGACCATGTCCAACGTGATCGGCGCCGCTCAGTTCAACCGAACGTCGACCTCGACGCTCTCAGTGCTCACCACCGGGATCACCTTCTCGACCCCGCTTCCGGTCCTGACCAGCGCGAACTTCGGTTACGCGATGCTCTACACCGTAGCCGGTTCTGCAGTGTCTGTGGCTCCGAATGGAACCGTCAGCTACACCCCGAACACGTTCGGCACCACCGCGTTCTATCAGGACCGCGCCGCGACCTTGCTCGGCTCGAGCACCAACGGCTTCTACGAAGACACGAACCTCAACGGCCAGTTCGAAGGCACTGAGTTCACTGGCTTCGCCGCCCCGAACGACGTCAAGAGCAACGTTTATTTTCAGCTGACCGGCAACGTGATCACGGTGCCAGAGCCGGCATCGCTGACCGCGATCGCCAGCACCGCGCTGCTCGCTTTCCGCCGTCGTCGTGCCGTCTAAGCACTCGCTGGTCGGTTTATCAACAATCTCAACGGCGGACAGGCCCCAAGCCTGTCCGCCGTTCTGCAATTACCTCGTACTTGTCGGACGCCGCCGACGTTCCGTACGAGAGCAAATGCGAACGACACGCGGAGGCACGATTCGGTTCTTGAGACTTTGCGAAACGATCGCCGGAGATGACTCTTGCACCGCTCTGCGGAAAGTGAACATTCAGGCGTCGGCGATATCGTGACGCGAGTTCCTATGGAGCCAGTTCTTCGAGTTTGGTGGCGACCTCAAAACCCCGGTCGGCCTGTGGGTCGAGCGGCTCCTCGCCGGGGGCGGGTTTGATCTCGTGCAGGGCGCCGAGCAGGCGGATTTCCCTGAACTTCAGCGCGATCGTGATCACCGTCGCGATGGTGAGCGCGCCGCCGATGACGGCGCTCGCCACCGGTCCGAAGGCGGCCGCGGTCATACCGCTCTCCAGGCCGCCGATCTCGTTGCTGGCGCCGATGAAGACCTGGTTCACCGCGCCAACTCGGCCGCGCATCGAATCGGGCGTGATGAGATTCACCAGCGAGTGGCGGACGACGACACTTACGTTGTCGCACATGCCGACGACAAAGAGCATCGCCAGGCACAGCCAGTAGCTGGTGGAGAGGCCGAAGACGATCGTGGCGACGCCGAAGCCGACGACGGCGATCAGCAGCGCGCGGCCCGCGCGCCGGTAGGGCGGGCGCAGCGTCTGGAAAAACGCCATCGAGATCGCGCCGAAACTCGTGGCGGCCAGCATCCAGCCAAGACCCTTCGCGCCGACGCCGAGCCGATCGGCGAAGACCGGCATCAGGTACGTCACTCCGCCGAAGAGGACGGCGAAGAGGTCCAGCGACATCGCCGCAAAGAGCAGGCGCGTGCGCAGGACGAAGCGCACGCCGGCGAGCAGCGAGCGGATGGTCAGCGGCTCCTTCCCGCTGGCGGCCTTCGGATTCGGAAGCCACAGCGAGATGATCAGGCACGCGAACATGCACGCGCCGCTGACAAAGAGCGCATTGGAGAGCTGTGTCCCGGCGATGAGATAGCCCGCGATCGCCGGCGCCATCGCGCCGCTGATCTCGAAAATACTCGAGTTCCAGGTGACGGCGTTGCCGAAGTGTTTCCGCGGCACCAGCGTGACGATGAGCGCGCCACGGGACGGGCGGGCGAAAGTCAGTGCGATGCCGTTGGTGAGGATGATGGCGTAAATCATCCAGACGCTGGTAATGCCGCGGAGCGCGAGAAGTGCGAAGAGCACAGGCATGATCGAGAGGACGATCTGCGTGAGGATGAGCACGCCCTTGCGACTGAACCGATCGGCGACGTGGCCGGCGAAGATCGAGAGCGCCAATACCGGTACTGCGCCACACGCGGCCAGCAGCCCCAGATAAAACGATGGGCCGCTCGCGGAATGCCGGGTGAGTTCATTCACCTCGAACTTCGCGCAGGTGGAGAGCATGATGGAAGAGACGACCGCGATTGCGTAGCTGGAGACGTAGATCCAGAAGTTCCGATAGCGGAGCGCGGCGAATGGGTCGTGTCTGGAGGATGGGGCGGACGTCGCGGGCTCGTTCATCGGAAGCCCAAGGGTATGCCCGACGCGAACCGGTGTCGAAGGATCCACTGCGTATGCATCCCACGCCGGTCCGCGTCAGCCCGGTTTCCCAGGGCGATGAGTGGGTTCGGCGTGGCGGAAGCGGGTATCGGGGCATCGACAACGGGAACCAATCCCGAGCACTCGATGAAGCAATTGTTAGGATTACTTGAGCGCGTTGACCTCCGACCGGCTTGCCCTTGCTATCTCGCCAAAGAAAGGGACGCTGATGAAAACGCTCGAACGGCGAGACGCACCGATGTACAAGCCCGGCTCACCGATGACCAAGTCCAACGACACGCGAAGCCCCTCACGCCGGCAGAAGCGCGTCCTCGTCGTCGAGGACGAACGCGATCTCAACGAACTGATCACGTTCAACCTGCAGCGAAGCGGCTTCGAAGTGATCTCGGCGTTCAACGGCAACGATGCGGTCGACAAGGCGCGCTTGCAAATGCCGGACATGATCGTGCTCGACATCATGCTTCCGGGAATCGACGGCACCGAGGTGACGCGCCAGCTCAAAGCCGATGTGAAGACGGCGCACATCCCGATCATCATGCTCACCGCGCGAAGCGAGGAGACGGACGTCGTCGTTGGCCTGAAGCTTGGGGCCGATGACTACGTGACCAAACCCTTCAGCATGAAGATCCTCGCAGCGCGGCTGGAATCGCTTTCGCGACGGATCGACCAGAACATCGCCCCCGAGGCCGCCGCAACGCTGAAAGCTGGCCCGCTGGAGATGGACCTCAGCCGGCACGAGGCGACCGTGAACGGGCAGGGTGTGAAGCTGACGCTCACCGAGTTCAAGCTGCTGAGCGCGCTGGTGCAGGCGCGGGGGCGCGTGCTGTCGCGCGACCAGTTGATGGACAAGGCAATGGGGTCGGACGTCTTCGTGACGGATCGCGCCATCGACGTCCACGTCACGAGCATCCGCCGCAAGCTCGGCGACGCGGCGGCGCTGGTGCATACGGTTCGCGGCGTCGGGTATCGACTCCTGGACGAAAACGAAGCCGGGGAATGAAGAACGTGCCGTCCGCGGCATGATCTTCCCAGCGGGCGTGCCGTCCCTATGATCCACGGCTTGAATGACCGTGTTGCTCAGCCAGACGCTTCGCTCTTCCAGCCCTGACGCTCCGCTCCTGTGGATCAGCCTCGCGCTGCTCTTTGGCCTGGCGACGGGCGCGGCGCTGGTGATGATGTGGGTGGTGCGGCGTCGGTGGGTCGAACCGGTGCAGATGCTCGCCCGCACCGCCAACGACATGGCGGCCGGCAAGTGGGATGCCCGGGCGAACGTCGACGGCGCATCGGAAGTTCGCCTGCTCGGCAACCGGATGAACCTGCTCGCGTCCGAGGCGCAGTCGCGCTTCGAAGCGCTGCAGGAGCAGACGGCGAATCTGAAATCGCTCGTCGATGCGCTGCCCGATCCGGTGTTGCTCGCGGACGAGGACGATCGGATCCTGCTGATCAACGCGCCTGCCGAGCGCCTGCTCCAGCTGCCCCCGCAGCGGGTGATCGGCAATCCCTTCCTGACCGCGGTGAACGACCCGTCGATCGTCGACATTTTCGAAACCTGCCGTCGCCGGCGCGAACTCGGCCAGATGCCGCCCGCTGTCGATCGCGAGATCCGGCTGTTTCGCCGCGGGCAGCGCCTGAGCTTCCAGGCGCACGCCGAGCCGACCGCCACCGGCGGGCTGATCGTCGTGCTGCGCGACGTGTCGACGCTGGCGGCCACGATCCAGATGAAGACCGATTTCGTCGCCAACGCCTCGCACGAACTGCGCACGCCGATCAGCGCGATCAAGGTCGCTTTCGAAACACTGCGCGAGGTTCGGGGCGAAGATGCGGCGCTCACCGATCGCTGCATCACGATCATCGACGGGCATCTTCGTCGGCTCGAGGAGATGCTGCGCGATCTGCTGGACCTGTCGCGGGTGGAGAATGCCGATCTGAAGCCGCACATCGCCAGTGTCCGCTCGGTGGACCTGATTGCGGTGCTGCGCTCGATCTGGATGCCAATCGCGCGAGAGAAGGGCGTCGAACTTCATCTGCCCGAGCCGTCGGATGGCATCGAGTTTGTTTCGGATCGTCGGCTGCTCGACCTGATCCTGAAGAACCTCGTTGAGTACGCGATCAAGTTCACGCCCGCCGGCGGGCGCGTGTCGGTGAGCTTCAAGCGGCGCGAGTCGGACGGGAAGAATGACATCATGATCAGCGTCGTCGACACCGGATGTGGAATCCCGGATGAACATCGCGAGCGGGTTTTCGAACGTTTTTATCAGGTGGACAGCGCGCGCAGCGGCGCTGCCGGCCGCGGCACCGGATTGGGCCTTGCGATCGTCAAGCACGCGGTCAGCGCGATGGCGGGGCAGGTTCACCTTCAGAGCAAACTCGGCGCGGGCACTTCAATCACCTGCGTCCTTCCCGAGCTGGAAGATCCTTCACGCGAGGAATGACACGTCGCCAGGGTCCGGGAAAGCGGCATCGGATATTCGGACGGAAACGGCGCTCGCCTCACGATCACATGGTGAATATAGTGCCTGGCCGTTCTCATCGTGTGTTTCCGGGTGAGTGGGTAACGAATCTGCGTAAAACGGAATCCGTACGAATGCTGCTGCGGCGCGTTTTGGCGAGATTCAATCGGAATTGAACCGCTTTGTGTGTAATCGCGTACCCTTCGCGACATCTATTTCTAGAGATGCCTCGTACCATGAATTATAGCAACACCTTGTCGAAGAACGCCGTCACCCAATCTCAGATTCAACCGCTCGAATGCCGAAGGCTCTTCACCGGCCCGGCCGAGCTGAACATTGCCGATCGCGCCAGCATCGACTTCTCGCCGGCATGGCGATTCATCCGCAGCGACGTCTCGAATGCGCAGAACACCTCGTTCAACGATTCGAGCTGGCAACTGGTCGACCTTCCGCAGACCTGGAACGCGACCGACGGCGCCAATGGCGACGGCACCGCCAACGGCGTAACCGGTGGCAACTACGATCGGGGCGCGGCGTGGTATCGCAAGACGCTCCGCTTCAGCAAGAGCTGGGATGTCCGCCGAATCTTCATCGACATCGGCGCTGCGTCCATCAAGGGCGACCTGTACGTCAACGGCACGTTCGTCAGCACGCATCAGAATGCGGCGTCGAAATGGGTCGCCGAAATTACCGGACTGGTCAGTTCGAACCGGACCAACGTCGTCGCTATCCGCGTCGACAACACCAGGGACGAAAACATCCCCGGCTACAACGGCGACTGGACCAACTGGGGCGGGCTTACCCGCGGCGTCACCGTCTTTTCCACTCAGCGCGTCCAGATCAACCCGCGCGACATGGGCTCGACCGGCGTCAAGGTGACCACCACCAGCGTCTCCTCCGGCAGCGCGACCGTCAACACCGAAGTCAACGTCCGGAATGACTTCAACATCAAGCGATCCTTCACGGTGCGCAACAGCCTCGTCGATGCCAACGGCAATATCGTCAAGCAGGCCAGCACCAACTACATCCTCGCCGCCAAGAAAAGCAAGCGCATCAGGAACTCGATGACGCTCAACTCGCCGCACCTGTGGAACGGCGTCGCAAACCCGTACCTCTACACCCTGTATTCGCAGGTCATCGCCGACACGCTCGTGTACGACACGGTCGCTACGAATGTCGGCATCCGTTCGATCACGATGGATTCGCGCGGCCTCAAACTCAATGGCTCGTACTACGACCTCAAGGGCGTGAATCTCCACGACGACAAGGCCGGCAAGGGCAGTGCGCTGTCCGATGCGGACATGGAGCGCGACCTGGATCTCCTCCTGGGCATGGGCGGCAACGCGGTGCGCTTTGCCCACTGGCAGGTCGATCAGCACTACTACGATTACGCCGACAAAAAGGGATTGATCGTCTGGACGGAAATCCCCATCTGGCGCGGCAACACGCACGCGGAGAGCTCGACCTTCGTCAACAACGCCCTCGATCAGATGCGCGAATTGATCCGGCAGAACTACAACCACCCGTCGATCGCTTACTGGGGCATCTTCAACGAGGTGCCGAACAACAACTCGACCGTCAACGCCATGCTGACGCAGCTCAACTCCGTCGCGAAGGCGGAAGACGCGACTCGCTTCACCATCGGCGCGGCCGAGTGGGACTATCCCGCCGCCGCCAACTACATCCCGGACTACGTCACGTTCAACAAGTACTACGGCTGGTACAGCTACGGAGGCACGTACGCGACGAACTTCAGCATGACGGCCGACCAGCGGCTGGCGCAGTTCAGCCAGTGGCTCGGCGGCATGGCCAGCGCCGAGCCGAACAAGCCGCTCGGTATGGGCGAGTTCGGCGCGGGAGCGAACACCACTCAGCATGTGAGCGATCCGGCATCGGGCGCGCCGGCGAGTGATCCGAACGGAACCTCCAGTCATCCCGAGGAGTATCAGGCTTACGTCCACGAGAAGACCTGGGCCGCCATCGACTCCTCTTCCAAGCCCGTCTGGGCGACGTTCATCTGGCAATTCGCGGACTCGGCCAATGACGACCGCCTCGAAGGCAGCCAGCCGGGCATCAACGACAAGGGCCTGCTCGACTACGGCCGCAATGTCGCCAAGGATTCGTACTATTTTTACAAGAGCCAGTGGTCGAGCGATCCGGTGCTCTATCTCACCTCGAAACGCTACACCAATCGTTCCAGTGCCTCGACGACGGTGAAGGCGTACAGCAACCTCGGCCAGAGCATCGAACTGCTCATCAACGGCGTCAGCCAGGGCACGCGCAACGATGCCGACGGCGTGCTGGAGTGGAACATCACGCTCGACACAGGCATCAACAATGTCGTCGTCCGCACCACCTCGGGCACCAGCCGCAGCGATTCGGCGACCTGGTCGGTGGCGGCGCGGCTACAGGCCGCGAGCCTAATGCTGCCGGTTGTCGAAGAGAAGCATCGCGCCACCAATACGATCGGCGAAGAACTGTTCGGAAGCGAGTCGTCGATCCTTTGATCACGCACCCGCGTTCGCGGATGCGCGGTTCGTATCGAACACCCGGTCGATGATCATGATCTTCTGCCAGATCTTCCGCTGCAGGCCACTGGTGAGCTCCTCGATGTCGTTGACGGCGTTCAGCGTCTGGGCGTCGTCGAAGTCCTGAACGAGCAGCGCGCCGAGCTTGCCGAGGATAGCCAGCATCTCCGAACAGTAATCCAGGTACCGGGTGAGCAGGGCCGGCGTGAGCTCGACCCGGGGCGAGCTCGGCGTCGCCTGGTAGCTGCGGTTGAGGCGATCCGGGTCCTTCGTGAACTGGTGCATGTCGATCACGTGCGCGAACGACCGCAGCTCGGCGATCTTGTCGAGCGCGTGCTTGCGCTTGATCCGCGACTCGATCGTGAAGAAGAACCAGATCGCCACGCCGGCGAAGAAGATGTCGTTGATGAGCGATTCGACGCCCTGCGCCAGGTCGCTCATGTTCGAAATCTGGGTGCTCGGCTTGAGCGAGATGACGGCCATGACGATCAGCACGACGAACACCGCGGTCACCGCGATGGAGAAGACGCGCAGCGCCAGCAGCGGACTCTTCAGATCGGCGGCGACGCGAGCGATAT
Organism: Phycisphaerae bacterium; assembly: GCA_031411495.1. Lineage (GTDB taxonomy): Bacteria > Planctomycetota > Phycisphaerae > Tepidisphaerales > Tepidisphaeraceae > JANOBD01. Next base: position 92,592 of record JANOBD010000043.1, on the reverse strand, counting down.
CCTTCGACGCCTCGGCGAGCTCGGCCGCCACTTTCGAAAGCCCCGAATGCGGGAACCGCTCGCTCACGCGTTGGGCGAGCGTGAAGGTCGTGTCCACGATCTTGTCGGATTGAAGCGTGCGATACATCGGTCGCGATCGTAATCGGCGGTGGCGTCGCTTGGCCAATCTGTTGCAATCCGAGTTCACCTCGCCGATGCTTCGCGGCCCATGAGCTGGACGATCGTCATCATCCTCGCCTCGCTTTGCGCGCTGTTCCTTCTCCTGGAGATGCGGGGCGTCCGGACGACGCTGCGCTTGAGCTTCAAGGGCGACATCAAGCGCGAGAGCGAGTTTTTGTCGCAGTACGGCCAGTCGGTCGCGACGCCGATCGCCGCGTGGCTCGTCGCTATCGCCATGGGGCACGATCAATGGCGACTGCAGTGGCGCGCGTTCGGCATGGTGGTGCTGCCGGTGCTGATGACCTCGCTCGCCTGCCGGGTGCTTAAGCTCTCGCTGGGCCGGATGCGCCCCAACCGCGAAAATGCCGGCCGATTCACCGGCTTCTCGCTCAAGCACGACAACAAGCGCGAGAGCTTCCCTTCCAGCCACAGCGCCTGCGCGTTCGCGCTCACGGTGACGCTCATCTACTTCTGGCCGCAGGCGGCGCTGGTGTTCTGGATCCTCGCGTTCATCACCGCGGGCCTGCGTTACGTGATGGATGCTCACTTCCCCAGCGACGTGATCGGCGGCTCATTGCTTGGCCTGGTCGTCGGGCACTACGGGATCGTCTGGCTCGACTCAGTGCTCCCCAAATGAAGCTGGAGCTGGACATCCTCGCGCGGCAGATCGGCGCAGCACTCGCGCAGCGGGAAGCCGATCTCAAGCTCGAGCAGGCGGTCTACGGCCTCGACTCGCTCGACGAACTGCAGATTCAGAAGCTGATCGCCGCGGGATTGGCAGCGCACTACGACGTCGCCCGCGAGGTGCATTATCCTTCGACCTTCGGCCGCAAGCTCTCCAATCGAAAGCGGTGCGATCTCGTGCTCTCGCCGATCGGCGCGCCGCTGCGGCTCGATTCCAAGCCGCCGAGCCTGTTCGATCCGCAGGTTTTCACGTTGCCGCAGGAAGCGTTCTGGCTGGAGGTGAAGACGGCGTACCAGTTCCGCGCGCCCGATGTCAGACACGGCGGATACGGACAACAGTGGCGCAGCGCCGTCGTCGAGGATCTTCGCAAGATGGACGCCGAGCCGCTGATCCATCATGCAGCGCTGCTGCTCGTCGTCTTCACCGAGTCGGCCGAGCTGGTCGCGAAGGATCTTCAGCTTCTCGAAGATGTGCTGGTGCTCAAGGAAGTGCTCGCCGGCTTCAGGCAGGATGTGAGCGTGCCGATTGCCGACCGGCTCGGGCATCGCGTCTGCACCGCGGCATTGTGGCCGACGATCACGAGATGAGCCGATTTTTAGTGGCGAGTAGAAGTCGAATCGTGATACTCGCGCCGATGCCGCGTCAGGAACGCTCCGCAGGCTTCATCCTTTTTCGCACGGACGCGAGCGCGCCGGGCGGGCGGGTGTTCCTGCTGCTGGATTACGGCCGGCACTGGGATTACGCCAAGGGCCACGTCGAAAAGGATGAGACCGACCTCGCCGCCGCGATCCGCGAATTGCACGAAGAGACCGGCATCCCGCCGCCGCGTGTCGTTGACGGCTTCGAAGAGAAGATTGAGTACTATTTCCGCTCGTCCAAGTACGGATTGATCAAGAAGTGCGTCATCTTCTATCTGGCCGAGACGGAAGCGACGGAGGTCAAGCTCAGCCACGAGCACGTGGGCTTTGAGTTTCTGGATTTCGAGAAGGCGCAGAAGCGGTTGAGCTATTCAACCGCGCGAGGAGTGCTGCGCAAGGCGAACGCGTTTCTCAAATCGACCCCGTAGGGGCGGCTTCAGCCGCCGATTCCTTGTCGCTACGCCACGACGCTCACCCTGCATAGATGACGGCGGCGGCTGAAGCCGCCACTACGAATCTTCAATCACGTGCCGGAGGCACGTGCCACCTGCGGATGCGACCCATCTGTCTTCGCATTCCTTTGCGTCCGTCTTCGCGCTTTCGCGGCTTCGCGGTTCAAGCGGAGCCTTTGAGCGGCGAACGCAGAGAGACTTCATCACTGGCGGGACGCTCGTGCCAGGTGTCACGCCCGGAAGATCGCGCCCATCTTCTTCCCCAGCATGAGGCTCGCGCTCAGGATCGTCGCGGCCAGGAACACCATCGCCCACACGCCCAGAGCGCTGGCGATGTATTTGCCCGTGCCGATGAGCTGGAACAACTCGTAGATCGCCTTGGTGATGGGGAACTTGTTCTGCTGCTGGGCGAGCATGAGCGAATCGCTCACCTCCAGCATGCTGAACGCGAACGCCAGCAGCGCGCCGGCGATGAGATTCGCCATGATCAGCGGCACGGTGATCCGCCGCATGGTGTAGAAGCCGCTGGCCCCGAGGTTGGCGGATGCTTCTTCGAGCGTGATGCTCGTCTGCTGCAATCCCGCGACGGCGCTGCGCACCATGTAAGGCATCCGCCGGATGGCGTAGGCGATAACGAGGAAGAGTGTCGGGTCGGTCTTCACATCGAGCCAGCTGCGCAGGTGGGGCGAGCTCTTCACCCACTCGTAGTTGCTGAAGTACGTGCTGATCGCGAGGTAGCCGAACGCCATCACGATGCCGGGCACGGCGAGCGGGAGCATCGCCATCGCATCGAGCACCGAGCGCAGCGGAATCGTCGAGCGGACGACGACGAACGCGATCGCGATCCCCACCACCATGTTCGAGAGGACCGCAATCGATGAGTAGAGCAAACTGTTCCCGATCGACGTGACCGTCATCTGGTGCCCCAGCGCATCCGCGTAGTTCTGGGTGGTAAACTGCGTCGGCAGGATCGTTCGATACCAGCTGCCCGGCGTCGCGAAGCTCGTCACCAGCACGCCCAGGTGCGGCAAGAGCGCGATGAAGCAGACGACTGCGAACGCCAGCGGCACGAGGAACGCGCGGACGCCGACGGCGGTCTCGGTGTTCGCAACCGTCGCGGCCTTGCTCTGCATCGCGTAGACGTTGCGCCCGAAGACGAACTTGCCGATCACGTAGAATGTGATGCTCGTTACCAACATCACGAAGACCAGTGCGTAGGGAAAGGGCGAGTTGCCGATGTCCTTGAGCGCATCGAACACCTGCGCCGGCGTGCAGCGGAGGTAGTTCATGATCAGCGGCGTGCCCAGCTCGGTGAAGCTCCAGATGAAGACGATCGTGCCGCCGGCGAAAAGTCCGGGCATGATCAGCGGCAGGGTGATCTTGCGGAACTTGGCAAAGCCGCGGCAGCCGAGGTTCTCGGCGGCCTGCTCCATGGCCGGGTCGATGTTCGCCAGCGCCGCGGCGACGTTAAGGTACATGATCGGGTAGAGCGAAAGCGCCTGCAGCGCGATGACCCCGAAGTAGCGCGCCTTGCCGATCCAGTCGATCGGGCCCAAGTGAAAGAGCGCGTTGATCGTGCCGTACTGGCTGAACATCTGCTGGAAGCCGATCGCGCCGACGAAAGGTGGCAGGATCATCGGAACCAGCAACATCGCCTGGAAGAATCCCTTGCCGGCAAACTCATACCGATTCGCCAGCCACGCCAGCGGCACGGCGATGAGGCAGACCAGCGAGGTGGTGCCAACCGCGATCTTGAAGCTGTTGAGCAGGCCCTCGACGTAGATCGGGTTACGAAAGACACCGATGAGGTAATCGAGCGTGAACGATTTGAGTGTTCCGCCGACGAAGAATCCCTTGGCGATGATGATCAGCAGCGGCCAGAGAAAGCCGAAGGCGAAAACGAGGGTGCAGAAGGCGAAGATGAACCAGGCAGTGCTTCGTCGCATGGGTGGTGAGGTCGTTCCCTTTCGCGGGCGGAGTATACGGATTTCCGGTCGCGGGGTGACAATCCTCACGAGATGTTCATCAAGCCCGAAGCGCGTCGACGGCGCGGGCGGCGTCGAAATCGGCCTGCGTCAGGCCGCCGGCGTCGTGGGAGGTGTACGTCACGCCCACTTCGCCGTACCTGACGAGGAGATCCGGATGATGATTCATCTCCTGGGCGATGTGAGCCACTTTGTTCACGAACGCGATCACGGCGGAATACGAAGCGAACCGGAAGGACTTGTGAATGCACTGGTCGCCCATCGTCCATCCGGTAACCGAGGCCAGGCCCCGTCTGATCGCTTCGTCCGTTAACCGATTCATGTGACTCCTTTCTCAATATAGTATGATCCAGGAGTCGCAGACGGAAAGTGTTTCGAGCTATGCGTTGGGTCATTGGCGATGTTCACGGCATGTTCGCTCCGCTGGAGACGATGCTCCTCGTCGTCGCCAGGCTCGACCGCGAAGCGACGTTCTATTTCGTCGGCGACTACATCAACCGCGGCCCTGAAAGTCGGCGCGTGCTCGATCTGCTGGTGACGCTCAAGAACGCGAAGTTCGTCCGCGGCAACCACGACGACGTGTTCGACCTGATCCTCAACGAGCACTGGCTCGGCGGCGAAGAGGAAACGTTTGACCCCGTGACCGCCTGTTCGTGGTTCCTCAAACACGGCCTGCGCGAGACGCTGCTTTCCTACGGAATCACCAACCGCGCGATCGAGCAGTTTGTCGACGATCCCAGCGCCGCGTTTCTCGACTTGATCCGCGTCACCGTCCCCAAGGCCCACGCGAAGTTCGTTCACGCCTTGCCGGTATTCATCGGGGAGAAGGATGCGCTCATCGCCCACGCGTTCTGGCCGCCGGAAGAACTGAACGATGATAAGCACATCCACGAGCGAATTGACGACGATGCCGAGATGAACCACCGGGTGATCTGGGAACGTTGGAAGAACTATCAGGTGCTCGCCGAGAAGCCGTGGAAACGGCCGGGTTTTTTCGGGCATACGCCGGTGCAGAACTACCCGGCGAGCATGCGCGTGATGGACGCGATGCCGGTGATGGGCCCGATGGTCACGCTCCTTGACACCGCGATCGCGCTTGGCTCGGACGGGCGGCTTACGGCGGTCTGCATCGAGGACGGACAGGTCGTGCAGATCGACCGCGAGTGCCGAGTCGTTGCGCCCTGACGCTTATTTTGCGTGCGGATTCCGCCGGAGATAGACCTACCCCCGCATCAGGCGTAACTCGTTCCGCTGCGAGGCCGATATCCGCACGAAACGTGGACGGTAGCGTTCGGATGTCGCGCGGGACGCTGAGACTCACGCAGGCAGCCGGCGCATTACAGCTCCGCCCCGAATGCGGCCATGATCCGAATCGATTCCTCGGCATCGCGAATCGTGAGTCGCGAGATTCTCCGCGTCCTCGGGTCGATGCAGCAACGGGTGAGCAGATCGGCATCGAAGCTCGCGAGCCCGCGGAATCGCTTTTTCGAGTAGCCCGGCTTGCGTTGTCCGGTCGCGTCGCGGCAGAGCCGGTCGCCATCCTCTTCGGAGTAGGCGAGAAGTTCGCCGCTCATCTCATCCGCCACGATCTCCATCATCGGCGCGCGAACGATCATCAGCCGGCCCGCGTCGATGAGGGGCTTCATCCAGCGGTAGAAGAACAGGAGCATGAGCGTCGAGCTGTGAATGCCGTCGGCATCGGGATCGAAGAGCAGGACGACTTGTCGATAGCGCAGCGATTCGACGTGGCAGTAGTCGCCGAGATCGGTTCCGAGCGCATCGATGAGTGCGGCGAAGAACGGGTCTGCTTTGACGCGATCTTCGCGTGATTTGAGCGTGTTCATCGGCTTGCCCTGCATCGGCAGGACCGCTTGGAAGCTCGGGTCGCGCAGCGTGCAGACCGAGAGCGAGGCGGAGTCGCCCTCAACGATAAAGAGCTCGGCGCGCGAGTCGCTTCCGTGAGAGAGGCAATCGACGAGTTTCAAAGGCTGAGGCGGAGAGAACATGGATTTGAAATCCGAAATTCGAATAACGAATGAATGTCGAATGCAGCAATGAGGAAAATGACGAAACAGTCGCTGCTTGCCCGTTTCATCATTCCGTCATTGTCTCGTTCAAAATTCTCTCGTCATTCGAATTTCGACATTCGTCATTTCATCCTACTCGACGTCGAAGTTCACGCCCTGCGCCAGCGGCAGTTCCTTCGAGTAGTTGATCGTGTTGGTGGTGCGGCGCATGTAGGCTTTCCAAGCGTCAGAGCCAGACTCGCGGCCGCCGCCGGTTTCTTTCTCGCCGCCGAACGCGCCGCCGATTTCAGCGCCGCTGGTGCCGATGTTCACGTTGGCGATGCCGCAGTCGCTGCCGGCGGGGCTCATGAACAGTTCGGCCTCGCGGACGTCGGTGGTGAAGATCGCGCTGGAGAGTCCCTGCGGCACGCCGTTCTGGATCGCGATCGCTTCGTCGAACGTCTTGTATTTGAAGACGTAAAGGATAGGGGCGAAGGTTTCGTGCTGGACGACGGGTGCATCTGCTTTCAAGCCTTCGACGATGGCAGGGCGGACGTAGAACGAGTCACTGTTCCCGTTGATGTGTACGCGGTCGCCACCTGTGATCGCCACCGAGCGCCCCGCAAGCGGGGCGGCTAAATGCGCGTCCTTGAGCGCGCTCTGCATTCCATCAAAGCTCGCTTTGTCGATGAGCGGCCCGAGCAGGACGCCCGCCTCGCGCGGGTCGCCGACTTTCAGTTTTCCCGTGATCGTCTTGATGCGCGAGATGAGTTGATTGTAAACGTTCTCGTGAACGATCAGTCGGCGCAGCGTCGTGCAGCGCTGGCCGGCTGTGCCGAACGCGGCGAAGGTGATGGCGCGGAAGGCCATTTCGAGATCGGCACTCGGCGCGACGATCATGGCGTTGTTGCCGCCGAGTTCGAGGATCGATTTGCCGAACCGTGCCGCGACGGCCTTGCCGACCTCGCGGCCCATGCGCGTGGAACCGGTCGCGCTGAGCAGCGGCACCTTCGGCGAAGCGGCGAGCCGCTCGCCCACGTCGCGGCCGCCGATGACGAGCGCGAGGACCTCTTCCGGGATCTTCAAGTCTTTCGATTCGCGGACCGCGTCGATGGCGATCTTGTGCGTGGCGATCGCGGTGAGCGGCGTCTTTTCGGAGGGCTTCCAGGCGACGCTGTTGCCGCAGACGATCGCGAGCATCGCGTTCCACGCCCAGACGGCCACGGGGAAGTTAAATGCGCTGATGACGCCGACGACGCCCAGCGGATGCCACTGTTCCATCATGCGGTGGCCGGGCCGCTCGCTGGCGATCGTCAGGCCGTGGAGTTGGCGCGACAGCCCGACGGCGAAGTCGCAGATGTCGATCATCTCCTGCACTTCGCCGAGCGATTCGGATGTGATCTTGCCCGCCTCAAGCGTGACGAGGTCGGCCAGTTCCTTCTTGCGCTCGCGGAGTTTCATGCCGATGCGTCGGACGAGTTCGCCGCGGTGAGGCGCGGGGATGACTCGGAGTTTGAGGAACGCCTTGTGTGCTTCATCGATCGCGCGATCGACGTCGGCGGGCGACGCGCTGGCGATCGTGCAGTTCACTGAGCCATCGATCGGTGAGCGGGCGGAAATGGCAGCGCCATTGCCGTCGATCCATTGTGACCCAATCGCCGTCGCCGCGTGAGTTTTCTCGATGCCGAAATTCGTGAACATTGTCTCTCCGTATCAGGACCGTCCGGTCCTGACCATGAGCGGGACGCTCATGCTACTTTGTAATTACTTCTTTACGTCGTACGAACAGCCAAAGCGATTCGCGAGGAAATCCTTCAGCGAGACTTGCTCCTGCTTCACGAATCCCTGCGTCGGCAGTTTGCCGCTCACGTGCAGGTCGAGCACGGCGCACAGCGCTGATGCCGTCGTGATCTGGATCGCGCTGGCCGTCTGCCCGCGGAAGTCGCCGGCGTAGACCTTTCGCGCATCCGTCATCTCATAGTAGCGTCCCTCGCGCGTGCCTTTGACCGTGCAGAAGATCAGCACCACATCCTGCGGCGTCATCGGCACGGCACGCTCGAGGATTTCCTTCAATTGGGCGCGATGCTCGTTCATGTGCAGCTCGAACATGAGGAACTTGATCAGGTCGCGATGCCCGCGATAGCGAACCGTCTTGTAGTTAAGCGTGTTGCATTTGCCTTGAAGCGTCTCGGCCAACGTGCCGACGCCGCCGGATGTGTTGAAGGCTTCGTAATCGACGCCGTCGAGGGAAAAGTGCTCCAGGCCCTCCAGCGGCAGCACTTCGATCAGCTTGCCTTCGTGGATCGCTTCGCACGGGTTGCCGTACTCGTTGATCAGGCCGTCGGTGCTCCACGTGAGGTTGTACTTCATCTCGTTGGTGGGGAAGACGGGCAGCGCGCCGACGCGAAGCCGGACTTCGCTGAGCGTATCGAACTTCTCTGCGAGCGCGTTCGCGGCGATGGAGACGAATCCCGGCGCCAGGCCACACTGGGGCATGAAGATCTGGCCGGGCTTGGCTTTGTCGGACAGGCCGCGGACGATGCGCGTCGTCTCGACGTCTTCGGTGAGATCGAAATACGAGAGGCCGTGTTCGAGCGCGCCGCGGGCGATCGACGGATTCTGCGCGAAACTCACCGCCGACAGGACCGATTTGCGGCCTTTCATCACTTTCGCGAGTTCGTCGGCGTTCATCACGTCGACGACGGCCGTCTTCACGTTCGCGTGGGCGGCCGTGCGCTGCAGCGATGCCGCGTCGACATCCGCAACCAGGACATCAAACTCTTTGGTGTCGGCGAGAAATTTGGCGACGGCCGATCCGATTTTGCCGGCGCCGATCAGGAGCGTTGGGTGCATAGGGCCTCACGAAAATGAACTGGCAACTGTAGAATTATAGAATAACATGTTCTCCGTCGCGATTCATCCGCAAAAGAGAGGCCTCTCATGTCCAGCGTCAACGCATTGCTCGCCTACCAGTGGGAAACCCAGCCGGCGGCTGGCAAGTTCGTGATCGAGTCGTCTAATGCGGTGACCACCAGTCTCCCCTGGGCCGCACAATTCGCCCAACGTCTCTACACCGAGACGGGCAACCGCTTTTATGACCTGATCGACACGGTCGTCCTCGGCAACGACGAGCGAAGACTTGCGGCCGCGGTGGAAGCGGGCTGGACCCCGTCGAAGGTCAGTGCTTCGGTGTACGACAATGACAAGGGAATGTTCCCGACGGTTCTGTTTGATAAGAACAAGCCTGCAGGCTTCGTTGGCGCTGAACTCAAAGTGGAATTTGTCGCCGATTTTCTCGCAGCCAACGACATCAGCCGCAGTATTCACGGGCGACCTTGGGCGAAACATCGCTATGCCGAAATCGAGTCGTCGCCAACCGCGAGCCTCGCGGTAGTCGAGCGACACGGTATGCGGAGTTTTGCAGAGGAAGCCTCGCCGTCTGCCGAGGATGTTCTAGACGTATACGACGCCTTCCGCACCCGCCCGCGCGATGTCGATGAAGCCGAGGGATTCCAAATTGCGAGCAGGCTCGTCGATGAGGCCATCGCCAAAATCGGCCGAGACTACGCCTGTGACCGCTTCTTCGCCGCCGAGCGCGACTACTGGACGAAACGTAACCGTGCCGCCCGCGCGCAGAAGGCGAGGCAGGACAAGCTCGGCATCGGTTGGGCGAATCACGATCACCACACGTATCGCTCCAGCCGGGAGAGCTTCAAGGATCTCGTCGCGATCTGGGAAAAGCTCGGGCTCTTCTGCCGTGAACGCTTCTATGCCGGCAAGGATGCGGGCTGGGGAGCGCAAGTGATGGAGCAGCCGGTCACGCGGATCATCACCTTCAACGATGTCGACCTGAGCGCCGAAGAACTGATGGGCGATTTCTCGCACGACGGGCTCAAGCCCAAGGATGCGCTCGGCACGGTCGGCCTCTGGTGCGGCCTGCACGGCGAGGCGTTCCTGCAAGCCGGCATGCACCACCTCGAATGCATGTTCGACTTCGATGCCCTCAAGGAACAGCTCGAGAAAGAGCACGGCATCCGCACGATGAAGCCGTTCACCGACTTCGCCTATCTCCGCCAGGCCTTCACGGAAGGGGAACGCTGGAAGGTGGCAGAGAAGCGCATCGCACGGCTGCTCGAAAAGAAACTCATCACCGACGCCCAGGCCGAGACGTTCCGCAAGGACGGCGCAATCGGCAGCCATCTGGAAAACCTGGAGCGCAACGACGGCTTCAAGGGCTTCAACCAGCACGGCGTCAGCGAGATCATCGCCGCCACCGACCCGCGCAGGCAGGCGCAGGCCGATGCGTTCGACAAGGTGAAGTACCAGACCGTCGGCTCGCACTGATTTGAGCCGCCATACTGTTACGCCGTGAGCGCAAGCGTTCCCCACAACCCGAGGCCGACCAGCACGAGTGAGATGATTGAAGAGATCAGTACCGGGCGTGCACGCGGCGCGATCTGAACGGTCCGTACGAGCAGGAACCCGGCGCTCGCGGCGACGCATGCGAAGATCAGCCACCACAAGCCGCGCTCGCGGAACGCGGCCGGCAGCAGCGGGGCGGCGAAGAAGATCGCGGTCGCGATCAGCAGGAACGCCATCATCTGCTTCACCACCGCCGGCCAGGGCCCGGTCCGCGGGAACCGACGCGTCGCCTCGGGGAACGCGCTGAGGATGAACCAGGGCAGCGCCATTCCAATCCCGACGAAGCACAGGATCATCGATCCGACGAACGAGCCGGCGGTGATGGCTACGGCGATCACCGCGGCGAAGACGCCGATCGTACAAGGCGTCGACAGCACGGCGATCAACATCCCGCTGGCAAAGTTCGCCAGGAGCTTGGCGCCGTATCGGGGCGGCGCGCCTTTGCCGTACTCGAGGGTGGATCCGGAGGTGAACGCGGACGCATCGGCATAGCGCTCGAGGTTCGTCACCGACCGCGGCAGAACGATTTCAAAGAGCCCGAACGCCTGTGCCGCGGCGGCCAGCAACACCAGCGAGAGAATGCCTGCCGTGATCGGATGGCTGATGAACTTGCCCCACAGCGCGTTCTGGCTGATCACAAACAGCGCCAGCGCGCCGAAGGTGACGACGATCCCGGCCGAAAAGAGCAGCCCGAACAGCATCGACCGCGATCGCGAATGATTCGCGTCTTCATAAAAGCTCATCGCCTTCAAGGGCAACACGGGCAACACGCACGGGACCGCATTGAGCAGCACGCCTACGCCGATCGCGACGAGCAGCTTTATCGCCAGCGGCGCGGTGCGCAGCTCGTAGCCGAAGATCGTCGTCGTTGACGTGACGGTCTTCCCGCCATCGTCGATCGCCGCAAGTAGATCGGCGGAAGAATAAATGCCGGTGAGTTTCGCCGGCTCCGCTTTGCCCGGGAAGTAGACGGCTGTGAACGGGATGCTGCGGGATGGATTAAGCGCTGCGAGCAATTCACTTCCGGGCGCGCCATCCTGCGTCAGATCGACTTTCACGAGCGGGATGCCGCGCTTCTCGAGTTCATCCAGTGTCACGCGGTCGCCGAAGACGCGTCGCTCGACGACGTGACAGTTCACGCACCATGCCGCCGTGAACTTGACGATCACCGGCGTATTCCCGGCTCGGAGCCGGGCGAGTTCGGCATCGCTGTAGGGAATCCAGCCGACGGTCGCGGCAGCGGCCGGCGCTGTCGTCGCGCCGACGACGACCTCGTGCTTGTTGAGCCACTTCAGCGGGTCGAACCGGGCAAAGAGTTCCGTGTTGGTCGACCTGGTTGGCGCGTCGGCCGAGAGGGACATCGTCTTCTTGACCGTCAGCGTGCCCGGCGGGTCGCAGGTCTGATCGTCGCAGATCTGCATGCCCGCCTTCACGGTGAACGCCACGTCTCCCGGCTTGGCATCGTTGGGCACCGTGAATGGGACAAACGTGACAAACTGGCCTGAGTAAACGGTCAGCCTTCCGCCGAGCGCGGGCACGTCGATCAGCTCGGGGGGTGGATAGAGCGGCAGGTCAATCTTGATGTCCCGATCCGCCGTCAGCTTCGCCTCGAAAGGGATCAGGCTCTCGTCGAGTGGCTGGCTCGATTGAGCGTGATGTCCGGGTTCGACCTCGACCACGACTGCGGCAATTCCCTGTTGACCGGGCTTGAGCGTTTCGGTGTCGAAATAGAGCTCGGCCTTCGCGCGGACGCGCGGCTGGGCGAAGCTCGAGGCAGTCAGGTAGAGAAGAACGAGCAGTGGGGTCCAGACCGGCAGTGCATTCCGCATTAGCGGAATCTTACGCCGATCAAATGAGATTTCCTGTAATGGGCGTATATGTCCCGGCAATTGACGAATGCCGCGCGATCTCTACCTTTTGGTAGGAGAAAAGAGACTTCGCCTGTGAAGCTATCCAAACGCACCGAATACGCCGTCCGCGCGCTGGTTCATGTCGCGAAGCTGGGAAGTGGCGCCTACGCGCAATCGCGCGACGTGGCGGCACAGGAACGCCTTCCGACAAAGTTTCTTGAATCGGTGCTGCTCGGCCTGAAGCGGCACGGCTATCTCGAAAGCAAAGTCGGCAGCGGGGGCGGCTACCGCCTCACGCGACCGGCCTCGAAGATCGTTGTTGGCGAGTTGATCCGCAAGCTCGAAGGCGTCGACGAAGAGACACCCGAGCTCGCCAACGACGCCGTGCAAGGTGAGGCCGCGCTCTTTCTCATCCAGGCGCGCATGGCCAAAGCGCAGTCGACCGTGCTCGATCAGCTCTCACTCGAGCAACTGGTCGAGGAAGTGCAGAAGCTGGCGCGGTCGCGAGATGCGATGTACTACATCTGATCAAGCCTACATCCGATCGCGTTTCGGATCGTCCGAAGGGCGAATCGACACGTCCATTCGATCCAACATCCGTTTGCCCATCCACGAGCCGTAGACAGCCGCGAGTTGAAGGAAACCCAACGTCAGCAGCGCCAGGGGCAGATTCCGCCGGTAGAAATAGATCACCATGCAGGCGATCACGATGAAGCTCTGCGTGTAGAGAAATCGACTCTTGTAGATCTGCCAGAGGGACGCGGTGGGTGGGGTAGGTTCGCTCATCGGTTGATTCTCTTGGCGGTCAATCATAAGGTTCGTTTCCGACAGGGCCACATTTGCCCTACCGCACGAGAGCCGTACCCATTCATTCGAGGAGTCCAACCATGCCTGCCACCCATAAGCCACTGCCTTATCCGACCAATGCCATCGAGCCGAACATCGACGCGACGACAATGGAGATCCATCACGGCCGGCACTACAAGGCGTATGCCGACAACTACAACAAGGCCGTCGCGGGGACCGATCTCGAGCCCAAGAGCGTCGAGGATGTCTTGAAGAACATCGGCTCCGTTCCTGCCGACAAGAAGGGCCCGATCACCAATAACGGCGGCGGCACGGTCAATCACGAGCTGTTCTGGGAACTACTCACGCCCGGCGGCAGCAAGGCGCCGGTCGGAAAACTCGCCGAGGCGATCAACACCACCTTCGGCGGTTTCGATAAGTTCAAGGAGCAGTTCACGACGGCCGCCACCACCCGCTTCGGCTCCGGCTGGGCGTGGCTGGTGAAAGATGGCTCAGGCAAGCTCGCCATCTATTCGACACCCAATCAGGACAGTCCGCTGATGGAAGGCAAGAAACCCATTGTCGGCCTGGACGTTTGGGAACACGCCTACTACCTCAAATACCAGAACAAGCGCCCGGATTACATCGCGGCGTTCTGGAACGCGCTGAACTGGGATGTGGCGGAGAAGAAGTTCAACGGCTGATCAAAACCACGTCCAACGAGAAAACATGAAGTCCGAGGTGATTCAGCTCATCTCGGACTCCTTTCATTTTGAGCACGGCGAGTCCCGAAACATCCGCGGCGACGGGAGATGAGATGCATCGCCGCGGTCGCGTCGGCCGGTTCCGAAAACGCAGCCGGATGGCAAAAGGTTCTAAATCGCAGATCCGGGATTCGCTTCGGCACCAGTTGCCTGTGTTCTTGCCCACGGCTACAACCGACGGAATGAGCCGTGTTTTCCTCAATGCCAGCAATCCGGGCGATTACCTCGAAGAGGTCTTCGTCGTCTCGAATAAACAACTCTCCACCACCCAGACCGGCAAGCCGTTCATCAAGTGCTTCGTCGGCGACCGCACCCGACAGGTGCCGGCGCGCATGTGGAACGCCACGCAGTCGATGTTCAACGCGATGCCCGAAGGCGGCTTCCTGCGGCTCGCCGGGAAGGTCGAGAGCTATCAGGACAATCTGCAGTTCATCATCGATCGCTTCTGGATCATCGACGAGCCCGCCGAGATCGTCCTCGAACACCTGATGCCGCACACGACCAAGAACATCCCGCAGATGTTCGAGCGGCTCACGACCCTGGTTCGCAGCGTTCGCAACAAGCATCTGCTGGCGCTGGTCGACGCCTATCTCGCGGATGCGGAGCTGATGGAAAAGTTTCGCCGCTCGCCCGCCGCCACGACGTTTCATCATTCGTTCATCGGCGGCCTGCTCGAGCACACGCTGAACATGCTCGAAGTCGGCGATTCGATCTGCCCGCACTATCCGCTGATCAGCCGCGATCTGGTGATCGCCGGCATTTTTCTCCACGACATCGCCAAGACGTGGGAACTGACCAGCGATACCGCCTTTGCGTACACCGACGGCGGCCACCTGGTCGGCCACATCGTCAAGAGCGCGATCTGGGTCGAGGCCAAGGCGAAGGAAGCCGAGGCGAAGCTCGGCGAGCCGATTCCGCCGGCGATGGTTGCGGTGATGCAGCACCTGATCCTCTCGCATCACGGCGAGCCGGAGTTCGGGGCCGCGCGCGTGCCAGCGACGCCTGAGGCGATCCTGATTCACTACATCGACAACATCGATGCCAAGCTCACCATGTCGCTGGGCGTGACGCGTGATGAAAACGCAGCGGGCGAAGGAAGCTTCACCGAGTTTCAAAAGGCGCTGGGCGTCCGGCTTTACCGGCCCGACGTCGCGCCGCCGAACATCGAGGCATGATTGCTCCGCCGATCTGAGATCTTGGCGAAGATCCCATGATTGCCTCCCCGCATGGTGATTCGGTCCCGGCCGCGTTAAAGTCTGTGTCTCAACGGGAGTGACCTCGCTTGATCGTGCCGCTCGCGATTTCGACATCTTCGATCGCGCCCTCAACGATGATGATGCTGTTGCTCGGCGGCGCGGCGCTCATCCTTTATGTCGTCGGGCGATTCACGGTGGGCGCGGTGCCTGCGGGTATGGATCGACCCGTCCCGCGCGTACTTGTGGCCCTGGTCCCCGTCTTCGCGATTTCGATCATCGCCGTCGTCATGAAGCGCCCGATACTCGCGATGCATCTGCCGATCGCTTGTGCGGCCGCGGCGATGAGCTTCGGTCTTGCGGCCGTCCTGACCGGCCGGCCGGCGCTGCCCGGCGCCGTGCCGAACCGCTCCTGGGCACTGCTCGTGCCCGCGGTCGCGATGCTGCTCATCGCGGCGCTGGGCGGGAAGCTGGATTTCGCGGTCATCATTGCGCTCTTGGCCTATGGATGGCTCGCCATCTCGACCTGGCAGGCGGACCCGCTCGAGATCGCCTTGCCGGAGAGCGAGACCGCGGTGACGCCGGCCTCGCCTCAACTCGCGGCGGCGATCTGGTTCGTCGGGCTCGCCGCGGCATGCGTGGCGGGCGTCCTGGCAATGCATGGCACCGACCATCTCGACGCGGTTCGAACGCGGTCGTCAGACTCGCTCGTCGCGGTCTTCCTGCTTTCGCCGGCGATCGTAGTGCCGTTCTTTTTCGAGCTGCTTCCGCCTTGCCGGTCGATCGGCTGGCGCGGATCGGTGTCGTCTCTCATGATCTTCACGATGGCGTGCCTGTGTTTCGTATTGCCGATCGTCGCGACGTTCGTGGCGGCCGCCCCCCGAATCCTGCCGATGGTCGCCGTGCTGTATGCAGCGCCGGACACACAGCCCGCGAAGCTTCCCGCCCAGCCGGCGGATACGTCGATCCTCGCGGCACTTCCGAGCCTTCCGGCGATCGCGGCTCGGGCCGACCTGCTCGTGCTCGTCGGCGTCTCATTGCTGCTGATTCCTGTCGCCGCCGGCTGGATCAAACCCGGCAAACTCGAGGCGCTGGCGCTTCTGGTCTGCTATCTGATGAACCTGTTGCTGGTGATGGCCGCGTCGGTGTGACGATCACTGCGCCTTGGCACTCGACCGCGGGTTTTGGGCCGACTGTTCGCGGCTGATCGCTCGGGCCTCGAGCTGTTCCATCAGCGCCTTACGCGGCCCGATCGTGAAGACGTCTGCACGGACCGGGCGGAAGTGGGAGACACGTTTTGCATGGACCTGCTGGGCGGACGCATTTCGCGGCATGAAAACACCTTCCGTACGAAAAACCCGTGCGATGTGGACAGATCGGCGATCATGGGCGTCGGGCTCGAAAAATGGGCACGTCCGAGTACCATCGCCCGTTGATGCAAACGGTCACAGAAAACGTCGAAATCACGCGGGTCGAACCCGAAGCGCCGCTGGTGGACATCATGAACGGCGCCGCCCGATGGGAAGTGAAAGTCCACGACCACGGCATGGTCGCGCTGTGCGATGTCATGCCGCGAATGGTTCCGCAGGGAAAAACCGCCGACTTCGCGATCGTCCAGGCCGCCCGGGTCAGCTACGGCCAAGGCACCAAACAGGTGAATGAAGATCGCGGCCTGATCCGCTACCTCGCCCGGCACCGACACACGACGCCGTTCGAGATGGTCGAGTTCAAGTTCCACTGCGTCATGCCGATCTTCATCGCGCGCCAATGGATCCGGCATCGCACTGCGAACGTGAACGAATACTCGGCCCGTTACAGCGTCGTGCAGGACCGGTTCTATCGCCCGAGCATTGAAAACGTCCGCCAGCAGAGCAAATCGAATCGACAGGGCGGCGACGAGACAATCGACGCGCTCACCGCGCAGGAGTTCCTCGATTACCTCGACCGCGCCGAGAAGGCTTACGAAGAATACGCCAAACTGATGGAGAAGGGCGTGAGCCGGGAGCTGGCGCGCATCGCGCTGCCGGTGAGCGTCTACACCGAGTGGTATTGGAAGTGCGATCTGCACAACATCTGCCGGTTCCTGAGCCTGCGGATGGACGCACATGCGCAGCAGGAGATCCAGGATTATGCGCGGGCGATGTACGAACTGATCAAGCCGATCGTCCCCGTTGCCGCCGAGGCGTTCATGGACTACGACTTCGGCGGCATGCACCTGACGCGGCTTGAAATCGAAGCGATGCAGAGCGGCGAGCCGCTGAAGACGGAAAACAAGCGCGAGATCGCGGAGTGGGACGAGAAGAAGAAGAAGCTGGGGATGTGAATCGCGTCCGACGGTATGACGTGTTGAGTCGAATCTTGATCTGCTTTCTCGTGTCGCTGCCTTTGATCATCAGCCACACATGTGCACCCGGCACGGCAGAGGTTGCCGCTGAGCCGATGCAGGTTCAGACCGGCTTGGCGTCGGGCCGTCCCTCGTTGGGATGCTGGATTTTGAACGCCACCGCGGCGAGCGCGCCGCCGAGGATCGGCCCCACCACATAAAGCCAGAGTTGTGCCGGATAAGTATGATCGATGGCGGCGTGGAAGAGGGTCCCCGCCAAGCCGACCGCCGGGTTGAATGCGCCGCCCGAGATTCCGCCGCCCGCGAATGCGGCAACGGTGATCGCCGAGCCGATCGCCAGACCGTAGTAGCTGTTGCCTTCGACGCTCTTCACGGTTGCGACATTGAGAACGACGATCACCAGCATGAAGGTAAACAGCGTCTCGACGAGCAGCGCCGCGCCCAGGGACACGCCGGCACCGGGCGCGACGTTGAACGTCTTGCCGAGGATGGCGTAGTCGATCGCCGCCGCCGCGAATCCGCCGACGATTTGTGCGGCGAGATACCAAGGCAAATCCTTGAGCGAGAGCCGTCCGCGGAGGAACACGCCGATCGAGACGGCCGGGTTGTAGTGTGCGCCCGACACGAGACCGCCCATGAAGACCATCGTCATCAGCGTCGTCCCGATGACCAGCGGCGCCAGCGCGACTCCCTGAGAGACGCACAAGCCGATCACCAGGGTCAGAAAAAATGTTCCCAGAAACTCCGTGAGGTAGCGATTCATGCCGCAGAAGGTAGATCAAACGCCGAGATTGCTCGATCAACACCGCTCTACGTAACAGAGAAAGGACAAGGGGAGCGAACGATGAACAGATTGCAGATGCGATCCCTGTTCTAGAGAAGGGGCAAGGACCGGAAAACACACAACCCCGGGCATCGAAATGCCCGGGGTTGCGAGAATCATTCGTGGACTGCGTAAGCAGTCGCGTGGGGACGGGAGGGACAATCAGAGACGAACTCGAATCGTTCCCTTGCCGCGTCCGTAGCTGCTTAACACAGCAAACCACTACTCTTAGTTTTAATCACGGATCACCTCCCTTATTGCCGGTCGATGACGCCAAGGCGTTCAACCGTGGTTATGCCAAGCCGCCACGTCGAAGCTTCGCGGAGCGCGAAGGACTCGACGCCGCCGGGCTTTCACTCCTTCGGGCGCCCCCGAAGGAACTAACCGACCGATCGACGGGAAACGTTCGAAAGGTCGCCGGCAGATCCGGTCTGCAGTACCTACCTGCCGGGATCAACATAACTTACCCGCCGCGCTCGTCAACCGAATTTGCAGTGACAAATGTGATCCACTTCGGGTTCGATAAACCGGTGGTTTTCCCAGCCTGCGTCTACGGAACAGGGATCAGAACGAGGAAGTTGTTGCGGTTGCTTTGCGTGTACCAGTTGCCGGTAATGAGGGATATCGTGGCCGACATGAACTTGCCGGCGTTGTCGGCGATGCGCGTCAGCCGCCAGCTCGATCCGTCGCCGCTCGCCTTCATCAGCGAATTCGTTCGCTTGTCCCAATAGGCGATCTGCGACGCGCCGTCGTCGTCGATGCGCAGCTGTGTGTAGAGCCCCGTCGCGCCACGACTGACGACCCGTTCGACCACCCACTCCACCCCGCTGAAACTCGCGAACTTCAGATCGGATGAATCCACTTCGTAGTAGCTGATTCGCGGCCGGTTATCCACGTCGAACGCCAGCGACAGGTACGCAGCCCCCCTCACGCCCTGGTCGGCGACATCGATCATCCATCCGTCGGATTCGCTGAGCTGTGCGAACTTCAGTTGTCGATAGCTCGCGTTGCCGTACGCGATGGCCGGCTGGTCGTTCTGATCGAGCGTGATCGCGGCGCTGTAGCCGACGTTTCCATCCGAGTCGACGGTTTCGCGCGACCAGACATCCCCGTCGAAATGCATCACCTTGAGATCGAACTTGGTCTTGCGCAGGTACGCGATCCAGTAGTGGTCGTTCTCGTCGATCGCCAGGGATGGGTACAGGCCGGTCACGCCGTTGGTGTCGAGCCGCTCGGTGGCCCATGTCGCGCCGAGCAGGCGGGCGAACTTCAGGTCGCCGTTGGGTCCGTCGAGGTACGCCAGCCGGGCCGCGCCGAAAGAGTCGAGCTTCAGCGAAAACTCGGTGCCGACATCCGACCGACTCGTGTCGATCGTGATCGGCGTCGACCAGCTCCCGTTGTTGGATCGCGTGGCGTATTTCATCGTCCGCGCGTCGTTGTCGTAGTAGACGAAGTGAAGCACGCCGAGCGCGTCGAAGGCGATGTCGTTCTCGTTGCCCGATTTGCCAACCAGAGACTGCACCTCCGGCGTGGCCGACTTGCGAAGCATCGCCACGCTGACGGCGGCGAAGACGTCGAGCCGCTGGAAGGTGAAACCGGACGTCACGCCGATCTCCTGGTCGCCATCGAGATTCTTGGGCATCGCGGCGCGAAACATCGACCGGATATCGTCGAGCATGAAGGTCGGATCGACCTGGCGCATGAGCGCGATCGTGCCCGCGACCGCCGGCGCCGCGAAGCTCGTCCCGTCGACGGTCTGAAAGCCGGCGCCGATCGTCGTCGTCCGCACACCTTCGCCGACGGCCAGCATCGTCAGGTTGCGCGAGCGCTGGGTGAACTCGGAAATGATGTCGCTGCCTGAAACGGCCCCGACCGAGAACGCCGACGCATCCGCCGCGGGCGCGGTAATGCCGAGCCCGTCGTTGGTTCCGCCGTTTCCCGAGGAGGCAACAAAGGCGATTCCCGCCGTCTTGAGCCGATCCAACTCATCGCCGAGCGTCTGGTCGGTGAAGTGCGATTCGAACCGCCCGTAGCCGAAGCTGAGGTTCACCACCGTGATATGGAACTCGGCGGCATGCTCGATGACCCACGTGAGCGCGGCTTCGATCTTTTCAAGCGGTACGTCGCTGGTGTTGGGAGCGATGCGCAGCGCTACGAGCTTCGCGTCCGGCGCGATGCCTCGATAGGTAAAGCCGTTGACGCTGAACGGGCTGGCGGCAAGCACCCCGGCGACGCCGGTCCCGTGGCCGTCGGTGTCGATGGGGTCGGAGTCGTTGTCGGAGAAGTCGTATCCGCCGACGACCTTGAACGCAGGGCCGAACCCGCCGCCCAGGTTGGGGTGGGTGTAGTCGATGCCCGTGTCGATGACGGCGACGGTCTGGCCAGCGCCGGAGATCTCCGGAAAGTCGGCCGCGAGATCGTCGACGCGCATGAGCGAGGGCGCGGCACCCCAGATGTCAGCAAACAGTGATCGTCGTTCGAACAGTTCGGTTATCGCGGCACGTCGATGCCGGCTCATCTTCAGCATTTCTCTCGTCCTTGAATCCTTCTCACATGCGAAGGAGATGCATCTCCGCAAGAGTATAGGACGCAGTCGACCGCGCACCAGTGTCTCGAGAATTTGGTGAATCCGCCGCGATCCGCATGGCGTTTTTGCCGATTTGGAGGGGAGAGGGTGTGTTGGTAGGTTGCCTTCTGCTCGCGCGCAGCGGAAGTGATTTCGCTCGCAGTCGATCAGCAACTATAGCGTGGACCGCTTGTTATGACGATACCGATGCCCGCCGCTCTCCTCGCCGATGTCGGAAAGCTCTCCGCCGACGATGTTCTCAAGCCCTATGTCTGGGTCTTTTACGCCGCTTTTATTGTCGCATACCTGATGACGCCCATCATGCGGCGCGTCGCGACCTATTACGGAATCGTGGACAAGCCCGACGGCCTGCGAAAAATCCATCGTGAGCCCGTCGCTTACCTCGGCGGCATCGCGGTGTTCCTCGGCTGGCTGGTGGGCGTAGCGGTCGCGACAAAATGCCAGTGGCATCTCGGCCCTTCGTGGCTTGCCCATTACGGGCCGTCCACCGTCGTGCCGCTCCTGAAGATTCCGATCCATATCGTGGTCAGTGCGATGCTCGTCGTCGCGCTCGGCTTCTATGATGACATCCGGCACATGTCCCCGAAGTTCAAGATCGCCGGGCAGGTTCTGGCGGCGATCGTCCTGCTCGCCGGCGGGATCGGCACGACGATCACCGCGCCATTCATCGAGAACATCGTCCTTCGCCTGCCGAAATCGCTCGATCCTCACACCGTGCACGACATCGCGCAGTGGGCGATCTACATCTCCTCCTGCGGGCTCACGACCGCGATCGTCGTCTTCTGCTGCAACGCCTCCAATCTGATGGACGGCCTCGACGGCCTGTGCGGCGGCGTGACCGCGATCATCTCGCTGGGCCTGCTCGTGCTGGCGATCAATCTCGCGCTCTATCCCAATCTTACCAGCCCCGTGCTCGCCAACCGCGACTCGCTCCGCGTCGTCCTGGGACTCGCGCTGCTCGCGGCGACGCTCGGCTTCGTGCCGTTCAATTTCAACCCGGCGAGCATCTTCATGGGCGATGCCGGGAGCCTGTTCCTTGGCTTCTCGTGCGCGCTGATGATCGTCCTGCTCGGCGAGGCCGAGGCCCGCTGGCTGCTCGCGGCGATGGTGATGTTCTCGCTGCCGGTGCTCGATACCGCGCTCGCCTTCGCGCGTCGAAAACTCGCCGGCCGGGCGCTCTTCAGCGCGGATAAACAACACCTGCATCACCAGCTCGTCGCCCGCGGCATGAGCGTGAAGCAGGCCGTCCTCACCGCGTACGCGCTGGCGATCTTCTTCGTGATCTGCGGCATCGCGATCATTTACATCCGCACGCGTTACGCTGTCGGCTTCTACCTGGTCCTGTTCGGCTCGATCATCGTGGCCGCGTACAAGATGGGAATGATCCACGAGCGGATCGTGAAAGCGCCCAAGGCCGAGATGGGCGGCACAGGACTGATCCCCGGCTCAGATGCAGTGGAAGAGCCAAAGACCTAGCTCAGGATTCGCACCTCATGCTTCGGGTACGGGCGCCGGCAGGGGCTCGTCTCGCTCCTCCCACCGGTTTGGAAACGCGACGAGCAGGATCAGGGCCGCAAGGAGCGCGATCCCGGATTGAATGCCCCAGAAGGTCGCGTAGTTGAAAACGGATGCCGGAAGCGTCGTGGCCGCGGCGATCGCGGTGGTGGCGCTCGCGCTATCGGGCAGTGCATGAACGGCAGCCTTGAGCGAAAACGAGTCGAGCCACTGGTTGTATAGACCTGCCAGCACCGGGCCGAGCCCAAGAATGATGATGCCGAACACCGTCTGCGCGCTGTGGCGGATGTTCGCGGGCGCGATCTTCTCGACGAACATGAACGCGCCCGCGAAGAAGAAGCCATAATTCATCCCGTGCAGGAGCATCGCGAGCTTCATCACGCCCGGAGTCGGGATCGTCGCGAATATCGCGTAGCGCGCCATGTAGGAGAGTGCGCCGAGGATGATGATCCACTTGTAGCCGATGTGTTTGAGGAACAGGCCGAGGATGGCGAGGAAGACGATTTCGCTCACCTGTCCGATTGCCATCGTCGGGCCGATGTCGCCGGCGCTCAGCCCGATCGCATCGGTGATGTACCCGGGCGTGCGGAAGAAATAGACCTGGTGAACCATCGAAACGAGCAGGGCGGCCGCCATCAGCGCGAGGCAGGACGGCTGCGTGAGCAGCTTGAATGCCGCGGCAAACGCGAGCGGTTCGCCGTCGCGGCGCGGCGGCGTCTTGGGAAGCACCAGGAAGCAGTAGATGCCGTAGCCGATCGAGATCACGCCCGAAACCGTCATCGAGTGCTTCATCTGCGAGACTTCATCCGGCCGCGCGGCGCCATCGACAAACGGCCAGTATGAGACGATGTGAATGCCGCTCTTCATGAAGAAGAGCGGGAACGCCACCGACGCGACGATCCACCCGATCGTTCCCCACGCGCGGATCGGCGGGAACTGTCTTTCCTTGTCACTGAGGTGAGCGAACGCGACGCTGTTGGTGAGAGCGAGCGTCGGCATGTAGAGGATCGAGTAGAGGATCGAGAGCAGCATCCAGACGCCGTAGGATGTCTGCTCGGTCATCACGAGTTTCACGACGCCGCCGAGAACGAGCATGATGCCGAGCGCCCGCTCGGCATTCATGATCCGATCGGCGAGCTGGCCGGCGATGAACGGTGCCGAGACCGCGCCGATCGAGCCCGCCAGCCCAAGGATCCAGCCGATCTGCGCCCCGGTGAATCCCAGTCCGCCTTGTTCAACTGGTTTTCCGAAGTACCCGGCCAGGATCGGCAGCCACACGCCCCAAACCGCGTACTGCAGAAACATCATCAATGACAGACGAATCCATGCGACTGATTTGGGAGCGGTCGCCGAAAGTGCGGTGGTTGACATGGTGGTGAGCATCTTATCGACGCCGGTACCACATGCGAGCTTCGAGCCTGATGCGAGACAGTCTCGGCTCGCGATCTCGGCGATGATGAAGGGTGAATTGTCGGTTTGCCCGATACGTCGGTACGCTGGACGCCATGGAAGGGTTCGACGAACGCTTGAACGAACTCGAGCGGCGGATCGCGCGGATCGAGGCACGCCTGGACCAACTCGGCGAGCCTGTGTCGGCCATGTCCGTCGCCGGGCCCGCGCCACAGCCGCCGCCGCTGCCCCGGCAGTCATCGCGTCCCGAGGTCGTCCAAGCGCGCGACGAGCGCGGCGCGCTGGTGCCTCGGGAAGCATTCGAAGATGAAAGCCCCGGCGGCGAGATCGATCGCCCGGCCCATGAGCTCGCCGGCATGCCGGCGCCGCCCGAAGCGGTCGACGAGTCGCATCCCGGCAAGGCGGCCGCCTTCGACGCGCTGCGCGCCGGCTCCCCGGTTGATTATGAGCGGTCAGTGCCGCCGGCGCTGTTGCCGCCAGGAAACGCGCGTCCCGTCGGGCCGGCGCACGCGGGCTTCGAGCAGGCGATCGGCCTGAAGCTGGCCGGGTGGATCGGCGCGATTGTCGTCGTCATCGGCGCCGCGATGGGTGTGAAGTTCGCCTACGACCAGGGCTGGCTCGGCGGGCTGCCCGACAGCGTCAAGCTCGGGATCTACTACGCGGTCGGCATCGGCCTCATCGGCGCTGGCGAGTATGTCCATCGCAAGGTGAATCCCGTCGCCGCCGTCGGCTTGTATGCCGCAGGCATCGCGGGATTGTTCGTCGTCAGCTACGCCGGCAACGCCTACTACCAACTCTATGAACAACCCGTCGCCTTTGCGCTGATGGCTGGCGCGTGCGCGATCGGCGCGCTGATCGCGCTTCGCGGCGGGCTGGTCTCGATCGCGATCCTTTCACTCCTCGGAGCGAACATCGCGCCGATCATTCTGCGCAACCGCGCGGTCGGCCAAGTGCCGCTGCTCGTGTATCTGCTGGCGCTGCAACTGCTGGCATTGGCACTGGCCCACATTGGCAAGGGAGCGCGATGGTGGATCCTCCGAAACTTCTCGCTCGCCACGCTCTCACTGTGGATGGCCGCTCGGCTCCTCTCGCCGGCGAGTGCATACTCGGCGCCGACCGTGTGCTTCGTCGCGCTTTATGCCGCGCTGTTCCAGATTGAGAACGCACTGGCCGCACGGAAGCAGGGCGGCGGAACGTTTTCGCACCCGACTTTCAGCTTCGCGGTGACGGCCGCACTGGCAATCGCGCTGCTCCGCTGGTCAATGCCGCTTTCAGACATCCAGCGCGGCGCGATCATGGTCGCGCTCTCGTTCATCGCCTTTACTGCCGGCGCGACGGTCTTCTTCTCGAAACTGCAACCGCTCCGCATGCTCGGCCAGAGCTGGCTGGTGCAGGGCGGAATCCTCCTCTTCGTCGCGGTGCCGGTGGCACTGTCCGGCCCCTGGATCTTCGTTGCGTGGGCGATCATGGCCCTCGGTTACGTCATCCTCGGCGCAACGGTCGGCCGGCTGCGCACTGCCGTCGGCGGCGTTCTGGTGTGGTATGCGGCGGCACTGCTCCTGGTCGCGCGCGTGGCGGGTGATCCGGCCGGCAGTTCCCTCAATCAGATCGCGTTCAATGTCGCCGGCATCGCCATCCCGACTTATTTCCTCATCGGTCTGCTCGTCTCCGCGATCGGCCACGCGATTGCGATCGTACTTTCGCGGCGGTTCATCGCCGCGGTCCATCCGAGCGGCGACCAGCCGATGCGCTCGCTTGCGAGCAGCGTCGCGATCGCGGCGACGATCCTGAAAACGATCGTCTGCGTCGCTGCGTTGCCATCCCTGACCACGACCGGCGCGGGAATCGCGATCGCGTGGCTCTGCTTCTGTTTGTCATTCGCTGCTCGACCGACTGCCAATGTCTACCGCGCCCTTGCCGGCGCGGTGATCGCGCTGGCGGTCGCGCGCTGGGTCGGCATCGACGTCATTGCCGACCGATTCAGCGACAAGGATCTCGCCGGTCATCGGCTCCTGTTCAACGCATCGATCGGTACGGGAATCGTCGCGGTCGGTTCGCTCTGGGCCCTGGTCAAACTGGCGGGCCGGCAGGCGAGCGTGCTCGTCGAGACGTATTCACACGTGCTGAGCGTATCGATCCTGCTGGGCGTCGCGGCCATGTGCATTGCGCTATCCGTTGAGATCGAACGCGCGGTGCATCACGCAGTCGCGGCCGGCCAATCGTTCGTCTGGCCTCGCGTACAGGTGACGAACTTCGGCTGGACCGCGCTCTGGTCGATCGCGGCCGCAGCGCTTCCGTGGATCGCCAGGACGATGGGCGTGCGCGAAAAGCAGTTGGCCGAACTGAAAGCCGGTTCGACCCTTCTCATCTGCGTGATCGCGGCGAAGTTCATCCTGTTCGACTGCTTCCAGTTCGTCCTGCAAAATCACGACGCGGGCGTGCGGGTACTCCTCAATGCACAGGTATTGCTCGCGGTGATCCTGATCGGATTGCTCATCTTCGCGGCTCGAACGACGACGCACATCATCGCGCGAAATGTCGCCCGGGCGATGATCTTCCTGCTCCCGCTGGTGGTCGGCTCGATCGAAATCAGCCGCGATGTCGGCGAGTCAAAGACGCTCGTGGCTTTCAGCGTCTACTGGGGGCTCTACGCGATCGCGAGTATCGCCGTCGGCTTTGCGGTGCGGTCGAGCGTGTTGCGCTACGCGGGGCTCGGGCTGCTGGGGATCACGCTGATGAAGATCGTCTTCGTCGACCTCGCCGATGCCGGCACCGGCTGGCGCATCCTGAGCTTCCTCGGCGTCGGCACCATCCTGCTCGCGACGAGCGTGCTGTATGGAAAGCTGAGCCCAAGACTGCTGGGCCGAATGGAGCCCGGCGAACGGGCGTGAATTCCCGGCCCGGGCGCAAGTGGCGGAGCACGCGGGTCGGGGTCACACGCGCTTACGGAAGACCGGCTTGACGCTTCTGCCCAGAAGATACTTCTCTACCGATCCGTCCTGGATCGCTCGGGCATAGACCTCGGCCGCGCCCTGGAAGGCCCACAGCGCGTGCGAGATGTCGGCCTCGGTGAACGCGTCATTCACCACCAGGCTCGGCGCGATCAACCCCCGACGGATCAACTCCTGCAGGAAGAGGGTTCGGTACGGCTGACTCCTGGCGCCGCCGGGGTCTTTGGTCACATAGAAGAGCACACTTGGATGTCCGTCGGCATAGAGAAGCTTCTCGATGCCGAGCGACCCGGTGATCGCATTGAATCCGTCGCGAATCGTCTCGCCCACGTCGCGGATGTGGCCGATCACGTCGCGGCTCTTGTAGACCTCCAGCGTCGCGCAACAGGCGGCGAGGCTCGTCGTTTCTGCGCCGTTGGTCGTGCTGAGGAGGAAGACGCGGTCGCGCTCGGTTTGCGTCAACCCGCCGAGTTCCATGATGTCGCGCCGGCCGGCGAGGGCGGCGATCGCGAATCCGTTGGCCATTCCCTTGCCCCAGGTGGAGAGGTCGGGCGTCACGCCGTGCAGCGTCTGCCCGCCGCCGGTGTGCAGGCGGAAGCCGGCGACGATCTCGTCGAACACCAGCAGCGCGCCGCGCTTCGCGACGAGTTCCTTCACGGCGTTCAGATAACCCGGATTCGGCGTCTGATCGCGCTCAGCTTCCATGATCACGCACGCAATGCGGTTCGGGTTCGCGTCGAAGAGTGTTTCGAGCGAAGTGAGATCGTTGTAGCGGAAGCCGACGGTCAGCTTCTTCGTGGATTCGAGGATGCCGGCGTCCATTTCGGTCGTCGAGATGAACCAGTCGTCGACGCTGAAGAACGGGTGATCGGTGCAGATGGCGATCATGTCGCGCCCGGTCCACGCGCGGGCGAGTTTCACCGCGGCCGTCGTCGCGTCGGAACCGTGCTTGGCAAACTTGATCATCTGCGCGCCGGGGATCATCTCCAGCATTGCATCGGCGGTGCGAAGTTCGAGAACGTGCGGCCTCGCGAAGTTCGTGCCGTTGATCGCGGCGCGGTACGCGGCATTGACGACGTGCCGATACCCGTGACCCAACGTGACCGACCGCACGCCCGAGCCGAACTCGATGAACTGGTTGCCGTCCATGTCCCAGACGCGGCAGCCGTCGCCGCGGGTGATGACCGGGCAGAGGTCCTGCGGGTATTGGTCGTCGCCTTTGGCGTACGTGTGCGCCGCGCCCGGGATGACCGCATGCGCCGCCCGCTGGTGGGCGACCGATCGATCGAACGAGTGAGGCAATTCGAACGCGGGGCGGGGTTCGGGCCCGTTCAGGAGGGCTACGCCGTACGCGGAATCGTGACGAGAAGGCATACATTTGCATCGACACGGCCCGTCCGCCGGTGAAGTTGTTGAATTCGGCGTTCAATTGCCGATAACTCTTCACAGCGCGGAAGCTCCGCGTCCGCACGCAGGAGAAGCAATCGCACGCAATCGGTGCGGCCGCGCGATGGATCGCCCGGAAAATGGAAATGACAGGGAGGTCGGCTCGTGTCCGATGTGCTGGATCAAAGTGAAGTCGATGCACTGCTGGCCGCCGTCGATTCCGGGGCGATCAGCGCCAAGCCGGATGTCGCTGTGTCCGCGGCGCCTTCGTCCATGGGCGCATACGCGGGTTCGGCCGGCCGATACGGCGACAACGTCGAATATCAGACCTACGACTTCAAACGCCCCGAACGCGTCTCCAAAGACCAGATGCGCGCACTCGAGGCGTTGCACGAAGGCTTCGGCCGAAACTTTGGCGCATCGCTCTCGGGCTTCCTTCGCACGATCGTTGAAGTGAGCGTCGCCCACCTCGAGCAGCTCACCTACAGCGAGTTCATCCATTCGCTTCCGAATCCGACCTGCTTCAACCTGCTGAAATCCGAACAACTCGACGGCCAGATCTGTCTGGAGATCAGCCCGCTGATCATCTACCCGATCATCGACCGATTGCTCGGCGGCTCGAACGCCGACCTGTTCATCCCGCAGCGTCCGCTCACGCAGATCGAGCAGCGACTCGTGGATCGCATCACCGAGCGGGCGACGACGTTCCTGAGCGAGGCTTGGAGCGCGGTGACGCCGGTGAAGTTCGTCTGCGACGATTTCGAATCGAACCCGCAGCTCGTCCAGATCGTGCCCCCGAACGAAACCGTGGTGGTGATCGGTTTCGAGTTGAAGATGGGCAATCGAACGGGGACGATGAGCCTGTGCGTGCCGTACACCGTGATCGAGCCGATCATGTCGCAGCTCACGGCGCAGTCGTGGTTCAACTACCAGAAGAAGGGCTCGAACGACGTTGCCGTGAAGCGGCTGAATAGGCACCTCAACTCGGCGCCGGTGGAGGTCCGCGCGGTGCTGGCGACGACGACGATCCGTCTGAGCGAGCTCCTCTCGCTGCAGGTCGGCGATGTGATCACAACCGGCAAGGCGCTGGACGCGGATCTGTCGCTCGAAGTCGAAGGCCGCGGCAAGTTCTTCGGGCGCGTCGGCAAGTTCCGATCCAAGAAGGCGCTGCAGATCACGCGGAAGGTACCCGGCGAGCCGATCCTCGAGGCCGCGCCAGCGAAACCGACGCGGCGGTGAGCACCCGGCGCCGACCCCTTTTTGAAGACATTCGAAAGCTTGCGCCGATCTGTGAAGCAGATGCGCGGGTATTTCGCCGAATCACAAAAGCCCTGGCCGAGCCTGCTGGTGGTGCTTCCGCTGGTGGCGGTCTACGAGGCTGCGTCGCGCGGAATGCTGCGCTGGCTCGAATCCGGGCCGGCCGATCAACTGGTGGCGTTTTCGCTGCTGAGGCGAGCGTTCCTGAGCATCGGTGCGCAGGGCGCGATGCTGCCAGCGTTGGCGCTGGTGGCATCCCTGCTCGGCTGGCACATCGCCAAGCGCGACCGGTGGTCCGTTAAGCCGATGCATCTCGGGGCGATGGCGGTGGAAGGGTGCCTGCTGGCACTGCCGTTGGTGGCGTTGGCGCTGCTGGTGTCGCGAGCGGTTCCGTTCGCGGCGACGACCACGGCGGTGCCGCGATTGGCCGTGCTCTCGATTGGGGCGGCGGTGTACGAAGAGCTGATCTTTCGACTGGTCGGATTCGTGCTGCTTAGCGTGATTTTGTCGGACATCTGTCGCTTTAAGCCGGTCGCAGCGAATACATTGACACTCATTTCAACAGCGGGACTATTCGCCGCATACCATTACTTGGGGGCGGAAAGGTTTTCTCTGGGCACCTGTGGATTCCGCTTCGTGGCGGGGATATTTCTGGGGCTCTTGTTCACAACCCGTGGGTTCGGTGTAACCGCATTCTGCCACGCTGCTTACGACGTCTTATGCGTAACGCTTCTGGCCCCTATGAGCGACTTGTGAAGATTTTTTTGGGGTAGAGCGTCGATCTTCCCTATAATCGCCTCGTCAGGCGTTGGAACGCCTTACGTGGTAGCCGGCGGATTGTGGCGTGTGGAGGTCAAGGATGACTTTCCCCGATATGCCTCTCCGACTAGTGGCGTGAAACTAAGTGCCTCCGGCAGCGTATCTACGTTGCACGGAATGGTCCGGTTTTTCAAAAATTTTCTGCAGGAGCATCGCTCTCATAAACAAGAGCACGGAAGCCCCAATGGCTAATCGAACCAAGCAACGTCGATCCAGTGGTCTCACACTGACCCTCTATCAACGACTGCTTCATCCAGAACTCTTCAACATCCTTGCCAGTGAGCAAGTCAGCCGTCGTGCCTACGACGCGGATATCTGGCTTGTGGAAGGCGGACATGTCGTCTCGTTTTCCGCTGGCAAGAACACGTTGACCGAGGTCATCGTCAATCGAAACGATCCTGTCACCGACCGTGGCCTGATCCAGACAATCCCCTGCCGCGGCGAACGCTATCACGAGATGACCAGCGGCGAGAACATCAAGTACATGATCTCCACGCAGGAAGAGCAACTCAATCAGCCGCTCTACGACGCAACCCGCGCCGAAATACAGGCGTATGCCGCCAAGCGCGAATTGATGATCGCCGAGACCCCCGCCACAAGCGACTTCGGCGCGGCCCTTGCCGTGCTCGATATCGAACGCCGCAGCCACGAGCTGCTCGTGCAAAGCTTCCACCTGTTCGACGACGCCCAACTGGTCATCAAGACCCAGGGCATCTTCGAAGTAATGCGTGACCTCTGATCGAATTCGTCGATCGAATTCACCGCGCAGATAAACGAGAAGGGTTCGGGCACCGTCTGCCCGAACCCTTTTCTTCTCTGCTTCCAGCAGTCGCCAGCGGACCGGTTCGGGCAAATCATTTCCCGTTCGCCGCCAACTCGCCGCTCCCCGCGTCCGCGACCTCGTGCTCACGCGCCAGCGGGAACGCGTGTTCCATGCTGATGAGCGGGTCGGAGCGCGACGCATCGGGAGACCGTGTTTCCGCGGCGGCGCGCAGGTAATGCAGCGACAGGGCCGCACAGATCGCGAACAGAGACATGAGAAATGCGCCGCGCATGAATCGATCCGATCGTCACGCCGCCGACAGTGGCGGCTGATGGTCGAATCGGCACCGGCGGTGCCGACGTTGACTTGCGATGTCCGCGGAAATCCGCGCGGATAACGATCGATCCTTACACAATGCCTACACGCGGCTCAAACGGAATGAGTTCCGAAGCGCGAGAATGACCAACATGAATAAGACATCCGCCACACGTATTACCGGACAGCGGCGAAACTGGCAGACGAGCCGTTCGCGCTCCGCCTGGCCAAGGGCCAGTTCGCCTTTCTTCAGGCCGGACGGCTCCACCGCGGGCGCTCAGGGCTCGGCCCAGCGCACCAATTCGGGAATCGGCTTTGAGACCTCCGCCGACTGCGTCGACAGTCGCGCAACGCCGGTGATGTACGCCATCGCACCGAATGAACTCAGTACGATCAGCGCGAACACGAGCACGTGACCGATCGCCGCAAGGCGTGGGAAGTTCGCGCCGTCCATGCCTGCATTAGAAATCCGTTAAGGATCGATTGTCAATCAGTGAATATTGACGCTCGCCGGATCGGGTCATCGCCGACAGGAGGCGCCGGCGAAGGGTCCTGTCTGGGCGGATCGCTCAGGCGTTTCGGAGAGCGGCGCGACGTACTCCTCATCGCCGCCGAGGCGTTTCCAATCCCGATACACGAGGATCGTCATCACCAGGCTGAAGCAGGCGAAGGCGCTGAACCAGAGAAAGAGAAACCGGTTATCGCCGACCAGATCGAGGAACTTGCCGCAGCCGGGGCTCAGGACGGCCCACGACAGTTGCCAGACGATGACGTTTGCCGAGTTGAACTGGCCGAACCGTTCGCGCGGCAACATGCGCGCGTTGATCGCGCCGGTGGCGGCCTGATAGATCGCGATCACGGTGTATAGCGCAGTGATGCAGATCGCGAAACTCGACTCGTTGTGGATCAGGAAGAAGCTGGCGACGCCTGCGACGACGACGGCCACCAGTGTCGCCAGTCCGGCGCGCAGCGGGTGATATCGATCGATCACCACCGCGAGAATGAGGAACGGAATGATTGTCGTCAGATCTTTGTAGCTGATCAGCTCGCCGTACCGGCCGGGCGTGAGGCCGAGCGTCCGCGTGCCGAACAGGATGACGAACGCGTTCAGACTCTTAATGGCGATGATGATCGAGCCCGACATCAGGAAGAACTTCCAGTAGAACGGGCTGGAATACGATTCGCAGACATATTGATAGGCTCGCCGCAGCGGGTGCGGCCGCGCGTCTGGCTCGGCGACGGGCGGATACTCGCCTTCGCGGACGCCGAAACTCAACGCCGCGAACGAGACGAGATACAACGCCGCCGCCCCGACGTAGAGCGCCTGCGGATGGCTCCCCGCGTACTTCAGCAGGTACCGGTTAAAGAGAAACATCCCGAGTGCGGCGACCACGCGAAAGAGGCACGCGAACATGCCCATTCGTTTTGCGGGAATCACGTCCGGCCACAGGCAGTAGTAGACGGTGCCGGGAACGAGTTCGAACACGCGGTAGAGCGTGAGCGTGGTGGTGAGGACGGCGAGAACGAGGTGCGTCGTCGGCGACAGACTGGAAGTGCCCGGCAGAACGGTCGCCGCGAGCGAGCCGAACCATGCGGCAAGCCGCGGCGAGGCATGGGCGAGCGCGTCGGCAAGTTGAGGCGAAAATGCGACGCCGAGCAGGCAGATCACCAGCGGGGGCGTGGACCAGAAGAGGAACGGGACGCGTCGGCCGCGCGGCCCGCGGTGTCGATCGCTCGCCGTGCTGATCGCCGCGACGCCGATGGCGCTGAGGATCGCCGTCATCGTGCCGTCGAGAAAGCCGATCGTGGTGTTGGAAGCGCCGAGCTTTGCGAGCTGGAGCTTGACGACGTTCGAGACGACGCCGCCGTCCATCAGCGTCAGGACGAAGTCACCCCAGAGCATCCAGAAGAAGACGCAGTAAAGCTGCCGAGAGGTGTAGCTGAGCGTGCCGACCGAGAACCGCGGCGCGGCGGGCACGTCATCGGGAGCGGGTTGCGGAGTGAGTGCAGTCATCGCGTGCTGCAAAAGACAGAGCCGCGATCATCACGACCGCGGCCCGAGGTTATCTCAATGAGGAACGGCACGCATCAGTTGTTGATCTTGTAGTCGTAGGGCGACCACAGGGCGCGATTGCGACTCAAACCCGTGTTCGGATCTGCAAGCTCATCGTGCGCCAGCAGTTCGACGTGCCCGTCGGCGAAAGCGATGTTCGTTCGTCCCCTGGCCGCGTTTCCGGCGCCTTTGTCCTTGGACTGACGATGACGCGTGAAATCCATCTCGGTGTTGGCTGTTCCGGCGCCGGCGGGAAGAACAGTGAGTGCATAGCCGGGGATGCCGAGGAAACGCTGCCCGGGCTTGTCGCCTTGAAACCCGAGGGTCGAACTCGCGTAAAGCTGCCCGTTGTATTCGGAATTGACGAAGCGCTCACCGAGCAGGATCAGCTGGGACGAGCCCTTGGACGATGCGCCCCACATCTGGCCACGGAAGGGCGGGTTGGGGTTGTACGTCAGGCCGGTGAAGGTGCGCGGGTCCGGCGTCTTGTTGTAAACGAACTGGTCAGAAATCGAACTCGCCCACACGTTCATGGAGTAGGTGCGAATCACGTTTTCATCTCGCGTGGTGGGACAGACCATGATCGGGCCGGCGATGTTGCCCGACGGCGTGACCACCGAATTGGGAAGGTATTTGCCGATCCGGTCGCGGTGGTACCACTCGATCGCCGGTGAGTTCACATTCGGCGGGTACTTGCCCTTGTTCTCGGTCGCGTAGTTGGTCACGGCGAGTGCCAGCTGCCGGATATTGCTGGCGCACTTCACGATGTTGCCTTGTTCACGAGCCTTATTGAGCGAAGGCAGAAGGATCGAGATCAGGACGGCGATGATGCCGATCACGACGAGCAATTCGACCAGGGTAAACGCCTGTTTTTTGAGCGATTGTGGCATACCTGCTCCGTTGCGGTGTTAATACACCTCGGGCGCGGTCCCGAAGTCTTATATAATTTATCCCGGTCGATCCGAAAATCAAGTTGAGTTCTCGACAAAAGTGTCAGCCGGCACGTCGAGCCTGAACCGGAGAAAAAGAGTGCGAAAATCCGGGGCTTTTTGCGCGAAACATGTGTTTTCGCGCAGCGCGCCATGGAAAGGTAGGTGCGCGCTTTTTTCAATCATTCCCGCTCGTCGAGGCACCCTGCGCGAGGGTGTCTCCCCCATTGCCCGTCGTTACCCACGATTACCCACTCGCGCCGAAAATCGAGTGCCCAGCTTCACTTACGCACGGCAGCGATGGTCGAAACCGGCGCACCTTGGCGGCCGTTGGCGCGGTGCCTTGCCGGCAATCGTCCTCGGGAACATCGAAAGAGCCCCAGTTCAACGATCGCAACTCCGCCGATCGCCCGGGTTGACCACTTCGGCGTCCCAGATGACTGCATGACCGTCATCCCTACACTCTGCCAAATGCCTTTCTCCATCCGCATCGACCGCGCCTTCGCCGCTACGCACGCGCTACGTCTTCCCGACGGCTCGTTCGAACCCGTCCACGGCCACGGGTGGTCGGTGGCGGTCGCGATCGGCTCGGACCAGCTCGACGCGATGGACTGCGTGATGGACTTCCACGAGCTCGAACGACAACTCGACGCGGTAATCAGCCCATGGGATCGCCGGCACCTCAACGACGTAGAACCATTCAAAAGCGGCGTAAATCCTTCGGCCGAGCGAGTCGCGGAGGCGGTCGCGCGGTCGTTGAAACTGCCGGGAACTGTGCGGATGGAGTATGTGGAGGTCGGCGAGGCGACCGGGTGCACCGCGATCTTCCGCGCCGATTTATCCGATAGAACCCACAGGAGTTGACGACTACGATCTTTTTGTTCGGATCGGGAAACGTCCGATACAATTGAGACGATCCGTTTCGACGGACCAGGAACGACTCAAGGAGCATGCCGCGGAACAACGGGCATGTGCAAAGGATGCAAAAAGGCGACTGCGAAGGCTGCAAAAAACCGCCAACCGTTCACCTGACGGAGATCTCCGGCGGCAAAAAGGTAGAGAAGCACTACTGCGACTCCTGCCCGAAACTGACCGGCGAATCGCTCGCCGGCAAGAGCCATACACCCATCAACGAACTGCTCAACAACTTCGTGCTCGCCCATTCGGGCGCGAGCCCGAAAGAGTCTGCCGTCAGTTGCGAGAGCTGCGGCATCACCTGGGCGGACTTCAAGCAGAGCGGCCTGCTCGGCTGTGAGAACGACTACGGCCTCTTCGAGAAGGAACTCACCGCGATCATCCAGCGCGCCCACGAAGGCGCGACGCATCACGTCGGCAAGGTGCCGGCCCGAAGAGCGTCGGGCGGAACGATCGTCTCCCGGAAGCGCAGCACGCTCGCACGGCTGCGCAAGGAACTGGCGGCCGCCGTCGAAGGCGAAGATTACGAACGCGCCGCTTCGCTGCGTGACCAGATCCGCGCCGCCGAGGCGGGAGAAGAGTAAGTGTGTACGAAGATGAAGAGATTGCTGTCATGCAGAAGGAGCCTAAGCGGAGGGCATGCCCTCCGCAGGCGACTGAAGCATCTCGGTTGTGGATTGACTTTGAATCGCCAGTTTTGACGGCATCCGAGATCCTTGGGCTGGTAAACCAGCCTCTGGATGACAGATTCATGTTTGGAGAAGAACAGGGATGAAACTCAGTGACCTCACAGCGCGATCGGGCGAATGGCTTCGCGGCGCCGGGCCGCACAACGAAGTCGTGATCAGCTCGCGCATCCGCCTGGCGCGCAATGTCGTCGGCATGCCGTTCGTTTCGCGCATGAGCCGACAGCAGCGCATCGCGCTGGAGAAGCGCGTGCGGGATGCCATCATCACCTCGCACGCCGCCACGAAGATCTTCTACGTCGATCTCGAACAGACGACTGAGCAGGACCGCCAGTTCCTCGTCGAGCGCCACCTGATCTCCAAGCCGCATTCCACCGCCGAGGGCGCGCGCGGCGTGGCCGTGAGCGATGATGAGACCGTATCGATCATGGTGCTCGAAGAAGACCACCTGCGCATCCAGGTCCTGCGCAGCGGCCTGCAACTCGAAGAGGCGTGGGAACAGATCAATGCCATCGACGATAAGCTCGACGATGCGCTCGAGTTCGCCTTCCACAAACGATTCGGCTACCTCACCGCCTGTCCGACCAACGTTGGCACCGGCATCCGCGTGAGCGTGATGCTCCATCTGCCGGCGCTGAAGATGACCGGCGAAATAGAAAAGGTCTTCCGCGCGGCGAAGGATCTGAAGCTTGCCGTCCGCGGCCTGTACGGCGAAGGCACCGAAGCCACCGGCGATTTTTATCAGATCAGCAATCAGACCACGCTGGGCAAAGTCGAGGATGACATCCTCAGCGAGTTCCGCCACACGATCATCCCGCGCATCGTCGCCTACGAACACGAGGCACGGCGCGCGCTGCTGAATGAACGCACGGCCGCGCTGGATGACAAGGTCTTCCGAGCGCTCGGCATCCTGCGCAGCGCGCGGATGCTCTCGACCGAAGAAGTGCTCTTCCTGCTGAGCCACCTCCGCATGGGCGTGAACCTCGGCCGGGTAAAGGGCGTCGACATCAACCGCGTGAACGAGCTCTTCCTGCTCACCCAGCAGGCGCACCTGCAGAAGGTGATGAACAAGCGGCTCGAAGGCGATCTCCGCAAGGTCGAGCGCGCGAACTTCGTGAGATCGAAACTCGGCGGCGACTAACGAAGTGTGTTGACAACGATTCAATTCGCAACAGTCGGACAAAAATCGTGTTTTTTTTCGCCTTTCGCGCGTAATAGTGAGCGCGTCATTTCGAAAGGCTCAGATGTTTAAGCGCATGTCGAAGTTGGTTGTTGGTGGCGCATTGATCTCCTTCGTTGGTCTTGCGTACTCTGCTTGCAAGGAGAGCTATCGTAGTGTGGCCTGCAGCAACGCAGAATGTATCACTTGTGCGTCCCACACCAACTCGACCGACTGCAACGGCGCGTACGCGTACTGGTCACGCTGCAGCAGTCAGTTGTCGCAATACGTCGAACTCACAGGGAATAACGCAACGCCTGGATGGGACACCACGGCGAGTCTGGGTGCATGCGGCACGTACGAATCGATGGATTCGAATTGCACATGGAATGGCAGCGCGTGTGTGTGCGCCCCGCCCGCGGGGACGTACGAGGACACGTTCTTTGATTGCGATTCGACATCGCCGACCATGTGTAATTGAGGTGCGTCATGGTGAAGACCGTGTTTGTGTTCCTTTGCGCATGCACTGCCATGTTGCAGGCCGTGTTCGCCCAGATGCCATGGGGAGAGTTTCAACAAAAGCTCGATCCGAAGCAGATTAAGTTGTTAGAACGGCTGGAAACATCGGCGCTCTGGCTGGAGTCGCACGGCTACTCCTACACGGCTGATATCACGGTCTCAAACATGCGCGCCGGGGATGGCGAAGGATATCCGCCCCGTCTGAAAACGCTCGATCAGCCGATTGTCGCCGAAGGCGTGGTGAATGTCGTCGACCGGTTTCCAAGGTTTCGGATTCGGTCGAAGATCAGCTCCGTGAGGAACGCCGAAGCGTATCCTGCCGCGCAAAGGCGGACCGGTACGACACTCGATTCGCTCAACGACGAGAAGTCGGTCATCCTGCGCGACTCGGACGGAAAGGTCGTGCAAAGGCTCGACAATCCCGGTTCGTTTGATTCGCGCGCGTACCACTTGCCGCCGTTGTGCTACACGCAGTTACTTCACATGTTCCTCTCGCCTCCCAAACCGCGAAGCGGCGATCCGTGGTGGACGACACCGGCGGACAAGGTGGAATACGCATTCGCCGACTTGGACAACGATCATCAACCGTTACTCGAGCCGGACGCTTCGTCCTTTGTCGTGTCCAGAAGAGTGACGAGTGCAAAGATGCAGGAAAAGGGTGGGCCTGATTGCGACACGCTGACGTGGCGGGTGTCAACCGACGATGGGCGGATCATTGAAGCCAAGTGGGTACTTCCCGGTTCCACCCAGACGTATCACATGCTCTTTGATGACTGGAAAACGTTTACAACCAACGATCCTCAAACGGCGCAAATCTTTCTGCCA
Organism: Phycisphaerae bacterium; assembly: GCA_031411495.1. Classification (GTDB taxonomy): domain Bacteria; phylum Planctomycetota; class Phycisphaerae; order Tepidisphaerales; family Tepidisphaeraceae; genus JANOBD01. Next base: position 54,396 of record JANOBD010000043.1, on the reverse strand, counting down.
TGCGCGATCACGAAGCGGGTTTCAGCTAACTCAGAGGATGGCCCGATCTGGGCGATTGAGCATACGGCGAAACTCCAGACGGCGTCGATACAGTTTGGCGGGAGCCGGATTGAAGCCGAATTGCTAGCACCCGCGGCTGCAACCAACCTGCCCGGCGTGGATGTTTCTCCAGTGAAAGTCTCACTCGATACGGATCCGCGATTCGGATTTGGGCAGCCGCAAATGGCGGCGCTGGTTGAGCGGAATCGATCGTCAAAGCTCTACTTGACGGGTCTCATCGGGGCTGTGGTCCTAGTGACTGGCGCGCTGCTCACCTTCAAATGGTGCCGTGCCGCTGGTCGAGCGCGCATATCGAACGCGGCGAGATGAGGAGAATCCAATGAACGCGCACTCTTTGAGACATTATTTCGATTACGGCTGGAGAAGCGCGGAAAGCAGTGCGTTGATCGGGTTGACTCGCAACTCATTTTACGTGGTAACTGGAATTGCCTTCAAGTTTGCTGGTCGAAAGCAAGTCACTGGACATGAGGATCTCGCGCTTAACGAAGTCGTTGGCGACACAAAGCGCTATGCGACGGGCTTTACGTTGGTCGAAATGCTCGTCTGCATCTGCATCGTGTCGATCCTGGCGGCGATCATTCTTCCCACGCTCTCAATCGTGCGCCGCAACGCGATTCAGACCGAATGTGCGTCGAATCTTCGTCTCATCGGCCAGTCGCTGCTCAACTACGCAACCGTGAACAGAGACTGGGTTCCCAGGGATAACAATTACTACGGCGACATCGCACTGCGAAGTCCGTTTCTGGCGGTTGCACGCCAAAACCAGCGACGTGACGTGAGGGAGTCCGAACTGCATCAACTAAAGGTTCTCCGATGCAAGGCCCACCCGTTCGTCGATTTCGACTGGCTGCCGACAACCTACATATCCAACGCCATGCCAAATATTCGGGGTGCGCAGCCGCTGGGTGACAACTTTACCACCTTGACCTCGCGCTGGTCGGCCGTTCGCCGGCCGTCCAACGTCGTCTTTGTCACTGAATCTTCGAATCGGTTCTCACCCCGCTGGTACCCCTTGGAAGAGGACACCATCGGAATGTTGACTCTGCATGATGTATGGGATGAACCGCAACTGACTCGACGAATCACCGGCACGCGGCACGGCAAGACGTCGAACGCGTTGCTGTTCGACGGCAGTGTCGATCGTCGCTCGGCAAAGCAGTTGTCATTCGACGACTTCGATGACGGCATGCGCGGTCAATCCGGCGGGCGCGTGCTGTTTCATTCAATCGTTCCATTGCCCAAAGGAATGATCAGCGCAGCGTTTCAGCGACGGTAACGATTTCTGGTCAGCCGCGTGCATCGTGTCATAAGCGCAGAGTTTCCGAATCGAGACGATGGGGCGCGCCCAGCATCAGCGGCCAGAAGTTCGGCCCGTGGCCGACGGGGAGACCGGCTGCCAGAGGAATGCCGAAGCGCTGCGCGACGCGGCCGAAGATTTCGAGCAGTCCCGCTTCGAGCGTCAATTTCGGCCGCATCGGCACCCGCTTCGTCCAGTCCGGTGCATCGAGCGGCTGGTTCGGCTCGAGCATCGTCGGCGATTCGTCCGTGCAGTCGGTGAAGTCGCCGAGCACGATCGCGGCCGCGCCTTCGAGCATGTTCGCCTGTTCCAGTTGGACGACCATGCGGTCCAGCCGATAGAGCGGTTCGCCGACATCCTCGAAAAAGAGGATTTTTCCGCGCGGGCTCGGCTGCCACGGTGTGCCGGCCATCGACACCCAAAGCGACAGGTTGCCGCCGATCAGTTCGCCAGGGATCGCCTCGTTGGGCGGGGTTGAAAGCCATCTCACCGGGAGCGTATAGGGTCTCGCCGGGAGTTGGCCGCGGAGCAGCGAGTCCACCGCGTTCCATTCTTCCCGCGTGGGCGAGGTCTGGCCGGCGCAGATCATCGGGGCGTGCAGCGTCTGCCAGCTCCAGGTCTGGCGGACGTACTCGTGGAGGAAGGTTACATCGGAATAGCCGGCGAGCATCTTCGGCTTCGGGACTCCGCGTTGCCGGGCCGCATCGACGAGCTTGTTCACGACGCGCGCCGCGCCGTATCCACCGCGGGCGCAGTAGACGAGGTCGATCGCGTCGTCATACGCGTAGTCGAGCAATGCGGCGGCGCGCTCGTCGTCGGTGCCCGCGTTCACGAAGTGGCGCTGGGTCGTATTCGGATGAACGACGACGTCAAAGCCGGCATCCCGCAGCCGCTTCAGGCCGAGTTCGAGTTCGAGCAGACCGACCGGCGACGAACAGGCGACGACTCCGATACGAGGCTTGGACATGGCGGAGAAGCTAAACGCGGCATTCAACTTTTAACAGTCGATCGACCGATAACGCAGATGATGTTCTCTCGCGTTCGAGCCCTCCTGCTGCGCAGATCCGCCACCGAACTCGCCGCGAGCCCGGAGCTTCACACGCTGCTGGGCCGCAAGGCGGTCAACCTCGACACGCCAGAGCTGCAGCGATTCCTCGCGAACAAGCGGATCATGATCACCGGGGCCGGCGGCTCGATCGGCTCGGAAATCTGCCGGCAGTCGGCGCGCTTCTGTCCCGAGCGGCTCATCTTCGTCGAGCGGGCGGAGAATGCGCTCTTCGAAATCGACCGAGAGCTGCGCGAGCGGTGGATGGGCGTCGACGTCCACCCGTGCGTCGCCGACATCACTGACCAGGCGCGGATGGAAACCGTCTTCGCAGAGCACCGTCCGCACATCGTCTTCCACGCGGCCGCGCACAAGCACGTGCCGATGATGGAGGCCAATCCCGGCGAAGCGATCAAGAACAACGTCTTCGGAACGCAACGGGTGGCGCAGCTCGCCCGCGACAGCGGCGTCGACGCGTTCGTGCTCATCAGCACCGACAAGGCCGTGAACCCGGCGAGCGTCATGGGCGCGACCAAGCGACTCGCGGAGATGGTGGTGCAGGGCGTGGGCAGTTTGCAGTCTGCCGTTCGCAGTTTGCAGTCTGGTGATTTACTGCAAACCGCAAACAGCAGACTGCAAACTGCCCCGCGCTTCCTCGCCGTGCGCTTCGGCAACGTGCTCGGCTCGTCCGGCAGTGTCGTGCCGATCTTCCGGAAGCAGATCGAAGCCGGCGGGCCGGTGACGGTCACGCATCCGGACATGCGCCGGTATTTCATGACCATTCCCGAGGCCACGCAGCTCGTGATGCAGGCTGGGGCGATCGGGAAGGGCGGCGAGATTTTCGTGCTCGACATGGGTGAGCCGGTGAGAATCCTCGACCTGGCGAAGCAGATGATCGCGCAGGCCGGGCTCGTGGAAGACAAGGACATCGTCATCCGTTTCACCGGGGTGCGGCCGGGCGAAAAGCTGTTCGAAGAGCTCTCGAGAGACGATGAGCACACGCGGCCGACGAGCCACGAACGAATTCGCGTCTGGGAGCTCCCACGGCGTTCGGCGCAGGGTGTAGAGGCGGCGCTCGAGCAGCTTCGGCGGGTGATTGATTCGCCGGCGGAACTGGTTCGGGCACAACTCGGACGGGTGCTGGACGAATATCGGCCCCCCGGAATGGTGCGAATTGCCACACCCGCAGAGACGATTCTGGCCGCATGACAGCGGTGTGGAAGCGGGCAGCGTCTGCCGTTTCGGAGTGCGGAGTCGACGTTTGAACCGGTTCAGCAAAGTCCGCGGGACTGCATCATGTGATTTTGTTTGAATTGCGCTTGCCCGGGAAGAACAGCATGTGCAGAATCGAAGGCTCAAATCAGTTTGTATGGTGGGCGGCATCGTTTGCGGAGGCGATGTCGCCCGCTCTTTTTCCACTGCCCATTTCGATTTGCCTGACTCGGCCAGCAGGTGATTCGATGGCTTCGAAAATACCCATTTTTCTGTCTCGTCTCATAAACCTAAAGTTTCCTGCTTCACCAAGTCGATTTGAGAGCATCAGGAACGATCGCGCCGGCTGAGCAGGCGCGCAAGTGCAATTCTCCAGGCCGGAGGACCGGCTTGTCAGGGTCCAAGGAAGGTTCACCGATGCGTACGATCGCCATCATTAATCAAAAGGGTGGATGTGGAAAAACAACCACTGCCATCAACCTCGCCGCCTGCATGGCGCGGATGAACCAGAAAACTCTTCTTGTCGACATGGACCCGCAAGGCCACTGCGCCGTGGGTCTTGCCGTTCCGGAAGAGCAGGTCGAGCGCAGCATGTACGATGCGCTGATCGAGCCGCAGGACGGGAGACCGGCGCAGATGGCCGAGATCGTCTGGCAGATTGCCACCGACTTCGATCTGGCGCCGTCGAACCTCAAGCTCGCCGCCTTCGAGCAGATCTTCGCCGGCCGCGCCGGTCGCGAAGATCGCCTGCATCACGCGCTCTCCGGCGTGGCGGGAACGTACCAGTGGGCGATCGTCGACTGTCCGCCGTCCGTCGGCCTGATCACCTTCAACGCGCTGCGTGCCTGCGATGAAGTGATCGTGCCCGTCGAGACCGGCTATTTCAGTCTTCATGGGCTTTCGAAGGTGATGGAGACGCTTGAAGAGCTGAAGGAAAAGCTCGACAAGGACGTCGCCATTCGCGTGTTGCCGACGCTCTATGACACCCGCACCAAGCTGGCGCGTGAAGTGCTCGCCGAGCTTCGCGCCAAGTTCCGCGACTACCTGATGGAAAGCACGATCAATTTCAACACCAAGCTCAAGGAAGCGGCTAGCTTCGGCCAGCCGATTACCGAATACGATCCCGGCAGCCGCGGCTACAAGGATTTCGTGAACCTCGCCCGCGAGTTGATGGGCCATCGTCCGGTCGATGTCGCCGAGACTCCTGGCGAACGCCTCTCGCGGCCGGCGGAACTCGTGCAGCGTGCGCGGCAGCTCGCGCAGCTCACCAACTTCAAGTTCGGCCGCTCCAGCACGCAGATCCTGACCGACACCGGAGAGGTCAGCCTCGCGGAAGCCGAGGAGTCGGCGCCGCTCCAGATCGGCGCAGCCATCGCGACGCTGGAACGTCCGATGCAGACCGCCCAGCAAAAAGCCCAGACGACGCAGCAGAAGATCGAGGAGATCTACGGCATCCAGCGCGAAGCGGATGGCGTCGTCTTCCGCACCAAGTTCGAAAACGCCAGCAGCGTGATGCTTGCCGGCGACTTCAACAACTGGAGCTCGATGAGCACGCCGCTTATCTCCACGCGGCCCGGCACCTGGGTCGCCAAGCTTCCGCTGCGCCCAGGCCGCTACCGCTACCGGATGATCGTCGACGGCCGCTGGGTGACTGATCCGTTCAACACCTACGTGCAGGCGAACGAGTTCGGCGAACTGAATAACGTGGTCGAGGTCGAGTGAGTCGAGAAATGCCGAATGACGAGTGCCAAATGCCGAATGTCGGCATTCATTCGACACTCGGCATTCGGAAATCGGCATTTGAATCAGGCAGGACGCCCATGTCAGACACGAACAACGAAAACAAACCCAGTCGCCCTTTGAGCGAAATCAGCCACCTGTTTCTCACCAGCCTTCGCGAACAGGCCGGCGAGAACCGCGCCAAGCCCGTTCGCATTCCTCCGGGACAGGCGCGTTCCGCGGCGCCGCACGCGGCATCGAACGAGCCGGTCGATCTTTCGCCGGAAGAGTTCGCCAGCGTCCGAGGCTACTCGACCTCGCCCCTCGCGGATGAGTCGATCAACGCCGGCGACGTGCAGGATGCGCAGCGCAAGCGGATCACCGCCATCATCGGCGCGCAGTCCAACGGGCAGCTCCACGAATCCGTGCTCGCCTATGCCGCCAGCCTTACCGCCAACGGCCTGCGCATTGGCCTGCTCACGCTGGATGCGAGCGAGTTCAAGCTCCAACTCGTCGACTGTGAAGAATCGCAGACCGGTGAAGAAGCAGAAGTGAGTGACGTGTTCGATCCTCGCCGGATGAGCGACTCGATCCTCGAGCTGAACCACGATGTCGATCGCTGGCTGCTGGTGTTGTCGGATCAGCGCCGAGTCGAATCGCGTCAGATGATGCGCCGGGTGGATGACTGGACGCTGCTGGCAACCTGCGATCACGACGGCATCGTCAGCGGTTACCGAACGCTCAAGGGCCTCGCCGAAGGCGAGAAGCTCCCACTCACGATCGCGATGGTCGATGCGCCGAGTGAAGCGCAGGCACAGAAGTCGTTTGCGAAGCTTTCGAGCGTGTGCCGACAGTTTCTGGATTGGGATGTGCTGCACGATCCGCTCGTCCCGGATGTCGAGCACGCGCAGGTGCACACGATTCTCTGGTGCCACGCGCATCGCGACAAGGGTCAACTGGCGAACGCGCCGCAGTGGCGCGTCGTGCAGGAGTTTCTGGAACTCTCGCCGAACGCCGACGCGGATGCCGCACACTACGGAAACGAATCGGTCGGCGCGGCCGTGGCAAATCAGCCGATGTCGATCCCGACGATCGCGCAGCCGATGACCGAATTGCCGAAGGTTGCAGAATCGCCGAAGAGCAACGAATCGATCGAGGAGCCCGCCATGCACCATCCTATTCCAATCAAGCCGCTGGTTGACTCGATGCCCGCATTCTCCGACGAACTTGGCGAAGTGATCGACCTGCCGGAAGGCGCATCGATCCTGGCGGCCGTCCTCAAGAGCGGCACGCAGCTGTTGGCGACGCCGATCACCGCGCCGATGTGCGCCGGCGCGACGGTCACCGTCGGGCGGGACCGCGGCTTGGTGCTGGTCGCGCAGGCCGGCTCGGGGCTGAGCGGGATGGAATCGATCGCAGCGGCGGTCGCATGGCTCGACGCGAGCAAGCAACTGATCGCGATGGCGATGCCGCAGCTTTCGATCGATGCGAGTGTGCCGACGAAGGTGCAACTGCTGATCGACCACAACGACCGCGCCGCCGAGGGCATTCGCCCGCTGCTTGGAAACAGCCGCATCACGATCCGCAGCTACCGCAAACTCCGCTGGGCGGGGCGCACGGGCCTGCTTCTGGACGCGGCGTGAGCCAAGGGCAAACTTAGCCGCCGATGAACACGGATGACCACAGATGGAAAGTCATTTAGTCCCTTCCTATCCGTGTCCATCGGCGCTCATCCGTGGCTAAATCTCCGTGCCTCGATGCCTCCCTGCTTAGTCTCACTCTGACAGATTCCAATCGTCTCACCGAGTTCTATTGGTAACTGCCGCGCCTGCGGCTAGATTCCTTCGCGATGCCTGATTCCTCACTCGCGATGGAGCTTGCCCACGTCGACAAGCGTTACGGCCGTTCGGTTCACGCGCTCAAAGACGTCTCGCTCAATGTCCGGCGCGGCGAGATCTTCGGCTTGCTGGGTCCGAACGGCGCCGGGAAAAGTACGTTGGTGAAAATCCTGATGACCGTCGTGCGTCCAACCCGCGCGGAAGGGTTCGTGCTGGGCGCGCCCGTCGGAACCAAATCGGCGCTGCGCCGCGTTGGATACCTGCCGGAAAATCATCGTTTTCCTCGCTACCTCACCGGCCGGCAAGCCCTCGAATTGTTCGCGTCGCTCTCAGGCACGCCCCGCGACGAACGAAGGCGGCGCGTGCCTGAGCTGCTCGAACAGGTCGGCATGACCGCGTGGGCGGACCAGAAGATCGGGCGCTATTCGAAGGGAATGATGCAGCGCGTCGGGATCGCGCAGGCGCTGGCGGGCGATCCGGATCTGGTAGTGCTCGACGAGCCGACCGACGGCGTCGATCCGGTCGGCCGGCGCGATATCCGCGACATGCTCCTGCGTCTCAAGGCGCAGGGGAAAACCGTCTTCATCAACAGCCACCTGTTGAGTGAGCTGGAAATGGTCTCGGATCGCGTCGCGATCATGGTGGCCGGGCAGGTCGCGCGGCAGGGAACGATCGGCGAACTGGCGGTCAACCGTCGCTCTTACGAAATTGAAGTCGAAGCAAACGGAACGGCCTATCCGTTCGCGTCGCTCTTTCCTCCGCTGCGCGGTGGCGCTGTCAGCGTGCCGCCGGATCCGAAGGAAGGCGTCCGCGGCGTTCTGGCGGATGGTTGCTGGACGCATCAGCGAGGCAACACACTGCGTGTCGGCGAATCGGAGGCGAGCAGAATCCAGCCGCTCATTGATGGTCTGCGCGACGCGGGTCTGGTGATTCGCCGCGTCCAGCCAATTCAGCCCACGCTCGAAGAGCTGTTCATGGAAGCGGTCGAAGAGGTTGCCGGTGGCGGCCACGCCGCGGGAGCGAAGATCAAATGAGTCATGAGGCATTGACATCTTCCGCGCCCGCCACACCGCCCCGGCTGACGTTTGGCGGCATGGCGATCCAGACGCGCGCCATGCTCGTCGACGCCTATCGCGAACTGAACTCGAAGAAACTGTTCTGGATCACGATGTTCCTCTCCGGAATTGTCGTCGGCGCGTTCGGCGCGGTCGGATTTGATGAGACCGGCGTGTCCATCTTCTGGAAGCACTTTCGCAGTCCGTTTCTGAACACGACCTTTCTCCCGATCCAGCAGTTGTACAAAAACCTGTTCATCTCGCTCGGCGTGCAGACCTGGCTGAGCTACTTCGGGCTGATCCTCGCGCTGATTTCGACCGCCCCGATGATTCCTGATTTCCTGAGCGGGGGCGCGGTCGACCTCTTCCTCGCGCGGCCGATGGGACGGCTGCGGCTGTTCGTCACCAAGTACGTCGTCGGGATGCTGTTTGTCGGGCTGCAGGTCACGGTGTTCTGCGTCGCGAGCTTTCTCGTGCTGGGCCTGCGGGGCGGCGCCTGGGTGCCCGGGCTGTTTCTCGCGATTCCGGTGGTGCTCTTGATCTTCAGCTACCTCTGGGGCGTCTGCGTCCTCGTCGGCACGCTGACGCGTTCCACCATCACCGCAATCCTCATCACGATGGTGGTCTGGTTGATGACGTTTGCACTTCACCAGGTCGAGGGAGAACTGCTGAGGCGTTCCATTGTCGCGCGGCTCGAAGTCGCATCACTCGACACGGACGTCAATCGAATACAAGCCGGCATCGCCGACTTTCAGGCAAAGCTCGCAACGACTCAGCCCACGGAGTCCGATCTCGCCCGCCTCAAGTCGCTGAACGCGATGCTCAATTACACACGAGCCTCGCGTGCCGCGGGAGACCCGTATTCGACATGGCACCGTGTGGTCTATTGGGTCTATTGGTTTTCGCCGAAGACGACCGAGTCCGCGAACCTGATGGAACGCTGGCTCGATCGGCAGTTCATTCCCGAGCGAGATCTGGACCGGGACCATCGGCGCGGCGAACAGAAGAATGAGGACGATCCGGAAACCCAGATCTTCCAGGCGAATCGCGAAACTCGAAGGCTCGCGGCGATCGAGCTGGACAAAGAAATGCGCTCGCGTTCGGTTTTCTGGGTGATCGGCACATCGCTGATCTTCGAAGCGACGATGCTGGGATTGGCCGCGTTCGTGTTCGTGCGGCGGGATTATTGAGCGCGATCGCGAAACAGCGGACGATCCGAAAGCGTATCAGGAAGCGCCGGTTGCAGCCTCGATTGCGATTGAAGTTGAAGGGCTGAAACAGGCTCGGCGAGCGAGGTGCGAGCCGAGTGAGCGTTCGTCCCGGGGTTTACGCGCCCGCGGCGGCTTCGGGAAGCGTTTTGCCCGCGAGAAGCCCGGCATGAATCGTCCGTTCACGGCGATTGATTTCCATCGCCTTCGCATGCGTCGCTTCGAGGATCTCGACCGGGATGAGAGTGATGCCGCTGGAATCGGCGACGACCCAATCGCCCGGGCGAACCGGAACGCGCCCGCAGCAGATGATGGTGTTGCGTTCGCCGATCTCGGCGAACGTGCCTGCGCGCGGGCAGACGTAGCGCGAGAACATCGGGAACGGGATCGCGATGACGTCGCTCACATCACGAACGGCCGCATCGAGTATGGCGCCCGCGATGCCACGCGTTTTGGCGCGCAGGCTCATCAATCCGCCCATCAGGATCACATCAGGCACGCTTCCGCCATCGACGACGAGCACATCGCCGGGCTTGGCTTCTTCGAGCGCTTTCTCGAGCGCGAAGGTCGCTCCCGGGTAACAGCGGACCGTGAAGGCCGGTCCGGCACATTTCATCGAAGGATCCAGTGGACGAATGCCGCCATCCATCGCCTGGAAATGTCTTCCCAAGGCGCGCAGCGCATCACTGACGTTTGCCGAGCCTGCTTCACAGAGCGTTTTCGCGAGTTCAGTCATTCAATGCCTTCAGTGGAGACGTGTCGAAGGCGGGTCCTCCGCGCAAGTCGAAGATCAATTGGCCAAACTTGTCGGGCTGATGGAAGCGTAGAGTCTGGCCGATGTCCGCCCAGCTTGCCCAGTGCGGGTGTGAGGTGTCGTCGCCGCATTTATGAAAATTGCATCGCCAAGGCAGATCTCGCCGCGACCAGGCATCGGGAACGTACTGTTCGATCAGGTCCTTGGAAATTGAAAACGCCACACTCCATCGCGTGGGCTCGGTCCGCTCGGGATCGACGATGTCGGGCAGCGAGTGGTAGATCGGCATCGACTCAACAAGCGGAATCGGCAGTTCGGTAAACTTCTGAAAGAGGGTACCGTCTGCGCCGCGGGTGGGGTCTTCGATGAAGTAGACCAGCACCGTGCCGCCGGCGTTCACCTCGAAGTTATAGTAGCCGACGGCACCAGCCGGCTGAACGAAAAACTCCACGCAACTATCTCTGCTGACACGGCTTTGGTGGCGGGTTTGGATGCTTCGAACGTACCGGTCTTCGACGTCAAACCGAACATGGAGGGACCGTCGATCGTAAAGGACCCGGGCGTTCGTCTCGGGGCGATGGTCTGAACTGTCCGAATGGAAGGACGCAAGCGTTGCCACGTGAGCAGATTTCCAAGCGTCCGGGTCTGCGAGAGAGCCGGGACCGAACAATTCGGGAGCCCGAACCGCACGATACATTGCAGTTTGCCCGAGCTCGCGGCGGGTGGATGTTGCGGATTCTGCGCGGACATTATTCATGCCGAGAATAAAGTAGTATAAACTCCATTCTCGTCAACTAAAGCTTTGGTTTGTTCCTTTGATCGGAGTTCATTCGCATGGCCGCCCAACCGCGACAATCGTTTGCATCCGATCCCTTCTACTACGTGTTTGGGCCGCATCAGCCACAGATAAAGCTCGATTCAGGGGCGACGCTTCAGGTGCTTTGTGCCGATTGTGACAATCGCAACGCCGATGGGACGGTCTTGCCGCCGTCTCGACGCCAGCGTGGCGACGCCTCGAATTTAGTCGAGGGCAATCCCGTTGCCGGACCGATCGAAGTTGCCGGGTCGATGCCTCAGGACTGTCTCGCCGTCCGGATTCTGGATCTGCAGGTTCCCGCCGGCATTGGCCAGACGGGTCTCGGCCCGGGACACGGGTTGCTACCCGCGCATCTCGTTGAGCCCCAGGGAAACGTGCCTCGACATCTCTATCAGTGGGACCTGGATCCGACGAAGCGCCGCGCATCGCTCCGCAACCGGCTCGGAAAGCAGCCGATCGAAGTGGCGTTGAAGCCGTTCGTCGGATGCATCGGCATCTGCCCGGACCAGGGACAACAGATCGCGACGCTCTATGCCGGCACGCATGGCGGCAACATGGACCTCCCGAGTCTGGGCGCGGGCGCAACGATCTATTTCCCCGTCTTCGCGCCAGGGGCACTGTTGATGCTCGGCGACATTCATGCGGCACAAGGCCACGGCGAAGCGATCGGCGGCGCGATCGAAACCGCCGCTCAAGTCGATATCGAAGTAAAGCTGGTCAAGAACCGGCCGATTCCGGCGCCGCGCATTCAAACGTCAACCGAAATCGGTGCGGTCGCCAGTGACGGCGATTTACGGTCGGCGATCCAGATCGCGTTTGCTCGATTACTGAATTGGCTGTCTGCTGAACTTCAGATGAATCGTTTCGATGCCTACAACCTCCTTTCACAGACTGCGCGGATCGAGATCGGGAACCTTGTCCTCGCGCCGTTTACGGTGGCGACATTCATTTCGCTCGAGGCGCTTCCGCGGGAAGCGATGTCTGTGCTGGAGGGCCAGTTATGAGCCGTATTCGCTGGGGTGTCATTGGTGCGTGTGGGATCGCGCAGCGCAGAACAATTCCCGAAGGTATCGTCGTCGCGAACAACGCGATGCTGGCGGCGGTGTTCGATGTGTCATCGGCGAAATCGGTTGCCGACAAATTCGGCGTCAAGTGCTGTGAAACAGAGGCCGAACTGCTCGCCCAGGACATCGACGCGGTGTACATCGCGACGCCGGTCTACCTCCATGCCGAGCAGATCGAGCGCGCGGCGAACGCAGGGAAGCACGTGCTCTGCGAAAAACCCCTCAGCCTGGATGTTGTGGAAGCGGAGCGACTCGTAAAGCTATGCGCGGCAAGGAAAGTGCGTCTCGGCGTCGGATTGATGATGCGGTTTCATGCCTGCCATGTCGAAGCGAAATCGATCGTCGCTTCAGGACAACTCGGCATGCCGGTTCTCGCGCGGGCGCAACTCAGCTGCTGGTATCCGCCGATGGCGAATGCGTGGCGACAAGACCCGAAGCTGGGCGGCGGCGGTGCGCTGACGGATCTGGGATGTCACTGTATCGATCTGCTGGAGATGCTCTTCGGCGCCATTGTCCGTGTCAGCTGCCAGACCGGAAACACCGTGCAGAAATACGCGGTCGAAGACTCGGCCGTCGTTTCGCTCACGTTCGCAAACGGCGCGATGGGAATCGTCGACTGCCTGTTCAATGTGCCGGATGAATCGTCGCTAAACCGTCTGGAGCTGTACGGGAGCGAAGGCAGCCTGCTGTGCGAAGGAACGATCGGCCAGAGCGGCGAAGGGACGATCGCCTGGCGTCGTCGCGCGGGAAGCGCCGGATACGATGCCTCTCAATCCCGAACAGACCAGACAACGGCCATTCTCAAGCCCCAGCCGATCAACACGTATCGCGCACAGATCCAAGCCTTTTCGCAATCGATTCTTGACCAGAAGGATGCGCCGATCGATGGCGCCGCGGGCATTCGCGTTCAGCGATTGCTCGAGGCATGTTATGCCTCTGCAAAGTGTGGACGGGCGATGGATGTCTGATCGATCTGGATTCGCGGTGGGCGATTCCATCACGAAGAGCGGGCGGCTTTAGGCTGGGGTGCGGCTTGTGGGCGTGCGATGACACGCTCGGAGTGGCGGAGCGACGGCAGTTCGAAAATGTCCTGCGAGATGAGCACCGCGGCTCCAAGCAGCGCGACCTTTTCATGCTCGGCGGCGACGCGGACGTGAGCTGACGCACGCAGCCTTGGCAGCGCGGAGATGTCGATCTGTTCGCGAATCGCTTCCAATAGTGGTTCCTCGGCCTCATCGATTGCGCCGCACACGACCACCTCATCCGGCCCGAGCAGGTTGATCAGATTCGAGATTGCGATTCCCAGGTAATGCCCGATCGTTCGGACCATGGCGACACAGTCTGCGTCGCCGTCACGCGCAAGTGTGTAGATCAGTTCCGGTGTGAGCAGTGCTCCCGAGCCAATGCGCGCTTTCAACGCCTTAGCTTCTCCCGCCTTCATCAACTCCTGGGCTCGCGCAACGATTGCGGGCGCGCCCACAAACGTCTCCAGGCACCCGTTGCTGCCGCAGTCGCACCGCTTTCCGTTGATATCGACAATCGTGTGCCCGATTTCTCCCGAGAGTCCGCCGGAGCCGACGTACAGCGTTCCATCTTGCAGAAGGCTCATGCCGATACCCGTGCGGAGGGAGATGACGATCACCTTTCGCGTCAATGACTCGGGATGAGTCCACTTCTCATACAGTGCGGCCAGGTGAATGGATCGATCCACCTTCACCGGCACGCCCAGTTCCTTTTCGAGCCACGGGCCGACCGGGACGTCTTTCCACTTCGGCATATTGGTGGACGAGAGGAGGATGCCCTTTTCACGATCGATCAATCCTGGCAGGCTGAGCCCGACGCCCTGAATTTGTGCGGTCGGGAGATTGCCCGTAACCGTTCGGCACAGTTTCAGGACCTGCGCAAGGATGGACTCCGGGCGATCGAATCGATCGATTTTCTGCTCGCGGTAGTCGAGAATTCGAGCAAGCACGTCCGTCAGCGCGACGCGGATGTGGTCGGGCTCAAGGTCGACGGCAAGAATACGCTTGAAGTCTCGGTTGACCTCCAGAAGCAGGGGAGGTCGGCCAAAGCGCGTGTTGGTCTCGGCGTTTCCGGGTGTCTCGCGAAGCAGTTTCTGATCGATCAGGTTGTTGACGATGCTTGTGATGGTCGCCGGCTTTAAACCTGTACTGCGGCTCACCTGCGCCCGGAAAGTCGGCTGCATCACCCGAACGGCGTGTAAAACGAGCCGGCTGTTGAGCTCGCTGATGAGGTCTGTATTACCAATCCGTGACGTCGCCATACATCCTTAGGGTCATCAGAAGTGTTTCGACCTTGCCGAGTAGAAACGAATCCGTCGGTTTCGACCACACCTCACATGCATGAATCGTAACCTCGCTGCCGACTTTATTCGAATCGCGAAGCTTTTGAAGTGCCGCCGACGATACGGGTCGGCACCGGCCCGCTTCATCGGGACGGGAATCACCGCTTGCCGGGCAATCTGATGCCGATCCCGCTCCGTCAGCGTGCCGCCTGCGGGTCGCGAATTAACTCAACGGCGCGGATCGATGCGGGCGCTGGCTGAGCGGCGATCGTTACCGAGATTTCCGAACGCGCGAGCAACACGCGGTCAAAATCGCACCGAACCGGCGTGTCGATCGTTGCGGTGACCTGACCGTCGACGCGTGAATGGGCCATCGGCTTGCTCTCGTGCTCGCCGTTGGCATATTCGAGATTCAGGATTGCGACCGGAGCCGCAACGCCTGGATCGATGTCATCGACGACCACTCGTGCCGAAAGACCGTACACGCCCAGGTGCCTGCTCGCTCGGAACCGTGCCGATTGCGTTAATGTCAGCGGCATCGTGCCGCCCGCGATTTCCACTGCGCCGTCGCGCCGGTGGAGTCGTTGCGCATCAGCGTCGCCATGAACGCCCCAAGCCGTCGCCGACAGCTCGTTTCGCGCCAGGTTTTCATAGGCCGGGTCAAAGTCGGCGTTGCGGATTTCCCGGATCGACCAGCCTGAGATCTCTTTCACGACCGGCCAGAGCCCATAGCGCTCGATCTCAGGGGCCCGGCAGAACCAGATCGCGTCGCAACCGGCCTTGATCAGCCGACGGGCAGCGTCGCGGACCATGTCGGCGGTCGGGACGTCATCGCCGCCGGCAAACCCTTCCGCAAGAAAAATCGGACCAAAGACGCGTCCGTTCTTTCGGACCTCGTGAATTGAATTGACGGCGCGAATGAGGTTGTTCATGCCCGCGTTCATCAGGAACATCGGATGGTGCTCGTTGACCAGTCCTTCTTCTTCCCAGACGCGCCAATCCTGGAGAACAGTCCTTGCGGAGTCGGCGCGGCCGTAGGTGCCGGAGTTGTATACGCCGATCGGCAGCTCGATTTTCGAGTCGCGGAGATCCTGCCGCAGTTCGCGAATGAACTGCGAGACGGCCTCGGCGCGGAGGCGTATCCATCGCGGGTCATCGGCCGTCGGCATGAAGCTCGAATCCAATCCATAGAGTGAGCGAAACGCGTTCAGCAGTGGCTCGTCGTAGCCGTGCTTACCGAACCCGGTGCGAAGGTCCATCGAGTAGTACGGGAAGCGGATGAAATCGAGCTGAAGCCCGTCGATGGGATAGTTCTGCACCCACTCCATGAACTGTGCCCGCTTGAACCTGCGGACGATCGGATGCGCTGCGGACAGCATGTGCGTATCCGGCGTTCCATCGACAGCGTGCGTGAACACATCGGGATGAGCCTGCGCGAAATCGGCGTTGCGGGACTTTACGAATGCGAAGCACGGCTGATCGGCGAAGAACTCGACGCCGTTCGCATGCATCTGGTCGATCGCGTAGGCAACAAAATCTTCTTCCGTAGCCGATCGGGCGGGCGCAATTCGGCTTGGATAGGCTTCTTCCTGCATCGATCCGCAGATGCGGCCGATTCCATTCTCGGCACAGCGGCGAATGAGGTAATCGACCTGCGCCCTGCTCGTGACGCCGTATCCGGTCCACGCGCCCGGCGCCGTCTCCCAGAGACCGATGCCGCCGTAGAGCGCCAGGAGCGGTTTATCGGGATCGCGATGAGCGTTGAACTTGCCGGCGCCGGGGTGCGGCGTGACGACCGTTGGGTAATCGGTTCCGTCAGCGCGTACGGCTACCGCCGTTAACAGCGACGCGATCGTGACGACCAGAAGGGTGAGTCGAGCGTATGCTTTGAGGGATAATCTCATAGTGATTCCATCCAGTGCTTATCGAACGAACCATCGGATCGCCCGACGATCAGTGGTCCGGCGAAATTGCAGCGTGTACGGATCACACCACAGGCCGGCAACGTGCCCGTCTGTCCGCACCAGCGCCCATCCAAAGTCCCAGCCGTCGCTGTTGTAGCGAAGCGGGATGCCGGGCGCTACCCGAACCAACGGCTGCGTTGCGGCGATGAACATTCCCTGATCGGTGTAGTAGTAGCCTGAGTGCGTGTGACAGAAGACTTCATGCGCGGGCGCTGCATTCCATTGATCACACAGACTGGCGATGCCGACTTTCACGTCTGCCCCGCCCGCAAACGCATCGACAAGTTCCGACTTCGAGCCGGCCAGTACCTCGCCACTTGACGAACACGCGTAGACCTCACGCCAGTCGTCGCGAACCAGGTATCGAAATCGCTCGAAGTCGTAGACGAAATTGCTGCTGGGTGCGTTCGTCCCCGCATCAAAGTTGTCGTGCTGGTGATACCTGGGCATGTCGCGGTGGTCGTCCAAGGGCGACGGGCCTTTGGTCGCGGGTGCGGGCGCGCCGTCCAGGTACGGCCGCGCGATCGCCTGTTGCCCGTCCTGGTTGTAGAGAAAGAACGACATCGACGGCCGTGGTCCAAAGCCGGCTGGCAGCTCAACGGGTTGGCGAAGCGTCATGATTCCCGCGGCCCACCGTCGATCCAGCAGATAGGTCGTGCGAAACTCCGCGACTTCCCGGATCAGTTCGGGGTTCGAGGACGCTGTGTCGATGTGTTCGTTGTGGCGGAACTCCGTGTAGATGCGAAGGTCCGCCCCGCGCGCGATTGCGGCCACCAGCTCAGAGTCGCTGCCGTCGGTGACTTGCCGGCGATGATCAAGCTGCAACACGCACTTCCACTCCGACATACCTGCGTCCTCAGCGGTTTGAAGATGATGCACGCGCGAGATGATGCCATCGGTCCGAGGTGACGGCCTCCAATAGCGAGAGGTTCACGCGTAACGTTCCGATCGCTTCGTCGAGCGTGCACAGAACATCGGCCTTGCCCCCGCACGCGTCCAGAAATGCGTTGGCCTGATTCGTGAAGATGGCGTCTCGTTCGACGAGCGGGAATTGCTCGTCCTGCCAGGTCCCATTGATCTCGGTCATCCACCGCCAGCGAGACAAACCGGGCTCGAAGCGAATGGTGCCACGCTCGCAGACGACCGTGAGGACGAACTCGTTGGGCTGCTGAAACTGATTGAGCGAGAAGCAGCCCATGACCTTGCCGTGTCGCGTGAGTGCATGCACCGCGTCCTCCACGTCCACGCCCGGCAGCGCTGCATGCTGGGCATCGCCCATCAGCCGGTCGACGGGGCCGACGATCCACTCGGCGGCGTTGATGACGTGGGTCAGCGCATCCTGAATCGCGCCGCCGCCCTTGTTTCGATCGGCGTAGTAGATGTCTTTGTAGGCGGGTCGGAAAGTGGGAAAGTGCTGTCCACACGTCGCGATGACCTGAAGCGGCATTCCGAATCGTCCGCTGACGATGGCCTTGCGCATCGCAGCGAAGACGGCGTTCGCGCGATGAATGTAGGCAACGCCGACGACGCGCTTGCGGCGGTCGCAGAGATCGCGCAAATCCTCAACGCCTTCCATCGAAATGCTGAGCGGCTTTTCGATCAGCAAGTGAACGTCGCGCTCCGCCAGCATCCGTGCAATGGCGATGTGGGTGTGTGCGGGTGTGGCGATGACCGCCGCATCCCACCGCTCAAGCAACGCCGCCTCCAGGCTGGAGAATGGTCGAGCATTCAGATACCGCTCGGCAACCGCGTGACGTAGTGACTCGTTTAGTTCGCAGAATCCTATTGTTGCGCGGCCGGTCGCGAGGAAACAGCGAAGGTGCCGTTCACCGATCGAGCCAACACCAACCACGAGGATCTTGTGCATGTTGCGGAACCTTTGAGTGCCGGATTGCTTCCTGCAAGAGCCACCAGTCTACAAGCCGATGGCCGACCTGCGTCTTCGGCCTGCGAAGCACAGCAGGCCGGCAGAGGAGGCCAGGGAGACGGTGGGCTCGGGCACCAGGCTGCGAGCCAGTTCCCAATCGCTGGCGAACGACTCGCCGAGGATCGCGCGCTCGTTGGCGTTTAATGCCGACGCGCCGTAGTTCTGTGCCAGAAGCAGCAGATCATTGAACTCGACGAACTGACTGTAATTGAAGTCGCCGTCGCTCCATTGTCCGGGCGAGTTGTAGTTTTGCGCCAGGCTGAGCAAATCGGTGAAATCAACGGTCCTATCCAGATTGGCATCGCCGGCGATGGTGAGCGCGACGATGATCGTCGTCGAATCGATGGTCACGCCGCCGTAGGTCGCCGGGAACGAACTGAACAGGTCGGCGGCGTTGGCGTGACCGATCGTCAGTCCGCTGGCCGCGGCCGTCGAACTGCGAATGCCCGGGCCCGTCCAGGTGCCGAGGCTGTATCCGGTCAGCAGCAAGTTGCGCAGCGTCGATTCAGGGCTCGCGCCCGTGTAATCGACGACCAGGGCTTCATTCAAATCCAACGAAACGCCCGCCGCGAGCGTGAGCGAACTGACGCGGCTCGCCAGGTTCGCCGGATGTGCGTCGATGCGCAACGCGCCGTTGGCTACGACCGCATCGGCGACAACGCGTTCGGCGCGGAGCGAGGCGCCGCTGGCGATCGTGATCGATCCGCCGCCGTCGATGTCTTTGGCAGTCATGTCCAATTCGATTGAGAGCGAGGCAAGGTTGGTGATGTTGCGGGCGGTCAGATCGCCGGTTCCCTGGATGCGCGTTGCGTTGTTCAGTCGCATCGGCGCCAGGACCGAGTGGTTGCCGGTGACCAGGGTGATGTTCGATCCGCCCGGTGCATCGAAGGTCAGGAGTTGTGTGCCGCTGATCGTGTAGGAACTTGGATTATCGAAGACCAGATTCCCGATCGTTGCCGGCGCATCCAGAGTGATGGTGCGCGAGTTTCGGATCGACTGGAGCAGGTAAGCGGTCGAGGATGCGGCGTTGGGTACGGACGTGGACCAGCGGGCGGGGTCATGCCAGGTTCCTGAGACGTCTGACTTCCACTGGTTGGCGCGGGTGCCGAAGCGGAGGTAGTCCAGATCGAGCACGCCGTTGTTGGTTCCGGTCTGGTCGCCGAAGCGAATTTCGTTCACGCTGGAGGGGAGCAGCGACTGGGTGAGGACCGGGGTGTAGAGGTTGCCGTCGAGGAAGAGCTGCGCGCGGATCGCTCCGCCGGCGCTATCCAGCGGTGCAATGACAAGTCGATAATCGTGCCACGCCTTGGGGTCAAAGCCGGGCAGGGTGGTCGAGTTGAGAACGACTTGTGACCCGTTGCCACCCAGACCTTCGAGGTTGACGGCGTTGCCGGTGATTTCCAGGCTGACGAATCCGTTGGTGCCGTCGCCGGCGAAGATGCTGGCGCTGCCTTCGGCGGTTCCTACCGAGCCGGCTCGCGCGCGCATTTCGATCACCGTTCCCAGCGCGAAATCCATCGGCGTCCAGGACGTCGAACCGCCTCCCGGGAGCGTGTAGAAAATCGCCCGGCTCGTGCCCGTTCCGCCCGAGTCGGTGCGCAGGTAATCCTGCCCGAGGTCGGCCCATTGATAAGCGCTCACGGCGCCGCTGAGCGTCGGCGTCCACGGTTCGGGGAGCTGATCGGGCGTCACGTCGCCGTCGTAGCGGGTCGCCCACGGGTAGTAGTCAAAGGTCTTGACCGGCTTGATGTCCAGCGTGGCGACCCGCATGTTCGCCATCGTGTCGTTGGCAAAGATGTATCCCGAGGGCGCGCTTCCATTCCAGCCGGGCGGGTAGAAGCTGGATTGATCGTAGGCATAGAGCCATTTGCCGTCGGAGTCGCGCCGGTGCATGCGGACGTATCCGCTCGAGCTGGTGCTGTTGATCGACGTAGGTTTGCTCCAGCGTTTGCCGGTGGGATCGGCAAACATAATCTTGTCGCCGGCTCGGCCGTAGGTCATCGCGATGCTGCCGTCGTCCAGTTTGTGAACGTGCGGGAACGCACCCATCACGCCGAGCATCTTCGGCGACGTCCAGGTGACGCCTTCGTCCGCGGAGTGACTGAAGAAAATGGACGGGGTCGTCGCGTTGAGGTCCGCGTTTGGGAATGGCTGCCCCGTGCGAAAGACGGCCATCAGTTGTCCGTTATTCAGGCGAATGATGTCGGACTCGTTCGGCCCCTCCTCTCCCATGCTGGTGTTGTTGCCAGCGATGTAGTCGGCGACGGTGGCGCGGCGGACGAAGTTCTGTCCGCCGTCGGTGCTGGCAAAGAGGACGAGTTCAAATGTGTTGAGCCCCGGCCGCTGCCCGAAGGCGCTGATCAGTGTCGTTGCGCCGATCTGGACCACCGAGCCCGGATTCTGGTACATGCTCAGATAGTTGACGCCAAGCGTGTCGTAATTGGAACCGCTCGACTGCTGCGCCCACGTCACGCCGCCGTCGCTGGACAGGTACCGTCCGTGATTCCAGGTGCTGGTTCCCGTCGGACTGGACATGTTGATCACAAAGCCGCGGCTGGTCTGGCCGGCAGGCTTGGCATCGTGGATCGGCGGCATGAAGGGAAACGCCGCGTTGGGCGCCGTCCAGCTCGATCCATTCGCACTGGTCGAACCCAGGCCGAAGTTACCAACGCCGTTCGTTTGACCCACGGTCCACCAGAGGACGAAGCTCCCGTTGCCGCGCTTGCTCAGGAACGGGAAGTTGATGTGCGGCTTGAAGCCGGGAACCGTGCTCGCCGCCGGCGTCGCGGTGTACAGAATCTGATCCTGAACGACGTCGACGGAAAAGGAGGGCGATTCGGTAGCGAGTGATGTCGACGCGATGCCCGCCACTGCCGTCAGCAGCGCGAAAGTACGGGGTCCATGCAGCCTAGTTCGAGCCTCTGGCATTTCGCCTCCGGTTAACACGTTGATCGTCGCAGCGCCAGCTCAGACGACACAAGCCGATCTTGTTGGGTTCGATGAAACATTCCTGAACGTTACCGACACGGCGCGCTGGTTCTGCCGATCACTCCGGATTGCTAGCGAACCCTTGGCGCGGATCACTTCAGTGGCTTGGGAAACTCCGCCTTGTTGTGGAATGGCCCATTGCCGAAGAACGCGGCCACGCCTTGGTCGAGGCCGCCCATGCGGTAGATGATGATGCCGTCGCCGTTGATCTTACGCTGCATCGCGACGTGCTTTGCCCACTCGCTGATGGTGCGCTGCTGGTGCAATTCGGGCATCCCGCCGACGGCCGGAATATAGACGACCTTGTTCTTCGCGAAGATGGCCTTTTGTGCTTCCAGCATCTTCACGTTGATCGATCGGTCGTCATAATTCATCGGCGACGCGTAATCGAGGTTGGCTGATGAGGCGGGCCAGTTCTGTCCGTACTCGACGCACAATTCGGGCTCGGAGATGAGGCACGCGATGATCGCGCAGTCCGGGCGCGCCTGTTTCACGGCGTCACGAACGCGCTTGACGAGAGAGCCGACGACCTCGCCACGATATTGCTTGATCTTCTCCCACTTAGCCGGATCGCGCGACAGATCAATCCCGCCGCTGATGTCGATGCCGTATTTGGCGAGGATGGCCTTGCGGTTGTTTTCGTCATAGTTCAGCGCGGTCTCGGTGGGGTAGCGGATGTAATCCAGGCCGATGCCGTCGATCGGATACTTGGTCGCCAGTTCGACATACACCTTGGTGATGTACTCCTGGAACTCCGGGTTGGCGGGGTCGGGGAACTTTGGCATGTTCGCGTCGGGACTGGTGGCAAACCACTCGGGATGTTTCTCAAACAGCCCGTCGGGACCGCTCTGCGGGCTGCTCGTCCCGTAGCACGCCGCGAGATAGCCGAACACCTTGATCCCGCTCTTGTGAGCGGCGTCGATCTGATACTTGAGCATGTCCTGGTTCGGGTCGTAGCCCTTTTCAAGGGGGACGAGTGCGGACGGGTAGTTCACGCTCATCCACGAACCCAGGGAGAAGAGAAGGCCGTTACAGTTCATCGAGCGGACGAGGCTCAGCTGTGAATCGGTGTCAGCCGGGGTGCTTCCCTGTCCGCCGTGGTAGAGCATCTTGGCTTCGGTCGTCTTCTCGCTCATGCATTCGGGGAAGAGTTTTGCCCAGACTTCGTGCGAGACGGCTCGGCAGGCGGCGACCCAGTGATTGTGCGCGGTTGTCAGATCAGGTTTCTCCGCCGCAAACGCCGCTGTTGCCGCTTTCAACTCCGTCTGCGCTTCTGTGACGGAGCCGTCGAGGTTGCCGGCTTTCTCGAGGAGCGCTTGCAGGTCGGTGACTTTGCTGCGAAGGGTGCCTTCTGGCGAGAGCTCGACATTCGGCGACACCTCGACCTGATCTACCAGCAGCCGGCCCGCGGAGAGCTTGCCGACGACGCTGATGTGAACGCGCTCGATCGGCCCGTCGCCTGCGGCCGCGCCGACCACACTGATCTGCTGCCAGTCGTAAGTGCCGGGCTTGATTTTGCAGAAGAAGTGCGTCGCTGATTCGTACGGCTGACCTTTGTAGATGATATGGCCATACAGCATCGCATGATCGTCTTTGTCGGTGAGCGTGACGTTGTCGGCCTTGACGAAAGCGCTGAGCGTGAACGCGCGCGCACTCGGGTTCATGATGTCTTGCCGCCAGAGGTAACTCTTCCCGTCGCCGGGTATCAGTCCGGCGGTCGCGCCGTCATGGTGCTCTCCGGTAAACTGCAGCGGCGCGCTTTGATAATGTGTTTCCGTCCAATAGCGAGGCAACAGTCTGTTGGTCGTGTCGCGCTCTTCGAAGCTGCTGTTTTTCAGCAGGTTCTCCGCCAGCGCGCTACCGCAAAAGCAGAGCAACGCAACAAGGAATAAGCGATGTCCCATGGTCAACCTCGGTTTAAGAGCTCACGATAGAGATGCACGCGAATATTGTTCTCGCCGGGCGCGGCGGGAGCGTCGTAGTGGTATTCGACCCAGACGTCTCGATCCGGCCCGGGGGTTTCAAGCAGTTTCACCACGCCCGATCCCGCCTCGTAGCCGCCGCCGTACTCGTAGTCCGCAATGGCGGGGGTGCCCGGCTCGTGGTCGGGCGTGAGGCAGATCGTCGTGGACAGCCAGTCGCCGCCGTAATAGGCATGACGGTAGAGGTTCAGCCGCACCTCGCGACCGAGGTGCTTTTCGATGCGCGAGAGGTCCTGCTCACTGACGTGGCCGTCGTCATCCAGATCGCACGTCGCGCAATATCCGCAATAGCCGATTTCATCCGAGGCGACTGCGTTCTGCGCAGCGTAGCCGACGACTCCGGGTGAGAATTTCGTTCCAAGCTTCGTCTTCGCCGCTTCGAGGAACGCGCGATCGACTGTGCCGAACAGCCGGCTCATCAAGCCGATCTCGCACTCGTAAACGCGGCTTCGTGTCATGCGATAAGGCTCGAGCGGGAGCAATGCGATCTTCGGTTCGTCGAACGCGATCTTGAGTTCTTCGATCGCGCGCCGTTCATCAATGCAAAGACCCGAATCGCTGTCGAAGATGCCGTCAAGCCGTTCCTCGGGGCGTACTTCGTACATGCCATAACACTGAACGACCGGTGCGAACGGGGCATTGGCGTATACGCCGTTATGCATGCCGATTTTCTGGAGGACGCGTCGCGTGTAATAGTTCCGACTCGACCGCGCGGCATCGTCCCAGACGCCGCGTACCGCGCTATTGGGCAGCGGATAATGGACGTTGCCCTCGATCGTCTGGCTGATCGGCGTCCGCGCGACTCGAACGGTCAATCCGTCGCGGCTATCGGTTCGAGCCTTCTCGACGACGTGATGGCGAAAGTGTGTTTGCAGGTGTCCGTGCCGCAGGTCCCAGGTGTATTCGTGCGTGTAGAGGCCATGGTCAGCGAAGGGGTAGCACAGCAGGGTGTGAGAGACCGCCCAGCGGGGCCGACCTGCTGGATACTCGACGCGGGGATCTGCCGGGTAGATGCCTCCGTCGGTGAACGGATCATCCTTCAGATGAAGGTCATCGGTCCACGCGACC
Source organism: Phycisphaerae bacterium (assembly GCA_031411495.1). Taxonomy (GTDB): domain Bacteria; phylum Planctomycetota; class Phycisphaerae; order Tepidisphaerales; family Tepidisphaeraceae; genus JANOBD01. The sequence goes on along the minus strand of JANOBD010000043.1, from coordinate 30,093 downwards.
TTACCCAACGCCGGGTCGCGCAGGGCATTCGGGAAGAAGGTGGTATGTCCATCGCCGCTGAGACTCACTGTGACCGGCGTCGCGTTGCCCCATCGTTTCTCGTGGACGCGCCACCCTTGAGGTGTCCAGATCCCCATCCACCTAAACGGGTTATGGACGATATTGGGCTCATACGTTCGCGTGGGCGAGGTTTGTGGTGAATAGTGCGGCATAGAGTTGGGAAGTCGAGGCGATTTAGTTTATGCTCCGAAATAAGTCATCTGTCAATCTCACAAATCCCATCGGCAGTAATTCGATCATGTTTGAACACACAACCGAACACTTGTCGAAAACGCATCGCTTTATTTCTTGACAAGCAACTTAGTTCATGAAATAAATTAAGTCTGTTGTTCGCGAAAAATCTGATCCACCTGCAGTCCGACCCGGAGGAAGAATGAAGCCCCGAATTTCATTGTTGATTGCCGTTGCCGCTGGACTAGGCGTGCAAGCGGCCTTGGCTCAGACCTGGACCTACGACCCCGACGCGAACGTCATGCCGAATGCGGTTGGCCAGCCGTTCGTTTCACCCGGTTATGCATTCGGCGCCAACAGCACACGCAACCTGATCGATCTGGGCGGCGGCGATCGCGTGCTGGAGTTCAACACCGGCGATGGACAGGGTGCAAGCGTCTCCAGCGGATTCGAGATCGACGCCCCGGCGGCGAACTGGAATGTCAACAGCACCGATGGCTACAGCGTCGAATGGCGGGCGCGCCTCGACTCGACCGTCGTCACCAACCGCAGCGCCGCCGGCGTCTTCGCGGGCAACCCCACCAACTGGGCATTCACCCGTTTCCACAACGAGTTCCAGTGGGCCTACCCGAACGGTTCCACCGGCAGGCTGCTCACCGCCGAGCTCCAGTCGGGCGATGGCAACGCGAACGGCCGGCTGAAGACGCTCGGTGATCCTTACGGCTGGCACACTTATCGCACGGATGTCCAAGGCAGCGTCGCGAAGCTCTACGTCGACAACTACCACACTCCGGTGGCCGTCAAGACCCTGACGGCCGGCGGCGCGCATGCCATCTGGTTCGGCGACGGCACCGGCGTCGACAACGGTCGATGGCAGCTTGATCGTCTCAGTTCGTACCAGTCCGGCGTGGTCGGCGCGCCGACGCGACCCAATCCGGCCTTGATTAATCACACACTGCTTAGCGCCAGCTACGACGGCATCACCGGCAACGGTGGTCTCGACGCCGACTTTGCGCGTGGATCGCGCCAAGCCGTCGACACCGGCGGTGTCGTGGCCACGCCCGCCCGGTTCGGCGAAGGCGCAATGGACCCTATCACGCCTAGCGGCACCGTGAACTATCCCGCCGCCGGAAACTTCAACGTCGACCGTGGCACCGTCGAAATGTGGGTCAAGACCGATACGTGGAACAACGGCGAGTACTCCGGCTTTATCGATCTCTACAAGCCGTCGGCCACCCCCGGTAATCCGGCCGACTGCGACATTCGGCTCCAGAAAACCTCCTCCGGTCGGTTGCAGGCCGTCGCCTCCTCCGCCGACGGTGACGGCATCCAAACCGCGTGGATTCTGACCACGACCAACCCCGTCAACCTCGATTCGGAATGGCACCACCTCGCCTGGTCGTGGGATGAGGGAGTGAATATGTCCTACCTCTACCTCGACGGCAACGTGATCGCCGACTGGAGCCAGACGCTTCCCGCGCCCGGACCCAACCCCGGCACCACCATCGGCCTGCCGCAGATTGACTTCCTCGGCACGCTCGCCGACACGATCGAAGTCGGCTCGATCCAGAACGGATCGGCGCCGTTCCCCGGCGTGATCGACGAGCTGCGCATCAGCGACATCGACCTCTACCAGGGCGGCAACTTCACGCCGCAAAACGCGCCGTTCAGCCTCAACGAGTGGGGCGTCGATATCAGCGGCGTCTGGTCCAGCGCCGGCGAGTGGAAGGGCAACGTCGCCCCGGACGGCGTCGGCGTCACCGCCAATTTCCTGGGCGCGATTTCCGGCCCCCGCACGATCACCCTCGACTCATCCCGCACGCTCGGCGTTATGAAGTTCGACAACACCGCCGCCTACACCATCGACGGCGCCGGCACGCTCACCCTCGAAGTCGGCTCGACCACCGCCTCGGCGAAGATCGATGTCGCGAGAGGCAACCATGTCATCTCGACTGGCATTCAGTTCAACAGCAACACCCGCATCAGCACCGCGGCCGGTACGAGCCTGTCTCTCTCGGGCGATTCCGCGGCGCTGGACGGGCTCTCCCTGACCAAGCTCGGGGCCGGCAGCCTCAAGATGAAGCATGTCCGGATCGACACGCTGGATGTTCAGCAAGGCGTCGTCCAGGTGCTCAGCAACGGCACCAACAGCGGCACCAGCAAGGTCAAGTCGCTGACCGTTGCCGCAGGCGCGAGTCTGGATCTGACCAACAACGGACTGGTGATCGATTACACCGGCGGAACGATGTACACCGCTGCTGTCGCCGAGGTGCTGGCAGGCCGGCTGACCAGTTCAAGCATCACCGCATCGAAGGCAATCGGCCTGGTTGAAAACGGCGATCTGGGTCTCACCAGCTTCCGCGGACAATCGGTGGACAGCGACTCGCTGCTCGCGCTGTTCACGCTCAAGGGCGACACCAATCTCGATCGCACCGTGAACTTCGACGATCTGTTGAGGCTGGCGCAAAACTACAATCTCGGCATCGGCGCCACCTGGCTCCGCGGCGACAGCAATTACGACGGAGCCGTCAGCTTCGACGACCTGCTCTCGCTCGCCCAGAACTACGGCGTTACGCTGCTGGCCAGTGGTTCGGTCGACGTCGATCAAAACCTGGCGGCAAACTTCGTGTCCGACTGGCAACTGGCCCGCTCCATGGTTCCCGAGCCGACGACGATTGCCTTGTTCGGAATGCTCGGCGCTCTGTCGCGGCGTCGTCGCGATTAATCAAGAGTTTCGCGTTTGAATGAGTCATTTCTTGGGAGGATCGAATATGCGTAAAGTCTCTCGTCTTTCGTTGGTCGCTTTCGCGGCCTTGGTTGCCGGCTCGGCGTCGGCATTCGCGGCATTCAATGTCAATCGCAACGGCGTCGCGTGGGATGCCACCTACGAAGGCGATGTCGCCCCGATGACAGGGTCCACGCCCGCCTGGGGCCCATTTGACACGCAGGGTGCCGGCGCGTTCCAGTCCAGTGATGGCAACCTGTATACAATCAACACCAGCGGCGTCAGCGCCGCCGTCAGCTATGAACAAACCGATTTGTCGTGGACGGGGGCCGGATTAGTCCGAACCGCGGAAGTTCGCCTGCGTGTGATTCCCGAAACCTATGAAGCCGGCGACGGCGCCGTCGGGATCATTCTTGGCGTCAACGGCATCGCCTTCAATCTGCGCTTCCACACCGGGTTCATCACTTACAACGCCGGCGGGTTGAACACCGCGGCCACACTCGATACGACGCAATTTCACACCTATCGAATGGTAACCGATCTGACCGCAAGCCCGAACTTTGCATTGTACATCGACGGGGCCAACGCGCCGGCATACACCAGCAACGGATCGTGGTTCTTTTCGGCCGGATTCGACAAGATTGTGTTCGGCGACTTCAGCACCGGCGGTTTGGCCGGACATACCGATACCGACTACATCAGTTGGACTGCGGGCGCCCATGCACAGGTGCCGGAACCGACAACGCTCGGCGTCCTTGGCGCATTCTCGGCATTGCTGATTCGCCGACGCTGATTGGCATGTCGCTGACTCGTCAGACTGCAAAGGGACACAAAGCATGGACGCTCAGACTCGAACCGCGCCGCTGCGCATCCTCCACACAGCGGCGCACCCCGCGGACTCGTTCGATATGGTGGGTGGGACACTCGCCCACCATATCGAGCGGGGCGATCAGGTCACGGTGCTCTCGTTCACGCACGGCGTACGCTCGCATGCGCTGACGCTTATCGAGGCCGTCCGCCGCGATGGCGCGAAGGCGGACATCGACGGGATGCTCGGCGAAAAGGAACGCGAGGTCATCGATGCCTGTGAAATACTGGGCATCCGCGACGTGCGCTTCCTCCGACAGGATGACAACCTGCTCCTGCCCAATCGCGAGAACATCACGGCCGTTGCGCGCGTCATCCGGGATGTTCGGCCTCATGTGATCATTACCCACAGCCCGTTCGACACCTTCGGCGTCCGGGGGGCGCACGCCTCGTGCTGCGAGATCACGCTGCTGGCCCGCGCGATGGCGCACGGACTTATGGAAGGTGAAACCACCGCGCCTCACACCCCCGGCGAGATCTTCTTCATGTGGCAGCACGGTGAGTCCACGCTTCTGGATTTCGCCGTGCCGCGATTCCCACAGATCATCATCGACATCACCGACGTCATCGAACGTAAAGTCCGCGCCATGGACTGCCTCAAGAGCCAGTATTATCCCGGGCCGCTGGCGCGCAAAGTCCTGGAGCAATGTGCCGCGACGCATGCGCTGCACATGAGCGTGCCGTACGGTGAAACGTTCCTTCGCTACTACCCGCAGGTCGAGTACTACCTGCCCATCAGCGAGCACAACCTGAGAATCGTCTCCGACCCGTTCGAGAAGACCTACGAACGGCTCGGCAAAATGATCGCGCCGTTCGTGCCGTTTGAGCCAAAGGAATCCCGATGAGGCATCTCACCGCCGCACGCGGGACCGGATGCGCGTTGTTGACGCTGCTGATCGCCGCCGCGCCGCAGATGATCACGAAGTGGACGGCGGTTGGCCCGAAGGATCAGGTGCAGCTTGCCGGCGGCTCGATCCGCCTTTCTGCAAAGCCGGATTCGGTGGCGGGTGCGGTATCCGACCCGATTCGGGTCTCCGGCGACGTTCTGCTCGTCCGAGCTCAGGTTCGCAACGCCGATGCGCAGGCGGTCACCGTTTGCGTGAATGACGCGAAGTCGATGCCGATCGGCTACTGGCAGAATCCGCTGCCGATCAAATCGCCGACGCAGGTCGCGTGTGCGATCGACACGACACCCGGATCGGATGTCCGAGTGTTTGTCGGTGCGGATCGCATCGCCTCGGGCGCGACCGTCGAGAACATCCGCTGCACCTCGGCGCGGAAAACTTTTGAATATCGCAGTGCGATCTATGGCGCGGTCGCTGACAGCGCACACCAGCCTGCCCAGAGCATTATTGCTCGAGGTAAGCGGGTGGTAGGCGTTTCGACGCGACTCCGCATGCTCGCGCCCGGCGAGTCGGGTCCGGATCTGCTCGTGCGGGTGCTTCCGGCTTCGGGCACGGCAGCCGTGATTAATGAAGTGCGGATTCCGCGACACCAGATCCCATCTGCCGACGCCAACGAACCCCGCGAGATCACCATCGCGCTCGACGCGCCGGTCAAACAGGGCCAGGCCTATCTGATCGAGTTCGCGGCCGCCGGCCCTTGTCCGGATGGGCAGGGCTTCCTCCTCTATGCCGGCCGTGATGATTCGCTGGAGGAGCGCCTGTATCGCAACCGACAGACCGTCGATCCCTGGGACCTTTATCTGCAGGTGTACGAAGCCGATGAATAAACTGCTGCACCCAACTCGGGCGATGCTGTTACTGCTCATCGCCGCTGCCAGTGCGCGGGCGGATGCGCCGCCTACCGCGGATGCGCCGCCTGCGAATGCGCCGCGGCTTTCAGATGCGCCGTACTCAGTCGTCTACTATTCGTTGACACCAGCCGCGGCACAATCCGATCGACAGCTGGATGAACTCCAGGCGCTGGGCTGCTCCGAGGCGCTCTCGCTGGTCTACTGGTGGCACGCCGACACGCTCGGCGGTGATTACTGGAAGAAGGATTACTCGCCGGATCAGATCGGCGAGGGGTTCTGGAAAGCCGTCGACCTGTTCGTCGACGGGTGCCGCGCGCGAGGCATCAGGCCGGCGCTGCGCCTGGGGAGCTTCCGCGAGTTCGACGGGCTGTTCCATCCGATGGATCCGAGCGGCGCGGTGGAGCCTTATGCGAAGTGGGTCGGGCAACTTGTGACGCGGTATCGCGGCAAGGTCGACCACTACATGCTGCTGGATGAGGAGAACGACAAACCCTGCGCGAAGAACAACTACGACGGCTCGCCAGAACAGTATCTGAGCCGCATCGTCATCCCGCTCTCAACCGCCATCCGCGCCGCCGATCCTGACGCGAAGATCAGCACCTGCGGCGTCGGCGCAGCGCCGGCCACCGACTGGCTGCTCAGGCTCATCGACCTGGGCCTGCCCAGGTACATCGACGGCGTCGCGTGCAACTTCTGGTACTCAATGGCGGAAGATCGAGACGACGTCGTCGCGCTGATGCACGCCGTCCGAGCCAAATGGCCCTCCGCCCGGTTTTATTCCAACGGCGTCGTGTACGCGGTGAATCGCGGGCTCGATGACATGCGGCAGGCCGCTTGCGTCGCGCAGTCGATGTTCACCTTCTTCGAACTCGGCTGGGACAGCGCGCCGCTCTACCTCTACCAGTTCAGCATGACCGTCGACACGAAGGAAAACTACGGCATCGGACGCTTCCCTACCGCGACCGATCCCGGCCAGCGCAGCGCCGCGTGGCGCGCGTATCAGACGATCGCCCATGTGTTCAACGACCGCCAGCGCGTTCAGCCCTCCGAAATCTCACTTGAACTGACGCCCGCGGCGACAATCGAGACGGCCAATCACATCCAGCTCCGCGTGGTGCCGCCTGATGTCTACCAGCGTGTCTTCGTCGACGATGGCAAGCGCCTGATCGTCTATCTCGTCTATCGCGACTTTCGATACCCGAGGTCGGGAAACTGGAACCTGAAGATCGAGTCGGCCGGCTGGGGCAATCCCAGGCTCATCGATCCGCTGGACTACACTTCGTTGAAACCCCTCGATCACAAGGCTGCGACCGGCGCGATCGAGATCGAAGACCTCAAGATCTCGACACTCCCCACGATCATCGTGCTGGAGCGGAAGTAGGCTTTCCGTTGGCCTTCTGCTCGGCGCGGCCGATCGCGTCCCAGAGATTGAGCTCGTCGATCACGTCCACGCGGTAAATGGTAACTTCGTCCGCACCCGCGGCGATGGCGGTGTCGATGCCCTTTTCGAGCAGTTCGGGCGTGTTCAGATTGCCGCCGTAACAGGCGACGAAGCAGTTGATCCGCGTGCGATCGGGACAGACGCGGCGGAGCATCGCGATGTTCTCGTAGATCACGCTCTGGTCGCGCGTGTAGTAGCCGGGGTTGAGCTTGTCGACGATCCCCATCTTCACCCACGTCGGCCAGTCCTGCATCGAGCTTTGCATCGCCGCGTTGGGTTCGGTGCCGGCGAAGACGGAGATCTCGATCGGCCGGTCGAGGCGCGCCAGCTCGCGGCGAAGTTCGACAATGAATTGCGTCACATAGTCCGCACGGAACTGCAGCCAGCGCGGATCGTCGCTGGAAAGGGTGAGCGGATCGATACCGGTTTGCGTGCGGAAGGCCCCGACGGCGGCGGGCTCGTAGCCGAACTCGCTGCCGAGGTAGCGGATGTAGTCGAGCATGACGCCGTTGAGCGCTGCACGCTCCGCCTGCCGGGCGATGTGACCTGCGCGCAGGCGTCGAACCTCGTCGGACGACCAGGCGAGCTGGCCCGGGTCGGCGGCTTCGGCGCGATACTTCCGGTCGCATTTCTCCAGATTCGCCAGTGCATAGGGAGTCTGGTTGAAAAGGAGATTGCACGCGATCGATGGAACCACGTCGACGCCGCGGGCGCGGGCCTGCTCGATCACCTCGGGTCCCGGCCAGTCGCCTGCTTGGCCGTCGAAGGACCAGTAGATTCGCGTGATGCCGCTTTTCACGCAGCGTTCGATCGTCTGGGCGTCAGGTCCGCCATAGATGCTGAAGACGACGCGGTGCCCGGGTGGCCTCTCACGCCTCGCGGGAGGCTGCCACGTCAGCCAATCGGTTGCCGCGCCGCCGAAGCTTCCGAGGAACTTGCCGTTCGCGTCGAGCCGGACGATGCGGCTGTTCTTCCAGTCGGTTAGGAGCAGTTGGCCGTTCGCGGTTCGACAGAGGTCGACGGGGTGATTGAACGCCTCGCGGCCGTTGCCTTCGCCGGGATTCCAGACGGAAAGGAGTTTGCCGTCGAGATCGAAGCGCTCGATGCGGCTGGCAAACGTGTTCACCGAGAAGATCGTGCCGTCGATAACGACGCAGCCGTACCCTTCGTCGAGTTCGCCGGGCTTGTCGCCGCGGCGGGAGATGGTTTTTACGAAGGAGCCGTCTTCGCGGAAGACGTCGATTCGTCCGCCGTCGGTTTCGCGGACGAAGACGAGGTCCTCGGCACACGAGATGCCGCCGACGTATCCGTGGCCGAGAAACTCGCCAGGACCGGTCCCGATGCGGCCGAACGTGAGCAGGAGCTTTCCGTCGGCAGAGAACTTCTGAATGCGGGCGTTGAAGGTGTCGGCCACGAAGATCTCGCCGCGTGAATTGGTCGTCACAAAGTGCGGCTGACCGAAGTGGCCGGGCTCGGCACTCTTGTCCGAGCCCAGCACGAACAGCAGCTTCTCGTTCGCATCAAGAACGATGACGCGATGGGCGAGGGTGTCGGCGATGAGGATTCGGCCGTCGGAGCCGATGGCCACATCGAATGGGCCCGCGAGTGGGCCATAGCCTTCGATCCGCTCGATCGCGCCGAGCGGCTTGCCGTCGGGCGAGAACTTGGAGATGCGTTTGCCCTGGATCTCCGCGACATAGACGACGTCTTTGCTGTCGCATGCGATGCCGAACGGGCCATCGAGCATGACGCGCGGATTTTCCGCGCGAACCGCGCTGGCAAAGACCATGATGCAAACGAAGATTATCGAAAGCAGAGTTTGCATTCGCTCATTCCTCCACAGCCATGTCAAACGAGCCTCAAACCACTTTCGAGTCGGCGGCCAGCTGATTCTCGGCGCGCAGGCCCAGCGGGGCGTACTGCTGCTGGACGGCTTCCCACCCTTGTTTCAGGACCATCATGTCGCCGCCGCAGGTGACAAAGGTGGCGCCAAGCGAGAGGATTCGGCGGGCGTGTTCGAGGCCGAGCGAGGGCATTCCCCAGCGCTTTCCTGCCGCCTTGGTGGCGCGGGCGACCCGTTCGATGGCCTGGTTCAAAAGCGGATGGTCCCACTGATCGGGAATGCCCGCGGCAACGGTGAAATCGCCAGGTCCGAAAAAGATCCCGTCGATACCCGGGACGGCGGCGATCTTCTCGACGCGCTCCAGGCTCTGCGGGTCCTCAATCTGCACGAGGATAAATGTCTCGGCGTTGGCGGTCTCGATATACGACTTGATGCTCATCGAAGCGAACGGCGCGTCGGCGCTGCCGCTGTCGACGCCGCGCCGGCCGATCGGCCAGAACTTGGCCGCCTTCACCACCTCGGCGGCCTCGTCTTCGTGCTCGCATCGCGGATACATGATGCCCGCCGCGCCGGCTTCGAGCATTCGCCCCATCCGCATCAGTTCCCCCTTCGCGGGACGGGCGATCACGTCGGAGATGCCCACGCGCGTCGCGCGGATCAGTTCGCCTGCGGTCTCGAGGCTGCGCGGGTGATGTTCCAGATCGATCCACAGGCAATCGAACCCCAACAGGCTCGCCAACTCCGCCGTCGCCGGATCGGTGAATGCCAGCGCGACGCACATCGCCGGCTCATTTCGGCTCCATTTCCACTTGACCCGACTCTTACGCATGAACGACTCCCAGGTTGAAACTCACCGCGGCGAATTGAAGAAACGAAACACGACCACTCACGCTTCGGACACGCAGGCCCTGTTGAGGATGCCAAGCGACAGCGTTGCGCCAACCGGCAGCGGAGTCAAACCGCCCGCTCTGGATGGCCATATCGGAGAAGGTCGCGTTCGGGCGTGAATTGCTCGTGCCATGTGTTTGGTGATACCCGGAAGACAAGTTGATGCGTGGATCATTCAGCCGTCGCAGGGATTGGGGGGGCGCCGGCGGAAGGCGAGGAGAGCCGTGAAAGCCAAGAGGCTCACGGGCTCGGGCACCAACGCGCGGGCGAGCGCCCAGTCGGACGCGAAATCCGCGCGCGGGTCGGTCAGGATCGTGCCGGAATCGAGAAACGCTCGTCCGTATCCCTGGGCGAGGTTCAATAGGTCATCGAAGCCGACGGTGCCGTCCAAAGTGCTGTCGCCATCGGTCCAGACCTTGTTCGTGCGGTTATAGTTTTGTGCGAGCTTGAGAAGGTCCGTGAAGTCCACCACGCGATCGAGATTTGTATCACCGCGGAGCGTCGCCCGCAGGAGCACGGACGTCGCATCCACGTTCTGCCCGGCGAAGGTCGCGAGGTTCAGCGCGGCGGCTTCCGCATAGCCAATGGCGACGCCCGCGGTCGTGTCGCTGGTCGTCAGTCGTCCGGCGGCGATATCGACAATCCGCGCAGCCAGCGGACTCGCACCCGTGTAGTTGATCACCATGGCGTTGTTGGTCAGGTCCAGCGACGCGCCGGCCACGATCGACAGGCTCTGCACCGAACTCGTCGAGGCATCGGTTCCGCCGGCAATGATGCGCACCGCGCCGCCGTTGATTGCCAACGCGTTCGCGCGGACGCGATTGACGTTGAGCCGGCCTGCACCGGTCTTGTTCTGGTTCATTGTCGTGGTCTGTAGATCGGAAAGCGTTAACACGCTGCTAGCCGGCGAGACGTCGATCGTGGCGTTCGACCCCAGAGCCAGGGGAGCGGAAATCGTGTGACTGCCCTGAAGTACGGAGAGAGTCGCGTTGCCATTGCTCGACTGGAGCGTCAGCGTTTGTGGGCCACTGACGGAATAGGAGGCGGCGCTGTCGATCGTCAGCTTGCCGAGCGTGATCGGCGCATCCACGGCGAGGTTGCGGGATAAGGCGGTGCTGCCGAGCTTGGCTGTCATGTTGATCGCGTTCGGAATGAACCCCGCGACCCAGTTGGCGCCGGTCGTCCAGTTCGAACCAGAGCCGCCGTTCCAGATTGGTTCAAAGACCGGCCTGCCGCCGAGATTGGAGCCGGCCTCGCCTGCCCCGACCATCGGAGAATCGGGGCGCAACCACAGGAAATAGGGATTGGCCGGGTCGGTGCTGACAAACATCGGATCGACGCCGACCGGGTGGCCGACGTTGTTTCCACCGTTGACGATATTGCCCTCGTAGTTGGGAGCATTGTTGAAGAAGTTGGAGGAGGAGACGGTGGAAGCCGATCCGGGCGTGGAAAAGATGCCGTAGTGATTGCTCTCGGTCACAATCGAGTTCTTCACGTCAAAAAAAGCGTTGGTGTTCGCCGTGATGCCGTAGTCCACATCGAAAAGTGTGACGTGGTCCAGGGTGTTGGCGCCGTAGGTGAGATTGCCGCGGACGGCCGGGTTGCCGAAGGTACCGTCGTTGTTCACGCCGTAGACCACGCAGTTGCGGACCGTGTTGCCGCGGGTCGTTCCACCGTGAAAATTGATGCCTGCGTAGAGGCTGGGATTGCCGGAGTTGGAGTTGTCGATCACGAGCCCTTCGATGAGAAAGTTTTCCCGGCCGAAGAAGAACAGCATGTGACCGCGGAGGACGACCGATTCGTTGGGTGCGGCCCGAATGGTCCACCCGTCATTGACGCCAGCACCGTTAGTACTGAAGTCCGGATCGAAGGGGATCTCGACGAGTTCGTTGTACACGCCACCATGAATCAGGATCGTCGGGTTGGGAGTATGGTCCGGCTGTCCCTCGGCGTTGGCTGCGGCATCGATGGCGGATTGAATGGTTTGATACGGACGCCCGACACCGACTTCGTAGGTGACGGCCCATAACGGATTCGCCGGGAGCGCAGCCAAAGCCGCCAACGCCACGACAGCCACCGCAAAACGTCGGGATTGCATTTCTTCTCCTGGACAGATCAGCGGGCCGGCCGTGCGGGTGTCGAGTTCGCGTCTGACTCGCCGGGGAGCCCCGTTCAGTTGTCGCTCGCCTTTAGCAAAGCAAGTCGTGCTCACCACCAGCGTTCGAACTGGTTGGGATAGTTCACGAGCCTTCTGGTCATCTCGCTGAAGTTCTTCCACCGCACACTGCCGTCGCCATAGAGCGTGTTCTGTCCATCCGGCCGGCTGGTCCGCGGGTTGAAGTGTGACGAATACGCCCAGGTGATACGCGGCGTGTAAGGCGGGCCGTACTTGATCACGACATCCATGATCAGCGGGCGGTCAGCGAGGTAGCGTTCATTATTCTTAAACGGAGGCGGGACGTTGTTCCTTAGCGAGGTGTTCCACGCAACCGCATTGTCCTGGGTCGCGTAGATGGCGTATCCGATCATGTAGACTTCCTCGCCGGCGCTGGAACCCGGATCCTTGTCCCAGTCCTCGTCGGGAGTGGCTCCTCCAGTGAAACCAAACCCGGCAGGGCAATAGAACACCTTGCCGTTGGTCACTTTGAGCTTTTGCTTGAAAAGCGCTTTTTGGTCGGCGGTAATCAACTCCCAGGTGCCGAACCCCCGATTGTTGTCCGGGAAGAAGCCTTTGTACTCGTTGGCGTACATGTGCCAGACGATTCCAAGCTGTCGGAGGTTCGAGGCGCACACCGTTCGATCCGCCGAGCGGCGGGCCTTGTTAAGCGACGGCAGAAGCACCGAGATCAGCAAGGCGATGATTCCGATCACGACGAGCAATTCGACGAGCGTGAATCCCGCAGCGGTGTTTGTATGTTGGGTCGTGGCACGTTTCCTCATGATTCCTGCCTTTTCCACGCGATGTTGGTCTGTTGACGCTACCTGAACCAGCGGGTTGTCGGACACCCGATCGATCAGCCGGCAGCTGCTTTCGCCGCCGCCGGCTGGAATATGCCTCGTAGTCCCCGGTTCGACTGCACTTGATTCGAACCGTGCGCGTTCAAGCTCGGCGGCGACGGACGAGCACCGTCAGACCACTCACCAGGCAAAGGGTTGCGGGTTCCGGAACCACGAACGGCGCGGTCGGCGGCGTGAAGTCGCTCGTGTAACGGGCGATGTTGCTGATGCGGAACTCATCGTAGAGGAATCCGCCGCCTCCGGATCCGGATTGAACCGCGCCGATGGTCATCTGCGACGGATAGGTGCCGCTGACCAGGACAGCCGGTCCGCCAAAGGCGCCGCCGATGTTTGCGCCATCCAGGAAAATCCCTTTGAAGCCGGTCGCCGAATCCCAGGACACGGCGATATGGTGCCAGACATTCGGTGTGGGCGCGGCCGGGACGGCCTCGGCGCCGAAGATGTTACCGCTGGTGGCGCCATGGGCGTAGAAGCCCAGTCGATTCGAGCCATCCTGATAGATGCGGAAGTCCGCCACGCCGCTTTCCTGGACGCCAAAGAAGCCGTGGTACGCGTTGTCCTGCCAGGGTGCGGGCCGCTTGATCCAGAACTCGACGGTGCCTTGTGCGAAATCAAAGTTGCCGTCGTTGGCGACGTAATGGGCGCGGCCGCCTGCGGTCGTGTCGTATGCAGCGGCACCGAACTTGGGTGCACTGCCAGTGATCGATCCGCCGACGAGCACGGTCGTTGCGGTTCCGGCGGCGTAGTCGGCCGGCAGTGATGGGGCCGGAGCAACCGCGCCGAGCGGGCCGTCGAAGTGCTGCAGGAAAAGGGTGTTGTTCAGAACTGCGAATGTGCTCGATACGCTCGAGAGCACTGCCGCAGCGACCAGAAGTTGAGTGCGTTGCATCGCTTCTCTCCCTTAGAGATATCCGCGGAGACGCGCTCGCACGGATTGGTAAGTAAAAGTGCCGTCAGCCAACACGGCGGCGGCATTGAACGCAAACATTTCAGCGGACCGAACTGCAAAGATCCCGTGATGCTGCTCCAATTGCGAGTCAGTACCGTCTCTGGGTGCTACAGCCTGCAAACCCACTTTATTTATACCTCGAAGGAAGTGTGTGTAAACAAAAATCCGCCAGCCGACAGGTTTTTCAGAAGGACATGGATCGATCCGCCGACGAACGAAGCCCACATCAGCCCGCGCGATTCGAGCGACAGCCGCATTACGGGTCGACCGGATCAGCCGGTTTCGCCGGGTCCGTGGGAGACCGAATCGACATCACTTCCGAAGCGCGGGAGATGTCGGAGAGTTTTACCCACGTCTTGTCGCCGGGGCGTTTCACCTCGGTGTTCGACTGCAACTCCGAGTCGAAGCCGGGCAGGGTCGGTCTATCGGAGGCGGCGGCCTTCGCGCGAGACTCCTTGAGGTACTGAATCCCGCGCGGCGTAAAGCGCATCAGATAGCCTACGAAACGCGTCTTCCCGCCGTCCGCGGTGTAGACCAGCGCCTGAACAGCTTCTTTCCCATCATGCGTAAAGGGCGGGATGTTGGACGAATTGGCCTCGAAAAAACTCTTGCCGTCGTCGCTCGTGTAGAACGCCGACCCCGCACCGAACCGATCGCCGGAGCGCGATTGGTAGTAGACGATCGCCACAATGCTGGCGAGCAACACCAATACGACCAGTGCAGTGACTGGCTTTCCCTGCCTGTTAAGCGTATCTCGAATGCCCATGTATTTAATTCATTGCATGAATGAAGTCGGCTGTCAACCGTCATCCGAGAATAAACCTCCGATGAACTCAGGCGCCGCTGCCCGCGCTGAAGCATTCGCGCCCCTTCTTGGGAAATGCATCCGTAGCCACCGCCACGCCTTAGCCTTGATGCGGAGGGAAGCGAGGCAGGCACGTATAGCAGCGAGCGAAACGAGTCTGGGTATCGCATCGCGAGTTCATGAAGCGCTCTCGATTGGTTGAAATCCGCCAGAAGTTCGTCGTTGACAAGCGACTTAATTCGAGAGATAAACATAATCGTCAGTGGTGTTTCTTGTTCGTTCGCTTGTGCCGACGCGTTCGAACGTGGCGGGCCACAAATTGGTGCCGGTCGCTGGTCAGCGGAAACCGGTTTTCGCCGACGGAAGGGTCACGTTTCGTTCCCTCAAGGAGATGATCGAAGTCGTCGACGACGCCGACGGATTCCGGCACTACTCCTTGTGGGCGTCCCTTGGCCTCTTCCGACGCCAGTGGGCTCTGTCACAAGACCGGGCGCGATTCTGGTTTCCTCTTACCCACATCAAAAATGCCCAATCGATCTAAGACGGCAACGCGAAACGACCTGGGGTCACTTCCGCACACGCCGTGCTTGCCATCGAGCCGAGTCCTTTAACCAAACGAGAACTTATGCCTCTGGCCTCGATCAGCAGTATTCATCCACTGGATTGGATGATCCTTGGCGTCGGTTTCGGGTTCTTCCTTGCCTGGGCGATCTATCTGAACACCAAGACCCGCTCCGTCGCCGACTATCTCGTCTCCGGTCGGAAGGTGAGGATGTGGCTGGGTATGGGCGCCGGCATCGGCGGCGAGATCGGCCTGATCTCCATCGCCGCGATGTGCGAACAGGGATACCGCAACGGATTCTCGTTCGTCATCGGCAACCTGATCTCCACGCCGATCATGCTCGTGCTCTTCGGCGTCTACGGGTTCGGCATCGAGCGATTTCGCGCCACCCGCTGCATGAGCGTGCCCCAGTATGTCGAGATGCGCTTCACCTCGAAACTGCGCATCCTCATCGGGATTATCAACTGCATCGCCGGCGTGTTGCAGATGTGCATCTTTCCGATTGGTGGCGCGATCTTCGTCCGCAGGCTGATCGGCGCGCCCGATACCTTCATGACGCTCGGCATGAACATTCCCACCGACTGGGGGTTGATGCTCATCCTGCTCATCTGTCCGCTGATCTTCACCACGCTGGGCGGCTACACGACACTCATCGTCACCAACTTCTTCCAGGGAATTCTCGTCATGGCGACGATGACATGGCTGTTTGTCCACGTCGTGATCCAGTCCGCGCCCGAAGCGACCTCGGGTTTCGTGCCCGGGCTGCAGGCCATGTGGAGCGGCCTCGAACAGAACCTCAAGCTGGCCGGAGTGAATCCCTTCGCCAATTCGCCGGATGCTTACGGCATTCAGTTCTTCCTCTTCCTCAATGTGATGACGATCCTGCTGCAGTTCAGTTATGGCCCGTATCTCCAGCAGTATGCATCGATGGACAAGCCGCGGACCGTTTCACGCTCTTATCTGCTGGGCGCGATCTTCGGCTTTGGCAGAAGCCTGATCATCTTCGGTCTTGGTGTTGCCGCGCTCGCGGCGATGGGCAAGGCCATGCCCGACACGGTCATCGGCGTCTCTGCGACCGAGTGGACCAGCTACGCGACACCCTATTTCCTCGCGAAACTCGGCATCCCCGTTGTGCTCATGGGCTTCCTGCTGCTCGCGCTGCTCTTTGCCGATGTGGCCGTCACCGACAAATACATCCTGAGCTGGTCCACTTCGATCGTGAATGACTGCATTCAGCCGTTCCGCAAAAGCCCGCTCGAGCCAAAGGCGCACATCCGCGCCGTGCGAATCACCGTGCTCGCCATCTGCATCGTGTTGTTCCTCTTCGGCCTGATCTATAAGCCGGGGATGACGATCTGGAGTTTCATGTGGCTGACCGCCAACCTGATTGGCGGATCAGGCATCGTTGTCCTGCTGGGAATGTATTGGCGAGGTGCCAAGACGCCCGGGGCCTATGCGTGCATTGCGATCTGTGTGATCGCGCCACTGGCGGACATCGCGACGCGACAAGTCCTGGCGCGCAGCGGCCAGACTCTGCCTTGGACCCCCGAGCAAACCGGCCTCTACACCTACCTGGCCGGTGCGGTCGCGATGATCGTCGTCTCGCTCCTGTCCGGTGAAAAGTCGAAGTATTGGGATCTGGGCGCAGTCGTCCGCGAGCAGAACAGGGCAACGGCCTGACCCGGGAGGAAATCATGATCGGCTTCATCGAGTTTGATCCTTCGCTGGGATATTGGTCCCCGTTCACGTTCTGGACGGTCGTGATCAGCGTCGTTTTGACTTTGGGATTTACGGTCGTCGTTTTCATCGGCGGGATTGTCGACTTGCGGTACCTGCTGAAGTCGATGGATGAGGAAGCACCCGACGCGAGCGACGACGGCCGCGCCGTTGCCGTGCCGCCCGCCGAGGCCGATCGCCATTGATCGGACCGTCGTTGATCGGTTCGTCGTCGCGGTTTTTGTCATGGCCGGTAATCGTTGGAGGAAACTGATGCGATTGGTCAGCCTGTTGGTCCTGCTGTCGCTCGTCGCCGCCGGGTGCGCCCGCAACGCGGCGCCGGATGCGCCGTTTTCCAAGCTCTCTCCCGCAGAACAGGCGCGGCTGCGCCACATGGTCGAGCCGCCGCCGCTCGCGAAGCGTGCGGGGCCGTATTCAACGCCGCAGTACTACCTGATGTACAAGGGCTACTCCTACGAGGGGAATCTCGATACCGATCCGAACAATCGCACCTACATAGAGGCAGCCGGCAAGGTCGGGACCCAATATGGAGACTGGAAGCTCGATCGCAACCGTCCCGATTGGCAGGAGGCGATGGTGCGCGACTGGGCGGAGCTGGGCCTCTACAGCACACACCTGAACGTCTACCCGGTCGACAATCAGCTGAACCTGCAGCCAGAACTGGCAAAGGCGATCGGCGATTTCGTCGCGCTCAGTGAGAAGTACGGGCTCAAGGTCGGCTGTCGGCTCGATTCGCTGGACGAAACCAAGCTGTGGACGATGCACCCGAAGAACCCGCACAATCGTCGGCAGGAATACCTGGCGTGGGTCGGGCAGGTCGCGAAGCTCCTCAAGGGCAAGACCGCCTACTACGTGCTTGGCGACGAACTCACCCTGCGCAGCGAAGCGGAAGCGACTCAGCCCGAACACTGGACCGCGCCGATGTATCTCGACTACTTCAAACAAGTGAGCGGCGCGATCAAGAGCGTCGATCCCGGCGCGAAAGTGTGCATGTTCGGTGCCAGCAGTGGCGAGTGGTTCAACGTGCTGTGGCTGCTCGAAAACGGTTACGGCAAAGCCGGCGATGGCGTCGCCATCAACCACTATGACTACACCACGGTTCCGAAGTTCATTGCCGATCGCGATCGACTCGCGCCCGGCAAGCTCTTCCTGACCAACGGCGTGGGCTACATCTCGGCCGGCACGGCCAGCCCGCGATATCCGGACTGGGACCCGTACACGAAACAGCCAACCGAAGAGTCCCACGCGGCGGCGATCGCGCGGACCATGTTCACCTGGTGGGACGTCGGTGCCGACGTCGCGCCGTACTACATCTCACTTCGCAACTGGCGGATCGACGGCAAGACCTATCCGCGCTGGTACGGTTTCTTCGGTTTCGAGGACTACGTCGTCGAACATGACAAGCTCCGCGTGGAACGGTATCCGGCGTGGTACGCGTTTCAGGCGGTCACGCACACGTTCTACAACCGCGCCGACATGCGCGCCCCGACATTTAAAATCAAAACCGCTCGCGCGGTTTCGACGTGCCGGGCGTTTCTCCGTCCGGTCCGTGGCGGCGAAGAGCTGCTCATCATGTTGTGGGACACGAATACGACCGAAGCGACGCCGACGAGTGTCGAAATCGCATCGGACGCGTATTGCCATCCCGTACGCGTGTCACTGAAGGACTATCGCAAATGGGAAGACGTTCCGAGCTCGCGCGGCAGCGGCGCGACCCGGCTGAATGTTTCGGTCGGACCCGAACCGGTGATCGTCCGTATGTTCCGAGCGTCTGGCGAGTAAAGAGAGGAAGATCGAGATGCCATCCATTCAAGTCGTCGACACCGGCCTGGTCTATCGCAACGACAAGCCGCACCTCAGGTCGAGGCACGGATATTTTCCGACGATCACGCGCGTCGGCGATGAACTGATCTGTGCGCTGGACATCGGCTCGGCATTCGAAGCGATCGACGTGCGGACCTATTGCTGTCGATCGTCCGACGGCGGCAAGAGCTGGTCCGCGCCGCAGTTGATTTTCGATCCTGACAAACTCGGCGGGACGTATTCGACCTCGTGCCGGATTCTTAACGTCGGCAATTCGGATCTGGTCGGCCTCGCGTGCCTGATGGACCGCAGCCGAACGGAAATGGGCCTCGCGAACCCGGCGACCGACGGCTTCACACGAACCGAGTTCGGCCTCGTCCGCTCAAACGACGCGGCAAAGACCTGGGGGCCTTACGCGCCCATGAAGCTTCCTGTCGATTGGGCCGCCTTCGAGGTCTGCGCGCCCCTCACACAACTCCGTAGCGGACGCTGGCTCGCCCCGACCTCGTTCTGGCCCGACTGGAACGGCAACGATCCCTACGGCCCGGCGTCGGCCGCGTTTCTCTCTGACGACCGCGGACAGACCTGGCACAAACACGTTCTTACCTTCAACGGCCGACCGACTCGACGCATGTATGTCGAGCAGCGGATCGTCCAACTGACCGACGGCCGGGTGTTGGCCGTCTGCTGGACGATCGATCTCGAAAAGAAAGCCAGCATTCACAACAGCTTCGCGATTTCGGAAAACGACGGCGAGTCGTTCGGACCGCCGCTCACCGCACCGATGCACGGCGAGACCTGTTCGGTCCTGGCACTGGCGGACAACCAAGTCCTCTGCGTCTACCGTCGCATGGACAAGAAAGGCCTGTGGGCCCACTTGGCGAGGATCGACGCCGACCGGTGGGTGCCGCTCGCTGACGCGCCACTCTGGGGCGCCAACGTCACGGCTCACGACACGCACCAGGACAGTCTCCTCGCCCAGATGAGCACGCTTCGCTTCGGCAGCCCGTGCCAGACCCTGTTGGGCAACGGCGATGTGATGGCGGTGTTCTGGTGTGTCGAGGATTGCGTCTCGAACATCCGCTGGTTCCGCCTGCGCGTTGACGCATAACGCGGATTGCCTCACCCGGCGGGTATGGCCACGACGGCGGGATGGTGAACGCTCTAACCGCGGAGTTGTTGCTCCATCCACGGCAGTGCGCGCTCACCGCACCAGCGATGTTCGCCGGGGAAGACGTGGTGGACGATCTTGCTGGGTGCGCCCAGCGTCTTGAACAGCTTGCGCGTGTATCCGACCTGCGAAGTGACATTGCCCATGCTTCGTGCTCTTCCGTTCAGCGGGTCTTTGTCCCCGGTCTCGATGAACAGTCCTCGCGGCGCGATGAGCCCGCCGATGTCGCCGAGGTCGGCGTACTTCCACAGGTTCGGGACGCAGTTGCAGTCGCAGTTGTTCGCCAGCCGGATGAGCGAGTCCTTCACCCCGTAGTAGTAGCCGCTGACCACGGCAGCCCGAATGCGCGGGTCGAGGGCGCTGAGCAACAGGGTCTGCAGTCCGCCTCCTGAAAGCCCGGCGCAGCCGATTCGGTCCGCGTCCACCTCCGATCGCGATTGCGCGAAATCGACCAGCCGCATCAGGTCCCAGGTCCACATCCCTGAGACCGTCTGGCCCAGGGGAAGACCCATGATCATCAGTTCGTGGCACGAACTGGCGATGAACAGTTCCGGGTCCTGTCGGTCGCGCTGTTTCTCCTGGATGCGGCGTTGCCCGAATCCGCGCGCGTCCATCGCGAAGCAGACCAGCCCGCGCAGCGCGAGCTGAACCGCGTAGTCGTAGTTGTACGTCTTGATCTGTCGCGCGATGATCGGCAGATCGTCACGACCCGCCGTCGAGAAGCGACCGCCGGACTCATGGCCGTGCGGGCAGATAACGGCCGGCCGCTTCTCTCCCCGCTTGATGTCTTTCGGAACCAGCGCATAGAACGGGGCGATCACATCGGGCTCGGTGTACATCGTCCAGTCTTCGCGCCAGTAGGTGCCCATGTCCTGCCTGGCGCGCAATCGTGCGCGAGGGCGGGTCTTTTCGAACGTGGCCATTCCGAGCAACTCGCCGAGCTTGGCACGGAGCCTTTTCTGCCAGGCGAGTGCGCTTCTGCGCGAGTTGCCCTTGAACGCCAGTTGTCGGCCGAGCTTGTCGAAGCGTTTCGCGAAATGCTCGGTGATGTCGTAGTGGAACGGAAGTTCGGACGTGGACGAGGTGATGGCGCGCATGGGGTTTTTCTCTAATCGTCTAATCGATAGTGTGGTCTGGGAAGTCCTTCGCCTGGCGCCAATGTCGCAGGAACTGATGCCCATCCGTGCGGGAAATCGCACCGGAGTGCCGCCGATCGATGCGGCGCCCTCAACTGCCGCAAGTCACAAAGCAGACGCGTCGAGGCGCGTGCAGATTCCCGGGGGCAATCCCATCATTGAAGTTTCACGGGAGCGGTTCACCTCGGCGGCTTCACGCGAAGTTGAAAACAGACCCGTAAACCGCGTGTGTTTTTGAAAAGCCGCCTCCGGGAGTCGAACCCGGAACCACCGCTTTACAAAAGCGGTGCTCTGCCAATTGAGCTAAGGCGGCGGAATTGATCGGGAGTAAAAACAAAAACTCTCAGATGATCAACAACCAATTCCTTCGTTTCGTCACGCGACGATCTCCAGGATCTTAAACTCCATCGACCCGCGCGGCGCCCGAACCTGAACGGTTTCGCCGACACGGGCTTTCATCAGTGCCTCGCCCAGCGGACTGGATGCGGTGACCTCCAGTGTTTCGCCGACGGCACCGGTCGCTTCGCCGACCAGGCGGACCATCGTCTCTGACTCGTCCGACAGGTCGAGCAGCTTCACCGTGTGGCCCAGGAAGACCATGTCATCCGGCAGCGAGTCGCTCTTCACGATCTGGGCGTTGCGGATCTTCGCGTGGAGCTCGACGATCTGGCGCTCGATGCTCCGGTTCTCTTCCTTGGCGAAATGGTACTCGGCATTCTCAGAAAGATCGCCCAGGCCGGCCGCCTTGGTGATGCGGTCCTGCACGTCGATCTTCGCGCGGCGGAGATCTTCGAGCTGCTGCTTGAGGCGAGCCATTTCTTCTGAACTGACAAATTGCATGATCCAAACCCACTTTCACAATCCTCGTTTCCGAGGAATTTGCCTCGCTCCGAGGCGTTCGACTCGCCCGAGGCAATCGCCTCGCACGCGAGGCGCGGTCTCGATTCACAATCCGTTATGAAAAACGCACCACCGCGCCGAGGGGCGCGGTGGTTTGGAACGCCATATTAGTATCAACTGCCAGCCGTAAGGCAACCCTCTTACTTCGTTTTGATCTGCGGGCCGGATTTGTCGAAGCCAAACGCGTCCAGGAGTGAGAAAATCAACGCAAGCCGGTCGGAATCGGCTTTCACCGTTGCTCGTCCGCGGCGTGAACCGTTTTCATCCACATCGCGTTCACCTGCTCGCGCAGCCAGACCGCGTCGTTTCCCTCGAAAGGGTCGTTGTGCGTGCCATCACGCATCTTCACAGCTTTCGGGCCTGCGTAGGCATCCGCGACGATTTGCTGGAAGCGGTAGGGGACGATCTCGTCCCGCGTCGAGACAAAAATGACCGCGGGGGCGGTGCACCTGCGTGCATTCGCGATGCTGTCGAGATCCGCGGGGATTCCCCAACTGACCGGCGTCGCCAAAAGCCAGAGATTCCACCAGCCGAAGCGGCCACGGATGAGCTGCCGC
This sequence comes from Phycisphaerae bacterium, assembly GCA_031411495.1. GTDB lineage: Bacteria > Planctomycetota > Phycisphaerae > Tepidisphaerales > Tepidisphaeraceae > JANOBD01. Next base: position 7,704 of record JANOBD010000043.1, on the reverse strand, counting down.
AGCGGCGGCGGATTGGTGAGTACGACGCCCGCGACGTCGCGATGTGCCGCGACGTAGAGCGCCGCCGTTGTGCCCAGGCTGTTGCCGGCGACGAAAATCGGCTTGCCGTCGGCGCGAGATTTGAGCGTATCGAACGCGGCGAGCGCGGCCTTGGGGATCGCCGCCAGCCGCGCCGGCCCCGTGCTCCTGCCGTAGCCGGGGAAGTTCATCGCCCAGACTTCCACCGGATGCGGCCTGAACTTCGAGGCGGCCCAGTCGGCGATCTCTTCGGCACGCGTGCCGTTGCCCGTGAACTCGAGCAGATACGCTTCGGGGACGACGTCATCCCAATGCCGGTCGCGATTTGTGTCGCGCCCCTTCCAAACTTCGAGCGAACCGCGATCGAGAGGGAGCAACTCCGAACGGATGCCGGGCATGCGGATATCGTGCGTCATGGGAATGAGCACGAAGCGGTCGGCAAGATTGAATCCGAAACACATGATCAGCCAGACGAGGTAAAACAGAACGAGAACTCTCGCCACTCGCCGAATGCGTGGACGCCAGCGACTCGGCGTGGAACTCAGGGGGATCTCCTGCATGTTATCTCGTACGCGTGATTGCCAAGTGATGTTCGATCGCTATGATTGTCTATTCATCGGTAGGCAAATAGGCAATAAATTATGACCGGCCCGCACCAGACGTCCAAACGACTCTCCCTCACGCTCGGCGTGGTCGAGACGATCCAGCGCTCGGCTCGACATCGGTATCCTGAAGAGTCATGTGGCCTGCTCATCGGCGCGTGTCTGAGTGATGGGCGGACACACGTGTTGCGTGCGGTCGAATTATCGAACGCCGCGGTCGGCGAGGCACGACGCAATCGCTACGAGATTCCGCCTCGCGAGTTGCTCGAGTGGGAGCGGCGGGCGACGCGCGAGCACCTGTCGATCATCGGCTTCTTTCACAGCCACCCGGACCATCCGCCCAAGCCGAGTCAAACGGATGCCGCGCTCGCCTGGCCGGCGTATGTGTATGTCATCGTCGGCGTCGTCGGCGGGACGAGTTCGAATGATCCACTGGTCACCGGGATGGCGGCGTGGACGTTTGATGAGCCATCCACTAGCTTTCGCGAATTGACGATCGACGTGCAGATCGGTGCCGAAGAGATCGAGTATTACATCTGAAACGCTACGGTGTGCCTGCGCACACCTTTACTACACTCGGTGTGCCGAGGCACACCCAACAGAGATTCACGAGGAGTCCTCATGCCACGCAAACCCGAAGGCCGTGTCTACGCGAACATCACCGAAACCATCGGCGGCACGCCGCTGGTGAAGATCAACCGGCTCGTACCGGCCGACCATGCCACCGTGCTTGCCAAGTGTGAGTTCTTCAACCCCCTCGCGAGCGTCAAGGACCGCATCGGCCTGGCCATGATCGAAGCCGGCGAGCGCGACGGAAAGATCAAACCCGACACGATCCTCGTCGAACCGACCAGCGGCAATACCGGCATCGCGCTGGCGTTCGTCGCGGCCGCCAAGGGATACAAGCTGATCCTCACGATGCCCGAGTCGATGAGCGTCGAGCGTCGTCGTTTGCTCAAGGCACTGGGCGCCGAACTCGTCCTCACGCCGGCCGACAAGGGCATGCGCGGCGCGATCGAGAAGGCCGCCGAGATTGTGAAGGAGAAGGGCAACGCCTACATGCCGATGCAGTTTTCCAACCCGGCGAATGTCGACATCCACCACAAGACGACCGCCGAGGAAATCTGGCAGGACACCAACGGCAAGGTGGATATCATCGTCGCCGGCGTGGGCACCGGCGGCACGCTCACCGGCGTGGCGGAAGTCATCAAGAAGCGCAATCCGAACTTCAAAGCCATCGCCGTCGAGCCGGTCACCAGCCCGGTCATCACCCAGAAAATGAAGGGCGAAGAGATCAAGCCCGGCCGACACAAGATCCAGGGATTGGCTGCCGGCTTCGTGCCGGACAATCTGCACATGGCCATCGTCGACGAGACGATCCTGGTGACCGATGAGCAGGCCTTCGAGTGGGGCCGACGACTCGCGAAAGAGGAGGGCATTCTCGGCGGCATCAGCAGCGGCGCCAACATCTGGGCGGCCGCCCAGGTCGCCGCTCGGCCGGAGAACAAGGGCAAGACGATCGTGACGATCATGTGCAGCTTCGGCGAACGCTACCTCTCGACGCCGCTGTTTGAAGAGGCATGAAAATTGTCCGCGAAGGCACGCGGAGAGGAACGCGAAGGAATTGAATTGATAAGACCGTCCGGCTTGACTAGGCGGTCAAATGAGGAGCGTAAATGCCTGGTGAACTGATCTATCGCGATGAGGTTTTTGCGATAGTCGGTGCACTCATGGAAGTTCACTCTGAACTCGGCCCGGGGTTCTACGAGGCGGTTTATCAAGAGGCGTTTGAAATCGAGTTGGGACTTCGAACGATTCCGTTCGTTTCGCAAAAGCTGCTTCCGATCTACTACAAGAGTCGGGAGCTGAAGAAGTTCTACGTCGCCGACTTTGTCTGCTTCGACAAAATCATCGTTGAGATCAAGTCGATCGATGTGCTCACCTCAGTCGAGGAATCGCAGATTCTGAATGACCTCAAGGCGACCGGATTCGAAGTCGGTTTACTCGTCAACTTCGGCTCACGCGGCAAGTTGGAATGGCGTCGATATGCTCGCGCCCCCGACAACAGACACTAATTGCAGCGTCTTTCTTCGCGTCCCCTTCGCGTGACTTCGCGGACCCTATGAACTCCATCGACCTCCACTGCCACTCCACCGCCTCAGACGGAACAATGAGTCCGCGCGATGTCATCGCGCTCGGAAAGGAAATCGGATTGAGCGCGATGTCCCTCACCGACCACGACACCATCGGTGGCATTGCAGACGCTGCGGCGCAAGCCGCCGAATCCGGCATCGACTTCCTCCCCGGCATCGAGATCTCCGCCAAGTTCCCCGAGCCCGGCACCCTCCACATCCTCGGCTACGGTATCGACCCGTCGAACGACGAGCTGACAAAACTCACCAAAGAACTCCGCGGCGGACGCGACGACCGCAACGAACGCATCGTCAAGAAACTCCAGTCCCTCGGCATCGATATCCAGCTCCAAGAAGTCCTCGCCCTGGCGCAAGGCACCGTCGGCCGGCCGCACATCGCACAGGTACTCGTAAACAAACACGTCGTCTCGCACGTGCAGGAAGCGTTCAAGAAATACCTCGGGCAGGGCGGGCTCGCGTATGAAGACAAGGAACGCTTCACGGCGCGCGAAGCGATCGCGATGATCCACGCCGCCGGCGGCGTCGCGATCTGCGCCCACCCGGTCCAGCTCCGCCTCCAGAACTTCGCGCGGATGCGGCAAGTGCTCAAAGACCTCGTCGATCTCGGCCTCGACGGCGTCGAAGTCATCCACTCCGATCATCGCCCGCTCGATGTGAAGTTCCTCGACTCATTCGCGACCCAATACAAGCTCCTCAAGACCGGCGGCAGCGATTTTCACGGGTCGATGAAATCGAAAGTCCGCTTGGGCATGGCCCGGCAACGACCCATCCCGCGCGCGTACTTCGACGCGATCCTCGCCCGCCTGAGGAAGTGACGCGATCGATGGTCGCGAAGGCGCGAAGCAGGCGAAGTGTCGCGAAGGGTGAAGCAGGTATCTCGCTTCGCGATCCTTCGCCCCCTTCGTTCTTCGCGACCATTCTTTTTCCCGTCTCGCAGCAACGCCTGTTAAACTCCCGCGCCTGCATGAAGAACCCGGTTACCGATCATTTCACCCGAGCGATGTCGCTCAAGGGCCCGGCACGCGAATCTGTCCTGCGCGAGCTTGAACAGAGCGATCCGCCGACCGCGCAGCAGGTCCGCGCGATGATCGACGCCGTCGAACACACCGCCGAGAAACCCCGCCGCGTGAACGAAACGATCGGCCCGGATGATCCTACAGCGGCCGATGCGAACGCCGCCTCCGCCTCGCAGTTCTCCTCCCGCGCGCCGATCGTCCGCGAAGAGATCGGCTCGATGATCGGCCCCTACAAGATCCTCCAGGAGATCGGCGAGGGCGGCTTCGGCTTCGTCTACATGGCGCAGCAATCCGTGCCGATCAAACGCCGCGTGGCGATCAAGATCGTCAAGCCCGGTATGGACACCCGCGCCGTCATCCGATCCGAAGTATTCCACCTTCGCGTACAAGGAAGCGTCGCTGAACCCGACCAACCGCGAGAACCTCGCGGACGATTTCGAGTCGATCATCCTCAATCGCTTCAGCAGCGGCGAGGTGAAGACGGAAATCCAGGACGTGAAGGAGACGCCGCAGGGGCGCGTCTACTACATCGCCCGGCCGATGATCATCAAGACCGCCGCCTGCCTCGACTGCCACACCACGCCCGAGCTGGCCCCGCCGCGCCAGGTGGAACTCTACGGCAAGACCGGCGGCTACGGCTGGAAGATGAACGAAGTCGTCGCCGCCCAGATGGTGTCTGTGCCGGTCAGCAGCGCGTTCCACAGCGACCCGACGCGCAGCTACTGGGTCATCGGCAGCTTCGCCGGCGCGTTTCTGGTGATGATGCTGGGGCTGACGCTGGCGCTGAAGAAGGCGTGAGCGATCCAGAACGTGGCACGGGCGTCCCGCCCGTGAAAAAACTCCGCGCTCGGGAAGGTGCATGTACCCCACGCGACTCACCATGAATAAAGTCCCCGACGAATCTCGTCGGGGACTCTCCCACCCAAATTGCGATCAAAAGTTGATCAGGCAGTGCGACGACGCGCGAACATCGCAACCGCGCCGAGGCCCAGGAACATGATCGACGTCGGTTCCGGAACGACGAAACCGCTGCCGGTCAGGAAGTAGGCACCGGACGTGAAGTACTGCGCCGTCGGGTCGCGGGTCGACTGATATCCGCCGAAGTTGAGGATCTCCAGCGTGTAGCTTCCAGCACCGAGCGCGCCGTTGAAGCTGTAGAACATCGTGCTAGCGTCGCGGGTCGAAGTACCTATGACAGCGCCGCTCGCATCGAGGATGTTGAACAGCCCGTCAAACGTTGCGCCTTGGTCGGCCACGCCGGTGGCGAAGAACTGGCTTCCCGAGTGCAGCACCAGATCGATCGTCGAGCCGATCGTGGAGAACGAGAAGTAGTCCTTCGTGTAGTTGTCCACGCCGATCGCGAGCGGATTGGATGCGCTGGCGGTATTGATGAAGCCCTTGGCGAGCGAGGGATCGACCGTCGATCCGGCGAGCGGAAGCGGGGTCGCTGTCAGGCGGGTGTGTCCGATGCCGTCGTCGGTGAGCGTAAGGTTCGGCTGGTCGGTGAGGCGCTTCACGTCGTTCATGATGGCGGCGTTGTCGGTCGTGCCGATGCGCCAAGTGTTGCGCGTCTGCCCGCTTTGGTCGCCCATGATGGGGGAGACCTGGCTCGCGCCAGTGATCGGGTTCGCCGGGTCGCCGGGGTCGTAGCCGATGGGCGATCCGGGATTCGTGTAATCGCTCTGGTGACTCAGTGCCAGGCCGTGGCCGTTTTCGTGGGTCGCGCCACCGGCCACGAAGCCCAAATCGGTCGGGTCGAGTCCGGCACCAATGAAATTAGTGTGACCGCCGTTGAACGTCGACGGATTCCCATACGAACTCGCGGCTACCCCGGTGAAGGAAAGACCGGCATTGCCGCCAGCCCAAGCCATATCGCCGCCGATGACCGTGTGCATCATCTGCGCTGTGTTGTCGTATACGTTCTGACGCTGCGCATCCGTCAACCCTGACGCTGCCGGGTCTACGGTTGTGACGTTGACATTGAAACCGATGTACTTGCCCGAGACGTTCGCCCAGACGGTTTTGATTGCGGTCAGTTCAGCCGCGTTGAAAGAGTTGGGATCGCCATCGCTGTTGTAGGCAGGTACGAAGCCTGGCGTTCCCTGGCCGGGGGCCGGGTCGGCCTGGCCGGTCGTGCCCCAGTTGCCGGCGAAGTTGAACCCGCCGAAGTCCAGGTAAAGCGTGTACGTCGCCCCGGGCCGGCTGCTGTACGCCGGAACGGGTATGCCGGCCGAGGCGACGGATGCGAACGTGAGAGCGGCGACGGACGCGAACAGAATGGCCGAAGTCCGTTTAGACGATGAGTGCATATTCTTCCCTTCAACAACTTGATGCCGAGAGAGCGTTTGGCTCACTAAGAAAAGGATTGGTTAATGCCCAGCCTTTTATGCGAGTGAAGATAGTCGACTGCGACAGACCTTTACTCGTCACCCCTGCAAAGTAACGCGGCAAACTTGTTTTGCATTGCCGTTTCCGGAAAATGCCCTTCTCGAAACGGACGCTATGGCTAAGAATAAGAAACCGCATCTCGGATTCCTGCGTGGAGCCAAAAAACCAGCGCGGAGTCCGAGAAGGCGCATTTTGTTGGCGATGGATATCCAGCTCCATCAGATCCATCAGGGCGTGGTGGACTACGCCCGGGAGGCCGGTTGGATTCTTGACGCGCGGACGCACCAACTCCGCGATCTCGCCAATGATGTTGCCGACGATGGCATCCTCACCTTTATCAGTTCGCACGATCTCCTCGGCCCCACTCTTCGATCACTGGGTCGTCCCATCGTGAACATGTCGCCTTGGAAGCCTGAACTGGGTTTGCCGACCGTCTTGATGGACGACCACGCCGCGGGTGTGCTTGCGGCCGAACACCTGCTGAGTCGCGGATTTCAACACCTGACGATGGTGCAGTTCTTCCCGGGCTCGCCGAGTTCATCGGCTCGCCGTGAAGGATTCTCCTCGACCGTGCAAGCGGCGGGACGACAATTTCTCCCTACGGCTTGCAAAGGCGAGATGACGCTCGCGCGGCGACTCGCATTGGCTCGCAAAGAGCTCGCGCGGTTGCCGCGTCCTTTGGGCGTCTTTACCGAGGGTGATGACTGGGCAGTCGAGCTCATGAACATTTGCTGGGAAGACGGGTGGGCCGTGCCCGATCAGGTGGCAATCATCGGTGTGGATAACGATCCGATGTTGGTGGATGTGGCACCAGTGCCATTGACCTCGGTGGACAACAATCTTCGCGGCCTCGGCTACGCCGCTGCGGAGTTGCTGGACCAGATTCTCTCGGGCGCGCCGGCACCGAAACAGCCGGTGCTTATTCCGCCCATCGGTGTCATCCAACGGCAATCCACCAACGCCTTGGCGGTGGATGATCCCGACATCCTGTTGGCCGTCAGATACATCGAAAACCATTTTGCCCGTCCGCTGACGATCGACCAGGTCGCCGAGCAAACCCATCTGTCGTCGCGCCGGTTGCAGGACCGCTTTAACGCGCTCCTCGGCAGAACCATCGGCGACGAGATCCAGCGTTGCCGACTCGAACAGGCCACCCGGCTCCTGCGGGAAACGGACATGAAGCTTCAAGCGATCGCCGAGCGCTCGGGTTTCGGCAACGCGGTTCAAATGACCAAAGTGTTTACGCGTGAACTCAAAACGAGCCCTGCGCGGTATCGGAAGAGTTCGTAGCGTCGGCAGGTACGCCTGCGGACCGTCTTGCTTGTCGAACGGTCCGCACGAGTACGGCAGCATTGCGCATCAGCGTGAGTGCTGGGCGCTGAGTCCTCTGGCTTTAAGTCGGGCATGGTAGAGCGAGATCTTCGCGCCGACCCAGCGCCGAACCCGCGGCAAGCGGCGGACAAAGGCTGGCAGCGGACCCAAACCGCCGCCGTAGTTAGTCGCGTTGGCAAAGGTGCGTTCAACCAC